>CAZWMT010000009.1:98081-150422 GCA_964635055.1 uncultured Microthrixaceae bacterium | reverse complement strand
CCGGGTTCCGCCAGTCATTGCCTCGAGTTCAAGACACCGACGTTCTCGAGGCAATGGCCACCGGGTTCCAGGGGCCATTGCCTCGACTTCGGCGTTCGGTTCGGCGTCGACCTCAGGCGGTGCGGGTGAAGCCGGCGCGCTCGCCG
Organism: uncultured Microthrixaceae bacterium; assembly: GCA_964635055.1. Lineage (GTDB taxonomy): Bacteria > Actinomycetota > Acidimicrobiia > Acidimicrobiales > DATDAH01 > JAEUJM01. The sequence goes on along the minus strand of CAZWMT010000009.1, from coordinate 150,276 downwards.
CGGGCGACGACCTTGAGGGCCACCTTGCGGCTGGCCTCGTCGATCATCTCGTCGCCCATCATCACCGCACCCTTGCGCTCGCCGGTGGTGGTGGCCTCCTCGTAGGCGTCGAGCACGGCCCAGGCGTGGTCGAACTGCTCCTGGTTGGGGCCGAACACCTCGTTGAGGATGGTGACCTGGTCGGGGTGCAGCGCCCACTTGCCGTCGTAGCCCAGGATCTGGGTACGGGTGCAGAAGTCGCGGAAGCCCTCGTTGTCGCGCACCTTCACGTAGGGGCCGTCGATGACCTGGAGGCCGTTGGCCCGGCCCGCCATCAGGATCTTCATGAACGGGTAGTGGAAGTAGTCGCCGGGGTACTCGGGGATCTGCAGGCCACCCTGCAGCGACGGCATCTCCATCGACGCCGAGAAGTCGACCGGGCCGAGGATGATGGTCTCGGTGCGCGCCGACGCGGCGCAGATCTCCTCGACGTTGATGAGGCCGCGAGCGGTCTCGATCTGGGCCTCGATGCCGATGTGGCCGATCGGAAGGCCCGCCTTCTGCTCGACCTGGGTGAGGAGCAGGTCCATGGCCACCACCTCGGCCGCGCTCTGCACCTTGGGCAACATGATCTCCTCGAGGCGCTCGCCGGCGTTGCCGACCACCTCCATGATGTCGTAGGCGGTCCACTCGGTGTCCCAGGCGTTCACCCGGACGCACAGCACCTTCTCGCCCCAGTCCTGGTTCTTGATGGCGTCGACCACCTTGGCCCGCGATGCCTCCTTCTCGAGGGGCGACACCGAGTCCTCGAGGTCGAGGAAGACCATGTCGGCGGGGATGTTGGGCCCCTTGCCCAGCATCTTCTCGCTGGAGCCAGGGATCGACAGGCAGGAACGGCGCGGCAGGTTGCGGGTGCGTTCGGACATGGGGCCGATCGTAGGTCCGGGTTGCTCGACCGCACCAAGGCAGACGGTCCATCAACGTTGCGCAGCGGAGCGGAGCAGCGGCGCCGATGAACCGGATGGCGGAGCCGCTCCGACGAAGGAGGAGCCAGTGTCGAGCGGAGCGGAGCAGCGGCGCCGACGAACCGGATGGCGGAGCCGCTCCGACGAAGGAGGAGCCAGTGTCGAGCGGAGCGGAGCAGCGGCGCCGACGAACCGGATGGCCGAGCCGCTCCGACGAGAGAGGGGGCGATGTGGTGTGGTCAAGCGGCGCGGAGCTGCGCCGGCGTCATCGGCTCGGACAGCAGGCGCTCGAAGCGGGTGGGGTCGCCGCCCACCCACTCGCGGCACAACGGCAGCCCCTCGACGTAGCAGCTGATGTACGACCGCCAGGTGGGGTCCATCAGGAACTGCACGGCCTTTTCGGCCCGGGCCTTCGGCAGCAGCGACCAGCGCTGCAGGTAGGCGACCGCCTCGTCGGGGTCGGCGCCGTCCTCGTGCAACAGCAGGGCGGCATTGCCCCGCACCTTGTCGAGCGACTGGGCCGCCTCGCTCACCCGGGCGACCACCTCGGCGTCGTACGGGATGGCGAGCGGGTGCAGGTGCTCGGCCACGACGGGCTCGGGGCGGGGACCGACGAGCACTTCGAGACCCAGGTCGGCCAGTCCTTCGGCCAGCAGGCACTGGGGCGTGCCGACCAGGAAGATCGTCTCCTCGAGGTGGTCGCGGCGGCGCACGAGGCCGACCTCCTTGCGGGAGTGCTCGGTGTGGTGGCCCGGGTAGGCCTCGTGGGCGACCAGATGAGCCAGTGTGGGGCTGAGCACCGGCAGGTCGACGTTGATCGCCACCCTGCTGCGCAACCCGCCCTCGTAGTAGTTGAAACCGGACCAGGGCTTGTCCCGGACGAGCTCGAACTCGACGTGCTCGCCCTCTGGGAGGCCGAACATCGTGTCGGTGCGGGCCCGGAAGTCGTCGGCCAGCGACTCGATGGCGGCGCCCAGCTTCTCGGGCGGAACGGCCTGGGCCTCTCGCCAGGTGGCGTACCGCTCGGCCAAGGGCCCGGACCCCGGCAGCACCTCGTCCATCGCACGGTGCGCCTCGGCGAACCGGTCCTCGGGCACACGCTGGGGGCGCACGCCGTAACAGGACTCGACCTCGTCGCTGTACCCGATGGCGTCGCCCCGGAGCTTGGATGCCGTGGTGACCAGGCCGGCGGCCTGCGCCCGCAGCCAGCGGCGGCGGCCCGCGTCGAGCCCGTCCACGTCGCCCGGCGCGTCGAGGTCGGCGACGATCCGGCCCGCTTCGGCGACCAGCGCGTCCAGCGGCACCAGTGCCTCGTCCGCGGCCCGGCGAGCCAACGCCGGCGGCCCGTAGTAGGCATCGACGAGGCCGTCGAGGTGGCGCCCGAGGCGCAGGCCCAGCAGCAGGTACCGCTCGACGATCCCGCCGGCGACCAGCGGAGCGAGCTCGGTCACGGGCCGAACCCCCGTGAACTGGCGCCTGATCTTGTCGTCAGAGCAACAGGATCGGGCGCCGGTTCGTCGCAGTCGCCCATCCGGGTCATCCGAGGCGGGCCCGCAGGAACGACAGCGCTCGGATGAACGCCTCATGAGCGGCCTCGGCGTTGTGTGTCGACGACGTCTCGTCGAAGAAGCCCGGCTCGGCGTCGTACACAAAGACCTCGACCGGCCGACGAGCGTCCCTCTGTCGCGCCTCGAACGCTTGGATGTCTTCGGGCGTCACTGCTCCGCCTCGGCCCGAGAAATGACCCTGCACAGGCACAGGGGAGCCGGTCCAGTACTCGCCCACGGGCGGGGAACCGTAGAAGGGCACGCACGCCTTCACGTCGTCGGGCGCAAACCGAGCGGTCGCCATGGCGAGCATCGCCCCTTTCCCGAATCCGAGGATCCCGACACCCTTGCCGTGCACCATGGGATGGTCTTCGAGGAATGCAATGGCAGGACCTTGATCAGCGCCACCGGGCCCGTCGATGGTGACGGGGTCCGCGTCACCATGTGCGGGCTCGAGCGCCAGCGCCGTGAAGCCCTCTGCTGCGAATCGGTCGCACGCCGCGATCGCTCCTCGATCGAGACCCGGCCCGCCGCCGAGGACGATCAGCGCCGGGCCGGCGCTGCCGTGGTCGGGTGTGGCCAGGTAGCCGCGGCCTACGCCACCCTCGCTGGGGAACTCGACGTACTGGCCCACGTCAGTAGGTGCCGCCCAGCTTGCCGTGGTCCCAGGAGACCACCTTCTCGGCGTTGATGATCACCGCCGAGCGCTTGTGGGCAAGCCCGATGGCCACCGCCTCGAGGTCGTCCGGGTTCTCGATGGGGAAGTAGCGCTCCACCACCGACCGGGCCACCGGCATGACCACCTCGGGGTCCTCGGTGACCTCGGCGGTGCCCACGATCTCGACGCCGCGGAGCTCCTCGTACTGCTCACCGTCCTCGACCAGCACCGTGATGCGCGGGTCACGCTTGAGGTTGCGGATCTTCTGCGACTTGGTGAACGTCTCGAACGCGGGCTTGCCGTCGACGAACCCGTACCACATGGCCACCAGGTGGATGTTGCCGTCGGGGCCGAAGGTGGCGATGTTCATGGTCTGGCGCAGGTGGAGGAAGGCGTCGACTTCCTCGTCGGACATGCGGACGAGCTCGCGGCGTGAAGGCATGGGCGGACTCTACGACGGGTGCGACCCGGTCGGTGGGGCGCCGGCGCGCCCGCCGGGCCTACCACCGAGTGGATCAGGCGCCGACCACCACGCGGGTGACCGTGCCGGCGTCGAAGTCGCCCGTGAACACGACACCGCCCACCTCAGCGACGGCACGCGGTCCGGTGCCCACCGCGAAGCGATCCGTTTCGGTGGCGGTGGCCGGGTCGATGCGGACGACCTCGTTCGAGTCGGTCGCGGACACCCAGACCGAGCCATCACCCGCGGTGAGGCCGCCTGGTCGCTGGCCGAAGTCGATCACCTCGATCACCTGGCCGGCGCCGATGTCGATCTCGGACACCGTCTGCGCGTCCGTATCGGACACCCACACCCGGCCGTCGGTGGTGGCGATGCCACCCGGCCCGACCTCCACCGCGACGGTGTCCACCACCTCGTCGGTCGCTGGGTCGATCTTCGACAGGGTCTCACTGTCGAAGTTGGCCACCCACACCGAGCCCCCACCGAACGCAACACCCGAAGGCGCGTCGCCGACCGTGATCGTGGCGACCACCTCGTTCGTGGCGGGGTCGATCCGCGACACGCTGTCATCGAACACATTGGCCACCCAGATGCTGCCCTCGCCGCCGGCCACCCACGACGGCCCGTTGCCGACCTCGACCTCGGCGACGGGCTCGTTGGTGGCCGGATCGATCCGAGCCACCACGCCCTCGGTGGCGTTGGTGACCCACACCGAGCCCTCGGCCACCGTCACCGCACGCGGGCTGCCCCCTGTCTCGATGGTGGCCTCCACCTCGTCACCGTCCAGCGACACACGAGAGACCGAGCCCGACGCCGAGTTGGCCACCCACACCGCACCCGCTCCCACCGCGACGCCCCGCGGCCCGTCCCCGACCTCGACCGAGGCGGTGGTGCCCACCGGGTCCGTAGGGATGGAGGTGGACGGGGACGACGACGTGGTGTCCGGCGCGCTCGAGGCGGTTGCGCCACCCGCGCCGGCCGCGGCATCCGTGGCATCCGACGACCTGCCACCGTCGTCACCACCGCCGAGAACCGCGGCTCCCACGGCGACCAGGACGAGGACGGCCACCGCCGCTGCGATCACGAGGGTCCGGCGTCGACGCGGGCGCGGTACCCCAGCCGAAGGCGGCTCGTCGGGGCCGGCCACGTCGGGGCCGGCCTCGTCGGCCGGCGGTGCGACACCGCGGTGATCGACCGAGGAATGCCGCCCATCGCCATCAGCGGCGGGCCCGGAGGTCTCGTCGGCGGGCGCCGGTGAGGTGACGGGTGGGGTGGCCGCGACCCGGTTGACGGTGACGGTCTCGCCGTCGGCGGAGCCCTCGCCGGCCAACCCGTCGGCATCGGGCCCTTCCGCGCCCGGCCCTTCCGCGTCCGGCCCTTCCGCGCCCGGCCCTTCCGCAGCCAGGGGGTCGCTCACCGACGCCCCGCGCTGCGCCGTGAGCCCCACGTCGATGGTCTCGCTGACCTCGTCGTCGTCGGTCGCACCCGCCGCGCCCGTGACCGCGGTCGTCGCGCTCCGTCCCCGGCCGGGATGCAGGCGGATCTCGGTCGGGGCCCGCCCGGCCGCGGCCTCGACGGCGCGCAGCGCCTCCGCCACGTCGATGGCGGACGCCGGCCGGTCGTCCGGGTCCTTGGCCATCATCGACTCGACCAGGGCGGCCAGGCCGTCGCTGACGCCCTCGGGGCGCAGGTCCGGCACCGGCGCCTGCACCACCCGCAGCAGCGTCGCGGTGACCGACTCGTCGGTCTGGCGCCGAAAGGCGGCTCGCCCGGTGAGCAGCTGGTAGAGGGTCGAGCCCAGCGAATAGACGTCCGAACGCTCCGTGGCGGGGAGCCCGTTGATGATCTCAGGCGCGACGTGGACCACGGTGAACGAGGCGCTCCCGGTCGTCGTCTCGTTCGCACCGGTGATCGCGGCGATACCGAAGTCGGACAGCTTGGCCTGCCCGAACACGTCGAGCAGCACGTTCTCGGGCTTGAGGTCGCGGTGCAACACGTCGGCGTCGTGCGCGGTCTGGAGCGCGCCGCACACCTGGACGCCCCAGCGCAGGATGTCGGCCTCGGCCATCCCCCCGTCGCGCCGGTGACGATCGGCGAGCGACCCGTCGGCGAGGTACTCCATCGTGATGAACGGCTGGCCCTCGACCGTGATGCCGTTGTCGTAGACGACCACGATGCTCGGGTGCCACGACAGCGCGCCCATCAACTCGCACTCGCGGGCGAAGCGCCGGCGGGTCCGCTCGTCGACGTCGTGACGGGCCAGCACCTTCACCGCGACCAGCCGGCCGAACCCCTCCTGGTGACCCCGGTACACCACCGCGAACCCGCCGCGACCGATCTCGACGAGGCCCGAGTAGCCAGGGATCTCGACCGCCACAAGGCCCTCCTCGTCCGTGGACCACGAGATCCTAGACGGCACCGTTCCGCGCCATCCGGGTTCGGACCCAGCCGATAGCGTCGGATCGGTGGCGGCCGACCGCGCGCTCTCCCGGCGCTCGTTCCTGCTCGGGATGGGCGGCGCACTCGCGGCGACCGCATGCTCCGACCGCACCCGTGAGGCGGCGCCGGAGCGCCCCGTCACCACGTCGGAGCGGCCACTCGAACCGCCGCCGGCACCCACGGGCCTCGACGCCGACCCGTTCACGCTGGGGGTGGCATCGGGTGACCCGCTGCCGGACGGCGTCATCCTCTGGACCCGGCTGGCGCCCGACCCGCTGGTCGGCGGGGGCATGCCGCCGTCGGACGCCGACGTCCTCTGGGAGGTCGCCGCGGACGAGTCGTTCGAGCAGGTCGTGCGGTCGGGCATCGTCACCACCACGGCCGCACAGGCCCACAGCGCCCACGTCGACGTGGGCGGCCTCGACGCCGACACCGCGTTCCACTACCGGTTCCGCGTGGGTGCGTTCACCAGCGCGGTCGGCCGGACCCGTACGCTCCCGCCACCCGGGTCGGTGCCCGACCGGTTCGCGTTCACCGCGAGCGCCTGCCAGGACGACCAGGACGGGTTCCGCACGCCGTACGAGTACCTCGCCGCCGAGGACGCGGCGTTCAACCTGTGGTTGGGCGACTACATCTACGAGACCGAGAACGTCCCCGACCGGTTCCGGCCCAACGGCCTCCCCGAGGCGACCGACCTGGCCGGCTACCGCCACCGGTACGCCTTCTACAAGAGCGACCCGGCCCTCCAGGACGCCCACGCGGCGATGGCCTGGGTGGTCACCTGGGACGACCACGAGGTCGCCAACAACTACGCGGGGCTCGTGGACCAGCTCGGCACCGACCCCGCCGCGTTCGCGCGCCGGCGGGCCGCGGCCTACCAGGCGTGGTGGGAGCACCAGCCGGTGCGCGTGGGCCCACCGACCGGCCCCGACCTCGACGTGCACCGGGTGGTGGACGTGGGAGACCTGCTGCGCCTCGTCGTGCTCGACACGCGCCAGCACCGGGACGACCAGGCGTGCGACGCGCACCTGTTCCTCAACCTGGCGTGCGGGGACGAGGCGGCGGCCGACCGCACCATGCTGGGGAACGAACAGCTCGAGTTCCTGGGCGAGGCCCTGGGCACGAGCACGGCACGGTGGAACGCCGTCGGGCAGGGGGTGCTGATGACGCCCCTCCCGATCGCCCAGGCCGGTGAGATCCGGGTGGGGTTGGATGCGTGGGACGGCTACCCGGCCGAACGGGCCGAGGTGTGCGGGCTGCTCGAGGCCACCAGCAACCCGGTGGTGCTCTCCGGCGACTTCCACAGCGGGGTGGTCGCCGACCTGCCCGCCGGCGGCCGGATCGGCGGCGCGGCGGTGGCCACCGAGTTCGGTGTTGGGTCCATCAGCTCGGCGTTCCCGCGCGACTTCGTGGACATCGTGGCGAAAGGTGCCGCCGAGCTGAGTCACGTCCGGCACTTCGACAACCGGTCACGGGGCTACCTGCGCTGCGAGGTGACACCCGACGAGTGGCGGGCCGAGTTCCGCATCGTCGAGACCACGCTGGAGCCCCGGTCGCCCCTGGCCCCCGGCACGGCCTGGGTGGTGCCATCGGGCCAGGCCACCGCCTCGCCGGCGTGATCGCCCCGCCGCCCGGGCGCTCCCCCATCGGCGATCGATCTCGTTGCCGTCCGGCGGGACGCGGTGAGCGGGAGCGGGACGTCGGGACGTCGGCGCTACAGCTCGACCAGCAGCTCGGCTGCCACGGGGCAGTCGGTCCGACCGAGGGCGTCGGCCACCGGCAGGGGTCCGGAGGGGCCGACGATGCTGTCGACCAGGTCGAGCGGCACCACCTCGTCATCGGCGTCCCACGGCTCGGCGGCCACGTCCACGCGGGCGACCAACGTGTCCCACACTCGGCGGGGCACGAGCCGGCCCACCCCCGCCACCAGCCACACCGGCGTGCCGTCGTGGCGGGCCACCGCCGCCGCAGCCCGCGACCCGGCCACGCCCACGAACCCGTCAGGGCCGACCGCCGACGCCTCGAGCAGCACCACGTCGGCGGCCGACGCCGCCGCGCCCAGGCCCTGGGTGGCCACGTCGACGGCATCGACGTCGGCGGCCAGCAGGCGCCGCACCAGCCCCGACCCCTCCCCCAGCACGTCGACCACCAGCGCCTCGACGTCGCCCCGGCGGGGGATGGCCTCGCCCACCTGGTCGGGCCAGCCGAGCAGGCACACCGTGGCGTCGTCGGGCAGCGCGTGGGCCAATTCGAGGGCCGTGGGATCGGCGTCGATCTCGTCGGCCGCCCGCCACGCCTCGGGCATCGGGTCGTTCGCCATCAGCACCCGCCCGCACAGCCACCACAGGGCGCCGGCGGCCGGATGCCGGGACACGATCCGGCGACAGGCGGTGACCATGCCCGCGGGGTCGGAGCCGAAGGCACCCAGCGCGGACGCCGTCTCCTGCACCAACAGGGCCTGGTCGACACCCGAGGCCCTGGCGACGTAACGGAGCCGCTCGATGGGGTGCATCCCGGCGAGAGTACCGCCGGTCACCCGAACTCGTTCGGGGTCGCGCGGTGCGGCTAGTTTCTGCGCCCGTGGCGACTGCTCCCCCTGCCGACACCGAACTCACCCCGCTCGACGGCGACGCACGGCCCCTCGCCGAGTGGCTGACGACCTTCCGGCTCGTCACGGTGGTCATCGACCCGTTCACGTGGGAGAGCTCCTGGATCCTCGACACCGCCGGCCGGGTGCTGCGCACCTTCGCCGACGCCGATTGCCGGGTGTCGTGGCTGGTCACCGGCGACGCCGCGCAGGCCCGCCAGTTCCTCGGCCCCTGGGCCGACGAGATCCTGACCTTCGTCGACCCCGATCGCACCGTCGTCAAGGCCCTCGGCCTCGAGCACCTCCCGGCACTGGTGCACATCGCCCAGGACGGCACGCTGATCGGCGTGGCCGAGGGCTGGGACGCCGCCGAGTGGCACGAGGTCACCCAGGAGCTGAGCCGGCTGCTCAGCTGGAGCAACCCGGTGCTGCCCGCCCACGGTGACCCCGGCCCGTTCGCCGGCACCCCCGCCCTCGGCGCCCCGCAGGACGCCTGACACGAGCGAGCCCCGGCAGGCACCGATCTAGGCTGCGGTCATGGATCCGGACGGCGACACGCTCGGCGCCGAATCCACTGAGCTGCTCCAGGCGCTCATCCGCAACGCCTGCATCAACGATGGGAGCCCAGGATCGGGCCAGGAGGTGCGCAACGCCGACACTCTCGAGGCGGTGCTCGACCATACCGCCATCGACCTCGAGCGCTTCGAGCCCGCGCCGGGGCGGGTGAGCATCGTGGCCCGCCTCGAGGGCACCGACCCCAACGCTCCCACCCTGCTGCTGCATGCGCACACCGATGTGGTGCCCGCAGACCCGGACCTCTGGTCGTTCGACCCGTTCTGTGGTGATGTGGTCGACGGCATGGTGCGTGGGCGCGGTGCGATCGACATGCTCGGCTACGCCGCCACCATGGCGGTATCCCTGCGCCGTGCAGCCAGCGGCCCACGCCGTGCCGGAACGCTCGTGTTCGCCGCGACGGCCGACCAGGAAGCACAGAGCGAGCTCGGCACGGCGTGGTTGGTCGAGCACCACCCGGGCACCATCCGGGCCGACTACGCCGTCACCGAGAGCGGCGGCTACCCGATCCCTGGCCCGACCGGGGTCGAACTCCCCGTCATCGTCAGCGAGAAGGGCTCGCACTGGTTCGACCTCCGCGTCGTGGGCCGCCCGTCGCGCCCCCAGGTCGCCGATCCGGGCGGTGCGATCGAGCTTGCCGCGGACATCATCCGCCGGATCGCCGACTACCGCCCTCCGGCCGACGTTCCCTCCACGTTCCGCGAGTTCCTGGAGGGATCCGGCTGGTCAGAGCTCCTGGGCGGGTTGCTCGAGCCTGGCGTTGCGCAGGACGCGATCCTCGACGCGCTGCCTGACGCCTTGGCCCTCATGTTCGACGCGTCGACCCGCCCGATCCTGTCGACGATGTCGGTGCGAGGTGACCGCGACCCTCACCTGGCCGCGCCGGTGGTCGATCTCGAGGTCAACATCCGAACGCTGCCAGGGGACGGCACCGACGAGGCCGAAGCGGTGCTCCTGGACGCGCTGGGCGACGCCGCCGGGCACGTGACCATCACGGGGCGCCGCGGTGAAGCCGGTTCGGGTTCGCCGGTGGACACGGCGTTGTGGCGATCCCTCCGGCGCATCGCCGCCCGGGAGTACCCCGATGCGCCCCTCGTGCCCTTCATGAACGTCGGCGGCTCCGACGCTCGCTTCTTCCGTCGCCTCGGGGCGGTCGTCTACGGGGCCGGCCTGTACAGCCAGCGAGTCATCTCCGGCGACTTCTTCTCGATGCTGCACGGGACCGACGAGCAGGTGGACGTGGAGTCGCTGGCATTGATGACCCGGCTCTGGACCGGGCTCGGCGACGACCTGCTCGCCGCCTGAACACCCGGTCGCTCAGGAACCGCCGAGGAGCTCGACCGCGAGTTCCTGCCATCGCGTGACCAGGAGATCGATCGAGGCCACATCGAGCCGCTCGTCGTGTCCGTGAAACATCGCGTTGACGTCCCCGACCTCGAACCGCTCGCTGAGCATGCCCGCCCCATAGGCGGTCGCGCCCAGCGCCCGGAACAGGTGCAGGTCGGACGGGCGTGAGAAGACCACGGGCAGGAGGCCCATGTGCATCCTGGCCCGCTCGGTCACGTGCTCCAGGGCGCCCCAGAGCTTCGTGTCGGTGGGCGAGACGGTGGCGGGGGTCCGGACGCGTGCATGGATCTCCACGTGGTCGGCGAGGTCGCCCAGTGCCCCGTGCAGCAGGGCCTCGGCGTCGTGGTCGGGTTGACCCGGCAGGAGTCGCACGTTCACGTCGACCTCGACGCGATCAGGCGTGTGCGGGCCCTGCCCGCCACCGCGGATCCCGGTGGCGAGCACGGTCGGGTACGTCGTCACCCGGATCCACCGCGCCAAGTCCGGTCCCAGCGCAGTCGCAGCGTCCTGCAGCACGCGAGGGTTGTCCAGGTCACCGAAGATCGCCGCCCAACCGGCGCGCTCCATCCCCTCCCTGAAGTACTCGGGCCGAGGATCGGGATCGATGGCGGAAAGGCGGGTCACCACCTCGGCAGCCGTGCCCACCACCCCAGGGGCGTCTGGGTGCACCGTGTGGACCGGCTCGCCGCGTACCACCAAGCAGAACCAGTGCGAGCTCTTCTCGCCCACCTGCACCGTGAGCATCGTGCGGTCGGGCCCCGGCACGTGCAGGCCGCCGCCGCCGGTGACGACCCACTCGGCTCGCACGGCGTCGAGGTGGTGCTCGATGAGCCACCTGCTGCCGATCTCACTGCGGAACTCGTGATCCGCGGCCGCGACGAAGACGAGGGTGCCCTCGGGCCGGTAGCCGCGGTCAGCGAGGCACCGCATCGCCACGGCCATCGTCGCTGCGTATCCGAGGTTGCTGAGTGCCCCTCGGCCCCAGACCTCATCGTCGATCAGGTCGCCACAGAAAGGGTCGTGGGACCACTGGTACGGGTCCGCCGACACGACGTCGGTGTTCGCGAGCAACAGGAGCGTCGGAAGGCTCGGGTTGCGGCCTTCGATGCGGGCCACGAGGTTGGCCCGTCCCGGCAGGGGCTCGTAACGCTCGAGGTCGATACCGGAACCTTCGAGCACCGCAACGAGCGCGTCGACGTTGCGGGCCTCGTGGCCCGAGGTCGGGGTCCAGTCGTTCACGCACCGGTTCCGGATCAGCGTCTGGAGCAGCCCCGCCGCGAGGTCGACTGGGCGGTCGGAGGCCATCGCCGCCAGGGTACGCACCGCCGTGCTGATGGTGCTGATGGTGCCGCTTCGCTCAGGGAGCGACCGGCTCCGGCGCGGTTCCCGCGATGATGACCGCCTCACGCCACCTCCCGGCCCACACCAGCTCTGGTACCAGGGCCTTGCGGATCTGCGCGTGGAGCGGGTCGTCGACGGGGAGCTGGTCGCGCGCCTCGATCAGCAGGTCGATGAGGGGCGGGTGGGTCACGCCCACCTTCAGCACCACCTGCGCCGCCCCCGCGGCGGCACGAGTGAGGAGGTCGGGCCGGCCGAGCCGCTTGGCCTCGGAGGCGGCGCGCTCGAACAGTTCGCGGGCTCCGGCCAGGTCGCCGCTACGCCACCGACCCGTGGCCAGGCCGAGCAGGAGCCCGCACCACTGGTCGTCGTCGTCGAGGTCGGCAGAGGTGACCAACGACTCCTCGAAGCGTCCCACCGCCTCCTCGTAGGCCGTCTCGTACCGGTCGCGGCGCTCGTCGTCGGAGGGCGGGAGCCCGGTGCGCAACGCGGGGGCGCGTGCCTGGGCGAAGTGATCGGTCACACCCGGCAGACGGTCCTGGATCGTCTGCGAGTCTGCGTGGGCCAGCACCTCGCCGCTGCGTTGGTGCAGCATCGCCCGCCGGCTCGAGGACAGCTCCTCGTACAACGCCATGCGCACGAGCACGCAGGTGAAGGCGCTCCGCCCGGCCTCGCCCGAGTCGATGATGAGCCCCGCCGCGGTGGCCCGCTCGAAAGCCGAGATCGCGGCGTCCTCACTGACCTCGGCGACCGCAGCCACCATCTCGATGTCGAACTCGGTGCCCGCGACGGCGGCCGCGGAAAGGACCAGTTGGTGACCGGACGGAAGGGCCCGCACGCGCCGGCGGATCATCACCCGCAGGCTCTCAGGGAGGCCAAGGTGCCGGACGCTGCCCACGACCACCTGGCCGTCGTCGTCCAGAAGCGCGCGGTCCACCGCCCGTCGGGCCAGTTCGAGCAGGTACAAGGGGTTGCCACCCGCCTCCTGGCTGAGCGTGGCCAGCTCGATCCGCGACGCGTCCTCGGCGGGGCGCCCGAGGCGTTGGGCCAGCAGTTCCACACCCTCGTCCGGGACGAGCCCCCGAATCTCGATGGCCTCGAACGCCGGATGGCGGTGAAGATCGACGAGCAGATCGAGGACCTGTTCCCGAGACTCGATCTCGGTGTCCCGGTACGCGCCGACGAGCAGCACCGGGAGGTCGCGGGCCGAGGCCAACAGGCTGCGCAGCACCTGGACCGTGCCGGCGTCGGCCCACTGGAGGTCGTCGACGACGAGCACGACGGGAGCGATCGCCGCCTCGGTGCGCAACCGCTCCGTCAGCACCGTCGTCATCTCGAACGAGTCGGCCGGGGTCGGGCGGTCACCGGTGAACTGACCGAGCACCTGGCGGATGGCCGAGAGCGAGTCGTCCGAGCCGCGGGTGCACCAGCCGGCGAGGATGGAGGCCCCGTCGGACGCCATCTCCAGGACCGCCTCGGCGAGGAGCCGGGTCTTGCCCACCCCCTCCTCCCCGGAGGCGACGACGACCCCGAGCCCCTCCTCACTGGCACGCTGGAAGGCACGACGGAGTCGCTGGCGGGCGTCGGCACGGCCGACGAACGGGACGTTCCTCAGGCGTCCCGCCCAGGCCACGGTGCCCGCCGCAGGTTCGGGGGCCGCGGGGCTGGTCGGCGGGGCCACCGGCGCACCGTCGACGAGGTCGAGGCCGGCGTCCTGCGCGGCGATGGCGGCCTCCACCCGACGCAATTCGGGCCCGGGCTCGAGGCCGAGCTCTTCCACCAACACCGAGCGGGCGCGCTGGTAGGCGCGCAGGGCCTCGGCCTGGCGTCCGGAGCGGTACAGCGCCGTCATGAGCTGGCGCCAGAGGCGCTCACGCAGCGGATGGTCGACCAGGCGGGCCTCGATCCGGGGCACGAGGACGTCGTGCCGACCGAGCGCGAGCTCGGCCTCGAAGCGCTCCTCGCGGGCGATGAGCAACAACTCCGTCAAACGGGCCGCATGGGCCTGACCGGTCGAGGTGTCGGCGAGGTCGGGGACGGGATCGGATCGCCACAGCGAGAGGGCTTCGAGCAACAGCCGGTCGGCGTCCGCTGCTCGGCCCTCGGCCAGCGCGCGCCGCCCGTCGCCGACCAGTCGCTCGAATCGATGGGCATCGACCGCATCAGGCTCGATGGCCAGCGCGTACCCGTCTCCGACGGTGAGGAGCACCTCGGGGAGCTCATCGATCGCGGCCTCGGCCAGCCGGGTGCGCAGCCGGGACACGTGCACCTGCAATCCCTTGCGCCAGTTGGCGGGCGGCGCATCGCCCCACAGCGCATCGGCCAGCTCGGCGAACGACACGCCATGGGGCACACGGAGCCCGAGCAGGGTCAGCAACGTGCGCTCCTTCGGGGTGGGCAGGGTGAGGACCTCGCCATCGACCCGGACCTCGAGGGGGCCGAGCACACCCACCGTGAAGCCGGTCGTGCCCTCCATCTCGGTCGTGGTCCCCTCACCTCCGGGTGCGCCAGCGGCCGATGGGGCCGGGGCCGTCAACGTCACGATCCGACCAGCTCACGGTCCCCGGTGGCCCGGAGTTGGCGAGCACCGCAACGCCGACAGTACCGGTCGAGCGGCTCGACCGGTGCCGGGCAGTCGAGACAGGGGCGAGCGGAGGCGGTCGGGCGGGTGGAGCGGGTTGACCGCTCCGGTTCGGGTTCGCGCAACGCCCGGGCCCCGAACCAGAGCAGGAGCGGGGCGATCACGAACATCAACGACCACGGCGGACGGAAGTAGACGAGCAGCCGTCCGAGCCCCGACACGTGCCACCGGACCTCGCCCCGCACGTTCGCCGCCGGTACCGGGTAGCTGTCTTCGGCGTCGTTGGCATCACCCTTGGTCTGGAAGAACAGCTCGCCTCCCTCACCCCGCCGCACCTCGACCACGCGGTGCGTGACGAGCCTGCCCTCCACCTCGGGGTCCACGAACTCGATCACCGTGCCCGACGCCACCTCGGCCGCCGTGACCGGGCTCACCACGGCGAGCGACCCGGCGGGCATGCCGGGCGCCATGCTGCCCGTGCGCACCACGGCGAAGTGCCAGCCCGCCAGCCACACGCCGACGATGAGTGCGGCGGCGGGGAGCATCACCACCATCCCCACGACGGCGAGCGCGGAGCCCACCCCGCCGCTTGTCGTCGACCCCCTTCGCTTCACCGGTGCACCCATCGGCTTCCCCTCGCTGCTCCCTGTCCCGCTTCCTGCCCTGTCCTCACGCGGGTCGGCCGGCCCCGGGGACCCGGGACCGGCCGACCTCCCTTGCGTGTCCTTCGGCTCAGCCGGTGACTCAGACCGCCCCGTTGTAGCGGATCTGGATCGTGGCCTTGTCGGTCTGGTTGAACAGCTCGGTGCCGCTGCTGACCCCGTCGTCGTAGTCCACCTGGACCTTGATGCAGGCGGCGTCGCCGGCATCGAGGACGTTGTCGGGGCTGCCGAAGTTCTTGAGGCTCAGCGGCGTCGCCGTGTCGTTCATGTCGTGCGACACGGACGGGCCGGTGACGGTGCCGGCGCAGGTGTCACCGTCGACGGCGGTCAGGGTCACGGTCACGTCGTTGGCCAGCTCACCGGCGGTGTTGCCCGCGGTGCCGCAGGTGGTGTCGCCGGCACCCGCCTCACCGGCGGAGCAGCCCGTCTCGGTGTCGGTGCCGTTGATGAAGTCGGCGGTCATGGTGGCATCGACGCTGCCGTTGTTGTAGATGCACATGTAGCGGATCTCGTTGCCGGCCGCGTTGGTCGGCCCCGCACCCGTCATGGTGAAGAACGGCGTGGTCAGGTCGTCGGTGTACGTGGGTGCGGTGCCGCTACCCGGCTGGCAGTCGTGGCTCGCCGAGGTCGAGAAGTTGCCGCCGATCTGGAGGTCGACGACCGACGCCGTCCCCGACTCGATCGACAGGTCGCCGGTGGTGGCGGTGTCGTTGGTGGCGGCGAAGACGCCGGCCAGCGACACCGTGGCCAGCAGGACCCCGGATGCCAGTAGGGCGATGCCCCTCTTGCGCTGCATGATTCCCCTCTTCCTCGAGCGTTGCTCGACTTGGTTGTCCAAGACGAGGGGTCCGTCCCCCGCCACTGCCGATCGTCACCCGAGGGGGCTTCGATCCGGCTTCGATCGGGTTTCGGAGCCGGACCGCTCAGGGCGGTTCGGTGCTGGACAGCAACGAGCTGGGGGTGGCCCGGAAGAGGAGCGGGAAGAAGTCGCCGAGCAGTCCTGCTGATCCCCGCTCGGAGACGCCCCAGACGGCGCTGCCCGAGAAGTCGATGCCCTCCATCCCCCGCACGAACCGGTAGTGCGTGCCGCTCGGCGTACCCGACGCCGCCGCCCCCAGGTTGGAGAGCCGCCCGTTCAGCGGGTGGGTGCCGCCCCAATAGCTAGACGACGTCCAGAGGTTGCCCGAGGCGTCGACCGCTGCCCCTTGGACGTACAAGGGCGTGGTCACGGTCACGGACCGTTCGCTCGAGGCGATGGTCGAGGTGTTGGCCGCGCTGTTGAGGTAGCTCAGCGGGTAGCGCCGGAGGAAGGGGCTGCCCGACGTGGCGTAGTCACCGAGGATGAGGCACGGGCAGGTGACGAGCGCACCGCCCCCTTGGCGCGTGAACGTGCCGGTGGCCTGGCGGGTGACGTAGTTCGAAGCGTCTCCACTCGGCATCAAGAGCGTCTTGTCGAGGGCCGCAGCGCTGTTCGACGCGAAGCCACTCAGAAGGATCCGGTGGATCCTGGCTCCGGCGGTCAGGTCTGAGGCGAGCCACAGGCTCGCTGAGCTCGGGTCGTAGACCACGCCGTCGCTGTGGTCGCAACCAGAACTGGCCGGCACGTCGTACCGGTCCAGTTCCGCACCGGTGGCCTCGTTCGCCGCGTAGATCGTGCAGCTGAGCGGGTTACGGGCCTTGTAGTAGCCGGCGACCATCAGGGTGTCCACGCCGTACGGGCTCGCGGCCGCGGGGACGCGGGCGAGGCCCTGCGGGGTGAACTCGTCGGTGTTCAGGCCCGGGGCCCAGTGGGCCAGCGTGATCGCCGACTGGTTCGGCGGCGTCTGCATCGGGCCGTGGGCGTAGGTCGGCTCGGCGCCGCCGTCGAGGGGCAGCGCATTCGTCGAGTCGAACCGGAATCGCCATCGCAGCGTGTCGCTCTGGTTGGCCGTCTCGTGCGCGCTCGAGGTGGCCGCGGGGTAGGTGACGGTCACCTTGAGGCAGCCGGCGTCAGCAGCGACCTGCGTGCCGCCACCGGGGATGGCGAGCCCGGTCTGGTTCGCGATGGGGTTGACGGTGACCGCCGCGTCCGTGATGGCGTTGTCGCAGCGGTCGCCCGGGATCCGTTGCACGTCGGTCGTGATGTCGCGATGGAGCTCGCCGGCGGCATTGCCACCGCACGTCGCGTCATGTGCGGCTTCACCCGGGCTGCAGGTGGGATCAAGGCTCTCGACGCCGACCACCGCCAAACTCAGGGCGGCGTCCTCCTCACCGAAATTGCGGAGGCAGACGTAGCGGGTGATCGTCGCTCCGGGCGCCGGGTCCGTGAGGGTGAGCGTCGCCGCCGAGGGCTCGGCGGTGTCGTCGGCCGAGTAGAGGGCGTCGTTCTCGCAGTTGAGGTTGTTGGTGGCCGAGGCGGTGGTGCCGGTGCGCAGGTCTGGCGGCCTGAGGTCGTCGGTGTCGCCGAGCGCGTACCTCGTGAAGAGGAGGCCGGCCAGCAGTCCACCCACCGTGAACAGAGCGGCACCCTTGCGGTGTGCGGCTCCGAGGGTCAGGTGCGTGCAAGGCCTGCGAGGAGTCATGTCGCCTCCGGTGTGCGGCGCCGGCGGCGACCGGACCAGAGCAGCAGGGCACCGAGGGCGACCGTGGCGACGCCGGCGACCACTAGGCCGGCGATCTCGGTGCCGGTGGTGGGCAGCGGACCCCCGGCGCCGGCCGAGCCTCCACTCCCGCCCGGTTCCGTCGTCGTTGTCGTCGTGGCGCCCTGATCGATGGAGAGGACGGCGGCGCCGCTGTCGTTCACGGCGTTCGAGTCGGCCCCGCCGGCGAGCACCGCCGTGTTGCGCACGTCGCCCCCGATGCCGGCGTCGACACCCGTGGTGAGCAGGACCGACGTCACCTCTCCCTCGGCGAGGCCGGCGGCGTGGGTGCACGTGACCGGGCCGTCGGCGGCGCAGGCCCAGCCACTGCCGGTCGCACTCTGGTACGTGAGGCCCTGCGGAAGGTCGTCTTCCACGACGATCGGGCCGCCGGCGGGGCCGGGTCCGAGGTTGGTCACCGTGAGCCGCCAACGCGCCAGTTCCGAGTTGTTGCTCTCCAGTGCCTTCTCGAGCGACAGATCGGCTGCCCCCGGCACGACCACCGCCACCATCGCGGTGTCGGTGGCGGTCACCGGATCGCCGCTGCCCGAGGGCACGGCCGTGACCGAAGCGGTGTTGGTGAAGTCGGCGCTGACCGCGGCCGACGCGCAGGTCCACGCCGGGGTGGAGGTTCCTGCCGCCAGGGGTCCGAGGAACGTCCGGGCGCAGGACGGGGCGAGCGGGTCGCTCACCGCGATGTTCGAGAGCGGGAGGTCACCCGTGTTGGTGACCCGGAGACGGAACGTGGCCGGCTGCCCGGAGACGACCGTTGCGTCCTCGCCGAATTGACCGGTGGTGGGATCCATCACCTTCTTGGTGATCGCCACGCCGGCCGTACCCGAGACGACCTCCACGCGGGCGGTCTCGCTGGCCTCGATGTCGCCGGAAGATGCGGTGGCCGCGTTCGTGAACGCGCTCGTCACGTGGGTCGTTTCGCAGGCCAGGAGCCACGTCTCGCCGACATCGAGGGTGCCGACGACCCCGCCGTCGCCACTGGCCAGCGCCGGATCCGCGTCGCACGACGGATCGAGGACGGTCACACCGGAGAGCGGGGCGTTCCCGCCGTTGGCGAGGCTGAGCCGGAAGGTGGCGGCGGCACCCGACGCGATCGTCGCCGGGACGCCGTCGTTCGAACCAGGTGATCCGCTCACGCTGTCGGCGTCCCGGTACCCACCGGAGCCGGGGTCGAAGGCCTCCTTCAGCAGGCTCATGCGCGCCTCGACACCGAAGTAGCTGGCCGAGTCGGTGGCGCCGGCCACGGTCGCCGTCTCCCGTCCCGTGCCCGAGACGGTCGCGACGTTCGTGTGCAGCCCCGCGGCCGCGGTGCCGGCGGCGGCGGTGCATTCCATGGCGGTGCCTGCTGCCAGCGTCGTAGCCGGACAGGTGACCGGCCCTGTGGCCAGGTCGCTCAACGCGATCCCTTCGACGTCTTCTGTCGCGGTGTTCGTGACGGCGAAGGTGAAGGTCACCGCTTCGCCCGCATCGATCTGGAGCGGGTCGGCGGCCGAATCGGCGTCGTGGCCGTTCACCTGCTTCTCCAGGTCGAGCGCCGCCTGCACCCCGAGGTAGTGGGCCGGGTCCTCGGCGGACGCGACGGTGCCCGAGGTCGCGCCCTCGGCGCGCGCCGTGCCCACGTTGGTGTACGGGCCGGCGACGACGGTGTCGGAGCCCGTACACGTGACCGTCTCACCCAGGCCGACCGTGTTCTGGGGGCAGGAGACGACGACGCCCCGGTCGTCGGTGACCGTCAATGCGGCGAGCGGATCGTTCCCGGTGTTGGTCACCAGGTAGTCGAAGGTGGCCGTGCTGCCGACGGCCAGCGTCGGCCCCGGCGCGGTGTCGGCGTCGCCACCCTGCACCCGCTTCTCGAGCGCCAAGGACGGTGCGGGGGTGAAGACCCCGGCGTCGATCGTGACGTCGTCCTCCCCCGAAGCGAGCACGACGTCACCCGTGGTGCCCCTGGCCGGGTCGGGGTCGGAGTCGGTCCCGTCGCCCGGCGCGCCCCCCTGGACGGTGAGCACCGCGCCCGGCGCAAGGCCGGAGAACCGCACGAGGTAGGTACCTGGCGAGAGGTCGGCGAAGTGGTAGGCGCCGCCACCGGACGTCGTCTGCGGACCGAGCGCAGCGCCGTTGCCGTCGACGGTCACCGGTGCACCGGTGGCGTCGAGGAGCGTGACCGTCACCGCGTCGAGACCCGGCTCGCCCAGGTCCTGCAGACCGTCGTGGTCCTGGTCGTCCCACACCCGGTCGCCGATCCCCGCCAGCGGACCGGTGGCGACCTCACCGCTCTCGAGGCTGGCGTCTCCCGTGACGGCCGAATCCGAGGTCGTGGCGAACACGCCGCCGGCGGTGGCGAGGAGGCCGACGATCACGAGGGCGATGCCGAGGCGCGCCACGGCGCGGGATGACGTGCCCGCTCGCGGTGTCCGCACCGTCGGCCCCTCTCCGTCGTGGATTCGGGTCCCAGGTTCCCGTCGCCGGGCTTCGACTCGGTTTCGATCGGGCTACGGGCCCTCCCGCCCGGCGCTCACCACCACCGTCACCTGGTCGCCTTGTCGCACCGTCGTGCCCGGGGCCGGGTCCTGGCCGACCACCTCGTCCCGCGGCGCGTCCGCGCTGGTCTTGACCTGGATGTTGGCCTGCAGGGCCGCGGCGTCGAGGAGACCGACCGCTTCGTCCTGGGAGAGGCCCACGAGCTCAGGAACCTCGACCCGAGGACGGCTGGGCTCGCGGAGGCCCAACCGGCCCGACAGGAACAGACCGACGCCGCCGATGATCACCAGCACGAGCAACGCGGAGACGGCCTTCACCCAGCGTGGCCGTCCCGGGTCCGTCACTTCGGCCCGGCCATCGATGGTGCGCTCGTCGCCGGTCAGCTCGTGCAACGCCTCACGTGCCTCTGGAGCGGACCCGTAGCTGCCGTCGAGCAGCCGATCCACCACCACGTCGAGCCCCGGCGACACGCCATGCTCGCCAGCGACGTCCCGCACGAGCACGCCCACGGCACGCAGGTCCCCGGAGGCGGATGGCGAGGTCGACCCCTCGACCGCGGCACCGAGCCCGAAGCCGGTGATCCGGAGCCGTCCGTCGGGGGCCATGATGACCCGGTCGGGTGTGAGGGCGCCGTGGACGACACCGCATCGGTGCGCCGCCGCGACCCCGTCGATCAGATCCGCAGTGAGCCCCGCGAGGCGCTCGGGCGACGGGCTCGGGTCCGCGCCGATCACCTGGTCGAGGGGACGGCCCTCCACCCACTCGGTGGCCAGGAACCAGCTCCCGTGGTCACGCCCCGCGGCGAGCGTGCGGGCCACGTTCCGGTGGTCGATGGCGGCGGCCGCCTGCAAGTCACCGAACGGCGATTGCTGCCCATCGTCGGGGACGAGCACTTCGAGGCGGACGGGGACGACGTGCTTGCGATCCATCGCCCGGAAGCACCACGACACGGCGCCTGTCGCAACCTGCTCCTCGAGCTCGAACCTCCCGCCGTAGACCCTGCCCCCTTGGACCCCACCGCCAGCCATCGCGTTCGAGGCTACGTCCCCGTCTGGACGTCCAGCCGCACCACCGCGCCTGCGTGCTCCTCCAGGGCCAGGTTCAGAGCAGGCCGCCTCGGGTCATCGCCTCGATGTCCAAGGCCTTGTCCAGGTCGACCTCGGACATGAGGCCGCGCTCCAGGACGACCTCACGGATGGTCTTGTGCTCGTCGACCGAGGCCTTGATGACGTCGGCGACGACCTCGTAACCCAGATGGGGGTTGAGGGAGGTGCCGATGGCCGGTGAGGACTCGGCGTAGCGCCGGCAGGTCTCGACGTTGGCCTCGATGCCGCTGATGCAGCTGTCGGCGAAGACCCGGCTGACGTTGGCCAGCAGGCGGATCGACTCGAGCAGGTTGTGGGCCATCACCGGCATGTTGACGTTGAGCTCGAGGGTGCCCTGCGACCCGCCGAAGGCGACGGCGGCGTCGTTGCCGAACACCTGCGCCCCCACCTGGGTGACCGCCTCGGCGATGACGGGGTTGACCTTGCCGGGCATGATCGACGAGCCCGGCTGCAGGTCGGGGATGCGGATCTCGCCGAGGCCGGTGCGGGGGCCGCTGCCCATCCAGCGCAGGTCGTTGGCGATCTTGATCAGCGCCACCGCCAGCGTGCGGCAATGGCCCGACGCGTCGACCAGCGCGTCCCGGGCGCCCTGGGCCGCGAAGTGGTCGCGCGCCTCCCGCAGCGGCAGATCGGTGCGACGGGCCAGCGCCGCGATGACCGCCGGCGCGAACGCCGTGGGTGCGTTGATGCCGGTGCCGACCGCGGTACCGCCCAGCGCCAGCTCGCCGAGGCTGGGAAGGCAGGACCGCAGCCGCTCCGCGGCGTGCTGCACCTGGGCCGCGTACCCGCCGAACTCCTGGCCCAGCGTGACCGGGGTGGCATCCATCAGGTGGGTGCGCCCCGACTTCACCACCGTCGAGAAGTCGTTGGCCTTGCGGTGCAGCGCCGCAGCCAGGTACTCGAGCGCCGGCAGCAGGTCGACGTGGATCGCCTCGGCCGCGGCCAGGTGGATGGCCGAGGGGAACACGTCGTTGGAGGACTGCGAGGCGTTGACGTGGTCGTTCGGGTGAACGGCCCCCGGCTCCCCGAGCCGCTCGGAGGCCAGGTTGGCCAGCACCTCGTTCATGTTCATGTTGGACGACGTGCCCGAGCCGGTCTGGAACACGTCCACGGGGAACTCACGGTCCCACTCCCCCGCCGCCACCTCGTCGGCCGCCGCGGTGATGGCCTCGCCGACTCGCCCGTCGACCGCGGGCACCTCGTCGAGCCCCGCGTTGACCCTCGCCGCCTCGCCCTTGATGAGCGCCAGCGCACGGATCAACCGCCGCTCGATGCGCAGGCCCGAGATCGGGAAGTTCGTGACCGCCCGCTGGGTCTGGGCGCCGTACCTGGCCGCCACCGGCACACGCACCTCACCCATCGAGTCGTGCTCGATGCGGAACTCGGCGCGATCACGGTCCGACGTCATGTCGTCCACCTACCCGACCGTACCGGCGCGCGCCCCCAGCCGGCCCACCGTTCCCCGAAGGCCCCGAATCGACCGGCGGCCGGCGCCACGCGTTGCGATCCAGCACGACGGCGCGCCCCGCCTCGCGCCTGGCGGGCCCTGGACGGTCGGATCAGGACGAGGGCGTGAGCGGGTGGGCGGCGAAGAACGCCCAGATGGCATCGTTCAACGCGGCCTGGTCGACCACCGTGAGCGACTGGATCGCGGCGCCCTCGACGCAGCCCTCGTAGTCCCCCTGGATGTCGCCGACGGCGCCGCCCTCGAAGGGCACCATCACGGGCTCGGGGTCGCACCCGTAGCGGTCGGCCCACGGGACGAGGTCGGCGTCGACACCGGGCAGGGCCACGACCGGGACCGGCCGTTCCGGCGCGCAGGGATCGGGATCGGGCACCACGCCGATGAACGCCACCGCCGCGACCCGCGCCGACAGGTCGCACGCCACCCGCCCGGCCATGTCGCTGCCATCGCCGCTCCCGACCACGTAGACCCGCTGCGGCTCGGCACAGAAGTGGGTCCGAGCCTGGTCGAGCAGGTCGGCCACCATGGTCACATCGGGAGACGCCTCGGACGTGTCCCACACCACCGCATCGCCGCCGGCCTGTGGCGCCAGCAGCACGAACCCGTGCGCCTCGGAGGAGTCGACGAGGCCCTGCTCGTCGAGGTCGGCCTGCGCGTCGCCGGTGTCGTGGTGCAGCGCCACCACCACGGGCATGCTGACGCCCTCGTAGGACAACGGCACGTGCTGCAGGTACGACCGGGTGGCGCCGCCCGACTCGACGGTCTGCACGGTGGTGCCCGGCTCGACCGGCGTGCCCGCCAGGCAGGTCGGGTCGAGCGCCGCCTCCAGCTGGGCGGGGCTGAGCGTGGTCGGCGTCGTCGACGTGGGCGCCACCGATCGCGGCAGGTCGGCGCTCCCGCAGGCGGCCGCGACCATGGCGAGCGCGCCGAGCGCCACGACCACCGCACCACGAACGACCGCCCGGGCCCGCACCCTGCGACTCGCCGCCTATCGACGCCGCGCCGCGCCGCGGAGCGCCGCCCAGGCAGGAACCGGATGTCGGAGGCGCTCCGACGGCGGAGGCGCCAACGTCAGGCCATGGCGACGAGGTCGAGCAGGTCGTCGCTCCAGTAGTCCAGCGCCCCCTCGGGCATCATCAGCACCCGGTCGGGCGCCAGCTCGCGCACGAAGTCACGGTCGTGGCTCACGATGATCATGGTGCCCGGCCAGGCGGCCAGCGCGTCCGCGGTGGCGGTGCGCGACCCCGGGTCGAGGTTGTTCGTGGGCTCGTCCAGCAGCAACAGGTTGTGGCGGCCGGCCACCAGCTGGGCCAACGCCAGCTTCGTCTTCTCGCCACCCGAGAGGGTGGAGGCGTCCTGGAACGCCTTGTCGCCGGTCAGGCCGAACATGCCCAGCAGGGCGCGGCGGTCCTCGGCGCCCAGGCCGGTCATCCCCTGGAGGTGGTCGAACAGCGACTTGCCCGCCTCGATGCCCTCGTGCTCCTGCGCGTAGTAGCCCAGCTCGACGCCGAGGCCCAGCGTCACCTCACCGGCATCGGCGGTGGTGACCTCGGCCAGCACCCGCAGCAGGCTGGTCTTGCCTGCGCCGTTGAGGCCCATGACCAGCAGGCGCTCGCCCCGGCCCAGGTCGAACGTGACGTCATCGAAGACCTGGAGGTCGCCGTAGGCCTTGGCCAGCCCGCTCACCTGGAGCACGGTGCGCCCTGCCTTCGGGGGCTCCGGGAAGCGCAGGTTCAGCTTCTGCTTGCGGGCGGGCCCCTCCACCCGCTCGCGCTCCATGCGCTTGACCCGGCTGTCGAGCGTCTGTGCCTTGCGGGCCCGGGCGGCGGTGGAGTGGCGCATCGAGTCGGCCAGCGTGGTGAGGCGGTTGATCTCGGATGCCTGCCGGGCGGCCACCTTGGCCAGCCGCTCCTCGTCCTTCTCGCGCGCCACCAGGTACTGCGAGTAGGTGCCCTTGTACTCGACCATGGTGCCGACGGCGTCCTCGCCGCTGCGGTCGAGGTGCAGGACGCGGGTGATGGCCTCGTCGAGCAGCTCGAGGTCGTGGCTCACCACCAGCAGCGCACCCTTGTAGCCACGGAGGAACTTCAGCATCCAGTCGCGCGCGTCGTTGTCGAGGTGGTTGGTGGGCTCGTCCAGCAACAGCACGTCGCTGCCGGCGAAGAGGATCCGGGCCAGCTCGACGCGGCGGCGCTCACCACCCGAGAGCACGCCGATGGGCAGGTCGAGGCGCTCGTCGGTGAGGCCCAGGCCGGCGGCGATCTTGCGGGCCTCCGGCTCGGCCTCGTAGCCGCCGTCCATCCGGTAGACGTCCTCCTCGCGGCTGAAGCGGGCGACGTTGCGGTCCGACGGGTCCTCCTCAATGGCCAGGCGCAGCTTCTCGAGGCGGATGCGAGCGGCGTCGAGCCCCCGACCGGACAGCACGTGGTCGACGCCCGACACGTTGGCGTCGGTCGTGTCGAGGCGCGGGTCCTGCGACAGGTAGCCCAGACCGCCGGTGCGGTGCACCACACCCGACTTCGGCTGGGCGGCACCCCCGAGCACCCGCAGCAGGCTGGTCTTGCCGGCGCCGTTGCGACCGACGAGGCCCACCTTGTCGCGGGCGCGGACGGTGAAGGAGGCGCCCTCGACGACGAGGTTGCCTCCCACCTCCACACTCAGCTCGCGCACCTGCAGCATCCCGCCATTGTGGGGCGTCGGGCCACGGTTGGCGCGGGAAATGGCAAGTTCGGGCCGGGCTGCGACTACCGACGGTGACCACACACCGGAGGCCGCCACCGATCGGCCAGCCTCTGGAGGAAATGCCGGTCACCGGTGGCAGCTATTTCCTCCACCTCGCTGTCTGCAGCCCGGATCGGTCACGGTGAGTGGCGAGCCGGCCGGCGGGTGAGCGGAACCGGCAGGATCGGGAAGTACCTCGCGCCCCGAAAGGTTGGCACGGACCGCAGGTCCATCACCCCCGACCCACCGGAGCACAGATCGATGCCCGTCGAACCCGCCGTCCGTGAACTGATCGAGGCCGGCAACTTCGCCGCCCTCGCCTACCACCGAGCCGACGGCACCATCGCCAACCACGTCATGTGGATCGACGCCGACGAGCATCACCTGCTCATCAACACCGAGGTCCACCGGCCCAAGTTCAAGGCCATGGAGGCGGATCCGGCGGTCACCGTCACGATCTGGGACAGGGCCAACCCGTACCACTACGCCGAGATCGCGGGGCGGGTCGTCGGCACCGACGACAGCGAGGCGGCGAGGGACCACATCGACACGCTGTCCCAGCGCTACAACGGCACCGACTACGCCAACCCCATCCAGAGCCGCCGGGTGATCGTGAAGATCGACCCCACCCGCCAGCGCGTGCAGTAGCGGCGGCGCTGACGAGAGCCCACCACGAGGCGTCCCGGACTTCATCTCGAACGCTCGCCGTGCCGATCAGAGTCGAGGGAGGGGGTGTCGGAACCGATGGAGCGCATCGACGGGTACGTCGCCGGGCAAGGCGCCAGCCTCATCAGCGCAACGCCGGTGATCGGACCCGAGGCCATCCTCGCCGACGTCGCGTCCGAGGCGGTGACGTCGGCGGACGCCCGAGAGTGGTTCCGCACCCTGGCCGACGCGGGCCGCATCGAGCAACCGGTGATCGGCATCCACCTCACCGAAGGCGCCGACAGCGACAACCCCGCCCTTCGGATGGCGCTCCACCTGAGCAGCCTCGGTTACCTGGGCACCGTCAGCGTCGCCCAGCCCGCTCGCCTGCAGGCACGACAGAGCACCCAGGTCAGCACGGAGGCGCGCGATCGCCTCGTCCGGTTCACCCAGCAGAACCATTGGCTCGAGGCGGCCGCCGCCGGGCAGGTCGCGCGGGCCGCTGCCGCCCACGGGCTCGAGATCGACCTCGTCGTGAACGCAACGGTCGAATTCCCCGACGGCGACCGCCGGGAGATCGACGTGATCGCGGTCGCCGCCGACGCGATCGTCGCGATCGAGGTCAAGAGCGGTGAACACCTCACCGGTGCCGGTCGCCGCTTCGCCGAGGTCGTAGAGCGGCTCGGGCTCGCTCGATCGCAGGGCATCCTGCTCGCCCCCAGCGTCAGCGAGCGAGCCGTGCGCGACCTGGCGGCCGCCCATGCCATCACGGTAAGCGACGGCCATGACATCGAGGGGGTCATCGCCGCGGCGCTCGCGACGCCCCGCCCTGGGTCCAGGGCCGATCCAGACCCCGCCGAGGTCGAGGCTGCCGCGGTCGAGGTTCTGGCCTCGGCCGACGAACCGGTCACTCTTGGGTCCCTCATCCGTCTCGTTCGCGACGAGCTCTCGACTTCACGCCCCTCGGTCCAACCGGTGTTGTGCCAACTGGCCTGGTCGGGTCGCCTCCTCGGCACCGATGGTGCACAGGTCGCCCACTTCAAGGACGTGGTCGTCAGGATCGTGCACGGGTCCGAAGCGGCATGACGCCGTCAGGTGCATCGACGCCGACGACGCCCGCCTGCTCTTCAACACCGAGGTCCGTAGATGCGTGTCGCCGGACTCCTAAGTCGCAGACAGCTTGAGCACAACAGGCGAACTGGATTCGGACTGACCCACGCGACGCCGCCATTCAAGCGTCGAGGCGCCTGAGCTTTCTGACCAGCCACCACACCACGGCCAGCGGAAACAGCAGCAGCATCGCGGGGTGGAAATCGCCGAACTCGAACGACATGCAGCCCGCCTCGACGACGGCCTCACCGTCGTCATCGACTGACTTGTCACGAGCCTTGGGAATTCCAAGCATCACGCTGCCCTGAGCCTCGCGGGCGGCCTCCTCGACTGAGACTCCGCGCATATGCGCTTGCAGCTCGAGCCCATGCTGGTAGGCCGCGTCGCGCTCCTTGAGACTTTGCGGCGGTTCGTGGCGACGCCAAGCCATGTGCGCAAACTAGCGCCAGGCGTCCGAGGTGTTCGGTCGAGGCATCACCGATGGCAACCTGAGGTCTCGGTTGTCAACTACGACCGGACAAGTGGTGCTTCCCTTGGAGGAACGCCAGCTGACGGAAGTCCGAGTCCTTCGAGACGATCAGGTGGCCGTGCTTACGCGCGTACTCCCAGATCTCCTCGTCCGTCGCGCTGTCGAGGCCGAGTGCGCTGACGTGCTCGCTTTCGGGAAACGCGTCCCGCATGTCCTCGACGAGGTGCCTCGACAGGTTCTGGTCGAAGAGGAGCTTCACGCCGTGGCGAGACGACGTTCCCGAAGAGCAGCGAACTCGATGGCGGCCCGGACCAGCTCAGGTGTCAGCTCCGGGAAGTCGTCGACGATCTCATCCCTTCGAGTCCCCATCCAGAGCCGCCGGGTCATCGTGAAGATCGACCCCAGCCGCATCTGCCGGGTGGCGGTCAGCCGGTGAATCGTGGCGTGACGGACGTCGGTTGGGCAGTCGGAGCGGGTGTCGGAGAGGCCGGAGCGGGCACGCTGACCACGTCTCGGGACTCGCCGTCGCCGAGATCGATGACCTCGCCGGCGGTCTGCGTCACGAGGTCGATGGGGGTCAGTCCGCCCGCGGTCGCGACGAACGCTGTGCGCGTGGCGTCTTCGATGTCCAACCCCCGAGGCTCCTCAGCAGGGATCGGGGATCCGGCGGCGTGCTCAGCCAGGTCGACGACCGTGACCGTGTCATCCCAGAGCGAGGTGACGACCGCGGTCGACCCGTCCGATGTCAGCTCGATGTCGTAGGGGCTGCTCGGCATCGAGATGGCGGGCAAGACCGTCCGAGCGAGCAGGTCCACGGGGATGACCTCGTCGGAGTGGCTGCTCGTGACGTAAGCGCGCGTGCCGTCAGGCGAGATCGCAAGCGCACGGAGGAGCGAGTTGCCAGGGATGGGGACGGGCACACCGCGACGTCCCGAGGCCACGTCGACGGGTGTCAGCCGACGCGACCCGTCCCCTGAGGTGACGGCCACCCATGCCGTCCTGCCCGCCGGGTCGACGGCGACGTCCTCCGCGTACCCGTCGATCCGGGTCACCCGCCGCACCTCTGCCTCGACCAGGTCGATCGTCACCAGTTCGTGGTGGTCGGGCGCCGTGACCAGTGCGAGCGACTCGTCCGGCGTCAGTGAGATGCGGTCGCAGCCCCACCGCGTGACCAGGGAAGCCGAGGGCGAACGCGGCCGAGAGGGCGCACCCGGGCTGACGCGGTCGGCATTCAGGTCGATGACGAACACGCCGAGATCACCGGTGCCGTAGATGGCCCGACGACCCGACGCGAACACGAGGTGGTCGGGGGTGGCATCGCGCACTGCCAGGACCGGGCTTACCGTACGGGTGTCGGTCGCCACCGGCACCACTCCGTCGAACCAGAGCGACGTGTAGACCGCATCTGCGGAGGGAGGGAGTGGGGGTCTGAACGGGGGGCCCGGATCCGCGACGACCGCCCAATCGAGGTACACCTGCGCGTCGGGGAAGTGATCGCTGTTGACGTTGGGACCGATGCCCAGGAAGCAACCACGCTGGGTGCAGTCACGTGTTCCCTGGCCGCCGACCTCCACGTACCGGGCGACGTTGAAGGTGCTGTGCACGTCGCCGGCGTCGTCGCTGGTGACCCGCTGGAGCCCTTGACAGGCCCGGCCGTATGGCCCGCCGGTGTACACGCACTGGGCGAGATGGAGCGCGGCCTGCGGCGGGAAGCCTGTCGCCGAGAACTCGACCACCTGCCCATCGACCAACCCGCTCGACGGGTCAACCGATGCCTGAGGCCCCGACGGCAACGCCGTCGTGACCGTGGCACCCGGGCCGGACCCGGCGGCGGTTGCCGACGGGGCGTCCACCGCACCACTCCCCAACCCAGCCACCAGCAGGGCGGTCAACAGCGCCACCGCTGCGGACGACCTCCGCTCCCCGTGCATCATCGTGCCCCGATCAGTCGCAATGAGAAGGGCCGCCGCCTCAGTTCACCTGGCGGTCGCGGCCTTCCCAGTAGGGCGACCGCAGCTTGAACTTCTGGAGCTTACCGGTGGCCGTCCGGGCGAGCTCGTCGCGGAACTCGACCGACGTCGGGCACTTGTAGTGGGCCAGGCGCTCGCGGCAGTGGGCGATGAGGTCGGCCTCGGTCACGTCGCCGCTCACGACCACCAGCGCCTTCACCGTCTCGCCCCACTTCTCGTCGGGCACGCCGATCACCGCCACCTCGCTGACGTTCGGGTGCGAGAACAGCGCGTCCTCGACCTCGATGGACGAGATGTTCTCGCCGCCGGAGATGATGACGTCCTTCTTGCGGTCCGAGATGGTGAGGTAGCTGTCCTCGATGACGCCGCCGTCGCCGGTGTGGAACCAGCCGTCGACGATGGCGTCGGCGGTGGCCTCGGGCTGCTCCCAGTAGCCCTCGAGCACCATGTTGCCCCGGGCCAGCACCTCGCCCTGGCCGTCGACCTGCAGGTGCACACCCACGACGGGCGCCCCCGCTCGACTGAGCAGCTGTGCCCGCTCGCCGCTGGGCAGGTCGTCCCACTCGGCCCGACCACGGTTCATGGTGAGCACCGGGGCGGTCTCGGTGAGGCCGTAGATCTGGATGAACTCCCAGTTCAGCTCGGTCTCGATGCGCTCGATGGTGCGAGTGGGGGGCGGCGCGCCGGCCACCACGATGCGGGTGGTGCCGGCGCCCGGGATGGGGCCGTCCCAGTCGGCGGCGGCATCGAGGACGGCGGCCACCACCGCCGGTGCCGCGCAGAGCAGGGTGACGCCCTGCGCCTCGACCCGCCGCAGGATCTCGGCCCCGTCGACCTTGCGCAGCACCACCTGGCGCACGCCCATGCCCGCCACGGCGTAGGGCATGCCCCAGCCGTTGCAGTGGAACATCGGCAGCGTGTGCAGGTACACGTCGCGGTCGCTCACACCGGCGTGCCACCCGAAGCCCATGGCGTTGATCCACAGGTTGCGGTGGGTCATCTGCACGCCCTTGGGCCGCGCCGTCGTGCCGCTGGTGTAGTTGATCGTGGCGGTGGCGTTCTCGTCCGGTGTCCACGGCTGCGGCTCGGCCGGCGGCGAACCCACGCCGAACAGCGCGACATCGGTCTCGGCGCCGATCACCATGCGCCGGGGCGCGGTCACCGACGCCAGGGCCTCGTCCAACTCGGGGTCGACGAGCAGCAGCGAGGCGCCGCAGTGCTCGACGATGTAGGTGATCTCGGCCGGGCTGAGGCGGAAGTTGATGGGCACGAACACCCGACCCCAACCGCTGACGCCGAAGAACGACACCAGCATGCGGGCCGCGTTCTGCGACACCATCGCCACCCGTTCCCCCGGCGCGATGCCGAGGGCATCGAGCGCGGCGGCCTGGTTGCGGGCCAGCTCGGCGATGCGGGCGTAGGTGACGTCGCCCCACGAGGGCGCGGGCTGGTCGGGCTCGTCGACCACCCCGACCCGCTCGCCGTAGACGGCGGCGGCCCGGTCGAGGTAGTCGCGGATGGTGAGGTCGACCTTCATGGCAGGGGCTCCTGTCGGTGGGCGGGATCACAGCGAGGAACGAAGGGAGGAGAGACTCGAGGGCGGCAGTCGGGCGGGGTCATCGCGCCGTGAACCCACCGTCGACCGCGAGCACCTGCCCGGTCACGTAGGTGCTGGCGTCGCCGGCCAGGAACAGCAGGGCGCCGTCCAGCTCGTCACCCCGTCCCGGCCGACGCATGGGCGTGTTGCGCTCGACCCACCGCAGCCCGCGCTCGTCGGCGAACATGGCCTCAGTGAGCTCGGACTCGAAGTAGCCGGGCGCGATGGCGTTCACCCGGACGCCGGACGTGGCCCACTGGCAGGCCAGCTCGCGGGTCAGACCGATCACCGCGGCCTTCGAGGCCACGTAGCCCGCCTGGTTGTTGGGCGCGGCCGCCACCAGGCCGTGCACCGACGAGATGTTGACGATGCTGCCCGATCCCCGCTCGATCATCGACGCGGCCACCTGCTGGGTGAGCACGAACAACCCGTTGAGGTTCACCTCGACCGCTCGGCGGAACAGGGCGGGATCCTCACCCAGCGCCGGCGTGGGGCCGTCGCTGATGCCGGCGTTGTTGACCAGCACGTCCACGCGGCCGTCGACGTCGAGAGCGGCCTGCACCAGGCGGCCAAGGTCGGCGTCGACCGCGACGTCGCAGGTCACCGGGACGAACCGGTCGAGCTCGGCCGCGATGGCGTCGAGCCGATCCGCCCGCCGGGCCGCGCCCACCACCGTCGCCCCCGCCGAGTGCAGCACCCGAGCGAACCGCTCGCCCAGCCCGCCCGAGGCGCCCGTGACGATGGCCACCCGCCCGTCCAACCGGAGCAACCCGTCGAGTGCCGGCTCGCGGTCGCTCACCCGGCACCGACCTCGCCGGCGCGCCGACGGCATCCGGTGCGCCCGACGAGCCGCTCCGCTCCGCTCTGCGAGGTCTGCCCGTTCTCCACAGTGGCGAAGAGTAGTAATGGTCACCATGAAGGTGCGCGTGGGGTACGGCTTGGGCACTCGCAGCACGACCAATGACCAAGACCGGTTCGCAACGATGGTCGACGACCTCGAGCGCCTCGGGTTCGACTCGCTGTGGCTGAGCGAGCGCATCGGCGGCGAGTCGCCCGACCCCGTGGTGGGCATGGCCTTCGCCGCCGGGCGCACCAGCCGGCTGAAGTTCGGGATGAGCGTGATGGTCCTGCCGGGCCGCAACCCGATGCTGGTCGCCAAGTCGCTGGCCACCCTCGATCGCCTGTCGAACGGCCGCCTCCTACCGGCGTTCGGCCTGGGCGTGGCCGACCCCCGGGAGCAGCAGGCCTTCGGGGTCGAGCGGGGCGAGCGGGCGAAGATGTTCAACGAGGCGCTCCCACTCATCCGCCGCCTCTGGAGCGAGGACTCGGTCGACCACGAGGGCGGGTACTGGTACCTGCAGGGAGCCACGGTGCGCCCGAAGCCGGCGCAGCAGCCGTTGGACGTGTGGCTGGGCGGCCAGGCGCCCTCCGAGCTACGCCGGGTCGGGCGCCTGGGCGACGGCTGGCTGCCGTCGTTCTGCGACGCCGACGACGTGCGTCGCGGCAGGATCGCGGTCGAGGCCGCCGCCGCAGAGGCCGGTCGGGCCATCGACCCCGAGCACTTCGGCGCCCTCGTGGCCTACGCGCACGGCGAGGTGCCCGAGGCCCTCGGCGCCTTCATCAAGCAGCGCCGCCCCGACATCGACGACCCCCGCCGGATCATCCCCACCGACCTGCCGTCGCTGCGCCACCGCCTCGAGGAGATGGTCGACGCGGGGGCATCGAAGTTCGTGGTGCTCCCCCTCGATGAGCCGGACGACTGGACCGCCGAGCTCGAGGCCGTCGCCGCCGAGCTGCTCCCGCTCCACAACTGAGGCGGCGGCGCTGCACAGGTGCAGCGGCGCCACCGAACGAGTTGCTGCGGCCCGACGCCCCGCCGTTCGCGCCGTTCACCCATGCATCGACTCGGCGCGTCGTGGGCGGGCTGCTCGCCGCGCCGGCCCCGGGCGGGCAGACCGCGCCTACTTGGCCCGATGCTCGCCGTCGAGCCAGGCGCCGTACATGGCGCGGGCGCCGGCGGTGGTCAGGGTCAGGAACTCGTCGTCGCGGGCAGGGTCGCCCTCGTCGAGCCAGGCCAGGACGGCGTCGACGAGCAGGCCGACCATCACCCGCGCCGCCCAGCGCCGGAAGACCGGGTCGGCGACGGGGGTGCCGAGCGACGAGTCGGCTGCTGCGACCGCGCCCTCGCGCCACTGCTCGGCGTAGTCGGCGAACTGGGGCTCACGCGCCGCGTGCACCCACAGCAGGCGGAAGGCGTCGGGCTGCTCGCGGGCCACCGTCAGCAGGCCGTGCGTGGCCCAGCCCCGCCGATCGTCGCGGTGCTCGAGACCCTCGACGAACGTCTCGATCAGCCGCTCGGACACGCCCGTGAGCACCGCCCGGTACAGCTCCTCCTTCGAGTCGAAGTGGCGGTAGACGATCAGCCGGCTGACGCCGGCCTCGGCCGCGACGTCGTCCATCGACGTGGCCGCGTATCCCGCCCGGGCGAACGCCGTGGCCGCGGCGGCCAGCAGCGCGGCCTGCCGCTCGGCTCTCGGGAGCAACTGCCTGGCCGGTGCCGGTGAGGTGGGTGGTGCCATGCGTCACGCCGTCCGCTCTTGAAGGTGTATACACGGGAGTTTACACTTGCTGGGCAGCGCCGGTGAAGGCCGCCGGTGAAGGGGGATCCATGACGGCACAGGTCGAGTTCAGCGAGCACGAGTTGCTGCAGAGCCATCCGTACGAGGAACCATTGGTCGCGGGTGGCGTCGCCTGCCACGGCGGGTTCGACGCCGACGGCACGTACATCTCCCCCCGGACACTCCACCGGACCCCCGCCATCGAGGCCTGGCAGGCCCAGCACCGGGAGCACTCGGCCACGCCGCTGTTCCACCTCCCGCTCGACACCTGGCCCGCGCACTATCCCAACGTGGCCCAGGCCAAGCACCTCATCGCCAACGGTGCACCCGAGCCGATCATCGCCACGCTGACCCGCATCGGCACCGTCGAGGGCTTCGGCGGAATGATCCGCATGTCGGTGGTTCCCGATCTGCAGGAGCGGTTCGACGAGGACGTGGCCGGCACCGCGATGGCCCACCTCGACCGGGGGCTGTACGAGGCCCACGCACGCGACGAGGCCGGGCACGAGGGCGAGGGCGGCCACAAGCAGATGTGGTTCGCCGCTCGTGACGTCGCCTTCGAGGACCCCGTCACCCAGGACGAGACCGCGCTCATGCTCGAGCGCATGGGCATCACCCCGCCCGGCAGCCGCGGCAAGGTCGACCTGGCCGCCATGCGGGCGCAGGCCGAGGCCCACCGCCTCTGGCCCGACGACGTCGACTTCGATCTCGAGATCGTCGTCGAGCGCATGACCCGCCTCCTGCTCATCGAGATCTCGGCGTTCCACACCTTCGCGTGGGCCGAAGCGGTCCTGGACGACCGTGCGCTGGTCGCCGGCGACGGCGAGGCCGCCCGCCTGGTGTCCTACATCCGCCAGGACGAGACCCCCCACGTCGAGTACCTGCGCACCGTGCTGTCCGAGATGCGCGATCGCACGGTCGTCGGCGACGACGGCGCGCGCCACGCCGGCGCCGAGCTGATCGGGCGCACCTGGGACCGAGCGCTGGCCGACTCGCTGGGCCCACGCCGCACCGAGACCCTCGACATCGTCCGCCGGGAGGTCACCCACGCCGTGGCCGGGCGGGCCGACGCCGACGACCTGCTGCACCGCTTCGACGAGCTCGGCGACGTGGTGCGCACCGAGGACGGCCGCTGGGTCACGACCACCGGGCAGGCGGCGTGAAGTTCGGGCTCTTCTACGAGCACCAGCTCCCCCGCCCCTGGGACGAGGGCAGCGAGCACCGGCTCATCCAGGAGGCCCTCGACCAGATCGAGCGCGCCGACCAGTTGGGCATCGAGTTCGTGTGGGAGGTCGAGCACCACTTCCTGGAGGAGTACTCGCACTCCAGCGCCCCCGAGGTCTTCCTGGCCGCGGCGTCGCAGCGCACGAAGCACATGCGCCTCGGCCACGGCATCATCCAGACCGCGCCCGGCTACAACCACCCCGTCCGCACCGCCGAGCGGGTGGCGATGCTCGACCTGGTGTCGGGCGGACGGGCCGAATTCGGGTCGGGCGAGTCGTCGTCCGAAGCCGAGCTCGGTGGCTTCGGCATCGACATGGCGGTCAAGCGCGAGCAGTGGCTCGAAGGCCTGCAGGTGGCCATCCGGGCCATGACCGAGGACCCGTTCACCGGCCACGAGGGCACCTACGTCAGCGTGCCGCCCCGCAACGTGGTGCCCAAGCCGATGCAGAAGCCCCACCCGCCCTTGTGGGTGGCGTGCTCACGCCGCGACACCATCCTGCTGGCCGCCGAGAAGGGCATCGGCGCCCTCAGCTTCGCCTTCATCGACCCCGAGGAAGCCCGCCAGTGGGTGGCGGACTACACCGCGACGATGGCCGACAGGTGCGTGCCCGTCGGCAAGGCCGTCAACCACAACCTGGCCTGCGTCACCCCGATGATGTGCGACCGCGACGAGGACAAGGCCATCGCCATGGGCCTCGAGGGCGGCAATTTCTTCGGCTACTCGCTGGCGCACTACTACGTGTTCGGCGACCACGTGCCCGGTCGCACCAACGTGTGGGACGAGTTCGTCGAGCGTCGCGACCAGATGGGCTACTCACCCGAGGCGGCGCTGGCGGCGCAGAAGGAGGTGCTGGGCGCGAAGGTCGCGGGCGGCGACACCAGCGGCCTGCGGGGCGCGGTGGGCACGCCCGACCAGCTGCGTGAGTTCCTGCGTCGCTACGAGGAGGCCGGCGTCGACCAGCTGATCTTCGTGATGCAGGCGGGCAGGAACCGCCACGAGCACATCATGGCCAGCCTCGAGCTGTTCGCCGCCGAGGTGCTGCCCGAGTTCAAGGAGCGTGACGAGGCCGCCAGCGCCGCCAAAGCCGCGCGGATCGCCCCGATCGTCGAGGCGGCCATGGCCCGGCGGGTGGACGACGCCCCGCCGATGCCCGACGGCTACGTGATGCGGGCCATCCCCAAGGCGATGGTCGAGGCCGTCGACTCGGCCGAGGGCCGCCAGTTCCTCGACGACGTGGCCGAGAAGAGCGCCCTCGGCGACCGCGACGCCATCGGGGGCCTGCTCGGCTAGCCGCAGGAGGTGAGGACGGACTGGCCTGCCGCGTTGGTGGTCACCTCGGCGCCGTCGTGGCTGTCGACCCAGTCGGTGAGGGCGTCGTCGATCTCGGTGGTGTCGGTCGCGGTGTCGCCCTCGAAGGCCACCCGTAAGCAGGTCTGGTCGCCGTCGTGCCACGCGACGTACTCGTCGCCGCCCCAGCCGATGGCCGCATCACGGGCCACGCCCTGGTCGACCCCGCCGTCGTCGAGGAGCAACAGCAGCAGGAACTGGCCGAAGGTGCCCTGGTCGAACGACTCGCCGTCGGCCGGCGGCTCGGCCACGTCGAGCGGCTCCTCGCCGCTGAGGAAGAGGCTCGGGTCGAGGACCTGCTCGCTCGACACCGGTGGGTCCTCGAAGGCCGCGTCCACCGCCTCTTCCCCACCGTCACCGACGATGGCATCGATCAGCGGCGGGCCGAGCTGGTAGGGCGCGCCGATCAGGTCGAGCAGGATCTGGGGGAACTGGCTGAAGTCGGTGTCGCCCCCGATCCGGGCCTCTTCCGCGTCCGACTCGGCCTGCTCCTCGTCGGTGAAGGTGTCGGCGTAGGCCTCCTCGACGGTGACGGCATTGCCTTCGACGAGCGCCGAGAACGCGAAGCCGGTCTCGTCGTCGGCCTCGTCGAGCGCGGGACGGAACAGCTCGAAGTGCTGATCGTCGAGGGCGTGGGTGAGCTCGTGCACGATGGTCTTGCGGGCGTACGGGGTGGGCTCGACCCCCCGCACGACCAGCTCGTTGGTCTCGGGGTCGTAGAAGCCCACCACGCCTGCGCTGAGCACGCCCTTGAGCTGCTCGACCAGGTCGTCGTCGGGGCCCAGGAAGCCCAGTGCCCGGAAGACGGCCTCGGTGTCACGGATGTCGGCCTCGTCCTCGGCCTGGAAGTCGTCGAGCAGGCGCTGCTCGAACTCGTCGTCGTCGGCCAACTCGACGTCGACCGGCTCGGTGAACTCGAGGCCCCGCTGGTCCTCCACGAACGCGCTGAGGTCGTCGACCACCGACTCGAGGCTGTCCGGGTCGGGCGATCCCGGGTTCGTCGACGGCGGCGCCGACGATGACGGTGATGCGGACGCCGTGGTGGTCGTGGCCTCGCTGACACCGTCCCCGTCGTCGCGGGTGACCAGCCACGCCACCCCCATGGCCGCCGCCACCAGCACCACGGCCGCAGGCACCGCGACGAAGGGGCTGAGGGATCGCCGGGGATGCCCCGGCCCGCTCACGTCGGTCACCGCCGGAACCGTATCGGCTGGTTCCGACGGGCCGGAGGCGCCCCCGGGGGGCGAGCGCCGGACGCCGCCGCCGGCGACCTCAGGCGGGAGCGCGCGGAACGCCGGCTGCGGCCGGCACCGGGCGTCGGCGGCGACGTGCCGAAGCGGCGTCGAGCCCGATGGCCCCGAGCGTGGTCCTCAGGCGGGGGCACCCTCCGACGGCACGGCGGCCGACGAGCCCCCCGTGGACACGGGCTCCGCCGACGACGGGGTGCGGTCGGCCGAGGCGGACCGCGATGCGCTTCCTTCACGGTCGTCGAGCGCCTGCTGCAGCTCGGCCAGGGCGCGCTCGATGCCCGAGATGATCTCGGGCAGGTCGGGGATGACGTCGCGGCACGCGATGGCGCTGACGTGGACCTGGTCGAGGTAGCTCCACGCGGTGACGTTGAGCCCGATGTTCTCCAGCACGGGACCGACCGAGTAGATCGACTCGAGCCGGGCGCCGGCGATGTAGAGCGGCTCGCGGGGACCGGGCACGTTGGAGACGACCACGTTGATGGGTGGTCGGTGCCGGTCGGCGATGCGGAACCGTGAGTACTGGCGGGCCAGCCACGCGTAGGGACGCGGCGGCGTGTACTCCACCCAGTCGGCGAGCATGTCGACGCCGAGCAGGTTGTGCACCTCCTTGGCCGCAACCGTCACCTCGTGCACCGCGTCGAGGCGCGCCAGCGGGTCGGCGAGGTGGGTGGGCAGCGCGGTGAAGAGGTTCGACACCTTGTTGCCGCCGAGCCGGCGGATCTCGTCGGGGCGATCGGTGGACACCGGCACGCCGGCCACGAGCGGGGTGGCGGGCAGCTCGTCGCGGTCGAGCAGGTAGTCGCGCAGGGACCCGGCCACCAGCGCCAGCAGGACGTCGTTCACCGTGACGCGGCCCGCCGACTTCACCGCCCGGATCTCGTCGAGCGACAGAGTGGTCGTGGCGAACGACCGGCGCGGGGTCAGCGAGGTGCTGAACGACACGTTGGGGGTGTCGAGCATCGGCACCGGCGGCGACACATCGGCGCCGCGCCGGCGGCGACCCACCGCGAGCAGGCTGCGCAGCGTGCGGCCGATGAGCGCGGGCAACCGCCC
Organism: uncultured Microthrixaceae bacterium; assembly: GCA_964635055.1. GTDB lineage: Bacteria > Actinomycetota > Acidimicrobiia > Acidimicrobiales > DATDAH01 > JAEUJM01. The sequence goes on along the minus strand of CAZWMT010000009.1, from coordinate 111,453 downwards.
GATTCCCGCGAGCACGTCGGCGACCGCCGCCCAGAGCAGGCGCCAACGCGACGGCAGGCGCTCCCCGGTCCACGCCGCGGCCTCCTCGGCATCGCCCGGCGGGTCGGGCGGCTCGGGCTCGAGGTCCATCACGTTGGCCAGCAGCTCGGCGGCGGCCACGCCGTCGGCCAGCGCGTGGTGCAGCTTGGCCACGAAGCCGATGCGGCCGTCCGGCATGCCCTCGAGCACGACGATCTCCCACAGCGGACGATCGCGAGGCAGTGGTGTCGAGGCGACCGTGGCGATGGCCGCGTCCATCTCCCGCCGACCAGCGGGAGGGTCGAGCACCACCCGGCGGATGTGGCGGTCGATGTCGAAGTCGGGGTCGTCGATCCACACCGGGTGGTGCAGGCCGAGCGGCACGTCGACCACCCGCCGGCGGAACGGCGGGAGCAGGTGCAGCCGCTCGCCGAGCACCTCACGGAAGCGCTCGAAGGTGTAGCCCCCCGGCACCGTGGCCGGATCGATGATGGCGGCCTTGATGGTGTGCATGTGGATCGTCGGGGTCTCCATGTAGAGGAACCCCGCATCCATCCCCGTCATGCGTTCCATCGGCCCCGATTCTGACAGGGGACCGGCGGCGCTGCTCGGGGTGGTGGAAGGATGAGCGCATGCGAGGGATCGATGAGCGGGTGATGGTGGTCACGGGCGCGGCGTCAGGCATCGGTCTGGCCACCGTCGAGCGACTGCTGGAGGAGGGGGCCCGCGTCGTGGGCGCCGATCTGGGCGCGGCGTCACCCGCGGGCGGTGGCGACCACTACCTCGACGTGCCCACCGACGTCACCGACGAGGACGCGGTCGCGGCGCTGTTCGCCGCGGCGCTCGCGACGTTCGCCCGGGTGGACGGGGTGGTGACCGCCGCGGGCGTGGCCGGGGGCGGACCGGTCCACCTGCTCGACGACGCCGAGTGGAGCCGGGTGATCGACATCAACCTCCGGGGCACGTTCCTCGTGGCCAAGCACGCGGCCACGGCGATGCTGTCGAACGAGCCCCGGCCGGGCGGCGAGCGCGGGTCGATCGTCACCATCGCCAGCGTCGAGGGACTGGAGGGCACCGCCGGGGGCAGCGCTTACAACGCCTCGAAGGGCGGGGTGGTGCTGCTCACCAAGAACATGGCCATCGACTACGGCCGCCAGGGCATCCGGGTCAACACGATCTGCCCCGGGTTCATCGACACGCCGCTCCTGCAAGCGGTGCTCGACCTGCCGGGGGTCGAGACGGTCAAGGCCGCCACCATCGAGGAGCACAAGCTGCGGCGCCTGGGCCGGGCCGACGAGGTGGCGGCGGCGTGTGCCTTCCTGTTGTCGGACGACGCCTCGTTCGTCAGCGGCCACGCCCTGACCGTCGACGGCGGCTACACCGCGGGCCGCGACCACGGCGTCACCCCACTGTTGGGGCTCTGACCCTCTCTGACCCCTCTCTGGCTCCGAGGGGTCGACGGGAATGCCGACCGTCCGTCCCTGGTTGAGATAGTTGCATACGCAAGTATCTAGGAGGCTCCTGTGCGCGACGCTGCGTCCACCACCATCGAGGTCCGACGGGCCGACACCCGCCCGCACACCGCCATCGACTGGCTCGACAGCCGGCACAGCTTCAGCTTCGGGCCCCACTACGACCCCACCAACACCGGCCACGGCCTGCTGCTGGTCTCGAACGACGACCGCGTTGCCGCGGGCACCGGTTTCAGCACCCATCCGCACCAGGACATGGAGATCGTCACCTGGGTGCTGTCCGGCCGGCTCGAGCACAAGGACTCGGAGGGCAACCGGGGCGAGCTCTACCCGGGCCTGGCCCAGCGCATGACCGCTGGTTCCGGCATCTGGCACTCGGAGATGAACCCGTCGGCCACCGAGGACGTCCACTTCGTGCAGATGTGGGTGCTGCCCGACATCGGCCGGGTCACCCCCGGCTACCAGCAGCGCGACATCAACACCGAGCTGGACAAGGGTGGGCTGCAGCCCATCGCCTCGGGCCAGGGCCACGACGCGGCCATCACCATCCAACAGCGCGACGCGGTGCTGTGGGGCGGCCGCCTGCGCCCCGCGGAGGCCGTGGCGGTGCCCGACGGCCGTCATGTCCACCTGTTCGTGGCCGTGGGATCGACCACGCTCGAGGGCGCCGGCGACCTGGCCGAGGGCGACGCCGCCCGCCTCACCGCCGCCGGCTCACCCACGCTGACGGCGGGACCCGAAGGTGCCGAGATCCTCATCTGGGTCACCGCCTGAGGTCGACACCGGCCCCGCCGCTGGCCGGACACGGCCTACTTGCTGGACCTGGATCGCGGCCGTGTGCACCACGGTGCGGTACACGGCCCACCCCGAGGCCTTGTCGGTCACGGTCACGGTCACGGACAAGCAGAACTCGCCGAAGCTGGTGTGGTGACGCCGACGACGCGAACCCGTCCGTCTAGGCTCAGGACCGTTCCGCGAGCGAGGGCGGTTGCATGGCGGTCGAGATAGCGGGATACAGAGAGTTGACCGAGATCGGCCGGGGTGGCTTCGCGGTCGTCTATCGGGCCGAGCAGCAGGGATTCGGTCGCACGGTGGCGGTCAAGGTCCTGGCCCGGCTCAACGTCGACGAGCGGACCCGGCGGCGATTCAGCCGGGAGTGCGAGGTCATGGGTGGGCTGTCGTGGCACCCGCACATCGTGGTCGTGTACGACAACGGCCTCACCGAGGAGGGCCAGCCCTTCATCGCCATGGAGTACATGGCGGCGGGATCGCTCGCCGACCGTTGCCGGGAGCTCGGCCGAATCCCCGAGCAGGACGTCCTGCGTTGGGGGGTCCAGGTGGCCGGCGCGCTGCAGACCGCGCACGACGCCGGCGTCCACCATCGCGACATCAAGCCCGAGAACGTGCTGCTCGACGTGTTCGGCCAGGCCAAGCTCACCGACTTCGGCATCGCCCGCCTCGCCGGTGTGCAGGAGACGACTGCCGGTAGCGCCGCCTTCACGGTCATCCACGCCGCCCCCGAGGTCCTGAACGGGCAGGCGACCACCGATCGGTCGGACCTGTACTCGCTCGGCTCGACGCTGTTCCACCTGCTGTCGGGGACGGCGGCGTTCCGGCGTGAGACGGACGAGTCGGTGACCGCAACGCTCCTCCGCGTCATCCAGGCCCCCGTCCCCGACCTCCGGGCCATCGGGGTGGGCGACGACCTGGCCTCGCTCATCGAGGCGCTGATGGCCAAGGACCCCGAGGCTCGGCCCGAGAGCGCGTCGGAGGTCGGCGAGGCGCTGCAGGCCATCCAGGCCGCGCGGGGCTGGCCCGTCAGCGAGCTCCGCCTGCACCCGGACCGGTCCCGCGACCCGGTGAGCCCACCCAGCCCCGCAGAGCGCCAGTTCCACACCGGCGAGGGCGCGGTCCCGTCGACCGCACCGCCACCGCCCTGGGGATCGGTGACGGGGGACGAAGCCGAGACGGTCATCGTCCGGGTGCCCGACGGGGCGGACGGTGCGCCGGCGGCGACCGAGCCGCGCGCGGGTGCGCCGAGCGGCGACTTCAGCGATTCCGGCCCGACAACGACGACCGACCCAGCCGTGGCCATCCCGCCGCCCGAGCCGGACACGAGCGACGAGCCTGTCGCCGACCTCCCCGCAGGCGCCCAGCCGCCCGAGCCGGACACGGGCGACCACGCCCGCGCTGTCGACGCTGAGGGTGCCGGCGACCAACCGCTCGTCGGGGCGCTCGTCGATGCCCCCGATCCGGCCGAGGACGCAGCGCCGACACCTTCCCCAACGGGGCCCCGCGACCTGGACCGGCCGGCGACGCCGGGCAGTGGCGACGGCAACGACCACGGCGACGGCGCCGGCTCCCCGGCGACCCGGCGCCGCCTGGCGGCGATCGTCGGGGTCGTCGTGGTGGTGATCCTGGTGGGTGTCGGGCTGGTGGTAACGCTCGGGGGCGACGGCGGCGGGGGCAACGACGACGGCGTCGCCGCGACGGCGACCACCGAGGCGACCAGCGAGACGACCAGCCAGACGACCAGCGTGACGAGCGCGGCCCCGGCCGGCGGTGCGGGCGGCACCGCCACCTCCGCGGTCGAGGACGACACTGCCGCGTTCTGCAATTCCCTCGCGTTGATCTCGGCGTCGGACCGGCGGTCGGCCGAAGCGGTGGCCGGCATCACCGCCTGGGCCGAGCTGCAGCCACTCGTCATCGAGGGGTCGAACCAAGCGGCCGACCTCTACGCACAGGCCGCCGAGTTGGCGCCCAACGGCCTCGTCGACGAGCTCGAGCTGATGGCCGCGGTCACCAGCGACCTGGCGGCGGTGGCCGGTCAGTCGACCTCGGCCGAGGACTTCCAGGCCGACGGCCAGCAGGTGGACAACTTCGCCCAGGCCCAGGTGGCGATCGACACACTCGACGCCTTCAGCCGCGAGACCTGCGGCGTCCCGCTGGCCGACGCCTGACGCAGGCGGCCGCGGGCGTCGGCCTCCGAACGTGGCCGGCCCCGCCGACACGTGTCGCGTCCGCAGGCGCCATGATCGGGCATGGCCACGGACCACCAGCACGCCATCGTGATGACCACCACGGACGACCCGGCGGAGGCCGCCGAGTTGGCCCGCCGCCTCGTGGAGGATCGGCTCGCCGGGTGTGTACAGGTGACGGGGGTGACCAGCACCTACCGGTGGGAGGGATCGGTCACCACTGCCGACGAGCGCCTGCTGCTCATCAAGACCCGGGCCGACCGGGTGGCGGCCGTGCAGGCGTTCCTGGCCGAGCACCACTCGTACGACACGCCCGAGGTGATCGAGGTGCCGATCGCGTCGGGGCTGCCCGATTACCTGGGCTGGATCGACGAGTCGGTGGGCTAGGACAGGCTCGACGTGGGCTACCAGACCGACGGCGTGGACGCCCACACCCTGGCCGGGACGAACGCCTCCATCGGAGTGCTGACCAAGCTGGGGTTCCAGCGCATCGGCGAGGACATCGACCCCGACGTGGGGCCGGTGTGGCACTGGCGCCTTCAGGTGGATCGGGCCAGGACGTAGACGTAGGCCGGGCCGGCGTCGTCGGGTCCTCGGCCTCGAGGTCGCCCTCCCACACGCGCTCGAAACCGAGGCGCTCGAGCGTCCGCCACGAGCGACGGTTGGGTGGCTCGACGTCGACGACGACGGCGGGAACGTCGGGATAGCGCTCCCACATCTGGGCGACAAAGGGGCGGAGCATCTCGGTGCCGAGCCCCTGCCCGATGCGATCGGGGTCGCCGATCAGGTAGTCCATCCCGGCCCCGTCCAGCGGCGCCCCGGTGGGAGCGAGCGATGCCACCCAGGCCGGGTTGTCCGCCAGCAGGTACCGCTGCAGCAGTCCCACCGGTCCTCCGTCGACCTCGACCACGAACAGCTCGGTCGGATCGTCCCCATCGACGGACGGCCCGTACCGCGCCTCCACCGCAGCGGGATCGGGGTCCTCCTGCCACCACCGATGCACATGCGGCGCCCCCAACCACGCCGAGAGCATCGGGAAGTCCTCCCGGGTCAACACCCGGAACGTCAGGTTCACGGCCCGAGTTCCAGCTCGGTCTCAGGACAGGACGGTGGCGTCGACCCGGCCTGAGGCGATGGCGTCGACGAGGGCCTGGTGGTCCTGGGCGTTGGTGGCCGCGTACGCCGCCGAGAACTCGGTGATGGCACGGTCGAAGCTGCCGCCGCGACCCAGGTAGCCGGCCAACAGCGCCGGGTCGCCGGTGCGGGCGTGGGCACGGGCCAACGCCCAGCCGCACAGCGCGGCGTAGTAGCCGAGGTTGCCGGCGTCCATCTTCATGACGTCGCTCTGGCCCTTCACGTCCCACAGTTGGCGCACGTAGTACGTGCGCTTGGTGCGCGGCCCCTCGCACCAGCCCAGGAACAGGTCACTGGCCGCCTGGGTGAGGCGCTGGCCCACGACCACCCGCTCGCCGTTGTTGGCGTGCACGGGCGGGCCGGCGTAGGGCTCCAGCACCGAGGCCTGCGCCTCCTTCACCTGGAGCACAAGGTGGTCGCCGTCGGGCCGGTCGGGGCCCTCGAGCAGGACCACCCAGCAACGGGTGCCGACGCTGCCGACGCCGACGACCCGACGGGCCACATCGACCACCCGGAAGCGGTCGAACAGCACCCGACGGTCCTCGCTCAGCGTCTGGCGGTACTCGGCGATCATCGGCTCGACGTCGTCCAGCACCGCGTCCGTCCGCTCGACATGGACCTGCAGCGGCGGGTTCTCGACGAAGCGGAGATGGCCGTCGGGCGCGTGGGTGAGGCGGGCGATGGCTCGACGGTGGCCCTTGCGGCGGGCCTTGGCCACGTCGCGCTCGATCTGGGAGCGGTAGCGCTCGGGGAAGTGGTCGAGCACCTCGCGCACGTTGATGCGGTCGTACCACAGCGCCATGGTCGACTTCTCGGCCGCCGCGTCCATGCGCTCGCGGTACGTGCGCACCGCCGCGGTGACGATGCGGTCACAGCGACCGCGACTGAAGCCCCGTTGACGGCCCAACACGTGGAGGCTGGCGCCGAGGCGCTTGACGTCCCACTCCCACGGACCGGGCAGGGTCTCGTCGAAGTCGTTGATGTCGAAGGCGACGTTGCGCTCGGGTGTGGCGAACTTGCCGAAATTGTTGACGTGGGCGTCGCCGCAGGCCTGGACCCGCAGGCCGGTGATCGGGGTGGTGGCCAGGTCCATGGCCATGATCGCGGCGCCGCCCCGGAAGAACGCGAACGGCGACTCCACCATGCGCCCGTACCGGATGGGCACCAGTTCGAGCGCTCGCGAGTCGCCCTGGGCCTCGAGCACGTCGATGGGATCGCGGCGCCCCTCCCACGGGGCCCAGGTGGCGTGCGCCGTCCGGGGTACCTCCTTGCGCAGCGCTCGGCCTGCCGCCCGTCGGTCTTCGATCGTCATGCCCGAGAGCATGCCCGACGGTCCGCGGCCCGCCGGGATCAGTGACCGGCAGCGATCCAACCTTGTCCTGGTCGGGCGGCATCGTGCGCGGACCGGCCTCGTGCCCGGGGCGGGGTTCGAACCCGCACGGAGCCGAAGCTCCGGAGGGGTTTAAGCCCTCCGCGTCTGCCTGTTTCGCCACCCGGGCCGGGCCGCTCACGGTAGTGCCGCGGCCCGTCAGGCGGTCAGGCTGCCTGCAGGCCGCCGCCCTCGACCGCGGTCCACATGGCGGTGCGGCACCGGTCGGCGTCGGCACCCACCAGACGGTTGGCCGCGACCACGCCCTCGACCATGTCGGCCAGCACCGCCACCCACGGCCGGCCCCGCAGGCGGACGGCGACCACCACGGCGCCGTCCGCCCGTCGCCGGAGCGACCGGTCCACCCCGACGAGCCGAGGGGGGCTGCGGAACGCCGGCACGGCCAGGCCCCGCCGCCGGGCGGCGGTTCCGAGGCTTCGGGCGGCGGCGGCGAACCGCACGGACGTGGCTTCCATCCCCGCCATCATCCCCACCCCCAGTGACAGGAATCCCGGGCCGTAGGCTCCGGACGTGGAGGACGTTGCGCTCAACCCGGCCCAGCAGGACCTGCTGGGCGCCCTGCGCACGGGCGACGAGGAGCCCCGCACCTTCGACCCGTCCCTGCGCGCCGAGCTGCGGGCCGACCTCGAAGCTCGGATCGGGCCACTGGTCGACGCGCTGCCGCAGGTGCCCCTGTTCCTCAGCAAGCACCGCCTCAGCCAGGTCCACGGCTGCGAGGTGCGCTTCCTGGCCGAGGAAGCCGAGGAGTTCGCGTGGACACCGGCCACGGCTCGGGGCACGGTCGCCCACAAGGCCATCGAGCTCTCGCTGAACCTGCGGGGCTCATCGGCGCCCCTCGAGCTGGTGGACGGGGCCCTCACCCGCCTCGCCGAGGACGACCGCAGCCTCGGCGAGTGGCTGCGGTCGTGCTCGCCCGAGGAGGTGGCCGAGCTGCGGGCCGAGGCCAACGACCGGGTGGCGAAGTTCCTCGAGTGCTGGCCGCCGCTGAAGGTCGGTTGGCGACCGGTGCCCGAGAGCCGGGTCAGCGCCGACCTCTGTGGCGAGAAGGTGCGGCTGTCCGGCAAGGTCGACCTGTCGATCGGGTTCGCCCGAGGCAACGTGGCCGGCAAGGTGCTGATCGATCTGAAGACCGGCATGTTCTCGCCCTCCCACGTCGACGATCTGCGCTTCTACGCCCTCGTCGAGACGCTCCGCCTCGGCACCCCACCCCGCCGCCTGGCCACCCACTACCTGGACTCGGGCCGCCTTCAGCCCGAGGACGTCACCGAGGACGTGCTGTGGGCCGCCGTGGCCCGCACCGCCGAGGGCGTCGCCCGCGTGGTCGAGTTGCACCACGACGGCCGCGAGCCCGTCTACCGCGCCGGCCCCGTCTGCCGCTGGTGCCCCCTCTACGACGACTGCCCGACGGGCCAGGCGTGGGTCACCGACGCCGCCTTCGACTGACCCGCCACATCACCGAGGCCGCGCCAGGCCCTGCTCGTTCTGGTGGCTGGATCCTGTTGCCGGCGCTGCGTTCCAGCCACCGGAAGCGACCGGGTCCGCCGGTCCGACCGGCGCACCGGACGACGAGGTGTGCCGTCAGCCGTCCATGAGGCGGAGGCGGCGGGACGCGAACAGCCACCCGGTGACGATGAGGAAGGCGGCGCCGCTGAGGGTGACGGTGGTGCGGGGCCCGATGGCCTCGGTCATCCAGCCCTGGACCAGGTTGCCGACCGGCACGGTGAACGTGAGGCCCATGAGGTACAGCGCGATCACCTTGCCGCGCATGTGCTCGTCCACGAGCAGCTGCAGCGTGGTGTTCAGGGTGGACGCCACCGCCAGGTAGCCGGCGCCCGCCACCAGGAGCGCGAGGACCCCCCACCAGTAACCGGGCGACAGGGCGAAGGCCATCAGGGCGGCGCCGTAGATCACGAGCGCGCCGGCGATAAGGCGACTCCGCAGCAGCCCGCTGCCCCAGCCGGCGACCACCGGTGTCCCCAGGATCGCGCCGAGGCCGAGCGCGGCGCCCAGCAGCCCGTACAGCCCCTTGCCCACCCCGTACACGTCGTCGGCGAACACGACCAGCAGCGTGAACACCGGGCTGCCGAACAGCCCCAGCGCGATCACGACGAGGATGCAGGTGACGATGCCCGGCTTGGTCCGGGTGTAGCGGACGGTGTTGACGAACTCGGCGATGATCCGGGGCGGTCCGCTCTGGCGGGCGACGATGACCGGCACCTGGATCAGCACCAGCGCCACGAGGACGGCGATGAACGACACGGCGTTGATGAGGAAGGCCCAGGTGACGCCCAGCGTGGCGAGCACCACGCCGCCGATGGCAGGGCCGAACGCGCGTGAGGCGTTGAACTGCGCCGAGTTCAACGTGACCGCGTTGAGCAGGTCCTCCCGGGGCACGAGCTCGCTGACGAACGCCTGCCAACTGGCGATGTTCAGCCCGGCCACGATGCCCGACACCGCCACGATGGCCACCACCACGACGGCGTTGCGCACGCCGGCGGCCCACACCGCGGCCTCGAGCAGCGCGAGCAGCGCCATCACCGACTGGGTGATCAACAAGACGGTGCGCCGGGGGAAGCGGTCGGCGATCACCCCACCGACCGGTCCCATCAGCCACGCCGGGAACAGTTGGGCGAAGCCGGCGACCCCCAACCAGCCGGCCGATCCCGTCAGCTTGAACACCACGAAGGGCACCGTGACGTTCTGCACCCAGCTGCCGGTGTTCGACAGCACCGCCCCGGTCCAGAACAACGCGAAGTTCCGGTGCTGGAACGCCTTGGCCGCGTCGCGCAGGCCTCGCTTCTCGCTCTTCGCCGCGCCGGCCCGAGCGGCGCCTCGTTCCGCCAGTGCCGCCTCGGCCGCGACCGACAGCTCCGTTGCCGGGCCCACGTCGAGCCCCAGCGGCTCGCCGTCGTCGCTCACGGTGTCCGTGTCGGTCGTGTCCCCCATCCCACGGGAAGCATGCCCGGCGGGGCATCAGTAGCCTCCCTCCCATGGCGCACGAATTGGTGATCACCGGCGGCACCGTCATCGACGGGACCGGTGCACCGGGCCGGCGGGCCGATGTCGCCGTCGACGCCGACCGCATCACCGGAGTGGGCGAGGTCGACGCAGGCGGGGCCGGCCGGGTGATCGATGCCGAAGGCCGGCTGGTCACGCCGGGCTTCGTCGACCTGCACTCGCACCTCGACGCCCAGGTGGGTTGGGACCCGCTCATGTCGTCGTCGTGCTGGCACGGCGTGACGTCGGTGGTGATGGGCAACTGCGGGATGACCTTCGCGCCGGTGCGCCCCGGTCAGGCCGAGACGCTGGCCACGATGATGGAGTCGGTCGAGGACATCCCCGCCTCGTGCATCCTCGACGGGCTGTCGTGGCAGTGGGAGTCCTACGGCGAGTACCTCGACACGGTCGACCGCTTGCCGCTCGGCATCAACGCCGGCGGCTACGTGGGCGACGTGGCCCTGCGCACCTACGTGTGCGGCGAGGCCGCCTGCGAGCCCGACTTCGCGGCCACGGCCGATCAGATCGCCGAGATGGCCGCCCTCGTACGGGCCGCGGTGGAGGCCGGCGCCCTGGGTTATTCGATCTCGCGCAGCCTCTTCCACCGTGTGCCCGACGGTCGCAACGTGCCCGGCACGTGGAGCGCTCCCGAGGAGTTCTTCGCCATCGCCGCTCCCCTCGGAGAGCTCGGGCGCGGCGTGCTCGAGAGCGCCCCCCGCTACAACGAGGAGAACGGGTCGGGCTCTCGCGTCGAGGAGGAGCTGGCCTGGATGGCCGAGATCAGTCGCCGCACCGGTCGCCCCTTCAGCTTCAACCTCCAGCAGATCGCCTCGCTCGGTGACCACTACCGCCAGGTCATCGCCCTGAGCGAGGACGCCAACCGCACCGGCGCCCAGCTTCGCCCGCAGATCACCCCCCGCAGCGTCGGGGTGCTCTTCAGCCTCGCGGCGAGCACCCTGGTCGACGACCTCCCGTCGTTCGCAGCCCTGCGACCCCTCGACCTGGCGGGCCGCCTGGCGGCCATCCGCGATCCCGAGGTGCGCTCCCGCCTCGTGGACGAGGGCGCCGGCAAAGCGGTCGAGCCCTTCGAGCGCATGTACCTGATGCGACCCGACGCCGTCCGCTACGCCTACGCCGACGACGACTCCATCGCCGCGATCGCCCGGAGACGCGGCGTCACCCCCGTCGAGGCCTACCTCGACGCGATGGACGCCTCCGACGGCCGGGCGATCGTCAACTGGCCGGTGATGAACCAGGACGAGACGGCGATCGAGGAGCAGATCACCTCGCCGGTCACCATCCTCGGCCTCGCCGACGCCGGCGCCCACGCCACCCAGATCATGGACGCCAGCCAGCCCACCTACCTGCTGGCGCACTGGGCCCGCGACCGTCAGCTGATCTCGGTGGAGGAGGCCGTGCGGCGCCTCACTACCGACACGGCCGACTTCATCGGCTACCGCGACCGGGGCCGCGTGACCGCGGGCGCCTACGCCGACCTCAACGTCATCGACCTCGACGGCCTGGGCCTCGACGTGCCCGAGATCGCGCATGACTTCCCCGGCGGGGCGGCCCGCTTCGTGCAGCGCTCCCACGGCATCGAGCACACGATCGTCAACGGCCGGCCGTTCCTCGAGTCGGGCACGCACACCGGCGCCCTCGCCGGCCGCCTGCTGCGCAGCACCGACTGAGCGGCGCCGGCACAACCGCCGCCCGTTCCGGTGGCTGGAACACCACCCTCACAACACGATCCAGCCACCAGAACGAAGGGCCGCCCATTCCGGTGGCTGAGACACCACCCTCACGACACGATCCAGCCACCAGAACCAACCACCACCCATTCCGGTGGCTGGAACACGACGCTGACGACAGGATCCAGCCACCAGAACGAAGGGCCGCCCATTCCGGTGGCTGGGAAACCACCGTCACGACACATCCGAGCCACCAGAACGGCCGGTGGGGTCAGTCGGTCAGGACGGCGTCGGGGGCGGTCAGCGCCACCACCCGGTACTGGAACGCCACGGGCACGCGGGCCGTGGCCAGCACCTGCACCTGCACCCAGGTGGGCCGGCCTCCGGGATCGGGCACGAAGCGAGCCGAATGGTCGAACAGGTACACGTGGTCGCTCACGTTGGCCGCCGCCACCGTGACCGACAGCGAGGCGCCGGCCAGCGCCTCGGCCCGGTACGGCAGGCTGTCGGGGAGGAAGAACGGCGATTCGATCCTGGCACCCCGGGTGACGCTCATGGCGCCCATCGAGGTGAGCTGAGGGCGGCCGCCGAACCAGACGACACCCGAGTACTCCGTCAGGCGCCGCCGGGCACCGCCGGCGTCGTCGACCAGCAGGTCGACACGGGGCTGGGGCACCACCTCGATCATCGAGCCCGACATGGCGCGCGACGGTAGCGGGAGCCGCTCAGGAGGAGGGCGACCGACGTCACCTTTCGGGCCGGGGCCATCCGCCGTAGCATCGGCCTGTGGTGGAACCCGAACCGGAACACGCAGATGCCGCGGTGGCCGACGCCCCGAGCCAGGCCCTGGTGGCCCTGCCGCGCCAGGCCGACGAGCCGGTGCTGGACGACCCCCGCGAGAGCGATGTCGACGAGTGGGGGCGCTCGGAGAGCATGCGGGCGCTGACCCGGCGGGTGTACGACCCGATCTACAAGCACTGGTTCCGGGCCGAGTGGGAGGGCCTCGAGAACATCCCCACCGACGGCGGCGCCCTCATCGTGGCCAACCACGCCGCGGCCATCCCCTCCGACGCACCGGTGATCATGCACGGGCTCGAGACCGAGCTCCACCGGCCGGTGTACGGCCTCGCCGACCACCTGTTCAAGAGCCTGCCGGTCATCGGCACCCTCTGGTCGCGCACGGGCGGGGTGGCCGCGCACCCCGACAACGCCTACCGCCTGCTCCGCGAGCAGAAGCAGCTGGTGCTGGTGTTCCCCGAGGGCAGCAAGGGCCCGGGCAAGAACTTCAGCCAGCGCTACCAGCTCCGGCGCTTCGGCCGGGGCGGCTTCGTCGAGATCGCCATGCGGGCGGGTGTGCCCGTCATCCCCGTGGCGGTGGTGGGGGCGGAGGAGTCGATGCCCACGCTCGTCAACATGGGCCGGCTGGCCAAGGCCACCGGCCTGCCCTACTTCCCGATCACCGCCAACATGTTGGCCTTCGGGCCCCTCGGTGCGGTCACCTACTTCCCGGCCAAGTTCAAGCTGCGGGTGCTCGAGCCGGTGCACTTCGACGTCGAGCCGGACCAGCCCCGCTACTCGAAGAGCCGGATCATGGACGAGTCCGAGGCCATCCGCGACCGCATCCAGCAGGCGCTCTACGACATGTTGCGCTCCCGCCGATCGGTGTGGTTCGGATGATGCCGGCGCCTCGCACCA
>CAZWMT010000009.1:0-97981 GCA_964635055.1 uncultured Microthrixaceae bacterium | reverse complement strand
CACCCGCGGCTCGCACCACACCCGCGGCTCGCACCACACCCGCGGCTCGCACCACACCGGCGCCTCGCACCACACCCGCGGCTCGCACCACACCCGCGGCTCGCACCACACCCGCGGCTCGCACCACGCCGGCGGCTCAGATCACGCCGCCTCGGATGAACGGAGGGCTGGGCTGATGGGCCGGCGCATCCTGGTCACCGGCCTCGGCACCTTCTGGGGCGGTCGCATCGCCCAGGCCCTCGAGGCCGACCCCTCGGTCGACATCATCGTCGGCCTCGACACCCGGCCCCCGTCGGTCGAGCTCGAGCGCACCGAGTTCGTGCGGGTGGACGAGAACTACTCCATCCTCGCCCGCATCGTGAAAGCCACCCAGGTCGACACCATCGTCCACACGTTCCTGGTGGTGAACTCCGACCAGATGCGGGCGCGGGCCATGCACGAGATCAACGTGATCGGCACCATGAACCTCTTCGCCGCCGCCTCCGCGGCCGGCAGCACGGTGCGCAACGTGGTGGTGAAGTCGTCGTCGCTGGTCTACGGCTCGGCCGTCGGCGACCCCACGTGGTTCAGCGAGGACACGCCGCGCACCCATCCGCCCCGCAACCGGGTGGAGCGTTCGTTGCTGAGCGTCGAGGGCTACGTGCACGACTTCGCCGAGGACAACCCCCACGTCAACGTGTCGCTCCTGCGCTTCTCCAACGTCCTCGGCGCCGACAAGGTCACGCCGCTGTCCAAGCTGCTCGAGCTCCCGGTCGTGCCCTCGATCTTCGGCTTCGACCCGCGCCTGCAGTTCGTGCACGAGGACGACGTCATCCGGGCGGTCCTGTTCGTGCTCGATCACGAGGTGCCGGGGATCTACAACGTGGCCGGCGACGGCCTCCTGCCCTGGAGCGAGGTCGCCAAGATCTGCGCCAAGCGCACCGTGCCGCTCCCGCCCCTCGGCACGACCCTGGCGTCGATCCCGTTCAAGGCGCTCGGCGCCGTCAGCCTCAACGACGAGACGCTCGACCTGCTGCGCTACGGGAGGGGCATCGACAACCGCCGCCTCATCGGCACCGGCTTCCGCTACGACTACACCTCGGCGGGCACCGTGCGGGCGTTCGCGGAGGCCATGCGACTGCGCAACACCGTCGGCGACCACCAGCCGTCGTACCGCTACGAGAGCGACGTGGAGCAGTTCTTCCGCCACTCCCCCGCGGTCGTGCGCGACCAGCACGCGTGAGCGCCCGCGACACGACGGGCGGGGCCCGAGCGGCCCGTGAGCGAAGCGAACAAGAGCGGGAGACGTGAGCACGAGGAACGAGGGCGGGGCCCGAGCGGCCCGTGAGCGAAGCGAAGAGGAGCGGGAGACATGACCTTCCTACGGGTCGACGTGGCCGACGGCGTGGGCCGACTGACGCTCGACGACCCTCCCCGCCGCAACGCGCTCAACCTCGGCCTGGTGGACGAGATCGTGACCGCGCTCGACGACCTCGAGGCCCGGCCCGACGTGGGCGCGATCGTCGTCACCGGCGCCGCCCCGGCGTTCTGCGCCGGCGCCGACCTCTCCGACCTGGGCGGCTCGCGGCGCGACGGCCTCAACCGCATCTACCAGGGGTTCCTGCGCTTCTCCCGGTGCCCGCTGCCCACCCTGGCGGCGGTCAACGGCGCGGCTGTGGGGGCCGGCATGAACCTGGCCCTGGCCTGCGACGTGCGCCTCGCGGGGTCGTCGGCCCGCTTCGACACCCGCTTCCTGCAGTTGGGCATCCATCCTGGCGGTGGGCACACGTGGATGCTGCGGCGGGCGGTGGGCCCGCAGGCTGCGGCGGCCCAGGTGCTGTTCGGCGAGGTGCTCGATGCCGCCGAGGCCGAGCGGGTGGGCCTGGTGTGGCGCACGGTCGGCGACGACGACCTGCTCGAAGCGGCCCACACGATGGCCGCCCGGGCCGCATCGGTGCCCCACGAGCTCCTTCGCCGCACGAAGGCCACGCTGGCGGACATGGCCGACATCGCCGACCACGACATCGCGGTCGAGCGCGAGCTCGAGCCCCAGGTGTGGTCGATCGGCCAGCCCGAGTTCCAGGAGCGGCTGCGGAGCCTCCAGGCCCGGATCAGCTCGACGCCCTCCGACTGACCGCTGGCGCCGGTCGTGGCCGGCGGCGCACCGAGGGCCACGACGGGCACGGCACGATCGCGGACCGCTCAGATGATCCAGTCCCGCAGGAGCTCGTCACGGCGCTGCTCCCACTCCTCACGGGTGAGCGCGTAGCGGACGTGGTCCTCCCAGGTGCCGTTGATCTCGAGGTACCGCAACGCGATGCCCTCCTCGCGGAGGCCCAGCTTCTCGACCACTCGGCGGCTGGCGGCGTTGCGGGGGATGATGGCGATCTGCAACCGGTGCAGGTGCAGGTCCTCGAAGACGAACCTGGCGAGGGCCACCACCGCTTCGGGCACGTACCCCCGACCGGCGTGGCGCTCGTCGATCCAGTACCCCACGTACGCGCTCTGGAACGGGCCCCGCTGCACCGCGTTGAGGTTGATCTCGCCGGCGAACACACCGTCGACGAAGATGCCGAACCCGTACCCGGTGCCCAGTTGGCGCTCGCGTTCGCGGGCACTGCACCGCACCAGGAAGGCGTCGCGGTCGCGGGTGGTGTCGGGCTGGCCGGGCACCCGCTGGGGCTCCCACTTCGTCAGCCACTCGACGTTGCGCTGCCGGACCTCACGCCACGCCGAGAAGTCGTTGGCGCGGAGGGGGCGCAACACGATGCGCCGGCCGATGACCGTCGTCATGGCGCCGTCGCGTCCCCGCAGGCGACCACCCTCAGTGCGCCGCACGGCGACGCTGGCGGCGAGTGGGCTTGTCGACGGTCTCCACCTGCAGGCCACCCAACATCGCACTGAGCAGGTTGAAGATGACGACGGCAACCACGTTGAACGCCGTTCCCACCACCAGCAGGATCAGGGCCACCCGCTGAAGCCCCGCGAACATCTGCGCGGGCACGAACTCGAAGTTGCGGTAGCCGGTGTCCTCCACGAACTGCTCGAAGTCGCCGACCGAGCCCGAGCCCACCAGCGCGCCCCACAACAGCACCAGCAGGCCCACGACCGTCGCCAGGGCACACAGGTAGAACGGCAACGACACCTTGGCGACCGACCACGGGTCGATCCGGTAGACCACCGCCCGGTGTCGGGTCGCCGACTCGGTCTGTCTCGTCATCTCGCCCGCTCCCCGCTGCATCGCCCGTCGTCGGTCCGTCCCCGCAGGTGGTGCACCGACCGGGAGGCGGGCACTCCTGCGCTCATCGCCTCATCGTAAGCTCAGGACGAGCCCGTCGAGAATGTCGGCCTCCGACACCAGGCACTCGTCGAAGCCGAAGCGGCGCATCACGGCCACCAGCACACAGCATCCGCCGACGATCACATCGGCGCGCTGAGCCTCCATACCCGGATTCTCGCGCCGCTGCGCCACGGTCTCGGTGGCCAGCGTGCGAAACACATCCTCGGCGGCGTCGCGCGTGAGGGTGAAGTGGTGGATGGCATCGCGGTCGTAGGTGACCAGGCCCTGCTCGACCGCGGCCACGGTCGTGACCGTCCCCGCCAGACCCACGAACCGGCGCACCGAGCGCACGGCAGGGATCTCGCGCTCGAGGTCGTCGAGGTGCGCGGACACGACCGACAGGCAGGCACTGAGCTCGTAGGCGGTGGGCGGGTCGGCGTGCAGGTACTTCTCGGTGAGACGGACACAGCCCATGTCGAGCGACAGCGCCGCCTCACATCGAGACGACCCCACCGCGAACTCCGACGACCCCCCTCCGATGTCCACCACCAGGAAGGGCCCGTCGACCGGATCGAGCTCGGCGGTGGCACCTCGGAACGACAGCTCGGCCTCCTGCGCACCCGTGAGCAACTCGGGGCGGGCACCGACGATGGCCTCGGCGGCGTCGAAGAACGCATCGCGGTTCGCCGCGTCGCGCGCCGCCGACGTGGCCGTGATGCGCACGCGCGTCACCCCGTGGCGGTCCATGACCTGCCGGTACCGGCCGAGGGTGTCGACCGTGCGCTCGATCGCGTCCGGCGCCAGTTCGCCGACGGCGTCGACCCCCTGCCCGAGCCGGGTGATCTCCATCAGGCGCTCGACGGGACGGCCGTCGCCACCGCTGACGAGCAGGCGCGTGGAATTCGTGCCGCAATCGATGGCCGCGATCACGTCCACACTGGCTCCTCCTTCGTCGGAGCGCCTTCGGCATCCGGTTCGCGCTCGAGCGGCTCCGCTCCGCTCCGCCACGTCGCCCCGATGGCCGCACCTGCGCCAACTGCGACAGGAGCGCCTTCGGCATCCGATTCGCGCTCGAGCGGCTCCGTCGGGGCGGCGCCGGCGAGGTGGGCGGCCACCCAGCGGCCGACCGGGTCGTCGCCGCCGGCGAGGTGCCAGGCGTAGTGGGCGTGCAGGCACTTCACCCCGGTACGGGTGCCTCCCACCCCACCCGAGGGGCGGGGACCCCGGTGGTCGGCGGGCAGCGCCGCGTCACGCTCGGCCGCGTAGCGATCGTGGGCGTCGGCGAGGGCGGCCGGGTCGACCTCGGCCTCGGCCCGGCGGACGCCGCGGTCGGCCTCGATCCGTCCGATCGCGACGCGCTCCCGGGCACCCACCAGCCAGTAGCGCGTGGGCATCGGGGTGCCGTCGTCGAGCAGCGGGGCGTTGCGGATGACGACCGGTGCGCCGGACGCGTCGGTGACGACCACCTCGTACGCGCCCTGCGGCTCCCGACCCAGCAGGTCGGCGACGCTCGCCGTGGCCGGCTGCTCGGTCAGCTCCATCGTTCGAGGTCCTCCACCGTGTCCACGTCGCCCGGGTCGCCTGGGCACGGTATCTCCGCCACCAGGTCGGGCCGCTCACGCATCAAGCGCCGGGCGCCCTCGTCGCCGCTGCGGGGCAGCAGCGGCCAGATCGACCGGTCCAACCGGACCGGCGGGCAGCGTCGGCCCCCGAAGACGGCCGTGGCCACCGGGGCTCCGGAGGCGGCGACGAGTCGCCACGCGTCGGCCGGCACGCCCGGCTGGTCGGCCAGGCCCACCACCACGGCGCCATGGCCCGACCCCGCCGCCGCATCGATCGCGCACGCCAGTGAGGTGGCCTGGCCGGCCTCGGGTCGGGGGTTCGCCACGATGTGGGCCCCCTCCGGGAGCACCGGGCCGAGATCGACCTGGCCCACCACCACGATGAGCTCGTCCAGTGCCGCCGCGGCGGCGGACTCGAGGGCCCAGGCCGCGAGGGGACGGCCCCGGAAGTGGAAGAGCAGCTTCGGGGCGCTGCCGGCGAACCGCGAGCCCGTGCCGGCGGCCAGCACGACAGCCGCCGTCGTGGGCGCGCCGGCGTCGAGAGGCGCCACGACCGTCAACGGCGAGCGCTGAAGCGCTTGGTGCGCACGGTGACCCCACCGAGCACCGCGCGGCAGTGCACCCGCACCACCGGCACGCCGGGCCGCAACGGCGCCGTGCGCACCCGGTAGTCCCGGCCGCCGAGCACCGCGAACCCGCCCAGCTCGACGTGCACGCCCTCGGGCACGAGCACCTCGACGCCGCCGAACACGGCCCAGGCCCGGATGTCGAGGTCGCCGTCGACCTGTGCGTCGCACAGGTCGATCTGGGCGCTGCCGAAGACGGCCACGGCGTCGAACGTGCGGGCCGGGCGCCAGCGGCCACACCGGCGGGCGCCGCTCAACACACCCACCGCCGTGGTTCTGGCCGGCAGCGGCGGCGGCAGGACGAGTGCCGGCAGGTCGGCGGTGGGTCGGGTGAGCTCGGCGACCGTGCGGGCGGCGTACACGTCGGCGACCCGCTCGGCGAACTCGTCCAGCGTGAGCCGACCATCCGACGTGCACTGCCGCAGTCGCTCGATCTCGTGCTGGCGCTCGAGGTCGCCGATGAGCTCGTCCGGGGCGGGCATGCCGCCAAGGGTACGGTCTGGGCCATGGATCTCGGACTGTGCGGGCGCACCGCCGCCGTCGCCGCCGCCTCGTCGGGCCTCGGCCTGGCCAGCGCCCGCGCGCTGGCTGCCGAGGGGGTCAGGGTGGCCATCTGTGGCCGCGACGCCGATCGACTGGCCCGGGCGGCGGCCACCGTGGAGGGCGACCCCCTGACCATCGTCGCCGACGTCAGCGTGCCCGAGGAAGCCACGGCGTTCATCGGTGAGGCGTCCGAGCGGCTCGGCCCGGTCGACATCCTGGTGGCCAACGCGGGCGGCCCCCCCGGGGGCACGTTCGCCTCCACCGACCTCGCCGGCTACGAGGAGGCCCTCCGCCTCAACCTGCTGTCCACCGTGGCGCTGTGCCAGGCCGCCGTGCCCGCCATGCAGGAACGCGGGTGGGGGCGGGTGGTGGCCATCACGTCGGTCGGGGCCCGCCAGCCGATCGGGCGGCTCATCGCCTCCAGCACGGCGAGGGCCGGCGCGACCGCCTTCTTGAAGGTGCTGGCCCAGGAGGTGGCGGGTGACGGCGTCACCGTCAACTCGGTGCAACCCGGCATGCACGCCACCGACCGCCTCGCCCACCTGGGCTCCGACCTCGACACGATGGCCCGCCAGATCCCGGTCGGGTTCGTGGGCGATCCGGACGACTTCGGCGCACTGGTCGCGTTCCTGTGTGGCGAGCAGGCCCGGTTCATCACGGGCTCGGCCATCCCCATCGAGGGCGGCGTCGTGGGGGCCCTCCAGTGATCCGCCACGTCGTGCTGCTGCGCTGGACCGCCGAGGCCACACCCGCGCAGCAGGACGAGGTGCTGGCGGCGCTGTCGGCGTTGCCCGACGAGATCCAACAGATCGCCCGGTACCGGTTGGGCACCGACCTGGGGCTGGCCGACGGGAACGCCAGCCTCTCGGTGATCGCCGACTTCGCGTCGGTCGCCGACTACGAGGCGTACCGCGACCACCCCAGCCACCAGCACATCATCGCCACGCTGATCAAGCCCATCCTGGCCCAGCGCGCCGCCCTCCAGTACGAGGTCGACCGCACCGGCGACTGACGGGCCGCCCTCTGCCCACGAGCCCAGAGGTCAGGCTCGATGGCAGAGGCAGACGTCAGGGGGCCCTGGGTGAGGATCAGAGGCAGGGGTGCGGGGTCAGCGGCCCGCCTCGACCAGCGCGCGGCGGACCAGCACCCGGGCCAGGTGCTCGCGGAACTCGATGCTGGCGTGCAGGTCGGCCGGCGGCTCGGTGCCCTCGGCCGCGACCGCAGCCGCCTCGGCGGCGTCGGCACCGCCCCGCAACGCCCGTTCGACCGCCTCGGCCCGCAGGGGTGTGGCGGCCATGTTCACCAGGGCCACACCGGGCGGGACGGGCGCGTCCGCCCCCCCGGCGAGGGCGGCCACGCCCACGATGGCCCAGTCGCCCGCCCGCTGGGTGAACTTCTGAAACGACCAGCCGACGCCGGGCACCCGGGGCACCCGCACCTCGGTGAGCAGCTCGTCGTCACCGACGGCGGTCTCGAGGAACCCCGTGAAGAGGTCGGATGCCGGGATGCGGCGCTCACCGCCGGGGCCGACCACAACCACGCTGCCTCCCAGCGCCAGCAGGACGGCGGGCAGATCGGAGGCCGGGTCGCCGTGCACCAACGAGCCGCCCAGCGTGCCGCGGTGACGCACCTGGGGGTCGCCGACCTGACCGGCGGCGTGGGCCAGCAGCGGCACCTCACGGGCCAGCAGGGGGCTGGTGTTCACGTCGTGGTGGCGGGTGAGCGCGCCGATCGCGATCTCGTCGCCGTCTTCGCGGATGTAGCTCAGCCCGGCCACCCGGGCGATGTCGATCAGCACCGCGGGGGTGGCCAACCGCAGCTTCATGAGCGGCAGCAGCGAATGGCCGCCGGCGATCAGCTTGGCCTCGTCGCCGTGCTCACCGAGCAGGTCGAGCGCCGCCTCCACCGTGGCCGCCCGCTCGTACTCGAACGCGACCGGGATCATGCGCCGCCCCCCGCCCCCGCGGCATCGGGCGGCGGAGCGGGGCCGGCGCCGACCAGCGCAACGGACTGACCCGAGGCGGCCAGCACCGCCTTGACGATGTTGTGGTAGCCGGTGCAGCGACACAGGTTGCCCTCGAGGCCTTCGCGCACCTCGCGCTCGGTCGGCCGGGGCACCTCCGCCAGCAACGACACCGCGGCCAGCACCATGCCTGGCGTGCAGTACCCGCACTGCAGCCCGTGCTGCTCCTGGAAGGCCTGCTGCATGGGGTGCAGGTGCCCGCTCGCAGGGGCCAATCCCTCGATGGTCGTGATCGCCGTCTGGTCGGCCTGCACGGCCAGCACCGTGCACGACTTCACCGACTCGCCGTCGAGCAGCACGGTGCAGGCGCCGCACGACGACGTGTCGCAGCCCACGTTCGTGCCCGTCAGTCCCAGCACCTCGCGGAGGTACTGCACCAGGAGCAGGCGAGGCTCGACCTCGTGGCGCTGCTCCACGCCGTTCACCGTCATCGTCACCTGCATGGGCACAGATCCTGTCAGGTCAGTGGAGCATGCGGCGGAAACCGGTGGCCGCCCAGGCGCCGAACACCACCAGCCCACCGGCGATGGACAGCAGGCCGGGCCAGATCACACCCCACGTGATCGGCCCCAGGAACCCCGCCCTGGCCATGTTCAGCACGTAGGTCAACGGGTTCAGGCGGGCCACGTGGCTGAGCCATCCCTCCATCAGCGCCACCGGCGCCTGGCCGATCGAGAGGAACATCGTCACGAAGATGCCCACCTGGATCAGGGCACTCGACTTCTGGTTGCGCACACGGTAGACCACGCCCAGTCCCCAGAGGCCGGCGACCAGGGCGAAGCCCTCGGCGGCCACGAGCAGCGTCACCATCCCGAACAGGCCGTCGGTGAGCCGGGCGCCGGCGAGGAAGCCCACCGCCGACACCGTCGTGACCGGCAACAGCACCCGGACCACCGCAGCCGCCAACGGCCCGAGGATGAGCCCCGACCGGTGCGTGGGCGCCATGAGCAGGCGGTCGTAGAAGCCGTTCTCGAGGTCGCGGGCCACGCCGAAGCAGATGCCCATGCCCGCGAATGCGGCGCCCTGCATGATCGCCCACGGCATGAACCAGTTGAGCGCGTTGTCGGTGGGGAAACCGGGGATCTCGGTGAGGGCGCTGAACGCCCCGCTGAACGCCACGATGAAGAACAGCGGCATGGCGATGGTGGGCACGACGGCCGAGGGCGTGCGGATGATGTTCACCAGGCTCCGCTGGGCCAGGCCCCGCGCCACGCCGATGACCGTGCCCCCCGGAGCGGTGTGATCCGCGCCCGTCGGAGCGGTGTGCCCGCCGCCCGCCGGCACCGCTGCCGCGGTCACGAGTCCCGCTCCAGGCGCTTGCGCATCTGGCGGATGGCCAGCGCGATCGTGAACACCGAGAGCACCGCGGGCACGACGACCGCCGGCACCGCCTCGGACCAGCTGAACCCGACGATCACCTGGTAGCGGGCCCCGTCGATCATCCACGACAGCGGGTTGTGCTCGGAGACCGACTGGAACCACCCGCTCATCAGCGCGGTGGGGAAGAACGCCGAGCTCATGAACAACATGATGAAGACCAGCGGGAAGGCCGCGTCGACCGACTCCTGCTGGCCCGTGCGGATGCCGACCGCGGCGGTGATGCCACCGATCATCAGGGTCACCAGGACCGCCATGGCCATGAGGACCAGCACACCGGGAACACCCCCGTCGACCTGCGCGCCGAAGATCCGGAACACGATCACGAAGATCACGGTCTGGCAGGCGCCCAGCACGGCGCCACCGGACAGGCGGCCGATCAGGATGGCCGGACGGGCCACGGGTGACGCCAGCAGACGCTCGAAGAAGCCGTTCTCGATGTCGAGCGCGAGGTCCGAGCCGCCCGAGATGGCACCGAACATCACGCCCTGGACGATGGTGGCCGGGAGGAGGAACTGCAGGACCGAGTCGACCGGCGGGAATCCCGGCAGGTTCACCGCACGGGCCATGGCCGAGTTGTTCACCGCCGCGATCATCAGGGGGAAGATCATCGACGGCAGCCACATCTCGGGCTGGCGCAGCGTCGAGCGAACCGAGCGACCGGCCAGGGCCCGCGCCTGGGCCAGCGGCCGGAGCTCACGCATGGTGTCGCCGGCCGCGGTCAGGGTGGCGCCGTGATCGGCGGAGGCCGTGGTCACCTCACGTGGCGGGCGCGCCGGCGTCGGCGTCGTCCTGCGCCGCGCCCTCGAGGCGCCGACCGGTGGCCTCGGCGAACACGTCGTCGAGGCTCGGGGCGTTCAGCTCCATGTGCAGGACGGACACCGACGCGTGATCCAACGCGCGCACCACCGCGGTCATCTCGCCGGCGCCCCCGTCGAGGCCGATCGCCAGCACCCCGGCGCGGTCGGGGCGCGCCGGACCGAAGGTCTCGAGCACCGCGGCCGCGGCCTCGTGATGGGCGCGGTCGACCTCGAGGCGCAGGGTGGGCGCCCCGACATCGGCCTTCAGGCGGTTCGGCTCGCCCTCGCGCACGATCCGGCCGCCGTCGATGATGGCGATGCGCCCGGCCAGCTGGTCGGCCTCCTCGAGGTACTGGGTGGTGAGGAAGATGGTCGTGCCGTGCTCGATGTTCAGCGAGCGCAGCTCGTCCCACAGGTTGAGGCGGCTGGTGGGGTCGAGGCCGGTGGTGGGCTCGTCGAGGAACAGCACCTCGGGCTCGTGCAGCAGCGACAGGGCCAGGTCGAGGC
Source organism: uncultured Microthrixaceae bacterium (assembly GCA_964635055.1). Classification (GTDB taxonomy): domain Bacteria; phylum Actinomycetota; class Acidimicrobiia; order Acidimicrobiales; family DATDAH01; genus JAEUJM01. The sequence continues at coordinate 87,284 of CAZWMT010000009.1, read as the reverse complement.
GGCGGCGCATGCCCCCCGAGTACTTGCCCACGCGGCGGCCCGCCGCCGCGGTCAGTCCCACCCGCTCGAGCAACTCGGCCGACCGCTTGTCGGCCCGGGCCCGGGGCAGGCCGTACAGCACCGACTGCAGGCGCAGCAGCTCGCGCCCGGTCATGAGGGGGTCGATGGCCGCGTCCTGCAGGGCCACGCCGATCGAGCGGCGGACCATGGCCGCCTCGGTGACCACGTCGTAGCCCGCCACCCGGGCGCTCCCGGCACTGGGTGCGAGCAGGGTGGTGAGCATGCGCACGGTGGTGGACTTGCCGGCGCCGTTGGGCCCCAGGAACGCGAACACCTCCCCGGGCTCGACCCGAAGGTCGACGCCCGCCACCGCCTCGATGTCGCCGAAGCGGCGCACCAGGCCCACGGCCTCGACCGGGATGGTCACTGGCTGGCGGGTCGGCTCAGCGGGACGCGGCGAACAGGCGCGAGTACGGCCAACCCGACGGGACCTCGACCGGGGCCGGCGCGGCGGGCAGCAGCGCGATGGGCTCCTCGCCCGGCCGGGTCATGTGGTACTCCTCGCGGGCCCGCTCCTCGATCGCACTGTCGGTCCGCAGGTCGTCGATCTGGGTCTGCAGGTCGTCGATCTCGGTGTCGAGGGACTGCAGGTCGGACTCGGCTCGGGCGGTGGCGGACTGCTGGCGGAGGTAGGTGCGCGCGGGGAAGGCGCCCAGGAAGGCGATGCCCACGACCGCGACGCCCACGACACCCATCCAGAACAGGCGCCGCCGGCGCCGGAGGCCGTCGGCCCGACGGGTGGCCGGGGTCGCCTCGACCGGCTCGCCGCCCGTGGTGCGGCGGCCCTTGGCCGCCTGGCGGGCGCGGACCTCCTTGCGCGGCGCCATCAGCCGCTGCCCCTGGACAGGGCCGCACCACCCCAGAACGCCGCCGCCTCACCCAGGTCCTCCTCGATGCGGAGCAACTGGTTGTACTTGGCCACCCGGTCGGAGCGGGCGGGCGCCCCGGTCTTGATCTGGCCGCAGTTCGTGGCCACGGCCAGGTCCGCGATGGTGGTGTCCTCGGTCTCGCCGGAGCGGTGCGACATGACCGCGGTGTAGGCGTTGCGGTTGGCCAGCGCCACCGCCTCGAGCGTCTCGGTGAGCGAGCCGATCTGGTTGACCTTGATCAGGATCGAGTTGGCCACACCGGCGTCGATGCCCCGCTGCAGTCGCTCGGTGTTGGTGACGAACAGGTCGTCGCCCACCAACTGCACCCGGTCGCCCACCGCCCCGGTGAGCGCCGCCCAGCCGTCCCAGTCCTCCTCCGCCATGCCGTCCTCGATCGACACGATCGGGTAGCGATCGACCCAGTCGGCCCAGAACTCGACCATCTGGGCCGCCGAGAGCGTGCGGTCCTCGCCGGCCAGCACGTAGGCGCCGCCCTTGTAGAACTCGGACGAGGCGGGGTCGAGGGCGATGGCGATCTGCTCGCCTGGCGTGTACCCGGCCTGGGCGATGGCGTCCATCAGGACTTGGAGGGCCTCTTCGTTCGAGCCCAGGTTCGGGGCGAATCCGCCCTCGTCACCGACCGCGGTGGACAGGCCCTTGTCGTGCAGCACCTTCTTGAGCACGTGGTAGGTCTCGGTGCCCCAGCGGAGCGCCTCGGCGAACGACGCCGCGCCCACCGGCATGAGCATGAACTCCTGGAGGTCGACGTTGTTGTCGGCGTGGGCGCCGCCGTTGAGCACGTTCATCATCGGCACGGGGAGCACGTGGGCGTTGGCGCCGCCGACGTAGCGGTACAGCGGCAGCGCGAGCTCGTCGGCCGCGGCCATGGCCGCGGCCAGCGACACGCCCAGGATGGAGTTGGCGCCCACGTTGGCCTTGTTGGGGCTGCCGTCGGCGTCGATCATGCGGCGGTCGAGGTCGCGCTGGTCGAGTCCCTCGAGGCCGATCACCACGTCGGCCAGTGCGCCGTTGACGTTGGCCACCGCGTTGGCCACGCCCTTGCCGCCGTAGCGGTCGCCGCCGTCGCGGAGCTCGACCGCCTCGAACTGGCCGGTCGAGGCCCCGGAGGGCACGATGGCCCGACCCCGTGCCCCTGACTCGAGGACCACCTCCACCTCGACCGTCGGGTTACCCCGCGAATCCAGGACCTCTCGGCCCACGACCTGTTCGATGGCGCTCACACCCGTGAGCCTAGTGGGGCTGATGTTGCTGTTGTGGTCAATGAGGTGGTGCGAGCGACGGCGAGGTGCCGGCGCCGCGGCCAGCCGGTTCGAAGTTCTCGCAGAGCCTCAGACGGCGAACTTGCCCTGGGCCATGCGGTCGGCCTCCATGAGCTCGAGCTCGTGGGCACCGGAGATCACGATCTGGGGGTCGGGCACGAAGTCGACGTCGGCGGCGCGGCCCTCGTAGGGCACGGCGTTCAGGATCACCCGCATGGCGTTGAGGCGGGCGAGGTGCTTGTCCTCGCTGCGGATGACGGTCCAGGGCGCGTCGGCGGTGCTCGTGCGCTTGAGCATCTTGTACTTGGCGTCGGTGAAGTCGTCCCAGTGCTCCTGGGCCTGGACGTCGATCTCGCTCAGCTTCCACTGGCGCAGCGGGTCGTCGCGACGCCGGTCGAACCGGCGCTTCTGCTCGGCCTTGTCCACGCTGAAGTACAGCTTCACGAGCACGGTCCCCTGGCGGACGAGGTCCTTCTCGAAGCCGACCACGCCCCGCATGAAGTTCTTGTACTCCTCGTCGGTGCAGAAGCCGAACACCGGCTCGACCATGGCCCGGTTGTACCAGGAGCGGTCGAACAGGACCATCTCGCCGCCCGTGGGGAACTGGGCCACGTAGCGCTGGAAGTACCACTGCGTGCGCTGCTCCTCGGTGGGCTTGCCCAGGGCGACGACGCGGTAGTGCTTCTCGTTCATGTAGCGGGTGACCCGGCGAAGGGTCCCGCCCTTGCCGGCGGCGTCGCGGCCCTCGAACAGCACGATCATGCGCCGGTGGCTGTCCTCGAGGTGGCGCTGCAGCTTCAACAGCTCCACCTGGAAGGGCTTCAGCTGGCCCTCCTGGCGGCGCCGGCGCACGGCACCCTTCTCCTCCTTGCGGAGGCGCAGCAGCTCGGCCTGCTCGGCCTTGTAGCGCTGCACCAGTGTCGACAGCCGCATCTCGTCGCGGCCAACCGTCACCAGCGGGTCGTCGCCGGTGGCGTCCGAACCTTGGGTCTGGCCGTCGTCGCTGGTCGTACCTGTGGTCGCTTCGAGGGTCATCGGATCCTTTCCGCCCTGCCGGAGAGCGCCGAGGGTAGTGCGGCCGACGGCACCCCCCAGCCGGGCTCGTAGCCGAACAGCTCGCGTGCAGGGCGCGGGTTGGGGCTGTCGTCGATCAACTCGATGCTGTCCAGGTCCACGAGGCTCGGGTGGTCGTGCCCGCAGGCCCGGGCCAGCCGCAGCAACTCGAAGCGCAGGGCCATGACGTAGTTGGCGGCCCGAACCGACTTCAGGTCGGGGTCGAGCCCGCGCACGAGCCAGGGGCTCTGGGTGGCCACGCCGGTCGGGCACCGCCCGGTGTGGCAGCGCTGGGCCTGGATGCAGCCGATCGACAACATGGCTTCCCGGGCCACGTTGAGCAGGTCGCAGCCGAGGGCCATCGCGAACAGCCCGGTGCCGGGGAGGCCCACCTTGGCCGAGCCGATGAACACCACGTCGTCGGCCAGGCCCGCGGCGGCGAACGTGCGGTAGACCCGGGGGAAGGCGATGCGGAAGGGCAGCGACACGTGGTCGGCGAACACCAGCGGCGCCGCGCCCGAGCCGCCCTCGCCGCCGTCGACGGTGACGAAGTCAGGGCCCTCGCCCCGCGCCGCCATGCGGGTGGCCAGGTCGTCCCAGAACCGCTGCTCCCCCACCGCCGACTTGATGCCGACGGGCAGCCCGGTGGCGCCGGCGATGCGCTCGACGAAGTCGATCAGGCCGTCGACGTCATCGAACTCACGGTGGTACGGGGGGCTGAGGCAGTCCTGGCCGACCGGCACCCCGCGGATCGCGGCGATCTCGGGCGTCACCTTGGCGCCCGGCACCACGCCCCCCAGCCCCGCCTTGGCCCCCTGTGACAGCTTGATCTCGATGGCCCGGATCGGCGCCTGCTGCACCTGGGCGACCACCCTCTCCAGGTCGAAGGCACCGTCCTCGTCGCGGCAGCCGAAGTACCCCGTGCCGATCTGCCAGATCAGCTCGCCGCCGTGCAGGTGGTGGGGCGACACGCCGCCCTCACCGGTGTTCTGCAGGCAGCCCGCGATCGCCGCCCCGCGGTTGAGGGCCTCGATGGCGGGGCCGCTCAGCGAGCCGAAGCTCATGGCCGAGATGTTGACGATCGATCCCGGACGGAACGCGTGGCGGCGCCCGTGTGCCGACCCGAGCACCTTGGCGCACGCGACGTCGACCTCGCGGGCGGGCGTCGGCAGGTGCACGGGGAAGGCCGCGTGCTTGACGATCAGGTAGTCCGGCGTGGTCTCGAGGTCGTTGTCGGTGCCGAACCCGGTGTAGGAGTTCTCCTGCTTCGACGACGTGTACACCCAGCGCCGCTGGTCGCGGTTGAAGGGCCGCTCCTGGTCGTTGTCGGTCACGATGTACTGGCGCAGCTCCGGGCCCACCGCCTCCAGCCAGAAGCGCAGGTGACCGAGCACCGGGAAGTTGCGCAGGATGGCGTGGCGGCGCTGCAGCAGGTCGTAGGTGGCGAGTCCTCCGACCCCGGCCGCAGCAACGGCAGCAAGGCGCCCCAGACGGCTGGTCACGCCGGGAACCTAGCGACGACCGGCCACCGGCGCACAGGGCCGAAGGTCACAAGGCCCGGCCGCTCGCACCCGGCCTCACGCCGGCCTCGCACGCGACCGGGCGGAGCCACCCGTGGACCGGCGCCCGATTCGGTCGCCCTGACGATCGAATCGGGCGCCAGGTTCCGGAGGCAGCCCAGGGATGCCGATCAGCGGCGCAGTTCAGGGAGACGAGGTCGGCGTGTGAGGATTCGGGGCATGGGCGACCTCGACCTGGGTGACTTCGACGTGATCGTGATCGGCGCCGGCTACGGCGGCGCCACCGCGGCGGCGCTGCTGACCGTGGCGGGGCGCCGGGTGGCGCTGATCGAGAAGACGCCGCGGGCCGGCGGCAAGACCCAGACGCTCGACCGGAAGGGCTACCGCTACGAGATGTTCGGCGCGGTGGGCATCCCCGCCGCCGACTCGCGGGTCCATGAGCTGGTCGACGTGCTGGGCGTGGGCGACCGGGTCGAGCTCCTGATCCCCGAGGGCGAGGCCGCCGCGGTGCGCTACCGGGCACCCGGCGGCGAGTGGCGGCTGATGCGCAGCGAGTTGCGCCAGAGCGGGTCCGAGGCCGAGATCGACAACCTCCGCCGGGTGTTCGACGCCACCGACGACGACCTGGCCGCGCTGGGCCACTTCTACCTGACCATGCTGGGCCTGACCGACGACGAGGTGGCCGCCCTCGACCAGGTGGGCATGGCCGACTACATGGCCCCGTTCGGGCTGCCCACGGGCCTGGCCAGCCAGGTCTTCGCCACCCTGAACATGTTGTTCGTGGTGGCCGTCGACCGCCTGGCCGCCTCCGAGGCCGTGCTGGTGCTGCGCAACATGGTGCTCGGCGGCGCCGGCCGCTTCCACAAGGGGGGCTACGGGAAGGTGGCCGAGGTCTGTGCCGAGGTGGTCGCCGAGGGCGGGGGCGCCTACCTCACCAGCACCCGCGTGCAGCGCATCGCCACCGGCGACGGGCGGGTGGTCGGCATCGAGACCGACGCCGGCCTGGTGCGGGCCCGGGCCGTGGTGTCCAACGCCGGCATCCAGCCCACGGTGCTGGGCCTGGCCGGCGCCGAGCACTTCCCGATCGAGTACGTCGAGCGGGTGCGGGGCCTCGAGCCCAGTTGGTCGATCGCCGGCGTCCGCTACGTGTTCGACACCCGGGTGTTCGACGCCGCGCTCACGCCGATCTTCAGCGACCAGAGCTGGATGGACCAGGCCCGCTACGACGCCATGGTGGGCGGCGACTGGCCCGACGTGCCGCTCATCGCGGTGGACGTGGCCTCCGAGTTCGATGCCTCGTTGGTGGCCGAGCCCGGCCACCAGGTGGCCAACATCCAGGTGTTCGTGCCGCCCGACCCGCAGTCGCCGGTCGCCGACGAGGCCGTGCGCCGCGCCCAGGTGGTCCTCGACGAGCTATACCCGGGCCTGCGCGGTCACACCATCCGCACCGAGCCCTACGGCCCCCGCCAGATCTCGCGCATGACGCGCGACTCGGTGGTGCCGGGCGCCGGCGGCGAGGCCGTCGGCCTCGCTCAGGTGGTGGGCCAGGTGGGCCGCTCGAAGCCCGACGCCCGCACGCCGCTGCCCGGCCTCTACCTGGTCGGCTGCGACGCCGGCGGCCGCGGCTCTGGGACCCACCAGGCCGTCGACTCGGGCTTCAACGTCGCCGCGATGGTCGACGCCGATCTGCGCTGACCCACCTTCATCGGAGGAAATAACCCCCGCATAGCGGGGGTATTTCCTCCAACGAGCTCGTCTGGTAGACCTCTGACACTTCCTCCTCTCATTGGTCTCCGAACGTGGAGGAAGTCATGCTCGACGCAATCGTCGCGGAGCTCGCCGCGACGCAGTACGGCGTGTTCGCCCGGTTCCAACTTCTCGCCCTGGGCGCCTCGGACAAGCAGATCGAACGGTGCCTGAAGTCCGGTGTCTGGATCAGACTGGCGCCGGGCGTCTACGGATATCCCGGTCACCGCACGACGTGGAACCGCCGCCTGTGGGTGGCGTATCTCGCCGCCGGCGAGCGGGCGATCGTTTCCCACCACTCGGCGGCGGCCGACTACCGGGTCGCTGGCTTCCCTCGACGGGATCTGCACCTCACCGTCCCCCATCCCGATCACCAACGGGTCAGCGGCGCCACCGTGCACCAGAGCCGCGTCCTGCCCGCGCACCACATCATCGTGCTCAACGGGCGGCGCACGACGACCCTGGCCCGCACGCTCGTCGATCTGGCCCCACATGTCAGTCTCGCTCGCCTCGATCACGCCTACGAGCACGCCATCGTCACCGGGCGACTGACCTACGCCAAGATGGCTCGCACGTTCCGGGAGCTGGCGACGCCGAGCCGCAAGGGCATGAGCAAGCTCGGGCACGTCCTGGACGAGCGCGGACCGGGCTACGTCGCGCCCGCATCGGAGCTCGAAGCCATGTTGCACGAGGTCGTCGCCCACGCCGGGCTACCGCCGCTCGTTCGCCAGCATCCACTGCCTGGCCACCATGGCGTCGAAGGCTGCGTCGACGGAGCCCTGCCCCAGGCGCGGCTCATCATGGAGGCCGACGGTCGCCGCTGGCACACCAGGCTGGCCAACCTCGCGCACGATCTCGCCCGAGACAAGCAAGCCGCCCGAGTGGGCTGGGAGACGCTGCGTTTCATCTTCGTGGAGCTCACGAACGACTGCGAAGAGTCCGCGTCCACCATGCGAGACGTCTACAACGAGCGGCTCGACCTTCTTCGGAGGAAATACCCCCCGTATACGGGGGGTATTTCCTCCAACGGCTAGGAGCGGTGGGCGGCGAGGCGCAGCGCGGCGAGGACGGCGTTGCGGAGATCGCGGGGGTCGATCACCTCGTCGATGCCCATGGATGCGGCCATGCGCCACACGCCGGCCGCCTGCGCGGCGTCGACCTCTGCCTGAGCCTCGTCGTCCAGGCCGGCGCTGGCGCCGCCGGGGCCGGCCGGCATGGCACCCATCGTGACGTTGGGAAACGCGAGGGTGAAGGTCTGGTGGTCGAAGGGGTTGTGGCCCATAACGGTCGAGCCGAACCCGAAGGCCTTGCGCAGGGTGACGTGGACCTTGGGGCCGGTGAGGCGGCGCTCGGCCTGGAACATCCGGCCGGCCCACTTCAACATGCCGTCGCGCTCGGCCGCCGTGCCCGCCAGCACACCCGGGTTGTCGGCCAGGAAGACCACGGGCAGGCCGAACGCGCCCACGGTGTCGAGGAACTCGGCGCCCTTCACCGCCGCCGGGCGGTCGATGGTGCCGGCGCGCACGGACGGGTCGTTGGCCACCAACGCCACGGCACGGCCCCCGATGCGCCCCAGCGCGGTGATGAGGGAGCGGCCGAAATCGGACTGGACGGCCAACAGGGTGCCGGCGTCGACCAGTCGCTCGAGCACCTCGGTCATCGGGTACGGCCGACGGTCGTTGGCGGGCACGACGGACAGCAGATCATCGAGGCGCCGGGGGCCGGTGTCCGCGACATCGGAGTCCGCCGCTGTCGGCGCCGGCCCGCCAGCGTAGGAGGGGAAGTACGACAGGTAGCGGCGGGCCAGGGCCAGCGCGTCGGCGTCGCCGTCGACCACCGCGTGGACCGTGCCCGCGGCCACGCACACGTCGGGCCCGCCCAGCTCCTCCTTGGTGACGTCCTCGCCCAGCGCCGCTTTCACCAGCGGGGGGCCGCCGCTGAACAGCGCGCCCGCCCGGGTCATCACCACGTAGTCGCTGAGGGGCGCGGCCAGCGCGCCGTGGCCGGCCGACGCGCCCAACACGAGGCACACCATCGGTACCCGGCCCGACAGGTCGGCGAGGGCGAGCAGGTCGTTGGGCGTGCGGGCCGGCGCCGCGCCGACGGTCAACCGGTGGCCGGCGCCGTCGAGCAGGAGGACGAGCGGCACCCGCTCCTGACCGGCCAGCTCCACCACGCGGTAGCGCTTGGCCGCCGATGCGGCACCGATCGAGCCGCCCAGAACGGTGAAGTCCTCGGCCGCGGCGAGGACCACCCGGCCGTCGACCTCGCCGAAGCCGGCCACCAGCCCGTCGCCGGGCGCCTCGGGGCCGCCGACGAGCGACCCCAGCTCGACGAAGGTCCCCGGGTCGAACAGCAGCAGCAGACGGGCCCGCGCGTCGAGCTTGCCCCGCTGGGTCATCAGCCGGTCGACCCGCTCGGCCCCGCCCATGGCCTGCGCCGCGGCCCGCCGGCGAGCCAGCTCCGCCAGCGCCGGCGCCCACTCTTCCGGCACGCCGCTCGCCTCCGGACCAACGGAAGCGTCTTGCGCCATCAGTCCTGACCGCCTTCGTACTGGCACCGGATTTCGGTGCCATGACCCCGAAATCCGGTGCCAGAACCCGGGAGGGGGTTACACACCATGGGGCTACGCCCCCAGCTCGGCCTTCGCCGCCCGCCACCAACGGTCGAGGGTGGCGGCGTCGGCGGCGGGCAGGTCGACGCCCTCCTCCTCGGCGAGGCGTTCGACCACCCGGAATCGGGCCTGGAAGCGGTCGGCCGCCCCCCGCAGGGCCGACTCGGGGTCGATGCCCAGGTGCTGGGCCACGCCCGTAGCCGCGAACAGCAGGTCGCCGACCTCATGGGCGCTGGGGTCGTCCCGGGCCTCGCCCAGCTCGGCGTCGACGTCGGCGAACGCATCGTCGAGTGACGCGTAGGCGAAGCCCGAGTTCACGCCCCGCTTCTGCACCTTGGACGCGTAGAGCAGCGCCGGCAGCGCCGCGGGGATGCCGTCCATCACGCTGTCGCGGCCCTTCTCCGCCTTCTTGATCTGCTCCCAGTTGCGCATCACGTCGCCGGAGCCCTCGACCTCGACGTCGGCGAACACGTGCGGGTGGCGCAGCCGCAGCTTGTCGTGGATGCTCCGCGCCACGTCGGCCACCGTGAACTGGCCGGCCTCGGTGGCCAGGGTGGCGTGGAAGAACACCTGGAACAGCAGGTCGCCCAGCTCCTCCTCGAGGTGCTCGTACCCGGTGCCGGCCTCGACGTCGACGCCGTCGATGGCCTCGATGGTCTCGTAGGTCTCCTCGATGAGGTGCCGGCTCAGGCTGGCGTGGGTCTGCTCGCGGTCCCAGGGGCACTCACGGCGCAGCGTGGCGACCAGGTCGTCGAAGCGGGCCATCTCCGCGGCGACGGGGGCCGCCAGCTCGGGCAACCACAGCGAGGTGAGGTGGTCGGGCTCGACCGCTCGGTCGAGGTCCGCCCACGCCACCTCGAAGACGGCCTCGTCGGGCAGGCCCAGGCGCTGCAGCACCAGCACCCCCTGGGGAGGATCGCCGTCGACCGACAACTTGATGTCGGACAGCACCGAGCGGCGGTCGCACTGCGCCACCAGCAGCGGTCCCCGCTCGCCCGCGGCCTCGGTCGCGAAGCGCTGACCGTCCACCACCCGGACGCCGACGGCCACGGGGTCGACCCGCAGCCGGGCCCAGGCCAGGTCCACGAACGACAGCGCGGGCAGCACCTCGACCTCGAGCTCGACCTCGACAGCGAGCTCGCCGGCGGCGTCGGGGTCGACCTCGTCGAGGGCTGGGGGCTCGACCTCGTCGACGGGGGCGGGTTCGACGGCGGCGTCGCCATCGTGCCCGACTCCAGCGGTGGCGGTCGCGCCGCGGGCGGCGACCACCGCCACCGTGTCCCCCGCGCGGCCGGCCGGAGCCGACGCGGCCACCAACAACTCGACGGTCCGCTCGGCCACCATCGGCGAGCCCGGCACGGCGTACAGCACCCGCCCGTGCCGGCGCGCGGCCGCCAGGAGGGTGTCGGCGATGGTGCGGTACACCTCGTCGAGCGTGGCGGCCCGCTCGTAGACGTCGTCGAACGACGTCGCCTCACCGACGACCGACACCGCCGGGTGGCGGGTCGTCCGCACGAAGCGGTGCGGGGTGGCCGAGACGGCCGCCAGCGTGCCCGCGGTGACGAGGTCGGGACCGGCGGGTCCGAGCCCGACGACGGTGATGTGGGGCGTCAACCCCCGCTGGGGGCGGTGGCGTCGGTCGCGCCCGAGCCGCTCGGCGCGGTGCCCAGGTCGGGCAGGCTGGTGGTGCTGGGCGAGGTCGGGCCCTCCGGCGGCACCACCGTCATGGTCTCGTCGTCCCAGCTGCCGTAGCGCTGGTTCACGTCCACCTCGGCCGACGCCAGTGCGTCGCTGAGGAAGGTGTTGAGCGGGTCGTCCGCGGGCGTCTCGAGCTGCTGGCGGATCTGGTCCTTCACGTCGTCGAAGGGCTGCACGCCCTTCGAGTTGACCAGGAGCAGGTGGTAGCCGAACTGCGTCTGCACGGGCTCGGTCACCACGCCGACCTCGGCCTCGTCGATGGCCGTCTCGAACTCGGGCACGAACGTCCCCGGCGGCTGGCAGCCCAGATCGCCGCCCTGGGCGGCAGATCCCGTGTCGGTCGAGTTGGCCTGGGCGACGGTGGCGAAGTCGGCGCCGCCCTCGATCTGGGCCCGCAGGCTGTTGGCGGTGGCCTCGTCGTCCACCAGGATGTGGGCCACGCAGTTCTGGGTGAACTGGTCCTGGTTCTCGTCGTAGTACGCCCGCACGTCGGCGGCGCTCACGTCGGCGTTCTCGTTCGCCTCCGCCGCCAGCGCGTCGCGCAGCACCGCGGCCTGGGCGTTGAACTCCACCTCGTAGTCCTGGAACTCCTGCGAGAACTTGTCGAACACCGCCTGGCCGGCCGCGGGGTCGGCGGTGGTCGGCGGCGCGGTCGGATCCGCGTTGGGGTCGCTCTCCGGCGCGGGGGCGAGCTGCGCCGCGAACTGCGACTCGGCGGACTGGCGGTCGTCGTCGGTGAGCTCGAGGTCGCGGCGCTCGAACTCGTCGCCGACGATGATGGCCACGACCCGCTCCTGCAGCACCTGCGCGGTGAACTCGGCGGTCACCGTGTCCTGGCCGTCGCCGCCCTCGCCGAAGATCGCCTGGGCGAACTGCGTGTCGGGGTTGTCCTTCGCGTAGCTGACGAAATCCTTGATCTCGGTCTCGATGGTCGCCTGCGACACCTCGGTGCCGTTCACGGTGAGCGCGGTGCCGCCGGCCGAGTCGCCACAGGCCGACAGGAGGGCGGCGGCCAGCACGACGAGCGCGACGAGAGAGAGGCGAAGAGGGCGGGTCACAGGGGGATCATCCTACGGGGACGGGTCCGAACGCCAAGCGCGGCCTGCGTCTCCCCCGGCGCGCCGCGCCCCGACTAGGACGCGGTGGCGGTGTCCGGGACGAGCTGTCGGAGCAGGGCCACCAGGTGGTCGACGAGGTCGTCGGCGGTGCTCACCGGCACCTGCAACTGGCCCGCCTCCTCCTTGTAGACGGCCTTCGGCGACAGCCGCTTCAAACGGATCTGCTGGCTGGTGAGCAGCGAGAGCGGAGCGAAGCGGGCCAGGTAGGCGGGCCCGCCGAACGACGGGCCCTTGGTGACCGCGATCTCGCGCAGGCCCAGGCGGGCGCACTCGGCCCGGAGGCGGGCCACACCCAGGAGCGCCTCGGCGGTGTCGGGCAGCGGCCCGTACCGGTCCTGCCACTCCACCCGGATGTCGTCCACCTCGGCCTCGGTGGTGACCGACGCGAGCCGTCGATAGGCCTCGAGCCGCAGCTCCTCCTTGGGCACGTAGTCCGGCGGGATGTTGGCGTCGAAGGGCAGGTCGATCTTCACCTCGGCGGGCTCGGTGGGCGTCTCGCCCTTCAGCTCCGCCACCGCCTCGGTGACCATCTGGCAGTACAGGTCGTAGCCCACCGCGGCGATGTGGCCCGACTGCCCCACGCCCAGCAGGTTGCCCGCCCCCCGGATCTCGAGGTCTCGCATGGCGATCTTGAAGCCCGAGCCCAGCTCCGTGGCCTCGCCGATGGTCTTCAGCCGCTCGTAGGCCTCCTCGGTGAGGGCCCGGTCGCGCGGGGTGAAGAGGTAGGCGTAGGCCCTCGAGCCCGAGCGGCCCACCCGGCCCCGCAACTGGTGCAGCTGCCCCAGGCCGAGGAGATCGGCGCGGTCGACCACCAGGGTGTTCACCGTGGGCATGTCGATGCCCGACTCGATGATGGTGGTGCACACCAGCACGTCGAAGCGGCCCTCCCAGAAGTCGATCACCACCCGTTCGAGCGTCCCCTCGTCCATCTGGCCGTGGGCGACCGCGATGCGAGCCTCGGGCACCAGGTCGCGAAGGCCCGCGGCGACCGCCTCGATGTCCTTCACCCGGTTGTGCACGAAGAACACCTGGCCGTCGCGGAGCAGCTCGCGCCGGATCGCCTCGGAGACGGCTCGCTCGTCGTACTCGCCGACGTAGGTGAGGATGGGCTGACGCTCGGCCGGCGCGGTGTTGAGCAACGTCAGGTCGCGGATGCCGGTGAGGCTCATCTCGAGGGTGCGCGGGATGGGGGTGGCCGTCAGCGTCAACACGTCCACGTCGGCCTTCAGCTTCTTCATGGCCTCTTTGTGGCTCACCCCGAAGCGCTGCTCCTCGTCCACCACCAGCAGGCCGAGCTTCTTGAAGCCGATGTCCTCCGACAGCAGCCGGTGGGTGCCGATGATCACGTCGACCGAGCCGTCACGAACCCCTTGGGCCACCGCCCGGGCCTGTGCGTTGGTGAGGAACCGGCTGAGCACCTCGACCCGGATCGGGTACGGGGCGTAGCGCTCACTGAAGGTCTGGTAGTGCTGCTGGGCCAGCAGCGTGGTGGGCACGAGGATCGCGGCCTGGGTGCCGTCCTGCACCGCTTTGAAGACCGCCCGGATGGCCACCTCGGTCTTGCCGAAGCCCACGTCGCCGCACACCAGCCGGTCCATCGGCACCGGCTCCTCCATGTCGGCCTTGACCTCGGTGATGGCGGTGAGCTGGTCGGGCGTCTCCCGGTAGGGGAACGCGTCCTCGAGCTCGCGCTGCCAGGGGGTGTCGGGCGCGAACGCGATGCCCTCGCTGTTGACCCGGGTCTGGTACAGCACCACCAGCTCCTGGGCGATCTCGGCCACCGCCGAGCGCACCTTGGACTTGGTCTTCTGCCAGTCCGACCCGTTGAGCCGGCTGAGCGTGGGCGTCTCGCCACCGGTGTAGTGGCGGACGGCGTCGATCTGGTCGGAGGGGACGTAGAGCCGGTCGCCGCTGCGGTACTCGAGCAGCAGGTAGTCCCGCTCGTGGCCGGCGATGGCCCGCTTGACCATGCCGCCGTAGCGCGCCACCCCGTGCTGGTGGTGCACCACGTGGTCACCGACGGTGAGGTCGTCGAAGAAGCCCCGTGCGTCGCGTTGGCGGGGCCTGGGTGGGCGGTGCGCCCGTCGACGGCCGGTGACGTCGCCCTCGGTGAGCACCGCCAGCCTCAGCGACGGGATCACGAAGCCCCGGTCGAGCGGCGCCACCACGAGGTGCCCGCCCGGACGGGTGAGGTCGAGGGGCGGTGCGGCGTCGCCGAGGCGGGGCATCGACGCCTCGAGCCGGTCGGCCACCTCCACCCCGTGGTCGGAGAGCAGCTGGGCCACCCGCCGACCGGAGCCGGCGCCGTCGGCGGCCACGACGAGCCGGAAGCCGTCGGCCAGCAGGTCGGCCAACTGCTTGACCAGCCGCGACCCGTCGCCCACCACGGGGTCCCACCCGAAGGCCCCCACCGTGACCACGTCGGGCCCCTCCGGGGCGTTGGTGACCGACCAGGCCGGCACCTCGGTGTGGGCCAGCAGCCGATCGAACGCCAGGTGCAGCTGGGGGAATTCGCGACCGCCCGCTCCCCACGTCTGCGAGAGCGTGGCCGCCAGGTCGGCCTCCTCGGCCAGCAGGTCGGCGGCGCGGTCGCGCATGCGCGTGGGCTCGACCAGCAACAGCTGTGCGTCGGCGGGCAACAGGTCGGGCAGCAGGTGCTCGTCGTCCACCAGCCAGCCGAGCCAGGACTCCATGCCGTCGAAGGTCTCGCCCGCGGCGAGGCGCTCCCAGTGCTCGCGACCCCACGGCTCGGCCCCCACGAGGGCCTCGGCCCGCGCCCGCACCTCGTCGGTGGGCAACAGCTCGCGGCACCCGAAGACCTCCGCCTCGGACAATTCGACCGTCGAGCGCTGGTCGGCCACGGAGAACTCCGTCAGCCGGTCGACCTCGTCACCCCAGAGGTCGATGCGCACGGGCGCGTCCGCGGTGGAGGGGAACACGTCGATGATCGAGCCCCGCACCGCCAGCTCGCCGCGGTGCTCCACCTGGTACTCGCGGCGGTAGCCGGCCCGCACCAACCGGTCGACCAGCTCGGTGGCGTCGACGGCCTCGCCCCGCCGCACGACCACGGGCTCGACGTCTTCGACGTGGGGGCCGAGGCGCTGCACGAGGGCCCGCACGGGTGCCACCAGGACGCGGGGCAGGCGCTCGGGGTGACGGAGGCGCCACATCCCGCGGAGTCGGCGGCCCATGGTCTCGACGCTGGGGCTGACCCGCTCGAACGGGAGCGTCTCCCACGCGGGGAACAGGTCGACCTGGTCCTCGCCCAGGAACGCGGCCAGGTCGCGCACCATACGCTCGGCGTCGCCCGACGTCGGGACCGCCACCACCAACGGCGACCGCTGGGAGATCTCGGCCAGGCCGGCGATGGTGAACGCCCGGGCGGGCTCGGGCACCGCCAGCACCGCCGACGACCGCCCCAGCAACTGCAGGACGGCAGGCTCGTCGCGCAGCAGCTTGGGCAGGGAACCGAGACTCACCCGTCGAGTCTAGAAACCCCGTCCGCCGGCACCGACCTACCGGGCCGGGCGACGCCTCAGAGGCCGGCCTTCTCGGCGTGCAGCCGCTGCAGCGTGTCGGCGAGGTCGGCGTAGATGGCCTCGGCCACCACCCGGGCACCGGTCTCGTTCGTGTGCACGTCGTCGTCGAAGACGAGCTCGTCGAGATCGTCGAGCGAGTCGCCCAGGTCCACCACCCCGTCGGTGGCCATCAGCTCCCGGGCCCGGTTCCATCCGACCCTGTAGCTGTCGTGGTAGGCGCGGTCGGTGCCGATGTTGGCGAGCGTGGCGTCGTCCACGGCGAGGTCACGCGTCCAGACCGACGGCTGCAGGTACTGGGCGATCGGGATGTCGTGCACCTCGGCGAGATCCCGCTGGGTGCCGGCGGCCCGGCCGAACACGGTCGCCGAGTTCTGGGGCGAGTAGGCCGAGGTGCGGGGCATCGGGTCGGCCGCGCTGTTGTCGGCGCCGGCGAGGTCGGCGCCACCCTCGATGAGGGCATCCCGCACCTGGTCCGCGAAGCCGGTGGACACCTGCGTCGGCGAGCCTCCCCAGATCGTCTGGACGACGTCGTTGTAGCCCTCGTAGGTGACGATGAGGTCGGGTGGGGGGCGCTCGGTGAGCAGCTGTGCCAGCAGGACGGTGTCCTGCCACGCCATGTACGACGGCACCCCGAAGTTCTGGGCGCGGATGGGCACACCCGCCTCCTCGGCCAGCCGCACCACCTCCGACGGGATGGTGTGGTCGTCGCGCTGGCCCTGGCCGAAGAGGGCCGAGCCACCGAAGAACCACACATCGAGTGCCGCTGGGTCGTCCTCTGCGCCGTCGGGCACGTAGCTGCGCCGCACCCGGTCGTGCACGTTGACGTACTGCTCCTCGCGATCGGCGGCCCGCACGGTCAGGTAGGGATCGAAGGCGAACTGCACCGGGAAGTACTGGTTGAAGAAGTCGGGCACCCACGGGTCGCCGGCGTGGGCCAGGAAGGAGTCACGCGGATAGCCGTCGGGGGGGTCGCCAACGGGATCGGGGAGGGCCCCTGGCGTCGGGGTGGCGGGGACCGACCCGACGGGCGGCGCGGCCACGTCGTCGGAGCCGCCGAACACGAGATGGCCCGGCATCAACTCGCCGGCGAGCCGCAGCGACGGATCGCGCAATGGGAAGGCGATGACCGCCACGACGGCCAGCGGCACCGCCACCACCAGGAAGCCGTGCAGCCGCGTCTGCCAACGGAGCGTTCGCCGCTCGTTCGCGAACCCACGGTCGGGCCGGCTCTGCCACACCCGGAACCGGCGGATCGCCCATCCCCCGCGCTCGTGGTCGGGCTCGAGCACGTCCCAGCGCAGGATCGTGGTGACCACCCATACCGGCATGACCACCACGAGCATCGTGAGCCCGAGGGCCAGCCAACTGAGCCCTATGCCCACGGCGTGGCCGATCGCGGCGAAGAACCGCCCGAACACGCGGTCGAACGCCGGCCACACCCGCCGTAGGAGGGTGAGCGTGGCCACCACCGCGGCCAGGATCACTGCGGCCTCCACGTGATCGCGCCAGATCAGGAAGGCCACGACCGCGGCGCCGAGGGCGATGCCCACCAGCAACGGCGGGTGGCCGGACGCGGGCGTTGCGACCGCCTCGACCTCGCGCCACGCGCGCTTGTCCACCACAGCTCCGCCTGACACGGAGCGCATTGTGCCAGATCAGGCCCTGGGGGCGACCGCGCCAGGCACCGACGTGGCTGGATGCGCCGATGACCCGGTGCCACGCCCGGGCGTGCGCACCTGGCGTACGGCGATCAGTCGGCCACTTCCTCCCTGGCGAAGCGGTCGGGGAAGGCCTCGGCGAGGTAGTCGGGCGCCAGGCTGGCCTCGGCCGCGGCGCGATCGACGTCGAACACGTCGTTCAGCTCGGCGACCGTGACGTGATCGATCATCGCCCACACCGTCTCGGCCGGGGTGTCGGTGGGCAGGCAGCCGTTCTCGCCGAGCTCGACCAGCGGGACGTCGTCCGGATCGAGGCCCAGTGCCGACACGAACGCCGAGAGACCACCCTCCTCCTGGATGAGGGGGCAGGGGTCGACGAAGACCGCGTGACCGCTGTCAGCGATGACCACCAGGCGCTTCGGGGTGTCGAGCCAGGCGAAGATCGACTCGACCCGGTCGAGCGGGATCACCGAGTCACCCTCCGCGGCGATGATCATCGACGGCACCGGTGGCGGGCTGGTGTCGGCCAGCTGCTGCTCGGTCTCGAACTCGACGTCGCACCCGCCGTCCGCGTTCTCGGTGACCGACACGTACGTCCCTGGGTCGGAGCCGGGCTCGAGGGGTGTGCCCGGGGCCTGCCCGATCCACACGTCGACCCGGTCGTCGTAGGCCAGCGTGCCCGATGCGCTGCCGCCGGCGCTCTGGCCCTCGGCCGCCACCTGCTCGGTGCCCACGACGCCCTCCAGCGCGGACCCGCTGGTGTCGTTCTCCTCGCCCAGCAGGTCGAGACCGGCGGCGAGCTGATCGCTGTCGAGGAAGGCCTCGGTCTGATCAGGCGCCTCGCACCCGCCACCGGAGCCACTACCGGAGCCACCGCCACCGCCGCCGCCGGTGGCGTTCGACAGCGCGGCCACGACGCCCCGCTCGGGATGGTCGACGGCCGCGACCACGTAGCCCCAGGAGGCGACGTGGCTGTTGTGGAAGTTCGCGAAGCGAAGGTTGCCGGCCGCGCCGTGGCTGTGCATCACCACCGGGAACGGGCCGTCCTGGCTGGCGGGCGCCTCGACCCAGGTGTCGGGCGGCGCGATCTCGCCGGCGAGGGCGCCCGGCAGCAGATCGACGATCTCGGGCCCGAAGATGTCCTCACCCGAGTACGTGTAAGGCGTGGCATCGTCGGCCAGCGAGTCCCGGTCCACCGGGTAGAACACCGCGATCTGGTGGTCGGCATCGAGCTCGAGGTCCACCTCGCCCACCGCGTAGGGGCCGCGGGCGGAGTAGTCGACGGGGGCCACGGCTTCGGTGGTGGTGCTCGGCGCGGCGTCGTCCGAGCCGCCACCGCCACCGCCACCGCTGCTGCTGCACGCGACCGCGACGACGGCCGCTGCTGCCACCGCCCCCCACGAGATCGTCCTGCGCACCGATTCCCCCTTCCGGCCGGGCGGTCGCCCGCCCGCCATCTTCTCAGACCGCGGGCCCACCACCGGCACCCGGGCGGGCCGATTCCCGCTTCGTTGCGCAGGGCCGGCGCTGGTACGCGAACATGCACCCATGGGTTGCTGCCTCGTCGTGATCGCCAGTTGGTTGTCGCCGCGCCTCGCGCTGTTCCTGCTGTGGTTGTTCGGAGACCATCAGACGGGGAAGCTGTCGCTCGCGTTCGACTCGTTCTGGATGGGGTTCCTCGGCTTCCTGGTCCTGCCGTGGACAACCCTGTTCTACGCGCTCGCCTACGCACCGATCGCCGGCGTGCACGGCCTCGGCTGGCTGTTCGTCTTCAGCGGGCTCGTGCTCGACATCATGTCGTGGGGTGGTGGCGGCCGGCAGTACAACGACCAGTACCGCAACAACTGATCGGACCGAGGGCTCAGGCCCGGGCGTTCACCCGGGTCATGGCCGCCTCGACACCTTCGGCCAGGATCAGCTCCACCGCGTCGGCGGCCTCCTGCACCGCGATGTCGAGCTCGACCCGGTCGGCCTTGGGGACCCGTCTCAGCACGTGGTCGGCGCCGTGCTCCTTGCTCGGCGGCTTGCCCACACCGATGCGGAGCCGCACGAAGTCGTCGGAGTGCAGGTGGGCCTTGATCGAGCGCAGGCCGTTGTGGCCGGCGAGACCACCACCGACCTTCAGCTTGAGCCGACCGACGGGGAGGTCGAGCTCGTCGTGCACGATCACCACGGCGTGCAGGTCGTCCTCGAGCCCGTAGCGCCTGACGAGTGGGGCCACCGCCTGGCCCGAGTCGTTCATGTAGGTCAGGGGCACGGCGAGGGCCAGGCGCTGTGCGCCCACCCGGACCTCGTCGGCGCGGGCGCGCTCCTTGCGGGCACGCAGGCGGGCGCCGTGGCGTTCGGCCAGCAGCGTGACCACCTCGGCGCCGACGTTGTGCCGGCTGCGCTCGAACTCGGTGCCGGGGTTGCCCAGGCCCACGACCAACAGGTCGGCGGGCGTGCCCCGCCGCCGGTCAGCTCGCGTCGTCGCCGCCCTCGCCACCGGACTCGCCGGCGGCAGCCTCGCCCGCCTCCGCGGCCTCCTCGGCCGCTGCCTCCTCGGCCTCCGACTCGAGCGTGGCCCGCGTGATCTCACCCATGGCGATCGGGTCGTCCGGGTCGACCTCGGTGCGCACGCCGTCGGGCAGGGCCAGGTCGGCCACCCGGATGGCCTCGCCGATCTCGAGCGCCGAGATGTCGGCGGTGAGCTGGTCGGGGATCTTGCCCGGCTTGGCGATGATGGTGAGGCTGAACAGCACCTGGGACACGGTGCCGTTCTCGCGCTCCACCAGGTCGGCATCGCCCTCGAGCACCACGGGCACCTCGACCTCGATGTCGGCATCGCGGTCGATCAGGATGAAGTCGACGTGGGTGACGGAGCGCTTCACCGGGTTGCGCTGCATCTCCTTGACGATGCTGAGGTGCTGCTCGCCGTCGATGTCGAGGTTGATCAGGGCGTTGAGGCCGGCGTCGGTGGTGAGCACGTGGCGCAACTCGCGCCAGTTCACCGCCACGGCCTTCGGGTCGGAGCCCAGGCCGTACACGACGCCGGGGATCTTGCCCTCGGCCCGCAGGCGGTTCGAGGCACGGCTGCCGGTGGGACGGCCGGTCTCGGCGGTGAGGGTGAGTTCGGCCATGCGTGTGCGCTCCTGGCTGCGGGTGGGGTCCGGCGGTGGGTCCGGCGGAGGGACGTGGTGTGCCCCGGGACAGCAGGCAAGCCTACCGGCGGGGCCCGCACGGGTGACAACTGGCGCTCGATTCCCCGAGCGCAGGGACCCGCTGGCCGGGTCGCCGCCCGTGGCCCGGTCCAGACGGGACCTTCGGCCCTAGTCCGAGTTCACACGATCGGGTTCTCTCGTGCCATGACCGACACGTCCGAACTCACCGACCAGGGCTTCACCCGATCCGTCGTCATCGGCATCCTCGTCGGCATCCCGCTGCTGGCGATCGGGGCCTTCATCGTCTTCGAAGCCGTGAGCCCCCAGACGTCGACGGCCGCGTTGGCCTGGCTGGCGGTCTGGACCGGCCTCTGGGCGGGCGTGTTCGTGGGCGGCACCGTGGCCGTCTGGCTCCACATGCGCCACCTCGAGCACTGATCCGACGGGCTCCGACGCGCCCGCCTCGGCGCCCTGCGCGCGCTCAGCGCCGGCCGCGACCTCAGCTCTGGTTGGCGCCGCCGAAGATCTCGCTGACCGACGTGTCCTCGAAGACCGCGCCGAGCGCGTCGGCGATCACCTTGGCGATCGACACGACCTCGATCTTGTCGATCTGCTTCTCGGGCGGCAGGGGCAGCGTGTTGGTGACCACCACCTTCTCGATGGCCGAGTCGGAGATGCGGGCGATGGCGGGGCCCGAGAACAGGCCGTGGGTGGCCGCGGCATGCACCTGGCCGGCGCCCTGGGCCGCCACCGCCTCGGCGGCGGCGACCAGCGTGCCGCCGGTGTCGATCATGTCGTCGATCAGCACGCAGGTGCGGCCCTCCACGTCGCCGACCACCTCGCCGGCCTCGACCATGTTCTTCACCCCGGCCACGTGGCGCTTGTGCACGATGGCCAGGTCGGCGCCCAGCACGTTGGCGTAGCGCTCGGCCACCTTGGCCCGGCCGGCGTCGGGCGACACCACGGTGAGGTCGCCCTCGAGGTTCGACGCCATCCAGTCGACCAGGACGGGCATCGCCGTCAGGTGGTCGACGGGGCCGTCGAAGAAGCCCTGGATCTGCCCCGAGTGGAGGTCGACGCTGACCAGCCGACCGGCGCCGGCCACGGTGAACAGGTTGGCCACGAGCTTGGCGGTGATGGGCTCGCGACCTTCGGCCTTGCGGTCCTGGCGGCCGTAGCCGTAGAAGGGGCACACCACGGTGATGCGCTTGGCCGAGGCCCGCCGGGCGGCGTCGACCATGATCAGCTGCTGCATGATCGCGTCGTTCACCGAGTTGTCGCCGCTGGAGCAGTGCGACTGCACGATGAACACGTCGCTGCCACGCACCGACTCGCCGAACCGGCAGTGCAGCTCGCCGTTGGCGAACTCGGCGAGGTTCGTCTCGCACAGCCGCTCGCCGAGCTGGTCGGCGATCTCCTCGGCGAGGGGCAGGTTCGCCTCGCCGGACACGAGGTGGAACCGCTTGGTCGATACCTGCTCCATGATCGCCTTCCGCCTCAGTGGCTGGGGTTGCCGGAGTCGCCGAGACGGCCAGTGTAGAAGGCGCCCGTGCGGGTCCCGGCCGGCACCTGGGCGCCCGACTCGAGCACCGCGAAGGGGCCCACGACCGCGCCGTCGCCCACCTCGGCGTCGCGGCCCACGGTCTGCTCGACGACGCAATCGGCGCCGACCACGCAGTCCACGAGCCGGGTGTCGGGCCCCAGCTCGGTGCCCTGCCCCACCACCGTGCGGCCCTGGAGCAACGTGCCGGGGAACAAGGTGACGTCGGGGGCCAGCTCGACCGTCGCGTCGATGTAGGTGCGGTCGGGGTCGACCATGGTGACGCCCCGGGCCATCCACCCGGCCGCGGTACGCCGGCGCAGCTCGCTCTCGGCGGCGGCGAGCTGCGCCCGGTCGTTGACCCCCGCGATCTCGCCGGCGTCGTCGGCCACCACCGACCCCACCGGGTACCCGGCGCTGTGCAGCACCTCGATGACGTCGGTCAGGTAGTACTCGCCCTGCGCGTTCGCCTCGGGGCTGAGCCGCCGCAGCGCCGGCGCCAGCACCCCCCGCCGGAAGCAGTAGATCGACGTGTTGATCTCGTCGATGCGGCGCTCGTCGTCGTCGGCGTCGACGTCCTCGACCACGCGGTGCACGCCGCCGTCGCGGCCCCGGACCACCCGTCCGTAGCCGGCGGGATCGGGCAGCCGCGCGGTGAGGAGCGTGGCCGCGGCCCCGCTCTCGCGGTGCTCGTCCACCAACGCGGCGATGGTGGCGGGACGCAGCAGCGGCGTGTCGCCGGGCAGGACCAGCACGTCGCCGCCGTCGAGGTCGCCGTCGAGGTCGTCGTCGAGGCCGGTGAGGCCGACGCTGACCGCGTCGCCGGTGCCGCGTTGCACGTCCTGCTCCACGTGGTCGATCACCAGGTCGGGACCGTCCTCCTGGAGCATCTTGGTGACCCGCTCGGCACCGTGGCCCACCACCACGACGGCGCGCCGCACGGGGCAGTCCGACAGCGCATCGAGCACGTAGAGCAGCATCGGTCGACCGCACAGCACGTGCAGCGGCTTGGGCCGCTGCGAACGCATGCGCTTGCCCTCGCCCGCCGCCAGGATGATCGCGGACAGGGGGGGTGGGGCCACGGGTCCTTTCTAGCCGCGTCCGCCCGCGCTCGGAAGACGGGGACGGTTAGCCTTCGCATCGGAGCCGACCGAGCGGCGCGACCGGAGGATGCACGGGTGAAACGGGTCATCGCAGGCGTGGTGTGCACACTGCTCGTCGTCGCGGCGGGCTGCAGCAGCGGCAACGACCGCCCCGACACGGGCGACGCCGCCGCGGCCACGTCCACGACCGGTCACGCCACCACCTCGGCGCCTTCCGGACCGTTCGGCAGCGGCAGCGACACCACGACGACCACCGCCGGTGAGGACGGCGGCGGCGGAAACGGCGGCACCGGTGGTGGCGGGGGAACCGGAGGCTCGGGGGGCGCGGGTACCGGCACCGGGACCGGGACCGGGACCGGGACGGTCGAGCCCTCCTCACCCGTCGATGCCTCCACGCCGAGCGACCTCAGCGACGCCCTCGAAGGCTGCACGAACTACGCGGACGTGGGTGCGGGGCTGCAACAGCCGGGCACCTCGGCCGAGGGCACGTGCGAGTTCGGCGGCGAGATCGTGAACCTCTACCTCTTCGCCGACGCTGCCGCCCAGCGCGCCTTCGTGGAGGACGGCGCGTTCTTCGACTGCAGCTTCATCGTCGCGTTCGGGGGTGGTGGCGCCACCTACTACGTCGCCGGCGACAAGTGGATCGCCCGACCCGGCACCGAGGCCGTGGCCCGCGACATGGCCGCCGCCCTCGACGGCGAGGTCGCCAGCTACGTCTGCGAGGCCTGACACCCGTTCATGGGCTCGGCGGCCCGACGAGGCCGCGCCCACATCCGCGACCGCTTCGACGGCGCGGCGCCCACTCGGGCGCTACCGTCCCTGCGTCATCATCACTCCCGGGAGGAAACCTGAACGTGTCGCGCCTGCTCCGCAACTCTGCCATCGTCATCGCCGCCGGCTCGCTCGCCCTGCTGGGGTGCAGCAGCAGCGGGGATGACGCCTCGGACACCACGACCACCGCCGAGGCGGACACCACGACGACCACCGACGCCGGCGCCGAGTTCGCCACCGCGTTGAACGACCTGTGCGCCACCGGCCAATCCACCACCGATGCCGCCGGCGAGGACCTCCAGGCCGCCCTCGACGAACTGGCCACCGCCGACAGCAGCGGCGACACCGCGGCCTACGCGACCGCCCTCGATGACGCCGAGACCGCCACCGAGACGGTCATCAACGCCTTCGACGACTTCCTGGCCGGGGTCGAGGACCTCGACGTGCCCGACGACGCGCAGGCGGCGCTCGACGACTTCACCGCCGGGGTCGAGGAGCGCCAAGCGCTCACCGAAGACCTCCGCGACGCCATCGCCGCCGACGACGGCGCGGCGTTCACCGACGCGTTCAACGCGCTCCAGGATGCCAACGACGAGTTGGACCAGGTGGCCGACGACGCCGCCGAGGCCCTGGACGCACCCGACTGCGCCTCCCAGGACGACAGCTCGTCCGACACCACCGACACCACCAGCTTCTGATCACGGCACCGGGCCAGCCGGTCGGCCACCGGCCGACTGGCCCGGTCTGCTCGTCCCACGACCATCGGATCGTGATCGGCGTGGGACCGGCCCGTCGGGTCGACGAGCAGCCCGTCCCGTCGACCGTCGGGCCGTCGGTTCCGCGGGTCAGGGTTCAGCAGGTCAGAGCGGGCTGAGGCACCAGCTGCCCTCGCCGAAGAGGTCGACCTCCTCGTCGCTGTGGAGGATGCCCACGTCGTCGGCGCCAGGGCAGGTGTCGTCGACCCCCACGTCGTCGGTCACCTCGAGGGTGGCGGTGGGGTCGTCGCACGCGACCTCCACGCCGGTGAAGGGGTCCTCGTTCGGGTCGTCGGACGCCACGCACGACCCGATGTCCCACACGTTGTCGACCTCCTCGGGGGACGGGCCGAGGCTGGCCAGACAGACACCCGCCGCCACGGACACGTCGCCCTGGCTCTGGCTGAACGACCGCGAGATGTCCGAGTCGGAGCCGCAGTCGAACTCGTCGGTCAGCTCGGTGGTGAGCACCTCCGCCGCGGCCGCGTCGTCGGTGCACTCGGCGGCCTCGATCTCGTCCTCGTTGTCCGACGTGCAGTCGCCGACACGGATCTCGGAGACCGCTCCGAGTGCCTCGAGAGTGTCCGCGGTGGTGCTGATCGAGTCGGCGGCGTCGCGGTAGCGGGCGGTGCAGTCCTCGAGCCCGAGCGCCTCGGCCTGCTCGGCCGCGGCGTCGGCGTCGAGCTCGGCGAAGGCGGCCGCGTACGCGAAGTCGTCGGTGCCGTCGTCGGACGCCTCGACCGCGGCCGCCTGGTCCTCGGCCACGCCGTTGATGGTCCCGAGGAATTCGGACACCGCTTCGCCGTCGTCCCCGGTGGGCGGCTCGAGGTCGGCCACCTTCTGCGACGCGGACGCGAAGGCGTCCGTGAGCGCGTCCGCGTTCGCCGCGGCGTCGGCCGGCGTCTCGGCGAGGCCACCCACCTCCGACAGCTCGTCGTCACAGGCGGCGTCCGCCGGCCCGAGCCACTCGCCCAGCCCGGAGTCCTGCACGCCGCTGCCGCACCCGGCGCTCAGCGCCATGACGAGCACCACCACCGACCCCATCGACACCATCGACAGCGTTGATCCGCCCCGCATCGGCCCACCTCCCGCCGGGGATCGTAGCCAGCGTGCCCCCGCCGCGCCGCCCGCCTCGGGCCGCGGGCGCGGTCATGTGTCGCGTGGGTGGGCCCCCGCCGGGACCACCCACGAGTGGCGACCATCCGACCTCGCGCGGCGCGACGGCGAGGGGCGACCGGCTGCGGCGCCGCACCGTCACCGCGCGGTACGCTCGTCGCCGGTCAGATCCCTTGCGGAGGTAACACGTGTCCCGACTGCTGCGTTTCGCCGCCATCGTCGCCTGCATCGCCGTCCTCTTCGGGTGCAGCAGCAGCGGCGACGACGATGCCGGGTCCTCGACCACCACTGCCGGTGCCGGCGGCGGTGGCGGTGGCGCGACCGGTGAGTTCGCCACCCAGCTGAGCGACGCCTGCAGCGCGGGCCAGGCGTCGCTCGACGCCGCCACCGCCGACTTCTCCACCGCGCTCGACGACCTCCAGTCCGCCGCCAACCGAGACGAGTACCAGGCGGCGGTGAGCGATCTCGGCACCGCGGCGCAGGGCATCGGCACCGCACTGGCCGACTACAAGTCGTCGCTCGAGGCCCTCGACGTCCCGGGCGACCTCTCCGACGCGTTCGACCAGCTCACCCAGGCGCTCGACGATCAGACGGCCGTCGCCGACCAGCTCGCCGACGCCCCCACCGACACCCTCGCGTCCTTCGAGGACGCCGTCGCCGAGGTGCAGAGCGACGCCGAGGCCGCCCGCCAGGCGCAGGCCGACGCCGCCGATGCGCTGGGCACCAGCGCCTGCGGCCCCTCGGACAGCAGTGGCAGTGGCGGCGGTGGCGGCGGCGGCGGCGGCGGTACCACCACGACCGCCGCGGGCTGAGCCCAGGCCTCCGCGCAGGTCGCCGCCGCCTGGCGGGGGGTAGCCGTCGGCGCACCGCCCGACGGCCGCATCTGGCCGGCGGGGGCGACAAGGCGGCGCGTCAGTGGAGCCGGACACGCCCCCAGGGGACCCGCGCTCAGCCGGGCCCGGGGATCAGTAGGGCTGGACGGGGTCGCGGAGGAACCAGTGGACCACGCGGTTGTAGTTGCCACCGGCGATGCGCGCCGCCCAGTTGGCATCGGCCGACCGCAGGCCCCCACTGTGCACGCCGATGGCATACCAACCCCGCGGCGCCGCGCCCTCGGGGTCGAACCTCGCGAACACCGGAGACCCGCTCTGGCCTTGGGTCGTGTCGATGCGATAGTTGAGGATGCGCGACGACGTGCGCCGAACGGGCCCGTGCCCCGTCATCATCGTGTCCTCGTGGTCGTCCGGGTAGCCCGAGATCTTCACGGTGTCCCCGGTGAGGTCGTCGGGGGCGAACCCCATCCAGCCGGTCAGGTCGATCGGGTCGTTGGGAAAGCCGCTGCCGTCGGTGCAGCTCCCGACCTCGAGCGCCGCCAGGTCGTCACCCGTGTTCGGTGAGTCGATGAACGACTGGGGTACGAGCATGTTGGCGTGGTTGTGGGCGATGCACTGCATCAGGTACAGCCCCGTCGAGAACTTGGCGGCCTGGAACTGCACGTAGTTCGGCTTGCCGCCGTGGGGTGCGTCGTAGAGGCAGTGGGCGGCGGTGAGCACCGTGTGGGGACCGACCATGAAGCCCGTGCAGCTCGTGTAGTGGCCTCCCGACCACACCGGCCGGAGCAGTCCGATCGCTCCGTGCGGGAAGTTCCTCGGGTGGGCCACCGGCTGGCGGGTGTCGTCGCCCAGCACCACCTCGGGCGCCCCCCGCTCCCCCGGCCCCGCAGCGACGCCCGGAGCGACGGGCAGGCCGGGCTGGGCGGCACTGGCCCCGGGAGCGGAGCCGGGCGACGCCGGTGCGGCGGTGGCCCCGGCGGCGCCCGCCACCACGGCAACGGCGACCAGCGCGGTCGTCGCCACCCTGACACGCGTTCTCGACCAGGTCCTCTGTGGCATCGTCGCTCCCCCTCGCCCACCTGATTGTGCCCCTCGTCGGGAGGGCGGACAAGCCCCATCACACCGTCATCGTGGTCGTGCACACCTCACGTGTGGCCACGGGTGACTCGTGCGGATCGACGGCGCGCCTCTGGACGTCTCGACGGCGGCGCGTCGTGGTCGGTGACCGATGTCGACAACGGGTGTTCGGTGACCTCCGGGTGGAGCGGTGAGCAGGTCGATCGACCGCCATTCCCGGGTCGTCACGATCGAGCGGAGGCGCCCGCCCGCTCGCGTCGCAACGTGCCGTCCCGACCACGCCACGGCACCCGAACGCGCCCACATCGGGGTGCGGGGCCACGTCTAGAGTGCCGGGACCTGCGACGGGAACAGGAGGGAGCACCATGGGGTGGCGGCGATCGGGTCGGGTTCGGTTCCAGGTCTGGATGACCGGGTTTGCGGCCATTGCCGTGGTGGGCGGGACCTCGCTGGTGGGGCCGGTGGCCCCCTTCGGGGGCGCCGCCGTCGATGCCGACGCAGCCTGCGACCTGTACGCCGACCCCAACGGCAACGACGCGAACCCGGGCACCCTGGCGCAGCCCAAGCGGTCGCCGATGGCGCTGCTCAACGCTCTGGCGCCGGGCAAGGAGGGCTGCCTGACCGACGGAGCCACCTTCACCTACGGCGCGGGCGCCGCACAGACGTCCGCGACGGGTTCGCTGGGCGCTCCCAAGGTCCTCCGCCCGACCACGCCCGGGTCACGGGTCACGATGATCGCGACGACCGGTTTCGCCATCAGCACGAGCGCGCACGACCTGGTGTTTCGCGACATCGACTTCCGAACGACGCAGACGAGCGGGAACATGCTGCAGGTCAACGGCGACCGGATCACGCTGGAGGGGGTGGATCTCACCTATCCCAACAACATCTGTCTCGGGGTGGGTGTGCAGGCGAACCCGGCCGAGGACCTCACCCTCCGGGAGAGCGCCATCCACGGCTGCGGACTCGCCTACGGCGACCCGCGTGGTGGCGAGGACCGCTACGGCGGTCTGCACGGGGTGTATCTGGCCTACCTCCGGGATGGCGCCGACGTCGACGGGTACAGCGCGGTCATCGAGCACAACCTCATCTACGACAACAACAACCGCGGCGTGCAGCTCTACCCCGACGCGGACGACGTCCTCATGCAGTTCAACCTCCTGTACGGGAACGGGTCGAACCTCAACCTCGGCGGCGACAACAACGCGCTCCTCTCGCAGCGCAACCTGGTCACGAACAACATCCTCGCCGACTCGGTTCTGCCGGCGCTCGCGCAGGACCCGGTCCACCCTGAGCTCTACACAGGATGGCTGGGGGACACCCACGAGGTGTTGGGGCGGCCCTCCTCGACCGCCGGCAACCAGGTCGACGGGAACTGCATCTCGAACAGCGCCCACCCACAGAACCTCTACGAGGGCGTCGGGTTCACGCATGTGAGCAACATCGAGAACCAGGACCCGCTCTTCACCGACGCCGCGGCCTTCGACTTCATGCTGCGCCCCGGGAGCCCTTGTGCGGGCAAAGGGCCGAGTTACATCCAACCCGATTCCTCGCTCCCCCCGGCGCCCACGTTCGTGCGTGAGTGGACGAACACGTCAGCGGACACCTGCCAGATGGACGGCCCCGAGAGCATCGACGCCAGTCGCGACGGCCGGCGGGTCTACGTCGCGGCCACCAACAGCAACTGCGTGATGGAGTTCGACGCCCGAGGCCGCCCCATCCGCCGTTGGGGCTCCGCCGGCACCGGTGCCGGGCAGTTCGACCGGCCGGTCGATCTCGCCGTCGCCCCGGACAACGGTGACGTCTACGTCGCCGACCTCAACAACAACCGGATCCAGCAGTTCAACGCCGACGGTGTGTTCATCCGCCAGTGGGGCACCGCCGGCAGTGCCGCGGGCCAGTTCAACCAGCCCCATGGGATCGACGTGGACACCTCGTACGTCTACGTGGCCGATCTGATGAACCATCGAGTCCAACGGTTCACGCGCGGCGGCGCCCACGTCCAGACCATCGGCAGCGGGCCGGGATCCGGGCCCGAGCAGTTCAACCGCCCCGCCGGCGTGACCGTCGACCCGTGGGACGGCCGGATCTACGTCGCCGACCTCCTGAACCGCCGCATCCAGTACTTCAACTCCACGGGCGGCGGCGAGGGGTCGTGGGGCACGCAGGGCACCGGGTCTGGTCAGTTCGACCTCCCCGTCGACGTCGCTGTCGGTCAGAGCACGACCGGGCCCGCGTCTTCGCCCGATCGGCACGTCTTCGTCACCGACTACGGGTTGCATCGCATCCAGCGCTTCGAGCGGCCCGAGGTGATCTCCACCCCGGCTGTGGTCCAGTCGTGGAGCTCGGGCCCCGCCGAGCTAGGGCCGTTCCTGCATCCCGAGAGCCTCGCCGTCGTCGGTTCCCCGGCGGGGTGGTCCGACTCCCCGGGCCGGACGCTGCTCTACGTGGCCGACGGCGGCAACAGCCGCATCCAGGTCTTCGGACCCGCCGTTCCCTCCACCGGCATACGCGGATCGGTGTTCACCGAGGGCACGAGCGACCCGATCCCGGGTGCCGGCGTGGCGGTGCTCCGCACCTCGGACTTCAGCGCGGTCGGCGGCGCCGTGGCCGACACGGCCGGCGATTTCGCCGTGGCTGTCCCACCCGGGAGCTACTTCCTGTACGTGCTGGACCCAGGCGGCGAGCACACCGCAGGTTTCTCACCGGTTCCTCCCGCCGCCGTCACGGTCGCGAGCGGCTCGCTCACGACCGTCAACCCACAGCGTCCCCCCACTCGGGGTCGCATCGCCGGGTCGCTCACGGCCGACGGGTCCGGGGCGGCGCTGCCGGGCTCACTGGCGATCACCCTCAACGGCACGACCAGCCAGCCCGGCCTCGGCGACTTCACCGACAACGCCGGCGCCTACCGAGTGGACGGCCTGGCCCCAGGCAACCACCGAATCGGCTTCGTGGACCTGGGCGGCGGGCGGACGCCCGAGTTCCACAGCAACGCGCCGAGCGTGCCGGGCTCGAGCGTGGTGGGGGTGTCCGCCGGAGCGGCGACGACGATCGATGCCGGCCTCGCCGCGCGTACCGCCCCCGGCACGGGGGCGACCCTGTCGGGGACGGTCACCGACGAGGCCACCGGTGCCCCCCTGCCGCACGTCGCGGTGATGGCGTTGCGGGCGGCCGACTACTCCTATGCACGCGGGGCCGTCACCGACGCGAGCGGGAACTACTCGATCAACCTCGCCCCGGGCGGCGGCTACAAGCTCGAATTCGTCGACCCGACCGGCCTCCACCACATGGAGTGGCACCCGAACCTGCCCTACTACCAGATCGCGTCCGCGACCACCGCCGTCGCGCCCGCCACGGTCAACGCGGCGCTGGCCCCGACCACGGGCTCGATCACAGGCACCGTACGCGACACCGCCGGCCAGAGCGTCGAGGGGGCCTGGGTGGTCGCGATCGCAGCGTCGGGGACCGTCCGGTTCACCACCTCCGACGGCCTCGGCGACTACCACATCGACGGGCTCGCTCCAGGGACGTACCGGGCGACCTTCCTGGTCCCCGGGACCGGCAGCCCCCAGGAGTACTGGCAGGACAGCGCCGACTTCAACGGCGCCACGCCCTTCACCGTGGCCGCCGGCCAAGTGACCACGATCAGCCCGACCCTCTGACGGACCAGGCCGTACAGGGATCCATAGACCGTTGAAGCGGCCACCCTGGATCCGGCTCGCGAGTCGGGCGCACCGACGGGTCACCGGCAAGCGCGGGCCACGGACGGCGCCGCGGGCTCCTGGGCTGGCGGGGGAGGGCTCGAACCTCCAACCTCCTGATCCAAAGTCAGGCGTTCTGCCGGTTGAACTACCCGCCAAGGTAGCGAGACGACGGTACCCGGTTTCGGGTGCCGCGCTCGCGTGGGTTCGCACCGACGGGTCGGTGCCGATACCCTGCACCCCGCCATGGGATCTCTCATCAAGAAGCGCCGCAAGCGCATGCGGAAGAAGAAGCACAAGAAGATGCTGAAGCGGACCCGCTTCCAGCGCCGCGCCGCCGGCAAGTAGCCCCACGGGCCGGCCCGGCGCGGCCGTAGGCCCGACTCGAGCGGCACCCGACACCCCGGCACGCGGATCGACACGCGTGCGCACGGATCCGCTCGGCGCAGAGGCTTGCCACGCTCGGCCACCTGCACACGGTGAACGGCCAGCCGCCGCGGACGGTGGCGCGATCGGTACGGCGCGCGGCCGCCGCGCGCGCTTCGTGGTAGCAAATGACGTGCTGTTGGGTCGGGAGCACCTCCTCGCGGACCTCACGACCGTGGTCCAGCAGGCAGCTGCGGGCCACGGCGGGGCGCGATGGATCGTCGGCGACGCCGGCGTGGGCAAGACCGCGGTGCTCCATCACCTGATCGCCGCACGACCCGGCCAGTCACGCCTGTTGACGGCGACCGGCCGGGAGGGCGAGGCCGGCCTCGCATGGGGAGGCGTCGAGCAGCTCGTCGGGCCACTGGTCGCCGAAGGACACGACGCCGCGCTCCCCGATCCGCAGCGGGCCGCCCTGCGTGCCGCGCTCGCGCTCGGCGGCGGCGACACCCCCGCCACCGGCACCACGCTGGCACCCATCGTCGGTACCCGCTCGCTGCTCACCCGCGCGGCGCGCCAGCGCCCCTTGCTGGTGGTGATCGACGACGTCCACTGGCTCGACGAACCCAGCCGCGCGGCCGTGGGGTACCTCGCCACCCGGCTGGCAGCCGAGCCGATCGCGCTCGTCGTCGGTGGCCGACCGGAGCCGACCACGCCACCCTGCCCCGCCGACACCCTCGGGCCGCTCGATCCCGTGGCGGCCGAGGCGCTGCTCGAGCGCCTCGGGATCACCGATCCTGCGGTCGCCCGCCAGATCATCGAGCAGGTCGGGGGCACGCCCCTCCTCCTCGAGGCCGCCGTCGCCGCCCTCGACGACCATCAGCGCAAGGGGCGTGCGGCCCTGCCGGAGGTGCTGACGGTGCCGCCATCGGTTGGCCGGGTGGCCGAACAGCGGCTGGATGGCCTCGAAGCCGAGTGCCGGACCGCGTTGCTCGTGGCCGCCACCGCGCTGCGCGGAGACCTGACCGTGGTGAGTCGGGCCCTCAGCGCCCTCGCCGTCGACGTCGGTCGGCTCGAGCCGGCGGAGGCCGCGGGGATCGTCACCGTGGTCGACCACCGCGTCGAATTCTCGCACCCCACGCTGCGCTCGGCCGCCTATCACGGGGCCGCAGCGCGCGACCGGCGCCTGGCCCACGGTGCGATCGGCGCGGTACTCACCGACCAGGTCGCCAGCGCGTGGCACACGGGCCTCGCCACCCTCGGCCCCGACGCCGAGGCCGCCGACGCGCTCGCGGGGTCGGGCGACGAGCTGATGCGCCGGCGGGCGCCGGTCGACGGTGCCCGGCACCTCGAGTTGGCCGCCCGGCTCACACCCGACCCGGAGACTGCCGCCCGGCGCCTCCGCAGGGGTGCGTCGGCGCTCTCGGAGACGGGGCGCGTCGAGGCTGCGCTCGCACTGCTCGCACGGGCCGACGAGCTCGGGCACGACCCGCTCGAAGCGGCCCGCCGGGAGCAGCTCCGGTTGCGGATCGCCGCTCGGGGCGGCGCCACTGACGCCGTCATCGAACAGCTCCGCACCCTGGCCGAGTCGGTCGAGGACGCCGACCCCGGCCTCGCCGCCGAGCTGTGGTTGGACACGCTCCCGGCGCTCGTGCGCTCGATCCGCCTCGACGAGATCGAGCATGCGGCGAAGCTGGCCCTCGAGCAGGCCCGCAGGGCCGGTGACACCCGGCTCGAGCGGCGGGCCGAGGTGGCCACCGGAGCGGTGCGGCTGGCCCGGGGCGACATCGGTGGCGCCGACCTGCTCGACCGTCACGTCGAGATCCTGGACTGCGAGGGTGCGCTGGCCGCCGGTGCCTTCCTCGCCGAGGTGGTGGCCCCGGCGCTCGCCCTCCTCCGACGGGGCCCCGAAGTCGAGCTGCTCTTCGACACGCTCGACCGCGAACTGCGGGCCGCGGTGGCCCTGCCCGCGCTCGTCGCCGTCCTGTCGGCACGCGCCGTGCTGGCCCACGGGCGTGACCTGCACGAGACGATCGCGCTGGACAGCGAGGCCATCGCCCTGGCCGACAGCATCGGCCAGCCCGACCTGGCGCTGCACGCGGCGGGGTCGCTGGTGGTGGCCGCGGCGATGGCCGGCGACCGCGAGCGCTGTCTCCTCGGTGCCGAGCGGTGCGAGCGGTCCCGCGACGACGCGCACCGCCTGGCCGGCCTCTGTGGGCGGGCGGCGCTCCACCTCGGCGAGGGCCGTCTCGACGAGGCCCTGGCGCTGTACGAGCAGATGGGCGAGCGTTTCGGCATCGGCACGCTCGTCATCCGTTGGGAGCCGGAGTGGTGCGAGGCGCTCGTGCGCTCGCGGCGCAGGGCCGAGGCGCTCGGGGTGCTCGACGAGTTGGTCGGCACACCCTCCGCCCTGCTGGCCACAGCAGCCGTCGAGCGGATCCGGGGTCTGCTCGCCGAGGACGACGACGAGGCAGCCGAGCACTTCCAGGCCTCGCTGTCGTTCCTCGACCTGATCCCCAACGACGTCGCACGGGGCCGCACCGAGTTGCTGTGGGGCGAACGCCTCCGGCGGTCACGAAAGCGCGCCGAGGCTCGTGCCCACCTCGAGGCCGCGGCGACCATCCTGCGCCGGGTCGGCGCCGACCTGTGGGCCGACCGCGCCGAGCGGGAGCTCGTCGCCGCCGGTTCCGCGGCGGTCGGGCTGATGGGGTCGCTCGAAGCGCTCACCACCCAGGAGCACGAGGCGGCGCGGCGGGCAGTCGTCGGCGCCTCGAACCGCGAGATCGCCGACCAGCTGTTCCTCAGCCCCCGCACCGTCGAGACCCACCTCGGCTCGGTCTATCGCAAGCTCGGGGTTCGCAACCGACGAGAGCTGGTGCAGTGGGCCCGCGCCACCGGCGCCTTCGGGGACTGACACGGGGTTCCCCGGATCCGCCGGACGCCCCCGCCTGTCACCATCGGCCAACGGCACACCACGGTGGGAGGAGCGGCACATGAGGACGGACCGTAGGACGGACCGTAGGGCTCGCCGGACGGCATTGGTCGTCCTCGTCGCGGTGTTCGGCCTGGCTGCATGCGGTGGCGGTGGCGGCGGTGACGATGATGCCGCTGACGAGGCCCAGAGCGCCGAGTCGACCACGACCACCATCGGCACGGAATTCGTCGACGACCTCAACGGCCTGTGCACCGACCTCTTCGCCACCAACGGCGAAGTCTCGGACGTCCTGTTCGCGAACTTCGACGACCTCGACCTCTCCGACCCGCAGGACCTGACCGCGGCGGCCGATGAATTCCAGGTTGGGGCGGCCCAGCTCGACGGCGCCGTCGAGCAGTTCGACGAGGACGCCGGCGCACTGGACCTCCCCGACGATGTGCAGCAAGCGGTCGACGACACCGTCGACACCATGAACGACCTCGTCGCCACGCACGAGGACGTCTCGGCGGCGCTCGAGGCCGGCGACGCCGAGCAGCTGAGCAGCCTCGGCGACCAGTACAGCGGAGAGCTCGCCGACCGCCTGGACGCGCTCGGCGACACCTACCGTGAGCTCGGCCTCGAGCAGTGCGCCGGCTCCGAGACCGACACCTCGACGACCCCCACGACCCTGGCGCCGGCGACGGGGGGCGACGAGACCGCCGCATCCGCGTTCACGGACGCCATCGAGGAGACGGGCGTGACCGATCCGGGCACCGACTACGAGACCTTCGAGACGGTCACCGACGACACCGGGCAACTCTCGATCGACGTACCGTCGGAGTGGAGCGACCGTGACACCTCCACCACCACGCCGGGCTCGGGGAACCCCGAGATCATCGCGTCGACGAACCTCGACTCGTTGGGCGACGGCGAGCCCCGGCTCGACATCTTCGTGCTCCACGAGTCGGCTGATCGAGATGTCCAGGAAGTGCTCGACACCATGGCGGGCGGGGCCGCGCAGGCCACCACTCGCTGCTCGGCCGAGCCGGCCCACGTCTTCGAGGTCGCGAACGGAGCGGGGGCGATCCAGGCCTACTCGGGCTGCAACGGCCGCGACGAGGCCTGGCTGTTCGTGGCCTTCACGGACACCGACGCCGACATCCTCACCGGGCTGGCGACCTACGCCGTCACCAACGCCGACCTCGACGCCATCTCGAACGGCATCGACTCCGTGAGCTTCACCCCCTGACCGCGGCGGCGCCCGGCGCATCACCGACGGGCCGAGCGGCAGCTCTGCGGCGGGCCGCTCAGGTCGCTCAACCCGCCGACCATCAACCTGGCGGTCGGACATGGAGGCGCCGCCGTCGCGAGGCTGCGCTGGGGTTCAGGCTGAGCGGAGTCTCGATCGAGTCCACCACTGCGTGACACCTCGAACGGGGTGCCCTCGCGCCCGACCTCGTGGACGGTGCCGACCTCGTGCCTCGGGCTCAACGCGAGGTGGTGTGGGCCACCACCCGTCCGGCACCGGGGAACGCACCTTCCACGAACCAGGTCGAGCCGCTGCCGGCCAGCCGGGGCCGGCGCCCCGTCGCCTCCGCCAGCGCGTCGCGCCACCGGCCCAGCTGAGGCTCGACGGCCAACGCCGCCGGCTCCAGGTCGTTGCCGTTGTCACCGATGGGGCCGCCCAGCTCGTCCCACGCCCGGTACACCGCCGGCGTCGAGCAGTGCACGGGCGGCGTCAGCAGGGTGAACGTGCGGTTCTCGAAGGCCAGCGACTCGACCTGCTCGCCGATGCCGGTCACCTGCGCCCGACCGCCCACGAGGCAGAACGCCACGTCGGCGCCGATGCCCGCGGCCAGGTCGAGGTCGTGGCAACCCGCCCAGCGCAGCACCGCGGCCGCGTCGGCCGACCCCCCGCCGAGACCGGCGCCGGCGGGGATCCGCTTGTCGAGGCGAACGTGCGCCGTGCGCCCCACCGCCCGCAGGGCCCGACGGACGAGGTTGTCGTCGTCGGGCGGCGCATCGGACCCGCCCACCACCTCGAGGCCGTCGCCGTCCGAGAAGGTCAGGGTGTCGTGCAGGTCGAGCGAGACCATCTCGGCATCGATCAGGTGCAGGCCGTCGTCACGCACACCGGTGACCTGCAGCGACAGCGTCAGCTTGGCCGGCGCCTCGATCACCTGCACAGGCCGACAGTAGTGCGGTGTCGGCCGGACGCCGGGCGCTGTGGGGGCGGCGGAAACATCGAGTCGCGAGCCGGCAGCACCGGCAGGACCGGCAGGACCGGCAAGCCGAGGTCGAGCAGGCCACGTCGAGGTGGCGCACCGCCGCCGCGCCGGCGGCCGCCGGTGCCGGAATGCCCGAGGCGGATGTCAGGGGGCGGCGTCGGCCAGGCGACCCCAGGCCTCGACGTCGAGGTCCTCGGCGCGCGCCTCGGGGGCGACGCCCGCGGCCACGAAGGCGTCCGCGTCGACCAGCCCCGACAGCGCACGGCGGAGCATCTTGCGGCGCTGGCCGAACCCGGCCCGCACCAGGGCGAAGAGCCGTTCGGGGTCGGCGGTCACCGCCGGGGTGGGTCGGCGGACGATGCGCACGAGCGCGGACTCGACGTTGGGCCGGGGCAGGAACACGTTGGGCCCCACCCGAGCCACCACCTCGGCCGTGGCCCAGTACGCCACCTTCACCGACGGGATCCCGTAGGCCTTGCTGCCCGGGCCGGCGGCGAGGCGCACGGCGGCTTCGCGTTGGACCATCACCAGCATCCTGTCGATCGCCGGCACCTGGTCGAGGAGGTCGGCCACCAAGGGGGTGGCGATGTTGTAGGGCAGGTTGGCCACCAGCGACCAGCGCGGGTGGTCGGCCAACACCACCGGCCAGTCCAAGGCGCGGGCGTCGCCCTCCACCACCCGGGCACGCCCGCCGACGACCTCGCGCAGCACGGGCACCAGGTGACGGTCGATCTCCACCGCGGTCACCTCGGCACCGGCGTCGGCCAGCGCGAGCGTGAGCGATCCCAGTCCGGCCCCGATCTCGACGACCGGGTCGCCGGGCCCCACCCCGGCCAGGTCGACCACCTTGCGCACGGTGTTGGGGTCGACCACGAAGTTCTGGCCCAGCGCCCGGCTGGGAGCCAGGTCGTGGGCTGCGAGCAGCGCCACCACATCGCTCCGGGTCAGCACCCGGCGAGTGTACGGGCGGGCTCGATCCCGCCGGGGTGGCGGCGAGGTGCCTCCCGGCCGAAGGGGGAAGCCGCCTGCGTGTCCCCGCGGCGCCCGCGCGGGCGCTGCGCCCGCGCCCAGGCCGGCGGCGCGGTGCCTCGGACGTCGCCGCCGGAGGGTTCGGTCAGATCAGGCCGAGGCGGCGGGCGCAGGACGGCCACGGGGAGTAGCCGCTGCGGTTGTAGAGCGCGATCGCCCCGTACTTCTGCTCCGCATAGGTGTAGTCGCGCGGGTCGCCCGTGAACCCGAGGCCCCACCAGGTGGCCAGCGAGAACTGGAACGCGCCGTAGTAGCCCGCCGGGTTGTAGGCGTCGGGATTACCGCCTGACTCGCACTGGGCGATGGCATCGAGGTTGGCGCTGACACTGCCGGCGGGCGCCGGCGCGGGGGCGGGGGCGGGCGCCGGGGGCGGTGCGGCGGGCGCCGGCGGCACCGTGACCACGACCGGCTCGGGGGTGTCGGCCGGAGCGGGCTCGGGGGCGGCCTCGGGCGCGGGTGGCGCCTCGGTGGTGGGCGGCGGGGGCGGTGCGGTGGTGGTGGTCGTGGGCGGCGCCACCACGGCCACCCCCTTCGGCACCACCGAGCGCTGCGGAGCGGGCACCGCCTCGCGACCGACCACCGGCACGGTCGAGGAGGTGACCCCCTGGGTGCGCACCTCGGTGCCCGAGAGCTCAGGCGAGCTGATCGATCCCGCGAGGGCCAGCGCCACCAGGGGCACCGCGATCAACCCGGTCGAGGTGGCCAGCAGCCGCGCCCGACGGCGCTGCTTGCGGCCGTCCTGCAGCCCGTCGACCCGCCCCGTGTCCGCTCGTCGCATAGTGGAAGCAGAACCGTAACACAACCGCAACGCGTCGCGCCGATTCGCAGCGACGGTGCTGCCGGAGCCGGGTCAGCTGTGGGTGCCGAGACCGTAGAGACGCTCGGCGGTGGCCCAGGTCGTCGCGGCCACGGTGTCGATCGTGACGCCCTTCGCCTCCGCCACCGCCGCACCGACGTGCACCACCAGGTCGGGGCGGTTGGGGCGCCCCCGGTGGGGCACGGGGGCGAGGTACGGGGCGTCGGTCTCCACCAGGAGTCGGTCGAGGGGGCACAGGGCGGCCGCCGCCCGGACGTCGTCCGCGGCCTTGAAGGTGACGATGCCGCTGATCGACACGTACGCACCGCGGGACAGCGACGCCTCGGCCTCATCGGGGCCACCGGTGAAGCAGTGCACCACGGTGCGTTCGGGCACCCCCTCGCGGTCGAGGATGGCGAACGTGTCGTCCCATGCCTCCCGGGTGTGGATGACGAGGGGCATCGACCGTTCGTGGGCAAGGGCGATCTGCGCCGCGAAGACGTCACGCTGCACACCGCGGGGCGAATGGTCGTAGTGGTAGTCGAGCCCGCACTCCCCCACCGCCACCACCGAGGAGACGCCCAACAGGTCGGCCAGGCCGTCGATACCGCCGGAGGCGTCGTGGGGGTGGACGCCGGCGGTGGCCCACACCCCGTCGAACGCATCGGCCACCGTCGCCGCCACCCGCGAGGACGCGACGTCGGTGCCCACGTTGACCAGGCGCTCGACACCCACGGCGCGCGCGGCGGTGACGAGCGACGCGGCCTCGCCGAGGTCTCCCGGAAGGTGGCAGTGGTTGTCGGTCCAGCGGGTCATCGGCAGGTCATCGGCGGGTGTCGACCCTCATGCCTTGATGCGGGGGAACAGCGGTGCCCCGGTCTCGATGGCGGCGCCACCCGGGTAACCGCCCCAGGCGGCCGCGCCGGGCAGGCGCTGATCGGCCGGCGAGCCGGGCAGGCCCAGGCGCCGCCAGATCTCGGCCGTGGCCTCGGGCACGGCTGGGCTGGCGAGGATCGACACGATGCGCAGGGCCTCGAGGGCATCGCCCAGCACCGCGTCCACCTCGGGCCCGGGCTCGGCCTTCCAGGGCTCGGCCGCCTCGAGCAGCGCGTTGGCCTCCCGGATGATGCGCCAGGTGGCCTCGAGCGCGACCGAGGGCGCGAACCGACCCCAGGCCTCGGCCGTGGCCGCCCAGGCCTCGGCCACCACCGGGGCGAGGGGGCTGTCGGCGCGTGGCGCCGGTGCGACGCCGCCACACTTCTTGCCCACCACCGTCGCGACCCGCGACAGCAGGTTGCCCAGGTTGTTGGCCAGGTCGCCGTTGTAGCGGGCCACCACGGCCTCGTAGCTGAAGTCGCCGTCGGGCCCGAACGGGTTCTCGCGCAGGAAGTGGTAGCGGAACCCGTCCACCCCGAAGTCGGCCACCAGGTCGGCGGGGAAGATCTGGTTCAGCGCCGTCTTCGACATCTTCTCGCCGCCGATCAACAAGAAGCCGTGCACCTGCACCTGCTCGGGGGGCAACTCCCCGGCCGCCATCAGCAACGCCGGCCAGTACACCGTGTGGAAGCGCAGGATGTCCTTGCCGATCACGTGGTGGACCTCCGGCCACCAGGCTTCGAAACGCTCGCGGTCGTCGCCGTAGCCCACCGCGGTGGCGTAGTTGATCAGCGCGTCGTACCAGACGTAGAAGACGTGGTCGGGGTCCCACGGCACCGGAATGCCCCAGTCGATGGAGGTACGGCTGATCGAGATGTCACGCAGGCCCTGGCGCACGATGCCTTGTGCCTCGTTGCGCTTCCCCTCCGGAAGGACAACGTCGCCGCGGTCGTACCACTCGAGCAACCGGTCCTCGAACGCGGAGAGCGTGAAGAACCAGTTCTCCTCGCTCAGGGTCTCCACCGGCCGCTTGTGGATGGGGCACAGCCCGTCGATCAGGTCGTCCTCGGTGTAGTACGCCTCGCACGACACGCAGTACAGGCCCTCGTAGGTGTCTTTCACGATGTAGCCGTTGTCGTAGGCGGCCTGCATCAGCTTCTGCACCGCGACAGCGTGGCGTGGCTCGGTGGTGCGGATGAAGTCGTCGTTCGAGATGTCCAGCAACCGCCACGCCTCGCGGAACCGGGCACTGGTGGCATCGGCGTGCTCCTGAGGAGTGAGGCCCCGCTCCTCGGCGGCGCGCTGCACCTTGAGTCCGTGCTCGTCGGTGCCGGTGAGGAACCACACGTCGTCGCCGAGCAGGCGGTGCCACCGGGCCACCGCGTCGGTGATGACCGTGGTGTACGCGTGGCCGATGTGAGGGACGTCGTTGACGTAGTAGATCGGCGTCGTGACGTAGAAGCGTCGGGGCACCGGCTCAGGCTACCGAGGGCGGACAACCCGTCCCGGCGGCGTTTCCGGGGGCGGACACGGAGGTGGGCGGGGCCGCCGGCCCGGTGCCGAGGCGGGGAGTGCGGCCGCACGCCGGGTCCGGGACCGGGCCCGGAGCAGACCGGTGGCCAGCGACCGGAGCTCAGGCACCACTGACCTCACGGAGGTGGAGCACCCCGGGCTCGGCACCGCCAGGGGCGCCGACCGTCCGGCTCGCCTCGTCGACCCCCCGGCGCTCGCGCAGGTCGACCACGGCGTCGACCGCCCGCTGCAGCTGGTTGCGTCGCGTGCCGGCCAACTCGCTGAAGGCCCGCTGGCCGCTGTCGAGCTGGCGACCCACCTTGTCGAGTTGGTCGGAGAACTTCTCCCACTGCCGGGTGAACGTGCCCAGGCACTCGAGGATCTCGTTGGAGGCCCGGTCGAGCTGGAAGTGGTCGATCGCCTGGCGCACCACGGCCAGGACCGCGAACAGCGTGGACGGCGAGCACAGCACCACCCGCTGGGCAAGAGCATGATCGAGCACCTCGGGGTCCGACGTGTGCATGAACGAGTAGATGCTCTCGTTGGGGATGAACAGCAACAGGTAGCCCGGCGTGGAGCGGGGATCGGCGTAGTCGCGGACCGTGAGCTCCTTCACCCGGGCCCGCACGTCGCGCAGGAACTGGCGGCGGTGCTGCTCTCGATCGGTGTCGGACTCGCACTCGAGGTAGCGCAGG
The DNA here is from genome assembly GCA_964635055.1 of uncultured Microthrixaceae bacterium. Taxonomy (GTDB): domain Bacteria; phylum Actinomycetota; class Acidimicrobiia; order Acidimicrobiales; family DATDAH01; genus JAEUJM01. The sequence goes on along the minus strand of CAZWMT010000009.1, from coordinate 45,677 downwards.
TAGGCCGACGCCGGGAACTTGACGTCCATGTGCAACACGTCGCCGTCGGGCAACAGGAAGGTGAAGTCGGGGATCGTGCCGGCGTCGGTGGCCTTGCGCTTCGTGTAGCTGACCCCCTCGACGAACCCGGCCCGGTGCAACACGTCGTCGGCCATGCGCTCGCCCCACTGGCCCCGGGCCTGGGGGCTGGCCAGCGCCTGACGCAGCGCGCCGGTGACGTTGGCCAGATCGGCGCTCTGGCGGGCGGCCTCCTCGAGCCGGGTCTCGAGCCGGCCCTGCTGGTCGGCACGGTCGCGCTGCAGGGCGGCGACCAGCTCGCGCACCTGGTTGAGCTCGCCGGCCATGCCCTCGACCTGCTGCGTGATGGCCTGACCGTGCAGGTCGATCTCGCGGGAGCCCGCGGCCAGGTGGTCGCCCAGCTTGTCGCCGGCCATGGCATAGACGGTGTCCACCGCCGCCCGCACCGTGGCATCGCGCGCCGTCTCGGCCTGCCGGGACAGCACCACCCACACCACGGCCCCCACGACGGCGGCGGTGACCAGCACGAGCAGGACGGCGAAGAGCACGGTGACCATGCCCAGAGTGTGCACAGGGGGTCTGACAACAACGGTGGACCCGCCCGCGCTCGGGCCCGATCGCGTCCGCGGTCAGGCGAAGCGCCGCACCACGGCCACCGTCGCCTGGGGGTCGCCGGGCACGAAGAGCAGGGTGACCCGACCGACCGGCTCGAGGCCCGGGTCGGGAGCCGGCTCGAACACCGGCTCACGGTTGATGTCGGGGTCGAACACCTCCCCCATGCCCAGCGCCAGGCCGGTGACGATGCTGCCGCCGACGAACGCCCGCCGCCAGCCCCCCAGCACCTCGCCGGCCGGTGGCGCCGGCGGCCGTGGGGGCTCGGCGCCGGCGTCGAGCGCCGCGAGGGTGTCGGCGTCGTAGACCTCGTCCAGGTCGAGGCCCACCCGCCTGCGGCCGCGCCGCCGATCGGTCACGGGGCGGTCACCACGAGGCGCACCGCCAGGTCGTAGGCCCGCCGCTTGGCCACGCCCAGCGCGGCGGCCACGTGCGCGGCTGCGTCGCGCTTCGACGCCCCCGCGTCCAGCTCGGCCTGCAGTGCTGCCACCACGGCGTCGTCGTCGGCAGGTGGCGCCTCGGGCGCACCCGCAACCACCAACACGAACTCTCCCCGCGGCGGGTGCGCCTCGGCCCACTCGACCGCCGCCGAGAGTGGTCCCCGCCACACCTCCTCGTGCAGCTTGGTGAGCTCGCGCGCCAGGACCACCTTGCGGGAGGGGCCCAGGGCGGCGGCCAGGTCGGCCAGCGTGCGGGCCACCCGGTGCGGCGCCTCGTAGAGCACCATCGTGCGCGGCTCGGCGGCGAGCGCCGCCAGACGCTCGCGGCGGCCCGACCCCTTGCGGGGCAGGAACCCCTCGAAGCAGAACCGGCCGGTGGGGAGGCCGCTGGCCACCAGACCGGTGACCGCGGCCGAAGGACCCGGCACGACCTCGACGCGGTGGCCCGCGGCCGCCGCCGCCGCCACGAGCCGCTCACCCGGGTCGGAGATCCCCGGCATGCCCGCGTCGGTCACCACGGCCACCCGCTGCCCGGCGTCGAGCAGCTCCAGCACCGTGCGCACCTGGGCCGGCTCGGTGTGGTCGTTCACCACCAGCAGGCGGGGCGCACGCACGCCGGCGTGCTCGAGCAGGCGGCCGGTGCGACGGGTGTCCTCGCAGGCCACCACGTCGGCGCCGGCCAGGGCCTCGACCGCTCGCGGCGAAAGGTCGCCCAGGTTGCCGATCGGGGTGGCCACGAGCACCAGCGCGCCCCGCCGAGCCTGCCCGCTACCGTCACCGTCCACCATGGCGACCGCCGTCCAGATCGTGGGTGCGCTCCTGGTGCTGGTCGCCTTCGCTCTGGCCCAGGCGGGCCGGTGGTCGCCGGAGACCCCGGCCTACCTGGTGGTGAACCTGGTCGGCGCGGCGATCCTCGCCACGAGCGCCTTCGTGAACGCCCAGTGGGGCTTCGTGCTGTTGAACGCCACGTGGGCCCTGGTCGCCGCGGTGGGCCTGATCCGTCGGTGGGTGCCGGGTCGAGGCGTCGGCAACGGGCGCTGACGCTCGCTGCGCCGGCGCGGCGTCGCCACCCCGAGTCGCCCGGCACGTCCGCGCCGTGCCGCCGAGCACGGCGACGCCTCCCCACCAGGGCGGCTCGCCGCCCGAGGCCCGGGTGGCCGGGGCCGGCGTCGGGGCCCGGGCCGGGGTCGGGGTCGGGGCCGGGGTCGGGGTCACTGGCGCACCTCGAGTTGGACGCCGGCGGCGACACCCCAGCGCTCGAAGGCGCCGGCTTCGGCCTCGATCACACAGCGGGACTTCAGGCACGGTCGCCCGATCCGGTGGGGCACCATGCGCACGGTGCGCAGCACCACGAAGTCGGCGTCGCAGTAGGCCACGTCGATCGGGAAGCGCATGCCGATCGTGTGCACTGCCCTCGCCGGTCGGAGCAGCAGGGCCCCGTCGATGCCGTCCGCACCCAGCAGACCCCACGCCCGCAGGCGGGGCGAGTCGGCGATGTCCAGGCTGGCCAGCACCTTGTCGTCACGCAACAGCCAGGGCACGGGGCTGACTCTGGCCCGCCGCCGGGCCAGATGCAACGCCGGCGTGGGCCACCATGGGGGTGACGGCCGCCGCCGGCGGCGCTCACCGACAGGGGGCCGAACGTGGGACGACTCGAGGGGCGAGTGGCGGTGGTCGTGGGCGCCGGCCAGACCGAGGGCGAGACCGTGGGCAACGGGCGGGCCGTCGCCGTGACCTTCGCCCGAGAGGGCGCCCGGCTGCTGCTGGTCGACCGCGACCGGGCCAGCCTGGCCGAGACGGCCCGTCTGACCGGCTCCGACCCCGTCCAGGTGGTGGCCGACATCGCCACCGACGACGGCCCCGACCGGGTGGTGGCCGAGACCCTCGACGCGTTCGGGCGCATCGACATCCTGCACAACAACGTCGGCATCGGTGCCGGCGACGCCCCTCCCCACCACCTGTCCGACGACGTCTACGACCGGATCATGGAGGTGAACCTGCGGGCCATGTGGCGAACCTGCCGGGCGGCGGTGCCCGCGCTGCGCCGCAGCGGCAACGGGGCGATCGTCAACGTGTCGTCGCTGGCGGCGATCGCGTCGGCGGGCGGCCTCACCGCCTACAAGCTGTCGAAGGCCGGCGTGAACGCCCTCACCCAGAACCTGGCGGTCACCAACGCCAAGCACGGCATGCGGGCCAACGCGATCATGCCGGGCTTCATCGACACGCCCATGGCCGTCGACGCCGTGGCCCGCCTCGGCGACGGCGACCGCGAGCCCGTCGCCGCGGCCCGGGCCGCCGCCGTGCCCATGGGCCGCCAGGGCACCGCCTGGGACGTCGCCAACGCCGCGCTGTTCCTCGCGTCGGACGAGGCGGCGTTCATCACCGGCGTGGTGCTGCCCGTCGACGGCGGCCAGTCCGCCCGGGTGGGCTGAGGCGGCGGCTGTTCGGGTCGCTCTGCGGCGTCAGCTCCGCCGGGCAGGACAACGCTGCGGACGGTGATCGAGTTCTGTCGGATCCGGTGCTCGTCGTCCTCAGACGTTGAAGCGGAACTCCATCACGTCGCCGTCCTGCACCACGTAGTCCTTCCCCTCGACCCGGAGCTTCCCGATGTCGCGGGCCTGGTGCCAGCCGCCGGCATCGAGCAACTCGTCCCAGTGGATGACCTCGGCGCGGATGAAGCCCCGCTGGAAGTCGGTGTGGATCACGCCGGCGCACTCGGGGGCCTTGGCGCCCGCCCGGAAGGTCCAGGCGCGGGACTCCTTCTCGCCGGTGGTGAAGAACGTGCGCAGCCCGAGGGCGTGGTAGGCGGCCCGCACGAAGCGGGGCAGCGCGCCCTCGCCCAACCCCAGGGCCTCGAGCATCTCGGCGCGCTCGTCGGGGTCGAGCATCGCGGCCTCGGCCTCGAGCTGCACGCAGGCGCCGAACACCGGTGCCAGGTCGCCCAACTCGGCCGCGACGGGCCCCACCACGTCGTCGAGGTGCTCGAGCTGCTCCTCGTCCACGTTGACGACGGCCAGCACCGGCTTGTTGGTGAGCAGCCAGTACGAGTGCAGCAGCTCACGGTCGGCGGCCTTGACGTCGCTGCGGTACAGCGGCGTGCCCTCGGCCAGGGCGGCGTGGACGGCGTCGAGGGCGCGCACCTCGTCGGTGAGGGACTTGTCGAGCTTCGACGCCTTGCGCTTGCGCTCGATCTGGGCCTCGACGGTCTCGAGGTCGGCCAGGGTGAGCTCGAGCTCGACCACCCGCAGGTGCTCGAGCGGGTCGGTGGGCCCGGGCACGTCGCTGTCGGCGAAGGCCCGCAGCACGTAGACGATGGCGTCGACCTCGCGGATACCACCCAGGAACCGGTTGCCGAGGCCCTCGCCCTTGCTGGCGCCCTCGACGAGGCCGCCGATGTCGGTGAACTGCACCGCGGCGCTGATCACGTTCTTGGACTTGCTCATCGCCGCGAGCTTGTCGAGGCGCTCGTCGAACACCTTGGCCACACCCACGTTGGGGTCGGTGGTGGCGAAGGCGTAGGGGGCGGCCAGCGCACCCCCGCCGGCGAGGGCGTTGTAGAGCGACGACTTCCCCGCGTTGGGAAGGCCGACGAACCCGAATCTCTCCATCCGGCGACCGTACCGGTCGCCGGTAGTGTCGACCCCAATGGACCCGTCGCCCACTGAGCCGCTTCCGCCGGCGGAGGCGCTCGACCGCATCGTCTACCTGCTCGACCGGGGCCTGCAGCCGTCGCAGAAGGTGCGGGCCTTCCAACGGGCGGGCGAGATCGTCCGCGAGCTCGGCGACGACGAGGTGCGGCGGCGGGTCGACCAGGGCACGCTCACCGAGCTGGAGGGCATCGGGTCCTCGACGGGTACCGCCATCGCCGAGGCCGTGCGGGGCGGGGTGCCCGAGTACCAACGCAAGCTCGAGGAGTCCACCGTCATCCCGCTGGGCGCCGGCCGCGCGATCCGCGAGGCGCTGCGCGGCGACTGCCACCTGCACTCCCACTGGTCCGACGGCGGCGCACCGGTGCGCGAGATGGCCCGTACCGCCCAGGCACTCGGCCACGACTACCTGGTCATGACCGACCACTCCCCCCGGCTGACGGTGGCCCACGGCCTCAACCGGGAGCGGCTGCTGGCCCAACTCGACGAGATCGCCGCGCTCAACGACGAGCTGGCCCCGTTCCGCATCCTCACCGGCATCGAGGTGGACATCAACGAGGACGGCACCCTCGACCAGGACGACGACCTGCTGGCCCGCCTCGACGTGGTGGTTGCGTCCGTCCACTCGAAGCTGCGCATGGAACGCCAGTTGATGACCCAGCGCATGGTGCTGGCCATGGCCAGCCCCCACACCGACATCCTCGGGCATTGCACGGGCCGCAAGGTGGTGGGCCGGGGCCGCCCGCCGTCGACGTTCGACGCCGAGATCGTGTTCGCGGCCTGCGCGCGCTTCGACAAGGCGGTCGAGATCAACTGCCGCCCCGAGCGCCAGGACCCGCCCGACGACCTGCTCGACCTGGCCCTCGAATGGGGCTGCAGGATCAGCATCGACACCGACGCCCACGCCCCCGGCCAGCTCGAGTGGCAGAACTACGGCTGCGACAAGGCGGCGGCGCACGAGATCGCCGTCGACGACATCGTCAACACCTGGCCCGCGGACGACCTGTTGGCCTGGACGGGGTCCCACTCAGCCTGAGGGCGGCGGCGGGACTCCGACCCTTGGCCGACCGGCCCCGGCTGTCGGCGGCGGGGGTAGGCGTCTCGGAAGCGTCTGATTTGTTGTGCACTTTTCGTCGCCTGGCGACGAAAAGTGCACAAAGAAGGCGCCGCCTCGGACTCAATTCCCCGTAGTCGAGCATGTTCGCCCTGGCCGGCTGTGGGTGGGCCGGCAGGGCGGGGATCGATGCGGCGCCGCCCTGCTCCCAGGGCAACGACCCCGCTTCGCTGTCACACCCCGCTGCTGGACTGCGGCCATGGACGAACGACTGCGAGCACTCCACCGCCTCGGCGCCGCGCAACACGCCCTGGTCACCCGGCGCCAGCTGCGCGGGAACGACTGGACCGACAGCCAGATCGACCGGGTGGTGCGGACCGGGCAACTGATCACCGTCCGCGGCGGCGTCTACCGGATCGCCGGCGCTCCCGTGACCTCCCACCAGCGGATCCTCGCGGCAGTGCTGGCAGCCGCCTCCCCGGCGTCGCACCGTGCCGCGACGTCCGTGTGGGGCGCGGACCTCGGGCCGACGCCACCACTCGAGGTCCTGGTCGGGAACGGACGACACCCGCGCCTGCCTGGGGTGGTGGTCCACCGATCGTCGACGCTGGACCCGAGAGATGTCACCCGGCGCCACGGCATCCCGGTCACGAACCCGCTGCGCACCCTGGTCGACCTCGGCGCGGTTGCCGCGCCCGAGCAGGTGGAGCTGGCGCTCGACTCGTTCACGTCGCGCAAGCTCATCACCGTCGCGGGCGCCCGGGCCTACCGCGACAAGCTCGCCGGCCGCGGCCAGCGGGGCGTCGGGGTGCTGGGCCAGGTCCTCGACGGGCGGGTCCTCGGTGACCAGGCGGCGGACAGCGTGCTCGAGCCGGTGATGGCCCGGTTCTGCCGGGACCACGGGCTCCCGATGCCCGCGTTCCAGGTTTGGGTACGGGTCGACGGCATCTGGCGGCGTCTCGACTTCGCCTACCTCGAGGAGATGATCGACCTCGAGGTCGACGGCTACGAGCACCACGGCGGCAGTTACGAGCGCTGGGAGAGCGACCTCGACCGCGACGCCGCCCTCACCGCCGACGGGTGGCGGGTCCTGCGGGTGTCCAAGGCCGGCATCACCCGACGCCCCGCCATGACGGCCAACCGCATCCGCGCCACCCTCGACCCCCGCCGCCAACTCCCAGCGGCTTGACCGACACACGCGTGTCCACCTTCAGCGGGCGCGCCGTCCGTTGCACACGCCTCGGGCGTGCGCCACTGCGGTCGAGCAAGCGTCCCCTGCGCCAAAGCCGGCGTCTCAGCACCTGACCATGCCCGTCGGACAGGAGCCACTGGCGAGCAGGCGCTCCCAGACACCGGTGTCGGATCGGAGCGACGCGACCAGGTCGAGCAGTTGGTCGGCCGGGGGAAGGTCGCCGACCAGTTCAGCCACGACGCCGTCGCCCTCCATCCAGATCGCGGCGCCGGGTTCGTCGGAGGGCCCCGTCAGCGCCACGACACGGTCGCCCACCTGGTGGACGGTGACCTGGGTGTACCCGTCGGTGAACAGCTCGTCGAGGGCGAGGAGCGAGGAACCGGAGAGCTGGAGCAGGTCCACCCGTCTGCCGTCCGGTCCGTCGAACGAGATGAACGCGGTGCTCGGGGGGACCTCGACGTCACCTTCGCCCACCGTGCCGACCAAGGTCCATCCGTCGGGGATCGCCTCGCAACAGCCGGTGTCGATGCCGAACACGGACTCACCCCCGAGCGCATCGACGAACTGGCGCACGGCGTCCGCGGTCACGTTCTTGCCGCTGACGCTCACCGCGATGCCGTCGGACTCGATGTCGAAGCCGGGCTCTCGGCCGGAGAGGTCGCACGCCTCGCTGACGACCGCACCGCTCAGCGGCGACGCGTCGCACTGCGTGGCGAAGTCGTCGCCTCCCGCCTCGAAGGTCGAGATCCCGATGAGGGCCCAGGGATCGTCGACGCGACGAAAGAAGCGGTTGGTTCGTGGACGCACCCCGGCGAAGGGATCGGTGCTCGGCGTCGACTCGACGCTGTCCGAGTCCCTGGCACTCGTCGCGGAGTACCCCGGGGCGGTGATCACGAGTCGAGGCAGTGGCTGCGGGGATGCCGCGCCGTCGCGAGGGTCGGGCCAGGTCGGCGGGGGCGTCGGCGCGCTGTCGACGGTGTCGAGACGACCGTCGTCGCGGGCGGCGATCCAGAGGAGCCCGGCGAGCAGCGCGACGAACACGAACACGGCGATGCTCAGGACGTGGCGAGGACGACGGCTCGACCCCACCGAGCTGAGGTCGGGGCGGCGTAGCTCGATCCCCTCGACCCCGGTGGTGGCGAGGCCGTCGAGGCGATCGCGCAGCGGTGTGGTCATCGGGCAACCTCCTCGTCGTCCCGAGGGGTGAGCAGGGCGGACAGGGCCGCCCGCGCCCGGCTCAGGTGCTGCTTCACACTGCCCGCCGACACCTCCATGGCGTCAGCACAGCCGGCCACGTCGAGGTCGAGCCAGTAGAAGAGGATCACCGCTTCGCGCTGGCGTCGCGAGAGCCCACGCAACGCCGCCACGAGATCCTGTTCACCGGCCGAGAACGCGACCGCGGTGTCCGGAACGACCGCGTGGAGTCGCTGACGCCGCAGGCGGCGCCACCGGTTCCGGCACAGGTTGAGCGCGACCGTCCTGGTCCAGGCCGCAGGATCGGTCGCGGCGATCGAGTCCCACCGCTCCCACGCTCTCGTCAGCGCCTCCTGGGCCGCGTCGGCCGCGTCACCCCGGTCGAGGGTCGCCAACCAGCACAGCCGGACGATGGGGTCGTGCTGGTCTCGATAGAAGGCGCCGAAGTCCATGCCTCCTGTTGAACCCCCGACGGGGCCGCTCGGATGACGCGCCGCGTGAGAAATGTCAGACCGACGCCCAGAAGGACTCGAGCGCCGCCGCCACATCGGCGGGGCGTTGCAGCGGCCACCAGTGGCCGCAGCCCTCCAGCCGCACCAACGGGCCCCTCACCCGTGCCGCCAGGCGCGACCCGTAACGGATGTCGACGTAGGGGTCGTCGGTCGCCCAGAGCGCCATGGCCGGGACGGAATTCCCTTCGACGGCCGGCTGCCACTCGGCGCCGACCGTGACGGCCGACCGGTACAGCGCCAGGATCGACGAGCGCATGGTGTCGTCGATGCCGGACGCGGTCACCGCGGCGGCGTCGGCCGGAATGCCCGACTCGACGAACATCTCCACCATGGCCTCACCGGCCATCATCGCCACCACCTGCTCACCCACCTCGGGGGTCTGGAACAGCTGGGCGGCGTCGTGCCACACGTACTCGTCGTCCACCGGGCCGTCGCCGGCGACCCAGGTGCGCACCAGGTCGGGCCGGGTCGACCCGACGTACTGCACCAGCAACGAGCCCCAGTCGTGGCCCACCAGGTCGACCGGCCCGCCGCCGTCGGCGACGATCGCCTCCAGCACTCCCGCCAACCAGGCCGCGTAGGCCTCCTTCGTGCAGTCGAAGCCGTCGGGCACGGCGCACCCGAATCCCGGGAGCGACGGCGTGACGACGTCGGTTCGTGACAGGTGCGAGCGCACGGCGTCCCACACGTGGTGGGTGTCGGGGACCCCATGGACGAGGACGGCAGGCACGACCACGGTCTAGCGCCTCCGCCGGGGCGGACGGCGCCGCCGCACCCTCGTGCCCGCACCGTCGAGCAGCGGTCACCGCCCCCGCACCGGACGAGGGCGCGGCCCGGGACTGTCGGGGACGGGCCGTCAGCCGGTAGCGTCGTAGCTCTTATGTCGAAGAAGACGGACAAGCGCAAGACCAACGCCCGCCGCAAGAAGGCCAACCACGGCCGCAAGCCCAACGCCGGCCGCTAGCTGACCGGGCACTCGGGGGCGCCCCGCCCGCACCGTCCACACCCGCCGCTTCACCCGCGCCGTGGCGCGTCCCGCGGACGTGCGGCGCAGGCGGTCACGCACCACCCGGGGCGCCGACCGCTCACCCACCGCCGGCAGCGCGGCGCCTGCCGGGCGCCAGCGCCGGGACGGCTGACGGCGCAGCACGTCCAGCCCGGGCAGCGCCGCGCACGGCGTTCCCTCGAGTGGGCGCCACGTCTCGACCACGGGGAGCACCAGCGACGAGGGGTGGCTCCGGTCCACGGACAGCTCCACCACCACCCGCCGGCCGTTCTCGTCGCGCCCGTCGGGGTGAAGGGCGGCGAGCCGCCACTGCGGCTGGTTCCCGCCGGCGGCGCCCACGGTGATGCCGACCCGTGAGCCGGCCCGCAGGTGGTGGCCCATCCCCAGGATGGGCACCCGCACCAACGAGAACCCGTCGGGGGGCAGCGGGGCGACGTCGGCGGCGCGGTAGCTGAGGCGCGGGGCCAGCTCGGTGGACCGCTCGGCGTCGAGCGAGCGGTAGCTGGCGCGCAGCCAGCCCGCCTGCACGTAGGTCTCCCACCCGTCGGGGCGCACCTCGCTCAGGACCACCTCGAGGTCGACGTCGGTGGCGGTGCTCCGCAGCCACAGGTCGAGGCTCGCGGGGCCCACGAGCAGCGTGTCCACGTCGAACGGCGCCGTGGCGAACTGCAGTGCGCGGCCGCCGGGCGGTGTCCGCCAGTCATAGGACGGGCAGGCGGCGTTGACGTCGGCGTCGGCGGCGGCCACCGGAGGCAGCGCCGCCGGCTCGTAGTGGAAGCCCAGCGGGCGGCGGCCCGGCGGCGGCACATCACGCTCGAGCAGGTGCTGCGGAGCGAGGAACCATCGCTGCGGGTGGGCGTCGGCCGGCGGCCACCCGTCGAAGCCCACGGAGAACGCGGCGTAGGGGTAGCCCTCGGGGTGCCCGGGGGCGGCGCCGTTGTCGAAGGCCACCACGATCGGCGGCTCGGCGAGGAACCGTTCGAGGGCCTCGTCGAAGGTGCACCCCCGGTAGCGCTCGAACGACACCGGCAGGCCGTCGGGGAACAGGGGGTGGGCCACGGTGTCGAGGTAGCGCTGGGCGTCGTCGTTCCAGGCCGGGAGCTCCTCGCGGACGAACAGCCCCAGGAACTCGAGCCAGCGGGTGAGCGACTGGGGGAACCGGGTCTCCTCGTGGGTGCCGTTGTACGCCGCCAGCCGGGCGATGGTGCCGCCCGGGAACTGGTCGAGCAGCTCGCTGAACCAGGGGCCGGAAAGCTGGTCCTGCCAGGCGCCGAGCACCAGCGTGGGTGCCGTGATGGTGCGGGCCCAGGCCTCGCCGTCGGCGTGGGCCAGGATGCCCCCTTCCTCGTGCTCGACGTAGGCCCACGCCGGCACGGCATCGAGGTTCTGGCCCCGCAGGAGCTGGTTGTGGGCGCATCGCTCGTCGCCGGACGCGACCAGCTCCGGGATCCAGTCGTCCCAACCCCCCGGCTCGTAGCGGGCGGGCTGGTGCTGGCGCTCGCCGTCCACCGGCTCGATGGGGTCGATCTGCCACCCGGCGATGCCGAGGGCCATGTCGGCGTTGAGGATCCCGCCCGGCCGCCCGGCCGCGCCGTAAGGGCGCCCGCCGACCGCCGCCGGTGTGATCGCCGCCAGCGAGGGCGGCTGGAAGCTGGCCACCAGCAACTGCGTGTAGCCCGGCATCGACCGCCCGATCATCCCCACCTTCGGTGTGCCGTCGCGCTTGGTCGCCACCCACGGCTGCGCGGCGATCGCCTCGATCACGTCGTGGCCGTCGGTGCCCTGGATCGGCTCGAAGAGCAGGAACGAGCCCTCGGACCCACCGCATCCCCGCAGGCTCACCCCGACGACGGCGTAGCCGAGCAGGAGGGCCAGGTTGGCCTCGGTGTTGAGGACGCAGTCGAGGCCCGGGTCGCCGGTGACGAAGCCGGGTCGCGAGTCGACGTAGCCCGAGTACTGCACCAGGGTCGGGTACGGGCCGTCACCCCACGTCGCGGCGTCGGGCAGGAAGACGTTGGCGCTCAGGGTCGCCCCGTCGCGCACCTCGATGTAGCCGTACCCGGGGTCGATGCGCTGGCCCCGCACCCGCTCGTCGAAGTCGTCGGGCAGCACCCACGGGTCGAGCACCGTGACGGTGCGGCGCTCGAGGGCGACTGCCCCGCCACCCGCGGTCCCGCCGCCCAGCACGAGTGTGTACGGGCCGGGCTCGAGCCTGCGGAGCACCAGCCCGCCCTGCCCACCGAAGGCGTCCGTCACGCCCAGGTCGTGCAACGCCAGGCGATTCCCGAAGTCGTCGATGACGCCCGACCGCACCACGTCGCCGTCAGGCCCGAGCAGCTCGACGGGCGCCCCGGACGGCCCGGTGACCGAGACCTGCAACACACTGGCCCGCACCGAGAAGGGAGAGTCCGTCACGGTGGTGCAAGGTAGTGGCATGGCACGCTCCGACCGGTCGGTCGACCCACCCACCGGGCCCGTCGGCGCCTCGGGGCCGCTCACCGGTACCGCCGCGCCGGGCCCGCCGCCCACCCGGCGCCAGGACCTGCTCGAGGTCCATCACGGCATCGAGGTGGCCGACCCCTACCGGTGGCTGGAGGACGACACCGACGAGACCGCGGCGTGGGTCGAGGCCCAGAACCGGCACGCCCGGGCCGTGCTCGACGGCCGGCCCGGACGCGCCGCGATGCGTCGGCGGTTGCTGCCGCTCCTGCAGGTGCCCGTCACCGCCTCACCCCAGGTGGCCGGCGAGCGGGTGTTCACGCTCGACAGAGGTGGTGATCGCGAGCAGGCCGTGTTGTGCGTGCGGCCGGCGACCCACCCCGGTCCCGCCCGGGTGCTCGTCGACCCGTCGCTGATCGCGGGTGACGCCACCGCGGCGCTCGACTGGTACCACGCCGCGCCCGACGGACGGCTGGTGGCCTTCGGCCTGTCCACCGGGGGCGACGAGCAGAGCACCCTGCACCTGCTCGACGTCGACGCCGGCCGGCTGCTGGACGACCGCATCCCCCACACCCGGGCCGCGTCGGTGGCCTGGCTACCCGACGGCACCGGCTTCGCCTACGCCCGCTACCCCGATCCTGACACCGTCCCCGAGGAGGAGCGGGGGTACGGCCGCCACATCCGGTGGCACACCGTGGGCGACGATCCCGCGGGCGACCCCGTGCTGCACGCGATGGACGACGACCCCACGGCCTGGCCCGACGTGTCGATCTCCCGTGACGGCCGCTGGCTGCTCGTCCACGTGGCCCGCGGGTGGAGCCGCGTCGACGTCCACCTGCTCGAGCGGGCCGGCGGCGCACGCCAGGTGGTGATCGAGGGTGTCGACGTCATCAACGGCTTCGACGTGGTCGCGGGCCGCCTGGTGGGGCACACCACCCTCGACGCACCCCGCGGGCGGGTGGTGGTCGCCCCGCTCGACGATCCCGGGGTGGACCGGTGGGAGACGCTGGTGCCGGAGGGCACCGCCGTGATCGAGGGCTTCACCACCACGTCCGGCTCGCTGCTGGTCGCGGCCACCGAGCACGCAGTGGCCACCCTGACCCGCTACGACCTCGGCTCGGGCGGCTCGGGCGGCTCGGGCGGCTCGGGCGGCACCGGCGGCACCGGCGGCACCGGCGGCACCGGCGGCACGGTGGTCGCCCTGCCCGAGGCGGGCTCGTTGGCCGGGCTGTCGGGCGCCGACGACCGGGACGAGGCGTTCCTGGCCTTCACCTCGTTCACCCGCCCGGCGCAGCTGTTCCGCTGGCGCCCCGACGGCCTCGAGGCCTGGAGCGACACCGGCGCCGGCCTCGATCCCGGCGCCTTCGCCGTGGAGCGCGTCGAGTACCCCTCCACCGACGGCACCGCCATCTCGCTGTTCCTCGTCCGGGGCCGAGACCACCATCGCTCACCCGACACGATGGCGGTGCTCACCGGCTACGGGGGCTTCGGCATCACGATGGGCCCGGCGTACAGCCCCGCCATCGTGGAGGTCTGCCGCCAGGGCGGCCTCTACGCCGTCGCCGGCATCCGCGGCGGCGCCGAGGAAGGTGAGCCCTGGCACCTGGCCGGCACCCGCGAGCGCAAGCAGCAGGTGTTCGACGACTTCATCGCCGCAGCCGACTGGCTGGTGGCCGAGGGCCACACGTCCCGGGAGCGCCTCGCCATCCGAGGGGGCAGCAACGGCGGTCTCCTGGTGGGCGCGGCGCTGACGCAACGGCCCGACCTGTGCCGGGCGGTGCACTGCGCCGTCCCGCTGCTGGACATGGTGCGCTACCACCGGTTCCTCATCGCCCGCCTCTGGATCCCCGAGTACGGCGACCCCGATGTGGCCGAGGAGCTCGCGTGGCTCCATGCGTACTCGCCCTACCACCGGGTGGTCGAGGGCACCTGCTACCCGGCGGTGCTGCTCACGTCGGGCGAGGGCGACTCGCGTGTCCATCCCGCGCACGCCCGCAAGATGGCCGCTCGCCTGCAGGCGGCCACCTCCTGTGGCGACGCCCACCCCGTCCTCCTGCAGATCGAGGCCCGTGCCGGTCACGGCCAGGGCAAGCCCGTGGGCATGCAGGCCGACGAGTTGGCCGACGTGCTCGCCTTCCTCACCTGGCAGCTCGACGACTCCTGACCGCGACCGGCGATGCTGGCTTGGGCTGTTGTCGGTGACGCCAATCAGGGCTCGGACACCAGGCGGATCCCGTGGAGCATCCCGTCGCCGAGGAACCAGTGGCCATTGTCGGCGTTCTGGGCGTTCGAACCGTTGCGCACGTAGAGCCCGTCGAGCGACTCGGGCAGCTCGCCCCGCACGACCAGGTCGTCGGCCTCGACCTCGCGGGTGACCGGGGCGAAGTTCCCCTGGAGCCGCCAGGGCACGTCCGGGTCGATGACCGTCGTCGGCACCACGGCCGTGGTGGCAGTGCCGGACGACGCCGCCCCCGACGAACTGCCGCCGTCGGAGCCGCACGCCGCCAGCAGCGACGCACCCCCGGCCGCCATGAAGCCCGTGCCGCCGGCCAACGCGATGAAGCGCCGACGCGACATGGCCCCCGGCGTCCGCATGCCCCCCACGTCCACCTCTGTGCCAGCCGGGTCAGGTCAGAGCGGCATTGATGGTGGCGATGCCGCCGGCGGTCACCGACACCGGGGTCGCGGTGCCGGGATTGGCGGCGTTGTCGTGGTACTCGAAACCGTGTTCTCCGGCGGCGTCGATGAACGCGACCAGGTACTCACCCGGGAGGAGGCCGTCGACCCGATAGGAGCCGTCCCACGTGGTCAAGGCGGCCGCCGCCACCCCGCCGTGCGTGAGCGAGAACACGAGCACGAGGTCCCCGGCCGACTGGCCGAGTGGATCCTCGACCGTTCCCGCGATCGCCCCCCTGTTCGCCGCCATCCCGGAGTCGACGGTGATCGTGCCGCCCACGCCGACCGTGTGCACGGGCGCGCCGCCGAAGTCGTCCACGGGATGATCGGGCATCCACTCCGCGAAGTGGCCGCCGGCCGGGTCGATCGCCTGCACGCGATAGCTGCCGGGACCCACCGTCAGCGAGTAGTGCCCCGCGGCGTCGGCCACGGCGCCGGCTCGCATCACCCCGTCAGTCCGGACCGCGACCACCCAAGCGCCCGCGATCGGATCTCCGGATTCGTCGTCGGTGATCGTGCCGGAGATCGTCGATCCCGACGAGAACGGGCCCTGGCCGGTCAGGCTGGCGTTGGCAGCGGAGGTCTCTCTCGCGCTGACCGTCACCGGATCCGCCAGCTGTGCATAGAGCTGATCATCGAAGAACTCGAAGCGCCGCTGGCCCGACGGGTCGACGAACATGGTGAGGTGATCACCCGCGGGCAGGTCGTCGAGCTCGTAGGAGCCGTCTGGACCCGCTTCAGTCCCCCGCAGCAGCCCGGTCGACAGGTCCAAGGCCGCGACCCAGGCAGACGGCACCGCGTCCCCGGATCCGGCGGAGGTGACCGTGCCCGCGATCGTGCCGCGATGGTCCTCGAGCCCGATGTTCACGGTGGCGCCGCCCGCCGGCACGTTGATCAACGCCCCCGCCGTCGGCTGGTCGAGCGGGTGTCCCCAGGCCCACTCCCCGTCGTGCCCCCCGGTGGGGTCGACGAACACCACCCGGTGGGCGCCGAGGCCGACGTTCATCCAGTAGCGGCCCGCCGTGTCGCTGACTGCCGCTCCGGCCACCCGTCCGGTCGAGTCGACGGCCACCGCAACCACGCCGGGGAGGACAGCATCGGTGTGTTCGTCGGCCACGACACCGCTGAGCGTCGCCCCGTACATCCGCACCACCGACGAGGTCCCATCGAGGCCATACACGATGCCGTCGGGCCCGACCGCGACACGGTGGGCGCGACCCGACCACTGGGCGACGATCGCCCCTGCCGACGAGTACATCCGGATCACCTGGGCGTCCGGGTAGGTGATGTAAACGTTTCCGGCATCATCGGCGGCGACGTCCCCAGGGTTCGACGGGCCCGCTATCGGGAACGACGACCGGTACGTCGTGCCGTCGTGGATGGACACCGTCG
Source organism: uncultured Microthrixaceae bacterium (assembly GCA_964635055.1). GTDB lineage: Bacteria > Actinomycetota > Acidimicrobiia > Acidimicrobiales > DATDAH01 > JAEUJM01. The sequence continues at coordinate 29,495 of CAZWMT010000009.1, read as the reverse complement.
GGTTCGGCGAGAACGGCGACTGGAGCGTGTACACCCCGGCCTGCGACGCCGCGACGGCGGTCCAGAACCCGCTGGAAGAGCTCGCGCCCGCGCAGGAGTGGACGAGCTCGTTGGCACCGAACCTTGCCTGCTGCGCCTGGCCGCTGTTGTCGTGCCACGTGAACACGTTCTCGGTGGTGGCGACGTAGCAGGGGGTGGAGCCGGGCCCCGGTACTGAGGCGAGGTCGTGCGGCCGCGAGTCCGCGCTCCCGGGCAAGATCTGCCCCAGGTACGTCCCGGTCCCCGAGTACCTGTTCAAGACGGGGCTTGTGCCCACTTCGATCGTGTTGTCCGGCAAGAAGAAGTTCCGGTTCCGGAAGGAAAGCAGGTACAGCGAGGAGCCCGAACCGGCAGCGACGCGCCAGGGAGGGTCGGCGATGCCGGGGAAACTCACCCGACGGAGCGGACGACCCTCGCGGTAGATGTCGACCTCCGGCACCGACGCCGAGTGGTTGAGCACCAAGACATCCCCGTTCTGAGCCACGGCGATGTCGCGCGCCGCCTGCAACTGGCCGGGCTCGGTCCCCGCCCCACCGAACTGGCCCGCGCTGGGCGGCACCGATGGAGGGTCCAGCGAGGCTTGTACCAACACGTCGGCAGCCCCCGCCGAGCTCTGGAGCGGTGAGCCGAGCTCACTCGCCGTCACCGTCAACTGGTTCGACAAGATGCCGACGTCGCTCGCTTGGGCCACGTGTGAACAGGTCCGGGTCAGGCGTTCCGCGACGGCCAGATCGGGGAGCGGGCCGTTGCACTCCGGCGCGGCCGTGAACGAGGCAGTCACCCCGGTGAAGGGCGTCGTGCCCAGGTTCTGCACGACCAGGTCGTAGTCGATGCGCTGGCCGACCACGGCATCGGGACGGCGGGCGGTGAGCTCGACCTGCCCGAGCGGCCCTGGTGCCCATCGCACCTGCGTCAGCAGGACGTTCGGGTGCTCGTGGGCCACGAACATGTTTCCGTCCCAGCGTACGGCCACGCCTCGCCCGCCGTTGCCGAAGACCCCGGTCGCGACGGTCGTCCCGCCGGCGGTGTACCGAGTCAGATTCGAGAGCGGGACCAATGGGGAACCGTCCGTCACCACCCACACGCCTCCACGAGGGTCGGCGGCGAGGCCCCTCGGCGCCGATGCGCTCGCTCCTGTTCGGGTGGACCACGCCACGGTCAGCACGCCACCCTCGGTGAGGCGCACGATCCGTTCGCGGCCAGTGTCGGCGACGAACACGCCCTCGCTGCTGACGACGACCGCAGAGGGCGAGTCGAACGTGACGCCGCCGGCGTCCGCTCCGATGACGGCCTCGAGATCCCCCGAGGCGCTGAAGCGCTGGATGCGGTCGTTGCCCCGGTCGGCGACCCAGACATCGCCGTGAGCATCAACCTCGATGCCCGCAGGATGGTCGAACTGTCCAGGCCCGTTACCCCAGGTACCCCACGTCGAGACAAACGAGCCCGCCGCCGTGAACCGCTGAACCCGATGGTTGCCGGTGTCGGCGACGTACACGTCGCCGTTGGGTGCGAGGGCCACCGACGACGGGTCCTGGAACTGACCAGGTCCGCTCCCCTGGGTGCCGAAGTGGGTGTCGAACACGAGGTCTGGCCCCGCTCGGGACACGCGGTGGTTGCCGCTGTCGGCCACCACCAGGCCACCGTCGCCAGCCACGGCGACATCCTTCGGGGTCCGGAATCGCGCGAGACCGTCGCCCAACGAGGCCCAGCTCCCGAGCCAAGTGCCGCTGGCGTTGAACCGCTGCACGGAACGGAGGGCCAGTGGACTGCGGTCGGTCGTGTAGACGTCACCGCTGGCGCCGACCGCCACGTCGGAGAGGGCGGTGAAGCGGCTGTTGGTGGTGCCGCTCTGGCCCCACTTCGACATGTACGCTCCGGCCCCCGTGAAACGCTGGATCCGCTGGTTCTCGGTGTCCGCCACGTACACGCTGCCGTCGCCGGCCACCGCCACACCATCAGGATCGCGGAACTTGCCGTCAGCCGAACCGAGGCCGCCGAACGTGGCCAGGGTCGCACCCGCGGCATCGAGGTGGTGCACCGAATCAGTCGCGACGGACGTGGCGTAGACGCTGCCGTCGCCGGCCACCCCGAGGTCCGACACGGCGACGCAGCTCGACGGGCAGAGCTGCCAGCGCGAGACAAAGGCACCGGAGGCAGTAAACCGTTGGACCCGGAGGTCGCCGCCGCTCTGGGCCACCCACACGTTCCCGTCCGGGCCCACGGCGACCGTGCTCGGCGCCACGAACTGCCCGTCGGCCGACCCTTCCGTGCCCCACTGCGACACGTACTGGCCGTCCGCGGTAAACCGCACGACACGGTCCTGGATCTCGTCCGCCACGTACACGGCACCGGAGGCAGCGACGGCGAGGCCGTTGACTGCCACGAACGCGCCTGCCGCCGAATCCTCGCCCCGCCAGGACCCCAGGAAGGTGCCAAGCGCCGAGTAGCGCACGATGCGGTTGCCGGCATCGGCGATGTACACATCACCGGTCGGGCTCACGGCGACCTCGAGCGCCGCCTGGAGATCGCCCGGCCACGGCTGGTCGCTGCCCTCGGTGCCGATGGTGCGCACGAAGCTGGGCGCGGGCTCCGCCAGGGCCAGCGCCGTGGGACCAGCAACGACGAACGAGGCCGCGGCCGCGACGACGAGCACCACGGCGGCGCGCACCGGCCGGAAGAGCCGAGCTCCGCGGTGTCCGTCCATGAATCCCCTCCCTGCTGCCCACCAGCATAGATGCACCGATCCAGGCCGTCCCACCGGCGATTTCCCGTTCACGAGACTCGACCGGGCGCGGTTCACCACGCACCGACTGGGCCGCGCCCGTTGGACTTACGTTGCTTGAGCTGCCGGAACGATCGCCAACAGCGTCCGGGCTCAGCGTCCTCGGTAGGTGGCGCGGGCGCCGACGGCCTCCTCGTTGAGGCGCTTCGAGAGGCGGAGGCCCTCGAGGATGAGCTCGACAGCGCCGGCGAGGGCGGCCGGGGACTCATCATCGGTGAGGCGGCGGACCGGCTCGCGCAATGCCGGGATCGACGTCACGAGCGCGGCGTATCGGGGTCGAGCCGACCTCCATCGAGGCCGCGAGGCACGCGGATCACACGTCGATGACGGCGCCTTCCACGGCGGCGGTCACCGCCAGAGGGGCACCGGCGAAGCGCTCGGCCACCTCGTCGAGCTGCGCGTCGGTGCGGTTGGGATCGTGGTGGAAGAGCAGCACGCTGCCGGCGCCGGCCTCCACGCCGAGACCCACGGCGTACTCCATGGCCGAGTGGCCGAACGACGCGCGCGCCGGCAGCTCCTCGGCGGTGTGCTGGGCGTCGTGGATGAGCAGGTCGACACCCGCGGCGAGGCGCAGGGCGTTGTCGTGGTAGGCGCCGAGCCCGTCGGGGCCAGGGCCCATCGTGAGCGGGGAGTGGTCGGACAGGTAGGCGAACGACGCACCGCCGGCGCTGACCCGGAACCCGAGCATGCGGCCGCCCTTGTGGGGGATGTCGAGGGCCAGCACCGAGAACCCCTCGATGTCTCGCTCGCCCTCGTCGAGGCCATGGAGGGCCCACGCACCGCGCAGCCCCTCGACGCCGATCGGGAAGTGGGGCGGGGACATGAAGCGCTCGAGCACCTCGCGCTCGTCGCCCTGCCGGGGCAGGTAGACCTCCACCCGCGACCCCTCACGGTCACCGGCGACGAAGAACGGGATGCCCTGGGTGTGGTCCCAGTGCAGGTGCCCGAGCACCAGTGCGCCCCGGTAGGGCTGGCCGTCGAGCAGGGCCGAGACGTTGCGCAGGCCGGTACCGGCGTCGAGGACCAGGGTCGGTGGGCCGTCGTCGACCGACACGGCCACGCACGAGGTGTGGCCCCCGTAGCGGACGAAGTCCGCGCCGGGGGCCGGCGTGCTGCCACGGACACCGCAGAGGTGCAGCCGCAATCCTGCTACCGCGCTTCCTCGCGGCGGTGGCCCTCGCTCAGCTCGGCCAACGCGTCGCGGTCGATCTCGGCCTTGGTGGCCACCGCCACCTTGACCGCGGTCAGCGCCCGCAAGGTGGAGGTGCGGGCGCCGCCCTCGAGGATGGCCCGCTCCCCCAGGATCGCTCCGGGGCCCACCTCGGCCAGCGGCTCACCGTCCACCTCGACCGAGAGCACGCCGTCGAGCAGCAGGAAGAGCTCGTCGCCGGCCGCCCCCTGCTCGGTGAGTACCTTGCCCTCCTTCACCTTGCGCGTCTTCGGCTTGGCGCCCCCCTGCATGATGGTCTTCGACAGCTGGCGCTCCAACGCGGTCTCGGCGGCGGTGATGAGCGCCGGCGAGTCCTCGTCGCCCCACGGCGTGTGCTTGCCGAACGACGTGTGGTACCAGTCCCGGAAGTCGGCCATGCCGGCCTTGGCCGCGATCTGGCGATCGTCCCCGTAGACCCAGTGGCGGGGGAACTTGCTGGCCCCCTTCACCTCGAACGAGGACCTGCCGTCGACGTGGATCGTGAGCGAGAGGGTGGTCCACACCAACGGCGCCAGCCACTGCACGAAGGGCGGGTGGTTCACCCGGCGGGGGGCGGGCAGGCCGGTGCGCCCGCCCGTGGTCTGGGTGAACGTCGCCGACCCCGCACCCCAGTCGGGGCCGACCTGGAGGTCGGGCATCACGCCGGGCTGGAACACCGTCTGGGCCGGGCCCACCTTGACCGTCGTCGAGTTCACCACCCCGCCGCTGTGCTCGCCGAAGCCGGCGGCCACGATGGCGCCGTCCTCCACGTCCACCCACGCGGTCAGGTGGTTCACGAAGCGGAACCGGTCACCGCGTCGCAGCTCGTGGATGTCGCCGATCTCATCCGGCGGCACCTCGTCGTAGTGGGTGAACCCCGCCTCGAACGGTGCCTTCATCGGGCCCTTGATGGCTTCGGAGGGGATCCACGAGAGCGACGTCACTGACTTCTCGATGCGCATGACCGACCCTTTCTGTCGATGGCTTCGATCGACAGGTGGCACCGTAGGACCGGCAGGTCGACCCAGGAAGGGTGCGAGCAAGTGGAGGCGGGTGTGGCTGGCACCACCACCGGCCGACATGCAGATGCCCTTGGCCCGGGCCCCGGGCTGTGCGTGTAATGCCCCCAGTGCCAGGGGAACCGAACGCCACCGAGGGGACCATCACCGTCTTCCTCGCCGACGACAACCTCATCATCCGTGAGGGGGTGAAGGCCCTCGTGGCGCGCCAGCCCGACCTCGAGGTGGTCGGCGTGGCCGCCGACTACGACGAGCTCATCGCCGGCGCCGAGGCCGCCGCCCCCCAGGTGGTGGTGTCCGACATCCGGATGCCGCCGACCTTCCAGCGCGAGGGCATCGAGGCGGCCAAGGAGGTGCGCAAGCGCCACCCGGGCACCGGGGTGGTGATCCTCTCGCAGTACGACGACCCTGAGTACGCCATCGCCCTGCTGAGCGAGGGCGCAGCCGGGTACGGCTACCTGTTGAAGGATCGACTGGCCGAGGGCGACCAGCTGGTGCAGGCCATCCGCGCCGTGGCCACCGGCGGCTCCGCCCTCGACCCCGCCATCGTCAACGCCCTGGTCCAACCGGTCACCGACGACAACGAGCTCAGCGCCGCCGAGGAGGAGCTGCTGCGCATGGTGGCCGAGGGCAAGCCGATGAAGGCCATCGCCGTCAGCCTGCAGACCACGCCCGAGTCGGTGGCCGCCGACGTCGAGCAGGTGTTCCTGAAGCTCGCCCAGGGGGCCAGCAGCGGCACGGCCAGCTCGCTGCGCCGCCTCCGCATGCTGCACCAGGCCATCGTCGACCGCGAGGAGCAGGGCGAGAGCCTCAGTCGGCTCCTGCCCGGTGGGATCGCCGAGAAGTTGCGGCTCGAGGGCCGGCGCATCGGTGAGAGCGACGAAGTGGTGGTGACCGTGTTGATGTCGGACATCCGGGGCTACTCGGGGATCGCCGAGCACGCCGAGCCCGCCCAGCTGGCCACGCAGCTGAACGAGCACCGCGCCGCCATGAACGACGCCATCCTGGGCGTCGAGGGCACGGTGATGCAGTTCGTGGGCGACGCCGTGATGGCGGTGTTCGGCGCACCCTTCCCCCAGGCCGACCACGCCGACCGGGCGGTGCAGGCGGCCGCGGCCATGCACGCCGCTCAGGAGGTGGTGAACGCCCGCTGGGCCGAGGCCGGCCTGCCGGCGTTCGGCCTCGGCATCGGGCTCTCCACCGGCGAGGCCGCGGCCGCGCTGCTCGGCTCCGAGGAGCGCCTCGAGTACACCATCGTGGGCGACACGGTGAACCTGACCCAGCGGCTCCAGCAGTGGGCCGAGGCCGGCGAGACCGTCATCAGCGAGCCGACCCGCGAGGCCCTCACGCTCGACATCGAGCTCCGGACCCTGCCGCCCGAGACCGTGAAGGGCCGCACCACCCCGGTGCAGGCGTACAAGATCCCACGGGCCGCCACCGGCGACCCGTCGACAACCACAGCGGAGGCACCCTCATGAGTGACCAGATCACCGACACCGGCGACGGGCCCGCCACCCCAGGCGACGCCGGGACGGCCGGTGGGGACGAGCCCGTGCTCCAGGTCACCGGTGCCCGGAAGACCTACGAGGCCGAGGGGGCGCCCGTGCGGGCGCTGCGGGGGGCGAACCTCACGATGGCTCGTGGCGAGTTCGTGGCGGTCATGGGCCCGTCGGGCTGCGGCAAGTCCACCCTGCTCAACCTGGTGGCCGGCCTCGACAGCGCCGACGAGGGCACGATCGTCCTCGACGGCGACGAGGTGACAGGCCGCAGCGAGGACGACCTGGCCCGCATGCGCCGCCGCCACATCGGGATCGTGTTCCAGTTCTTCAACCTGCTCGAGGGCATGAGCGTGCTCGAGAACGTGGCCCTGCCCGCCATCGTGGCCGGCTCGAAGCGCAAGCAGGCCGAGACCCGGGCCCGCGACCTCCTCGATCTCCTGGGACTCTCCGACAAGGCCAAGGCCGCGCCGGGGGTCTTGTCGGGCGGACAGCGCCAACGACTGGCGATCGCCCGGGCCCTGGCCAACGAGCCCACGCTGCTGCTGGCCGACGAGCCCACCGGCGCCCTCGACTCGGAGGGCGGCGCCGAGGTGATGGAGCTGTTCCGCCGCCTGCACGCCGGTGGCCAGACGATCCTGCTGGTCACCCACGACGACGACGTCGCCGCCGCCGCCGACCGCATCGTCCACATGGTGGACGGGCGCATCGTGGGACAGGACGACGAGGCCAACGAGCCCGTGGCCGCCGGCGCTCGGTAGCCCGGGCGCCGGCGATCAGAGACGGACCGGCGAGGGAACGACGGGCGTGCGAGCGGCATGGCGATGCGCTCGCCTGGGCCTTCTGGCGCTGCTCACCACCATCGGCCTGATCGCGGGCACTCGGGTGGGGCGCCGCCATCCCGCCCAGGCACTGCGGGCCGAATGACCGGCGCGGCGCGCATGTGTGCCGGCCACGAGCTGCGGCGCCACTGGCGGGCCCACCTCGGGCTGGCCGCGCTCGTCGCGGTGGTGGGCGGCACGGTGCTGGCGGTGTTCGCCGGTGCCCACCGCACCAGCACCGCGCTCGACCGGTTCGTTGCGTACTCCCGCACCACCCCCGACAGCTTCGCGGTCGTGGGCCCCGGCGATGGTCGGATCGCACAGGTCGCGGCGCTGCCCCAGGTCGACGAGGTCGCGGTGCTCCGCCAGTACGCGTTGACCACCCCGGACGGCAACGTGTACGTGCCCGTCGCGGCCAGCGTCGACGGGAACTTCGGCACCCGTCTGCTGCGCGCTCGGGTCATCGACGGGCGACGCGCCGATCCGGCGGCGACCGATGAGGTGACCCTGAACGAGAACCAGGCGCGCCTGTTGCACGCCACCGTCGGCGACACCCTGACGTTGGACTCGTGGACGCCCGACCAGGTCGACGAGCTGCAGAACGGCGACGGGGCCCCCGACCCGTCGGGCCCGGCGGTGGCGCTCGAGGTGACCGGTGTCACGCGAACTGCCGTCGACGTGGCAGCCGCGAACGACGACGTGGGGGTGATCGTCCTCACCCCGGCCTTCGACCGGTCGTACCACGACCGAATCGGCAGCTTCCCCGGGTACCTCGTCGCGGCCTCCTTGCATCAAGGCGATGCCGACGTCGACGCGTTCGACGCCGCCGTGCGCGACCTCTACACCGATGGCCCGGCGCCACAGTTCCAGCCGGTCACAGAGGTCAGCGGCCTGCAGAGCTCGCTGCGGGTGCTCAGCGTCGGCCTGGCCATCTTCGGTGGCGCCGTCGCTGCGACCGGACTGGTGGCACTGGCGTTGGCCACCACCCGCCAGATCGGCGGGGGCACCGCGGACGACTCGGTCCGGCGCGACCTCGGCATGACCCGCAACGCACGCGTCGCGACGCTCGTGCTGCCGTTGCTCGCGGCCGGCGTCGCCGGTGCCGTCGCCGGCGTCGGGCTGGCCGTGGCCGCGTCCTCGAGGTTCCCCATCGGCCTCGGCAGGCAGGCCGAGCCCAGTCCCGGTGTGCGCATCGACGTCCCGGTGTTGGCCCTCGGCGCGCTGGCGATCCTCACCGCCGCCCTCCTCCTCGCGCTGGTCGCCGGCTGGCGGCTGACCACGCGCAACGAGGCGAGCAGGCGGGTCGAGCTCGCCACCGCGCGTCCGCGGTCGCTCAGCGCCCTGGCCAGGGCCGCCGGGATTCGGCCCACCGCCGCTCTGGGCATCCAGATGGCCACCCAGCCCGGGCGCGGGCGCACGGCGGTCCCGGTCCGCCCGGCGATCATCGGCGCGGCGATGGGCATCGCCGGGCTGGTCGCAACCCTGGTCTTCGGCGCCTCGCTGGACCGGCTGGTCTCGAGCCCGGACCGGTGGGGGTGGGGCTGGGACGCCGCGGTAACCGGATCACCCGCGGTGCGGGCCGCCCTCGCGGAGCACGATGGCGACGTCGCTGCCGTCGCCGTGGGCACGTTCGTGAAGCTCGTGATCGCGGGTCAGGCGGTCGACAGCGAGGCCTTCGACCCGCGCAAGGGGTCGATCGAGCCCGCGGTCGTGGCGGGACGGCCGCCGCGCGCTCCCGACGAGGTGGTGCTGGGTGCCACCACGTTGTCCCGCCGAGGCCTGCACATCGGCGACACCGTCCGGGCGGAGGGCCCGTCCGGCCCGCAGACGCTGCGAATCGTCGGACGGGGGGTGTTCCCCACCGTCGACGACCCCGCGGCCCTGGCCGACGGCGCCGCGCTGACGGCTTCGGGGATCGCCCGCCTCGACGACCCGACCGACAGCGAGGGGTACCACCGGCTGCTCGTGCGCTGGGCCGCTGGGGTCGATCGGCAGACTGCGGAGGGCTGGCTCGCCCACGCAGCTGGAGAACCGCCGGGCGAGGCCCGACTGCCCGGGGAGATCCAACGGCTGACCCAGGTCGACCGCCTCCCTCAGGTCCTGGCCGGCTTCCTCGTGGCGCTGGCCGTCGTCGCCGTGGGGTACGCCGCGCTCAGCGTCCCCCGACGGCGACGACGCGACCTCGGGGTACTGGAGGCGATCGGGTTCACGCGGACCCAGATCCGCGCGGTGCTGTGCTGGCAGGCCGCCACGCTCGCGACCATCGGGCTCGTCCTCGGGATCCCGGTGGGCGTCGTGATCGGCCGCCAGGCGTGGTCGGCCACCGCCTCGGGCCTCGGCGTCGCCACGGACATCGCCGTGCCGTGGGGACCGCTCCTGATCGCCGGGGCCGCCACGGTGGTGCTGCTGGCCCTCGCCGGCCTCCTCGCCGGACAGCAGGTGACGCGAAGCCACCCCGCCGATCACCTGAGGGCCGAGTGATGGGTGCGTCCTGGCTGTGCGCCCGCAGTGGGCTGCGCCACACCGTCGGCGCCACCCTCGCGCTGGTCGCGCTGGCCGGCGTGGCCGGCGCGACGGTCCTCGCGGCCGTCGCCGGCGCCCATCGGTCGGACACGGCCTTCGACCGCTTCCTGACCGCCACCAAGGGGCCCGACGCGATCTTCAAGCCGCAGAGCGAGGACGAGCTCGAGCAGGTCAGGGCCCTGCCCGAGGTCCGCGCGGTTGCGCCGTTGTACTTCATGGCAGTCGCTCCGCAGGGCCTCCTCGTCGGATCGGACAGCGGCACCTTCGCAGGGTCGGACGCCACGTTCGGCTACCGCCTGAACCGACCCCTCGTCCTCGAGGGCCGGCTGGCCGATCCCGACCAGGTCGACGAGGTGACGGTGAACGCGGCCATGGCCGAGCGGCTCGACCTCTCGCCCGGCGACCCCTTGACGCTCGAGGCGGTGACGCCAGAGCAGTTCGACGCCCAGTCGTCCGGCGCGCCCGCGACCGGCCCCGCCGCACCCGAGTTGGACGTTCGCGTGACCGGCGTCGTGGCGTCCTTCCTCGATCTGGCCACCAACGCCGGTTCGCCCACGCTGTACCCGACCCCGGCGTTCTTCCACCAGTACCGGGACCAGATCGCCAACGACGGCCCCATCGTGATCCTCGACCTCGTGCACGACGCGGCGGGACTCCCCGCGCTGCGACGCGGCCTCGAAACGGCGGCCGGCGACGGCCCGATCTCGGACATCGGCACCCGTGAGGACCTCAGCATCGACTTCGAGCAGGCCGCCGGGGTGCAGGCCAGAGCGTTGTTGATCTTCGCCCTGCTGGCGGCGCTGGCCGGGATCGTGGCGGTCGGACAGGCGCTCTCGCGCCACCTGACACGGATCGTCCCGCCGCGGCTGATCACGGCGTCGGTGGGGATGACCCGCCGCCAGCACTTCTCCATCGGTGTGCTCGAGACCATCCCGGTCGCCATCGGCGGTGCGCTCGTGGCCGTGCCACTTGCCGTGGCGGCGTCGCCCTTGCTGCCGATCGGACTCTCCCGCCAGGCCGAGCCCCACCCGGGCTTCGCCTTCGACGCGCTCGTCGTCGTCCCCGGCGCCCTCCTCGTGGGCCTCGTGATCCTGGGGCGGGGCGCCCTGTCGGCGTGGGCGCTCACCCGACGGCGCGGGACGGCCGGGGCCACCGCGACGCCGGCGGCGCTGTGCACGATGCTCGCTCGCAACAAGGCGCCCTCGGCCGCGGTGGTCGGCGTCGGCATGGCCCTCCCCCGGCAACCCGCGCCCATCGGACCGGCCGCCCGGAGCGCACTGGCGGCTGCGGTGGCGGGCACCACCCTGCTCGCCGGCATCCTGACCTTCAGCGCCAGCCTCGACCGCCTCGTGTCGACCCCCGAGCGATACGGCGCCCCCTTCGACCGCGCCACCACGGAGACGATGCCGGCCCGGGTGGCGCGGGCGCAGGCGGCGGACCTCGCCGAGCGCCCGGGCGTGGGATCGGTGACGGTCCTCGACATCGCCACGGTCACGGCGCTCGGTGCGCTGGCCTCTGCCGGCAGCGTGGAGGGAGTCGGCGGCCCACCGCACGTGACGGTCACCGCGGGCCGCTTGCCCCGAACCTCGGACGAGGTCTTCATGGGCTCGACCGTGCTGGGGAATCTCGGCCTTCGCATCGGCGAGTCGATCGAGATCGCCGGTCACGACTTCGCGGTCGTGGGGAACGGGTTGCTCCCCGCCATCGGTGATCTCGATCCCACGAAGATCGCGCTGTTCACGCCGGCCGGACTGCGTGCGGCCGACGGCCAGCGCCAGGGCGCCTACCTGTGGTTCGACGACGGTTCGGCCAACCATGAGGCCACCCGGTGGGCGGAGGAGCACGTGGGGCCGACAATCGGGCCGACGCCGCCGCCCGTGGTCCGGAACCTGGCCGACATCGCCCGCATGCCCGAACTGCTGGCCGGGTTCGTGGGCCTGCTCGCGGCCGCCGCGCTGGCCCACGCCACGATCACCACCGTCCGCTGGCGCCGGCGCGAGCTCGCCGTCCTCCGGGTCGTCGGGTTCTCCGGGCGCCAGGTGCGCTCCACGGTGGCGTGGCAGGCGCGGGTGCCGGTGCTGTTCGGCCTGCTGGTCGGCCTCCCCCTGGGCGTGGCGATCGGTCGCTGGACGTGGGTACTCGTCGCCCGCGGCCCGGGCGCACCAGAGGACGCGCTCGTACCCGTCGCCGCCCTGGTGCTCCTCGTCCCCGCGGCACTGTTGTTCGCCGCCCTCGTCGCCGCCCTGCCGGGACGTGCTGCGGCACGGGTCCACCCCGCCGTCGCGCTGAGGGCCGAATGATGGGACATCGCTGATGGGAACCGTCCGCTATCGCTTCCGCAACGAGGCCCCCCGGCGCTGGCGGGGCTGGCTGGCCCGCGGCGTCCTCTACGGGCTGCTCGCCGGGGCGGTGCTGGCCGCCGTCGCCGGCGCCAGGCGCACCGACTCGGCCTACGACCGGTTCCTCGACGCCCAGGGCGCGTACGACGTGCTGCTGCCGAACACGGGTGAGCAGGGCCTGGCCGTCCTCGATCCCGGCGCCGTGGCGGCGCTGCCACAGGTGGCCGAGTCGACGACGGTGGTCTACGGATACGTCGAAGTGGGCACCGGCGAGGCCGCGTTGGCCGACCCGTCGGGCCGGCTCGGACGCGACCTGAACGGCTTCGAGATGCTCGACGGCCGTGTCCCCGAGGCCATCGACGAGGCCGCGGTCTCGTTCCCAGTGGCCGACCGCTACGGACTCGAAGTCGGCGACACCATCTCGACCTATCCGCTGTCGGACGAGCAACGGCAGGCGCTCGGCGACGACCTGCCCGACGGGCGCTTGACCGTGGTCGGTATCGAGGCTTCGCCTGGGGAGTTCCCGCCACAGTACCCGGGCGCGGGCATGGTGCACCTCAGCCCCGCGTTGGCACGTTCCGGTGTCCTCGGCGAACCGACCGCCATCGTCGTCCGCCTCGAACACGGCGCCGACGACGTCCCCGCCTTCCGTCGGGCCCTCGAGGACCTCGCCGGCGACGAGCCCTTCTCGTCCATCCTGCAGACCGAGCAGTCGGGCGAGGTCGAGCGGTCGATCCACCTCCAGGCCCTCGCCTTCTGGGTGTTGGCCGGTGTCCTGGCTCTCGTTGCGGTGACGATCATCGCCCAGGTCGAGTCGCGCTCGACCCACGCCGAGTCCGACGACCTCCCCATCGTCGCCGCCCTGGGCGCGACGCGGTCCCAGCGCTTCACCGCCGTCCTCGCGCCCCGGATCTCGATCGGCGTGATCGCGTCGATCGCCGCTGTCTCGACCGCGGCGGTGCTCTCACCCCTCGCCCCCATCGGCCTGGCCCGGATCGCCGAGCCGTCTCCCGGCTTCCATGTCGACTCTTGGGCCGTGCTCCTCGGAGCGGTCGTGGTCATCCTGTTGATCCCGATTCTCACCCTGCCCGCCTGCTGGGCCGCAGCCCGTCGCCACGCAGCTTCGATCGGCTCGGTCGGCGGGGCGACGACCGGCCGGCGCGAGCCTCTGCTGGCGCGGGCCGCCGCCAACATCTCACCGACCGCCGCCACCGGGGTCCGCTTCGCGGTCGAGACCGGTGGCGGCCGCGATTCGGTGCCGGTGCGCTCGACCCTGCTGGGCGTCATGCTGGCGGTCGGGGTACTCGCGGCCGCCCTCACCTTTGCCGCCAGCCTGCACCACCTGCTGACCGTCCCCCGCCTCTACGGGGTGGTGTGGACGACCCAGCTGACCAACTACGGCTCGGGTCCCGACCTGGGTCCCGAGGCCGAGCAGTTGCGCGGACGGCCCGACGTCGAGGCCGTCGCGGTCGGCGAGACCGGCATTCCCTCCAAGGTCAACGGCGAGGCCCTCAACGTCCTGCTCCTCGACTCGGACGACCCCACGGCGCTGCCCCCGCTGCTGGAGGGCCACCAGGCCGAGGCCGACCGCGAGATCGTGCTCGGCAGCCGGACGCTCCGCGACCTCGGCGTCGCGGTCGGTGACACCGTCGAGGTGCAGATCGCCGACCTGACGCCGGCCCAGTTCACCGTGGTGGGCTCGGTCGTGATGCCCAGCAGTCCACAGTCGAACCTGGGCGAAGGCGCGGTCATCAGCCGGGCCGGGGTCCTCAGCCTGGGCGCGCCGCCGGACGCGCTGAACGCCGACCTGTTCGTGCGGACGACGCCCGGCGCCGACCTCGATGCCATCGTGGCCACGCTCCCGACGGGCGCCGACGACGGCACCGGGGTGTTGGCGCTGCCCCTCGACGCGCCGAGCGACGTGGTCAACTTCGGCCGGGTCGATGCGCTCCCGGCGCTCGTCGCGGGCCTGCTCGCGGTCGTGGCGGCCAGCACCTTGGCCCACACCCTGCTCAGCGCCGCCCGTCGCCGGCGGCGTGATCTCGCGGTGCTGAAGACCATCGGTTTCGTCGACGGACAGGTGCGTGCCGCCATGCGCTGGCAGGCGCTCACCCTCGTGTCGATCGCCCTCCTCGTCGGCGTCCCCCTCGGGGTGGCCGTGGGCCGCTGGGCGTGGGTGACCCTGGCCGATCAACTCGGCGTGCTACCGGTGCCCGTCATCCCCTGGCCCGCGCTCGTGCTGCTCGTCCCGGTCACCCTGGCCATCGCCGTGGCGTTGGCATTCTTCCCCGCCCGCGTCGCCGCCCGGACGCCCCCGGCTTCGGTCCTGAGGGCGGGCTGAGCGGTGAGCGCCGTCGGCTACCGGTTTCGGGCCTCGTGGCGGGGCCGGTGGCACGCGTGGGTGGCGCGAGGCGTCCTGTTCGGCGTCGCCGCCGCCGTGGTCCTGGCCACCCTGCTCACCGCCCAGCGCACGGACTCGGCCGCCCACCGCTTCGCGGCGTCGAAGAACGCCTTCGACGTCTTCATACCGAACGCCCACGACCGCGGCATCGCTCGCTTCGACCCTGCCGATGTCGCCGCCCTGCCCAACGTCGCGGACACCGCGGTCGCCGGGCTCGTCTACCTGTACGTCGGCACCGGCGAGTCGGCGCTGGCCACCGAGGACAACCGGATCGGCACGGACATCAACCGCTTCGACATCGTTGAGGGGGGCGCGGCGGATCCGACTCGCCTCGACGAAGCGGTCATCGGGGTGGCCATCGCAGACCGCTACGACCTCGACGTCGGCGACACGATCCACCTGTTGGATCCGACACTGGTCTCGCAGGGCCCCGTCTCGGCGGAGGATCGGCAGGCCATGGACCGGCTCCGGACGCAGGTGCCCGACCTGGCGCTGACCGTCGTCGGGATCGAGGCGTCACCCAACGAGCTCCCGCCCCAACCCGCCGGCAACAGCCGCATCACGGGCCTGGTCCACCTCACGCCCGCCCTCGACGCCGCGGCGCCCTTCGTGCAGGCCGGCCGAGCCATCGAGGTCCGGCTCCGCCATGGTGCCGACGACGTGCCCACCTTCCTCGACGATCTGCGGACGTTGGGTGGCGGCAAGCCGCTCAACGTCGCCACCAGCGCCGAGCTGACCCTGGAGACCGAGCGGTCGCTGCAGCTCCAGGCGCAGGCCTTGCGGCTCCTCGCGGCCATGCTGGCCATCGCCGCCCTGGTCATCCTCGGTCCGCTGGCCTCACGGGCCACCTTCACCGAGGCGGGTGACCTGGGGGTGTTCGCGGCCTTGGGGACGACGACCCGTGGCCGCACGGCCATGGCTGCGCTCCCCGGCGTGGCGGTGGGCCTGGTGGCCGCGCCCGTCGCCGCCGCGGTCGCCCTACCCCTCACCCTGCTGGGCCCCTTCGGCCTCGCCGGGACCATCGAGCCCGATCCGGGCGTGTGGTTCGACGCTCGTGCCGTCGCCCTCGGTGCGGTCGCGGTGTTGGTGATCACCCCGCTGCTCGGGCTGCCCGCCGCCATCCGGTCGGCCCGCAGGGGCGTCCTCGGCATCGGCATCCGACGCAGGCACAGCGGCTCGACCCGCGTGTCGGCCGTCGCCAGCGCAGCGGCGGCATCCGGCGCACCACCGCCGGTCGTGCTGGGCAGCCGTCTCGCTCTGGAGGCCGCCGGCGCCGAGGACGCGGTGCCCGTGCGGTCGACGGTGCTGGCCGTGACCATGAGCGTGCTGATGGCCACCGCGGCGCTCACCCTCAGCGCGAGCCTCGACCACCTCCTGCACGATCCCCGTTCGTACGGGCTGGTCTGGACCGCCAACCTCACCAACTACGGCGAGGGGTCCGGCCTCTCGCAGCACGCCACGGTGCTGCGAGAGGATCCCACCGTCGAGGCCTACGCGGTCGGCCATCTGGCCCTGCCCGCCACCATCGAGGGCGACCGCACCGCGATCTTCGCCCTCGACAGCGGCAAAGGCGACGCCCTGCCCCCCGTCGTCGAGGGCCGCCTGCCGGACGGCCGTGACGAGATCGCGCTCGGCACCCGGACGAGCCGGGACCTGCACGCCGCCATCGGCGACACCGTCGACGTGGCCCTGGAGGGACGCTCGTCGAGGACCCTGACGGTGGTCGGCCGGGTGGTGCTACCGAGTGCCGGCGGCGGCCACCTCGGCGAGGGAGGGCTCGTCCACCTCGACAGCCGGCTCTTCGCCGGGATCGACAGTGACTCGTTCGTCGGGCGCGACGTCATCGTCCGCATGCGCCCGGGCGAGTCCGTCGACCCGGTCGCCGAGCAGTTCAACCGGTTCGCTGTGGTCGCGACCGCCTTCGAGACCCCCGCGGACATCGAGAACCTCGGGACGGTGCGGGCGCTGCCGACCGCCATCGCCGGCCTGTTGGCCGCCGTCGCGCTCGGCAGCCTGGCCAACACCCTGGTCAGCGCCATCCGCCGGCGCCGCCGCGACTTCGCCCTGCTCAAGACGTTCGGCTTCGTGGGCAGGCAGGTCCGCACCACGGTCCTGGTGCAGGCCACCACCTTGGTGGTGCTCGGTCTTGCCGGCGGCGTGCCCCTGGGTGTGGTGGTGGGTCGTTGGACCTGGCAGCTGCTGGCCCGCCAGATCGGGGTCGTCCCGATACCGGTGACCCCTGTGCCGGTGCTGCTCCTGCTGGTGCCCGGCGCCCTGCTCCTCGGCGCGCTCGTGGCGCTCCTGCCCGCCCGCAGTGCTGCCCGGACCCCGGTCGCCGACTCGCTCAAGGAGCCGTGATGGGCTCGATCTGGACCTGGACGAGGTGCCAGTGGCGTCGACGCGCTGCTGGCCCGCACCCCTCCTGCAACCGTTCCCCGATCGGAGTAGGCCAATGACCGTGACCCTCGACCAGCCTGCGGTCGCCGTGATCGACGAGCGGCCGGTGCCCGCGAGCCGCGAGGGCACGCCGCTCCTACTGCTCGTGCCGCTGGACGCCCTCCTGCTGCTCGTTGGGCTCCGGATCGCGGGCGAGAACGGGTTGGTGGCCCGGGAGGTCATCGGCGCGCTCATCATCGCCACCTGGGTCTTCGCCGGGATCACCCTGGCCACCCGGCGGCCGCTGCGACCACTCGGGGCGTGGGTGCTGGCCGGCTCGACCGTGGCCGCCGCCACCTTCGTGGCCTGCGCCGGCGTGGCCCAGGACTGGGTGGGGACCGGCAACGACGTGGCCCAGGTGGTCCGGCCGTTCGGCGTGGGCCTGCTGCCCTCGTTCGGCCTGGCGATCCTGCTGGCACTGCCGGTGGGTCGCCTCGACAGCGGCCCCCGCCGCTGGGGCACCGCGGTCGGGTTCGCCGTCGGCGTGGCGCTGGGCGCCGTGCTGTGGTCGGTGCGGCCCGACCTGCCCACGCTGCTGGTGTGGACGGTCTCCACGCTCCTGCTGCTCTCGGGCCTCCCCGGCGCGCACCGCTGCTACCTGAGGACCGCCGGCCTGGAGCGCCAGCGCCTGCAGTGGGTGGGCTGCGCCGCGGCGGTGTCGTTCGAGGCCGCCCTGGTGGCGGTGGCCCTCCGGCTCTTCGCGGGCTGGCCGTCGAACGCGGCGGTGGTGGCCGCCGCGTTCACGATCCTCATCCCGCTCGGGCTCGCCGCCGGCACGTCGCAGCGCCTGGTCGCCCGAGTCGACCGCATCCTCGTCCACACCGTCTCACTCGCGGGTCTCACCGGCGTGGTGGTCGCGGTCTACCTGGTGATCGTGCTCGGCCTCGGGCGGGTGCCCGACGATGCCGAGCGCCACGTGCTCGTGCTGTCGATGGCCGCCGCGGCGGTCGCCGCCCTGCTCTACCTGCCCGCCCGTGAGCGGCTGTCCGAGGTGGCCAACCGCCTCGTCTACGGCGAGCGCCAGGCGCCCGACGAGGTGCTCCGCACCTTCGGGGGGCGGCTCTCCCGAGCGGTCCCGATGGACGAGCTGCTGCTGCAACTCGCCGAGTCGCTCAAGAAGACGATGGCCCTGAGCGCGGCCGAGGTGTGGACCGGCACCGGGGGCGTCGTCCAGCGGGAGGTCTCGGTTCCCGACCGGCCCCGGCGGCGCATCGAGCTGGGCGAGAAGGAGCAGCCGGTGGTGGCGCGGGCCGGCGTGTCGGGCAACGCGTGGGTCTCGATCTGGATGCCGGCGCTGCTCGAGGGCCGCACCGATGTGGCCATCCGGGTGGCCCCCGTCAGCCACTCGGGCGAACTGTTCGGGCTGATCGTGGCCGAGCGACCGGCCGACGGCGACCTGTTCGGCGAGGAGGACGAGCGGGTGCTCACCGAGCTGGCCCGCCAGGTGGGCCTGGCCCTGCACAACGTGGAGCTCGACTCGGCCCTGCAGGAGAGCCTGGACGAGGTCCGGCGCCAGGCCGAGGAGCTGCGGGCCTCCCGGGCCCGCATCGTGGCCACCGCCGACGCCGAGCGCCGCAAGATCGAGCGCAACCTGCACGACGGCGCCCAGCAGCACCTGGTGGCACTGGCGGTGAACCTGCGCCTGGCCCGCGACCTGCTCACCGACGACCCCGACACCGCGGGCGAGATGCTCGACATGCTGGCCGGCAGCATCAAGGAGACGATCCAGGAGCTCCGAGACCTCGCCCACGGCATCTACCCGCCGCTCTTGATGGACAGCGGGCTCGTCGAGGCCCTACGGGCCGCCGCGGGCCGCAGCCCGCTGGACGTGGACTTCGAGCCCGGCGAGGTGAACCGCTACCCCACCGAGGTGGAGGCCGCGGTGTACTTCTGCTGCCTCGAGGCGCTGCAGAACGCGGGGAAGCACGCGCCCGAAGCCCACGTCACCCTGAGCGTCGGTGAGGACGGGGACCTGCTGCGTTTCTCGGTGGCCGACGACGGCCCCGGCTTCGACCTGGCCGCCACGGGCCTGGGCCACGGCTTCACCAACATGAGCGACCGGCTCGGCGCCATCGGGGGCGACGTGGCCTGGGACTCGGCCCCTGGCGCCGGCGTCACCGTCGCCGGCTCGGTCCCCGTCGAGCCCGCTCCCGCTGATTGACCGCCGGCCTCCGGGCTCAGACGAGGGTGCCGGCGTCGCGGGCGTCCCACAGCTCGCGCAACACCACCGGGCCCAGCTCCTCTTTGTTGATGTAGGCCCGAGCGCCGCTCTCGCCGGCCTCCTCGGGCAGGTCGCTGCGCTCGTAGGTGCTGCACAGGAACACCACGGCGTCGGGCTCCTGCGAAACGATCCGGCTGGTGGCCTCGATGCCGTTGATGCCGGGCATGTTGATGTCCATCAGCACCAGGTCGGGGTGCAGCTCGCCGGCCAGCTCGACCGCCTCCTCGCCCGTGCCCGCCTCGCCGATCAGCTCGAAGCCCTCGGCCCGCTTGATGACGGCGCGCGCGGCGAGGCGGAACGGCGCCTGGTCATCGACGACCAGCACCGAGACCTGTTGCTCGCTGGGCACTTCGACGCTCATCGTGAACTCATCGTGTCAGACGACGACCGGGCCCACCACCATGCAGCCACGCATCAGGGGGTGGTGCTACCTCGCCCTTCCTCGGCCAGGTAGAGCAGCACCGCCTTGACCCGCCGGTTCACGTCCTTCTCCTCCGACAGGCCCAGCTTCGAGAAGATCGAGTTGGTGTGCTTCTCCACCGCCCGCTCGCTCAGCACCAGCGTGGCGGCGATGGCCGCGTTGCTCTTGCCCTGTGCCATCTCACCCAGCACCTCGGACTCACGGGGCGTGAGCCGATCGAGCTCGCTGGCCGGTCCCCGCCGGCCCGCCACCAGCGACTCGACCACCTTGGGGTCGATCACCGAGCCGCCCGCGGCAACCTCGCGCACGGCGGTGAGCAGCTCGTCGACCTCGCTCACCCGCTCCTTCAACAGATAGGCCCGACCCTCCGAGCCGTCGGCCAGGAGGGCCAGCGCGTAGGCAGGCTCGGCGTACTGGCTGAGCACCACGACGCCGATGCGGGGGTGGTCGACCCGCAGCGTGGAAGCCGCCCGTATGCCTTCGTCCGTGCCCGTGGGCGGCATGCGGATGTCGGTGACGACCACGTCGGGCTTCTCGCGGTCGATCAGGTCGAGCAGCCCCGGCAGGTCACCGGCCATGCCCACCAGGTCGAGGTCGTCCTGGGCGGCGACGAGGCGCGAGATCCCCTCGCGCAACAACACGTTGTCCTCCGCCAGCACCACCCGGATCACGGCGTCAAGCTACCGATCGCCGGCGGCCGGAGGCACGACGGGCCAGGGCCACCGCCGAGAGCGCGGCCCCGGCGGCGACCAGTCGCCGTCCCCGACGGTCCCGGCCGAGCGCCGCACGGGCCGCGTTGGCCCCGCACGCGCCGTGCACGCCACCACCGGGGTGGGCAGAGGCCGAGGCGAGGTACAGGCGGTCGACCGGTGTCTCCGGGCGCCCCAGGCCGGGCACCGGCCGGAACACCAGCTGCTGGTGCAGCTGGGCCGTGCCCCCGTTGATCTCACCGCCGACCAGGTTGGCGTTGGCCTGCTCGAAGGTCGGCGGGGTGAAGACGTGCCGGGCGACGACGTGGTCCTGGAACCCCGGCGCCAGGCGCTCGATCCGCTGCTCCATCCGGGCGACGAACCGCTCCGTCTCGCGCTCGTCCCAGCGGCCGGAGAGGCCATCGGGACCCGCGTCGCCCTTGACGTCCCGTGGCACGTGGGCGTAGGCCCAGGCCGCCTCCGTGCCCGCCGGTGACCTCGAGGGGTCGGCGGTGGTCATCTGGCCCATCACCAGGTAGGGGTTCGCCGGCAGGAGGCCGCGCACCAACTGCGACGACATGTCCGACAGGTCGTCGAGCGAGTCGGTGACGTGCACCGTGCCCGCCCGGTTCACCTCGGGGTCGAGCCAGGGGACGGGCGCATCGAGCGCCCAGTCCACCTTGACCGTCCCCGATCCGTACTCGAAGCGGCGCACGTCCTCGAGCACCCGGGACGGGAGGTGCTCGGCGGCCACGAGGTGGGAGTACAGCGCGGGCGCGCCGACGTCGGCCAGCACCGCCCTCGACGCCCCGAACACCGTGCCGTCGTCCGCGACGGCACCCACCGCTCGGCCGCCCCGCACGTCGACACCCGTTACCCGCACGCCACACTCGACCCGACCGCCTCGTTCGACCAGGCGGCGCACGAGCGCGTCGGTGAGCGACTGCGCACCGCCGGCCGGCACCGGGAAGCCCTGCTCCTGACCCAACCCGCCCAGCACCCAGCCGAAGAGACCGCCTCCGGCCGACTCGGGACTGAGGTCGGTGTGCAGCGCGCAGCCGCCCAGGAGGACCCCGCCGCCGTCACCCGAGAACTCCTCCTGGGCCAGCCGGCGCACGGTCATCAGGGCCAGGCGGGTGAAGGGCATGGCCCGGGAGGGCCCGAGCGCAGCCGCCACGCGGGCGCCGGCGACGACGGGCGGGAACGGCTGCAACAGCGCGTCGATGAGCCGGTCACCCACGTGTCGCCACAGGTCGTAGAGGTGGCGCCAGCCGTCGCCGTCCCCGGGCGCGAACCGGTCGAGCGACGCCGCGGTCTCGTCGACATCGGTCGACAGCACGGCCGTGGGCCCGTCGGGCGTGGGGTTGGCGACCACCAACGGGGCTCGGCACCACGAGAGCCCGTACCGCTCGAGGTGGAGCGACGCGAGCGCGGGTGACGCCACCGCCAACGGGTAGAACGCGCTGAACAGGTCGTTGCGGAACCCCGGCGCGGTGACCTCCGCCGTGCGCACCGCTCCCCCGGGCACGTCGTTGGCCTCGAGGACCACCACATCCCAGCCGGCGTCGGCGAGGACGTTGGCCGCCACCAGCCCGTTGGGACCGGCGCCCACCACCACGGCGTCGCTCACGTCTCCCGGTCCCTGCTCACGCGGGCAGGATAGGCGCCATGGCCCTGAGCACCGATGCCGCACACCCTGCTCCCGCCGCCGGCCCCTCGGGCACCCTCACCGCCTTCACCCGGGTGGCCGTCATCGCCGTCGCCGCCTACGCCGGCGCCCAGGTGATCGCCGACGTGGCGAGCCTGAAGATCGGGGTCGTCGCCGGACGGGCGGTGGACATGGGCACGTTCATCTACCCGATCACCTTCACGCTGCGCGACGTGGTCCACAAGGTGCTCGGGCGTTCGGCGGCGCGCACGCTGATCGTCACCTGCGGCGGGGTCAACCTGTTCATGGGCGCCTACTTCGCGTGGACCGCCGGCGTGAGCAGTGACCCGTCCTGGGGCCTCGGTGCCGAGTACTCGGCCATCCTCGGTCCCGTCTGGCGGATCGTGATCGCCTCGATCGTGGCCGAGGTGGTGAGCGAGCTGGTCGACACCGAGGTGTACCACTGGTTCGTCACCCGGGTCACGACACGGCATCAATGGGCGCGGGTGCTCACCAGCAACGCGGTCAGCGTGCCGCTCGACAGCATCTTGTTCAGCGTGCTCGCCTTCGGCTCGCTCCCCCTCCTCGGCGACCACCCGCTCACCCTCCCGTGGCCTGCCGTATGGGACATCGTGCTGGTGAACATCACGGTCAAGGGGTTGGTCACCTTGGCGAGCATGCCCCTGATCTACGTGGCGCCCGATCGCGACTGGACCCAGATCGACTAGACACGGAGCCGTGGCCCAGAGAACCGCGCCCTCTGGCGAGGCCGGCGCGCCGGCCAACCCCCGGGCGCACCACCGCCATCGCCCCTCCAACGTCGTCGTGCTGGTCGCGGCCAGCGTGACCATCGTCGCACTGGCCGTCCTCGTCGTCCCCCGGCTGCGCGCGCAGGACGACGCCGCCCCGGACCGCAGCGTCGACACGTACACCGTCCGGCTGGGCGACACCATCTCGTCGGTGGCGCAGCTGCACGCCACCACCAGCGCCGCGATCCAGGAGGCGAACGGCCTCACCGAGGCATCGTCGCTCGACCCCGAGTCGCAGATCGTCGTGCCGCTGCCGGTGTCGACCGGCCGGGGGCTCCCGACCGACCTCGCCGGGAACGGCGACCTCCTGGCCCTGCGGGAGACCTTCACCACCATGGCCGACGCCCACGACGTGCCCGCGGCGCTGCTCGAGGCCGACGCCTGGCAGGAATCGTCGTGGAACCAGGACCTGGTGGGCCCCGACGGCGCCATCGGCATCGCCCAGCTCACCCCACAGATCGTCGACTTCGTCAACGACGAGCTCGTGGACGGTCCGCCCCTCGACCCGTCCGACGCCACGGACAACATCGAGCTGATGGCCATCTACGTCGACTACCTCCTCACCGAGACCGACGGCAGCTGGGCCGCCACGCTGGCTGCGTACCGTCTCGGCCTCTCGGCGTCGCTGGCGGGCACGTGGGACACCGACACCACCAACTACATCACCGCCGCCATGACGCTCGTGCCTGACTTCCAGGCCAACTGACGTGGCGCCCGCGGGCGCCCGTGCTCGGCCGCTGTCCAAGTCCGCCGTGCGTCGCTTCGACCACCTCCCGGTGGCCACCGTCGAGCGCGCCCGCATCGCCACGACCAGGCACCTGCCGAAGCAGGCCGACGCCATGACCATCGGCCGGACGATCTACGTCCGGCCCGGCCACGAGCGGAGCGAGTCGCTCATCGCCCACGAACTGGTCCACGTCCGGCAGTGGCAGCAGCACGGGCATGTCGGCTTCCTCCGGCGCTACCTGTGGGACTACCTGCGCAACCTCGTCCACTTGCGCAACCACATGGCCGCCTACCGGGCCATCCCGTTCGAGGCCGAGGCCCGGGCCGAAGCGGCAGCGTGGAAGGCCATGCACCCCTGAACCCCGTCCTCGTCGGCCTCGAGGTGGCGGACGACGTGACCGTCTGGCGCGCCGCCGGCTTCCGCGTCGACGACGACACCTGCCGCATCGGCTCGGTGCTGATCTCGCTCGTGGGACGCGGCGCGGGCCGCGGCATCCGGTCGTGGACGCTGGCGGGAGCGGATCTGCGATCCACCGAGGTCGACGGGGTGGCCACGGTCGCGACAGCCGTGGTGGACGCGGGTACGAGCGGCCCGACGGGGGCCGCGCACCCCAACGGTGCCCTGGTGATCGATCATGTGGTCATGACCACCCCCGATCCCGATCGCACCATCACCGCGATCGAGGCGATCGGCGGGGTCCACCGCCGCACCCGCCTGGCCGACGGGTACGACCGACCCATGCGCCAGGACTTCTTCCGCCTCGGCGAGGTGATCCTGGAACTGATCGGGCCCCGGCAGCCCGACCCGGCACACCGGCACCGCCCGGCCCGCCTGTACGGCCTCGCGCACACCGTGGCCGACCTCGACGCCACCGCCGCCGTCCTCGGGTCGCTCCTCACCACCCCGAAGGACGCGGTGCAGCCCGGCCGGCGCATCGCCACGCTGCGCACCCGCGACCTCGCCATGTCCGTGCCGACCGCGTTCATGTCCCGCGGTCCCGCGGCCGTCGGGTGACCGACGTCGACTGGCGGCGCACGGCTGCCGACGAGCTGGTACCCCTGCTCGGCCTCGCCGGGTTCGGCTACGCCCTCCCCCTGCTCGACCTGCTCGGGCGGAACCCCGAATTCCTGGTGGCGCACGCGCTCACCGGTCGTGCCCTCGTCGGCGCGGCGCTGGCCCTGGCCACGCTGCCGCCCCTGATCGCGGTGGCCAGCGTGGCCGCGATGACCGCCCTGTCGTCCCGAGCGGGACGAGCGCTCTGGTGCGCCTGGATCGTCGTGTTCGGGGCCATGGCCACAGGGTCGCTGCTGCGACCGCTCGACCCGCCCACCGACGTGCTCCCCGTCGTGCTGGCCGGCGCCGGCGGGGTGGCCATCCTCTGGGCGATGCGACGATGGCGGGCTGCCCGGCAGGCCGGCAGCCTCCTCGCGGTCACGCCCCTGTTCGCCGTCGTCGCGTTGGCCGCCTGGTCGCCGTCGTCCGACCTGGTGTGGAGATCCGACCCCGGCGCGGTCCCGGACGTCACCGTGACCCGTCCCGCTCCCGTGGTGGTGCTGCAACTCGACGAACTGCCCCTCGCCTCGCTGCTGCTCGCCGACGGTTCGCTGAACACCGACCGGTTCCCCAACTTCGGCCGGCTCGCGGCCGAGTCCACGTGGTACGCCGACGCGGTGGCGGTCGCGCCCTCCACCACGGCGAGCGTGCCTGCGGCGGTCACCGGCGACGTTCCCGTCGAGGGAGAGCTGCCCACCGCCGCCGATCATCCCGACAACCTGTTCACGCTGCTCGGTGGCTCCTACGACCTGCAGGTGGACGAGCCGGTCACCGAGCTCTGCCCGCAGTCGCTGTGCGGGGGCTCCGTGGACTGGGGCGGCCTGGCCAACGACGCCGTGGGGGTGGCCGGTCAGCTGTGGCTGCCCCGCGGCCTGCGCGACCGCCTGCCCGCCGAGGTCCGCACCATCGCCGACTTCGACGACGTCGACGCGCTGGGGGGCGACTCGGCATCCCAGCGATTGGCTCGAGCCCGGGCCGGCATCGACGCCATCGAGGCCGGCGGCGACCGACCACTCCTGTGGTACGAGCACGTGGTCCTGCCCCACGTCCCCTGGACCCTGACGCCGAGCGGCGCGGAGTACCGCACCGACCCCCAGTTCGCCAGCGGACCCACCGACGAGGGCGCGTGGGGCGACGACCCCGTGCGGGCCCGACTCGGCCTGCAACGTCACCTGCTGCAGGTCGGTGCCGTGGACGCGTTGCTCGGCCGGCTCATCGACCGCCTGCAGGACCAGGGGCTCTGGGACCACGCGATGGTGGTCGTGCTGGCCGACCACGGGGCCGCCTTCGACCCGAGGTACCCCTACCGCCGGCCCGCCGCCGACACCGCCCACGAGATCTACCGCGTGCCCCTCTTCGTGAAGCGTCCCGGCCAGACGACCGGCGACACCCGGCTCGACCTGGCCTACAACGTCGACGTGCTGCCCACCATCATGGACGTGCTCGGGATCGATGTGGGCTGGGAGCTCGACGGTCGGTCGGTCCTGCAGCCCGTGCCCGGCCGGCCGCCCGATGCCGCCCTCTACGTGGCCGACCTGGGGGATGCCATCCACCCCGACATCACGTTCGATCAGGTCGTCGACGTCGCCCGGCGCAACGCCGAGCTGCTGCCGCGCGGCTCGGGTTGGCACGCGGTGGCCGCCGCCGGCCCGCTCGGTCCCCTGGTCGGACGGGAGGCGTCCGACCTCGCGGTGGACGGCACGAGCCCCCTCGTCTGGCGCCTCGACCAGCGCGCCGACCTGCAGGCGGTCGACACCGCCACCACGGGCACGATCCCCGTGTTCGTCTGGGGCACCGTGACCGGCCCTGGGGCACCCACCGACGTGCTCGTGGTGCTCGACGGCACCGTCGCCGGCACACTCACCCGCGTCGCGGGGGGTGACACCTACGCCGGCGTCCTCGACGAGGAGCTCATCCATCAGGGCGCGAACGACCTCGACCTGCTCGTTCCCACCGACGACGCGGCCACGACGTTCGCGACCGCCACGCCGGCGACCCCGTAACCTCCCCAAGGTGCTCGACCACGTCTTCACCGACGCCATCGGAGCGCTCCGCGACGCGTTCGTGAGCGCGCTGCTCGAGCGCCAGGCCTTCGAGGAGCGTTTCCAGGCCGATGTGCTGCTCGGCGATCTGACGTGGGAGACGAGCTACGGGCTCCCCGGCGAGGGCTCACCCCCGCGCATCCGTGCGGACATCACCCTCGACTGGCCCACCTGGGCCCAGAGCGCGTACCGGTCGTGGTACATCGGCGAGGATTTCGACGAGGGCCCGCACATCGAGGTCGAGATCGTGCTGCGCATCCAGCGGTTGGCCAGCGAGCCCGACCTGCGGGCGGTCCTGGCCGTGCTCCCGGAGACCAGCCCACCCATCGGCGACGAGCGCCTCGAACGATCGGGCCCCACGGTCGAGATCGTGTACGACCGCGACATGGAGAACCCGCAGTTCGCCCTGGAGATCTCCTACGACGGGTCCTACGAGCTGGGCGAGCCCACCCTGAGCGACGGCTCGATCCTGGACGACCACTTCAAGGCCATGGGCGGATGGATCGCCTCCATGCTCGTGCGGTTGGGGGACGTGCAGCTGTCGTACCTTCCGCCGAGCGACGACGAGGACCAGTGACCGGGAGGCGGACCGCCGCCGCGCTGCTCGCCCTCCTCCTCCTCCTCCTCGTCGCCGCCGGCCCCGTCGTCGCCTGCTCGTCGGAGAGCGCCGGCCGCGACCGCGCGCCGGGCGCGGGACCGGCGTCCACCGTGGGGTTCGACCAGGAGACCCCCGATTGGTCCCAGCCGGGCGCCGACTTCGACAACTCACGCGCCGTGGTCGACTCGCCCATCTCGCGCGCGACCGTCGACCGCCTCGCCACTGCCTGGAGCACCCCCCTGCCGGGGGCCAGCGCGTTCGGCAACGCCGCCACCACACCGCTGATCGTCGACGGCACGGTCTACGTGCAGGACCTGTCCAGCAACGTGCGGGCCGTCGACCTCCGGACGGGAGCGGTGCGTTGGGAGCGCGAGTACGGCAACTTCCAGATCGGGCCGAACGGGGTGGCCCTCGAGGACGGCCGGCTCTTCGTGGCCAAGGGGCCGCACGCCATCTCGGCCCTCGATGCCGCCACGGGAGACGAGCTCTGGGAGAACCGCCTGATCGACAGCGGCACGATGGGCATCGACATCCAGCCCCAGGTGTTCGACGGCCTCGTGCTGGTGGCCACCGTGCCCATCAGCATCCTGGGCCAGTACGTGGGTGGCGACGCCGGCGTGCTCTACGCCCTCGACGCCGAGACCGGCGACGAGGTGTGGCACTTCGACACCGTCGAGGGCGACGACGTCTGGGGCGCCCCCGAGGTCAACGCCGGCGGCGGCGCCTGGTACCCACCGGCCATCGACACCGAGGCCGGCGTCGTCTATTGGGGCATCGCCAACCCTGCGCCCTTCCCCGGCACCGACGCCTTTCCCAACGGCACCAGCCGACCCGGCCCCAACCTGTACACGAACTCGGTGGTGGCGCTCGACGTCCACACCGGCGAGCTCCAGTGGTACCACCAGGCGATCGAGCACGACCTGTTCGACCGGGACCTCGTCCACACCGCAATCGCCCACACCGACGACGGGGCGGTGATCATCGGCACCGGGAAGCTGGGGCGGGTGCTCGGGCACGACCCGGCCACCGGCGAGCTGCAGTTCGACACGCCGATCGGCCGGCACCAGAACGACGACCTCACCGAGCTCGACGGGCCCACCGAGGTGTACCCCGGCACCTACGGTGGCGTGCTCACGCCACCCGCCGTCGCCGACGGCATCGTCTACGCGGCCACCCTCAACCTCCCCAGCGTCCATGAGCCCGATGTGAACGAGATCATCGGGTCGGACCTGGGAGTCGAGCCCGGTGCGGTCGTGGCGCTCGACGCCGCCGACGGGCGCATCCTCTGGTCGACCGAGGTCGACGGCGATCCGATGGGTGCCGCACTGGTGCTGAGCGACCTCGTCTTCACCGCCACCTTCCAGGGCGAGCTCTACGCCCTCGACCGCGGCACCGGCGAGATCGTCTGGCAGATGACCGCGCCCGGTGGCGTGAACGGCTGGCCGGCGTCGGTGGGTGACACGATCGTCTGGCCGATCGGCATGGCCGACCCACCCACCCTCCTCGCCCTCCGGCTGCAGCGGTAGGGGACGCCGAACCCACGGCGACCCGGCGGGTCAGAGGCCGGACGGGCGGGGCGGCAGGTCCTGGAAGTCCGGGAGGCGCTTCTCGGCCTTGGCCGCGAAGCTCTCCAACATGTCGGCGGGCTGGAACATGCCGGTCTGCCAGGTGGCGATGTAGTTCAACGCGTCGGACACCGAGTGGTCACGGGCGTAGTTGACCGTCTCCTTGGTACCCCAGATGGCGAGTGGCGACTTGCTGGCGATCTCGGCCGCCACCTCGAGGGCACCGGCGATCAGGTCGTCGTGGCTGGCGAACACCTCGTTCACCAGGCCGACCTCGGCGGCCCGTGCCGCCGGCATGCGCCGGCCCGTGTACGCGAGCTCGCGGGCGATGCCCTCGGGGATGATCTTGGGAAGGCGCTGCAGCGTGCCGACATCCGCGGTCATCCCGATGTTGATCTCCTGGATGCAGAAGAACGCGTCGGCCGACGCGTAGCGCAGGTCGCAGGCCGTCACCATGTCGACCGCCCCGCCGATGCACCCGCCCTGGACCGCGGCGAGCACCGGCATCCGGGCCTTCTCCAGCGCGGTGAAGCTGTCCTGCAGGTGCTGGACCAGCGTCCACAGGAAGCCCCGCCGGCGGCCCTCCTCGGTCACCCCGGGCGACCCGCCGAGCCCACCACCACCGGTGAACACCGACAGGTCCATCCCGGCGCAGAAGTGCTTCCCGGTCGAGGAGA
>CAZWMT010000008.1:67931-156317 GCA_964635055.1 uncultured Microthrixaceae bacterium | reverse complement strand
TCAGACCCTCAGACCGCGACGTGTAACCATCCTTACGCCCTGGTCTGGGCGCCCTCCACACCCTCGCAGCGGAACGTTTTGGTGGTGATGACGGCGGGCTCAGTCCTCTGCCGCCGAAGGGCGACCCGACCCGGTTCCACGGCCGCAAGACGCTCGACGTCCCCCGCCTCGGCCGAGACATCGGCGACATCCACGAGGCCATCGTCAACCAACTCGCCAAGGCCGGCGCCGTCCTCGGTGCCCTGGCAG
The DNA here is from genome assembly GCA_964635055.1 of uncultured Microthrixaceae bacterium. Lineage (GTDB taxonomy): Bacteria > Actinomycetota > Acidimicrobiia > Acidimicrobiales > DATDAH01 > JAEUJM01. The sequence continues at coordinate 156,068 of CAZWMT010000008.1, read as the reverse complement.
CTGTGGGCGGCCATGCTCGTCGCCGTCGTGGTTCCGACAGCCCTCGGTGGCCTGGTCGGACGAGCGACGAAGCTCGATCAGAGGTGGGCCAAGCTGATCGTCGGCTCGGCCCCCGCCCCGCAGGCCTGGGACCACCTGTTCTACCGAGGTGTTCGAGGTGTGGGTCGGGCAAAGCTGAAGTCCGGTCCCTTCGTCGCAGGGCAGTTCGTCGATGATCCGGCTGAGCCTGCCAAGCGCTCCTACGCCGCAGGATTTCCGAACGAGCCCGACCTGTTCCTCATCCATCGCGTTGTCGTCGATCCCGATACCGGCGAGTTCGCGGAGGACGACACCGGTAACCTCGTTCGTGCCGGCTCTGGTCTTCTCGTCACCAAGAACGAGATCGAGCATCTCGAGTTCTTTCCCGAGTCCGGCCCAGGAGGATCCTGATGGCAAGTCGCCCACCGAGCAAGTCTCCCTCTCGACGCGAGTCCGGAAGTTTCCAGAAGCGCGGGGGTTACGAGTCCTCCGGCCCCGCGACATCGATGAAGGTACCGACGAAGCTTCCTGGCGCCGGCGCCAAGGCGAAGGCAAACGGCTCGTCGCCGGGAGCACCCATGTCTCCGAAGCGATAGCACGGCCCTGGGCTCGGCGGGAACGCCTGCACCCTTCAGAGTTCGACACCAGCGAGTTCGAGGACTGAAGCCTTACGAGGAGGCGAGCCAGGTCCGGCGTTTGAACAGCGCCTTGCGCGCTGCTTTGGCGACGACCTTGGTGGGGTGCAGTTCGCCGATGCCGGCCAAGACGGCGTCGGTCGCCGTGGAGGGGGAGCGCCAGAGCCGGTTGATGACGTCGATCTGCCCGTCGTGGTTACCCGCCAGGGCGAGGGTCTCGCACAGCCCCTCCGGCCCCGCCGTGACCATCCGGTTCGCCAGCACGTCGACGAACCAGGAACCGGCCGAGATCACCGTCGCCATAGCTCCACTCCCAGTCGAGGGCCAGACCGGCGTCGCCTGCCATCTCGGCGGCGGCACGGGCGGGGCCGCTACAGCAGGCCCAGTTGGGCCAGCGCCGCCGCGGCGCCGAGGTCGCCCTCCACCACGATCTGCTGGGTGCTGAACGCGTCGGCGCCGGAGAGCTCGCCGTTGGCGATCCTCACGTAATCCTCGGCGGTCGCCCGGATGGTGGCGGACGCCGGCACCTCCTCGTCGCTCGGGTCGATGGCCAGGGCGCCGTCGTGGATGGTGAGCACCCAGTGCCCGCCGCCGTCGCCGGTCAGCGCGAAGCACACGTCGACGTCCATGCCCTCGGCGCCGGCCGGGTCGAAGCGCTCGGCCATGGCCGCGAACACCGAGGCGGGGTCGTCGAGACGCACTGCGAGGTGCCCCGTGCGGGTGCGCTCCGCGGGGAGCAGCGCCGCCTCCATCGCCTCGACCGAATCGACCAGGATGTCGACCATCTGGTCCACGCACGCCCGATCGACGATGAGGGGCGGGGCCAGGCCGACGACCTCGATGCCCATGGCCCGGCAGTAGAGGCCCCGCTCCCACGCCTCGAGCTCCACCATGGTGCACGCGCTGTGGGGCATCGAGAAGCCCCGCTTGGTCTCCCGGTCGGCCACCAGCTCGATGCCGGCCATGAGGCCGACCCCACGGATCTCGCCCACGCTCTCATGGCCGCCGAGGCGCTCGTGGAGCTGCTCGTGCAGGTAGGCGCCGACGTCGGCGGCGTTGGCCACCAGGCCTTCGTCCTCGATGATGGCCAGGTTGGCCAGTGCGGCCGCGCAGGCCGCCGGGTGCCCGGAGTAGGTGAAGCCGTGGCTCACCGGCACGTGCTCGGGCAGGCGCTCGACGATGGTGTCCCACACGTGGTCGGCGATCACCGAGGCGCCGAGGGGCTGGTAGCCCGAGGTGATGCCCTTGGCGAGCGTGACGATGTCGGGCCGCACCCCGTACCGCTCGTGGCCGAACATCGTCCCGGTGCGCCCGAACCCGGTGACCACCTCGTCGGCGACGAAGAGGATGCCGTGGCGGTCGCAGATCTCGCGGATCTCGGCGAAGTAGCCCTCGGGCGGCGGGATGATGCCGCCGGCGCCGATCACCGGCTCGGCGATGAAGGCGGCGATCGTGTCGGGCCCCTCCCGCTCCACCAGGTCCTCCAGGGTGCGGGCGCAGGCGAGCCGGCACGACGGGTACTCGAGGCCCAGCTCGCACTTGTAGCAGTAGGGCGCGGCCACGTGGGTGAAGCCGGGCGCCTCGGGCCCGAAGTTCCAGTGCATGGGCAGGATGCCGGTGGCGGTCATGGTGGCGATGGTCAGGCCGTGGTAGCCGTGGTGGCGGGCCACGATGGTGGTGCGGCGGTCCTGGCCCTGCAGGGCCCAGTAGAGGCGGATGAGCTTGAAGTTGGTCTCGTTGGCCTCCGACCCGCCCGAGCTGAACATCACGTGGTTCAACCCGTAGGTGGGGTCGAACATCGAGGCCACCTTCTCGGCCAGCTCGATGGCCCGAGGGTGGGACTGGCCGTGGAAGGTCGTGAAGTAGTCGAGCTCGGCCAGCTGGGTGGCGACGGCGTCGATGATCTCGGGCCGGCCGTGGCCGACGGCGACGCACCAGAGCCCGGCGAAGCCGTCGATGATGCGGTGGCCACGGTCGTCGGTGACCCACCAGCCGTCGGCCTCGACGACGATGCGGGGCCCCTTCTCGATCATCTCGCGGGGCTCGGTGACCGGGTGGATCAGGTGCCGAGCGTCGCGGGCACCGAGCGAGACGGGTACGTCGGCCATGGTCCTACCCCTTGCGTCAGGGCCGCCCGGTCGCCGGCCGGTGTTGGCCGGTGATCGCTCTCGCGACCATCGCGGAACATACTGCGTGCGTGGACCCCCTCCGGACGGGCCGGTCGTGAGCCGGGCGATGGCGCTCGACGGGGCCGTCGCGATCGTCACCGGCGCCTCCCGGGGCATCGGCGCGGCGACGGCACGGGCGCTGTCCGAGCGGGGTGCCCGGCTGGGCCTGGTGGCGCGGGACGAGGGCGACCTGGCTGCGGTCCGGGGCGGGCTCGCCCTACCGGCCGTGGTTGCGGTGGCCGACGTGACCGACCGCGCTGCGGTCGAGGCCGCGGTCGCCGCGGTGGTCGACGAGCTCGGTCCCGTCGACGTTCTCGTCAACAACGCCGGCGCCGGCGCGTACGCCTCGGTGCTCGAGGAGGACCCGGATGCCTACGAGCGCCTGATGCGCCTCAACTACCTGGGCACCGTGCACACCACCCTCGCGGTGCTGCCGGCCATGGCCCGGCGCCGGCGCGGGCACATCGTGAACGTTTCCTCGGTGGCCGGGCGGCTGGGTGCACCCTTCGAGGCGGCGTACTCGGCCAGCAAGTTCGCGGTGGTGGGCTTCAGCGAGTCGCTGGCCGCGGAGATGGGTGCGTTCGGCGTGGCCGTGTCTCTCGTCGAGCCCGGGCCGGTCGACACCTCCTTCACCGACGCCCGGGGGGTCCCCTTCCAGCGCGAGCACCCACGACCCCGATCGGCCGACGAGGTCGCCGCCGCCGTGGTGCGAGCGCTCGAGACCGGCCGCTTCGAGCAGGTGCTGCCGCGCTGGCTGCGGGTCGGGACGATGGTGCGTGGCCTCGCGCCGGGGCTCTACGCCAAGGGCCTGCTGCGCGATGCGGCCGCCGAGTCGGCGGCGCTGGCCGAGCGCTTCCCCGCCGACGGCTGACCCGTCCGGGCGAGGGCTCGCTCGCTGGGCGGGCGGCGCCCTGGGCGGTGGGTGGTCTCAGGCCTGGCAGCGGTCGCGCAGCAGCTCGACCACGGGCACGCTGGCCTTGTTGGCGCCCTGGCGCTTGATCTCGAAGGCCACGTGACGGCCGTCGGCCAGGTCGAGGTCGGCCCGCAGGGTGATCTTGCCCTCGGTGAGGCTGACCGCGGTCACGTCGGCGTAGGCCACCTGGGCCAGCGGGTCGCCGCTGGGCTTGCCGGTGAACGAGGCGTTGCACAGGCTGAAGCGCTCGGCGCCGACGCCCAGCCAGCCGAACTGGCCGATGGTGACGTCGGACGGGGCGCTGCGGGCCCCCGACGAGAAACCGGCGCCCACCACGCCACCGACGGTGCCGCCGATCTGGGCCACCGTCCCACCCGTTCGGGTGATGGGGCAGGCGGCGTCGACGGGCTCGCCGAGGTGGTCGGTCATGCGCTGCGCGTACTTGTCCTTGCCGGCCATGTCGATCCCCCTCGGTCGCACTGCCGTTGCGGGAGTGACGTTACGGCGTGACGCGACGCGGTGCTCGGCGTGCGCCCCGGGCGGAACCCAGTGGACGTCAGCTGGTCGACCCCCCGTTAGGTTGGCCCGCCGTGGGTACAGAGGGCGCCGGGGGCGCAGGGGCAGGCACTCGGGTGCTGGTCGCCGGGTTGGGCGACACCGGCGTGCTCGTCGCGGCCAACCTGCCCAAGGGCCTCGACGTCACCGCGGTCGGCACCCGGCCGGCACTGGTGAGCGGCCAGGAGCTCGGGAACCGGCTGGCCGACCCCGACGGGTGGCGGCGCAACTACCTGCTGCCGCTCCGCCGGTTCCGCCGCCTCGACCGGGCCCGGGTGCTCCACGGCCGCATCGCGAGCGTCGACCTCCCGGCCCGCGAGGCGCGGGTCGAGTTGGCCGACGGCACCACGACGGCCGTGGCCTACGACGCGCTGGTGATCGCCACCGGGGTGACGAACGGGTTCTGGCGCGACGACCGGGTCGAGCACCTCGACGGCGTGGAGGCCGGCCTCGACCGGGTTGCCGAGCAGGTCGGGGCCGCGTCCACGATCGCAGTCGTCGGCGGCGGCGCCACCGGGGTCAGCGCCGCGTACAACCTCGCGCGGCGCCACGCAGAGTCGCCGGAGAAGGCAGAGTCGCCGGAGAAGGAGGTGCACCTCTTCTTCTCCCAGGACGAGCCCCTGCCCGGGTACCACCCCGACGCCCGGCGCCGGCTGGCCCGCCACCTCGAGAAGGTGGGCGTCCACCTGCACCCGGGGCACCGGGCCCTGCTCCCCGAGGGCTTCGCCGGCGAAGAGCTCACCCACGATGCCGTCGAGTGGTCCACAGGCCAGCCGCCCTTCGCGGCCGATGTGGTGCTGTGGGCCGTCGGCCGGGTGCGCCCCAACACCGGGTTCCTGCCGGCCGAGGTCCTCGACGAGCACGGCTTCGTGCGGGTCGACGAGCACCTCCAGGTCGTCGGGCACCCGGAGGTGTTCGCGGTCGGCGACGTGGCTGCCACGGACCCCAACCGCAGCTCGGCCCGCAACTGGGGCTACCGGGTCGTCACCCACAACGTCGCCGTGGCCCTGAAGGGCACGGGCACGATGAAGGCCTTCACCCCGCCGCGCTACCGGTGGGGCTCGATCACCGGCATCCAGGACGACGGCCTCACGGTCTTCCAGCCCAACGGCAAGGCGTTCCGCGTCCCCCGCTGGGCGGTGCAGCCCTTGCTCTTCCGCTTCTTCACCCAGACCCTCCTCTACCGGGGCCTGCGCGGCGACGGCTGAGCGCACCGGATGGGCCGACGGGCAGCCGTCGCCGTTGCCGCTCACCCGCGAGGTCGTCTTCGACTGCGTCGAAGAGTCGAACGCGGTCAACGAAGCCCAGGGCGCCCGCCTCACCGTGCCACCCTGGTGAGTTATGGCATAGTTGTTTCTGTCAAGAACGACTGAGAGAACTATGTCATATCCGCTCGTTCATCCGGCTCGGGTCGCAGATCTACCGATGATGCTGTCGGGTGCAGACTTCGCCGCGGCCTTTCCGGGTGAGGGCGATCTGATCGAGTTCAAGCAGGGTGTCTCTTCCAGAGCGGTCCAAGAGGCGGCCGTGGCGTTCTCGAACGCCGAGGGCGGCGTGTTGATCGCCGGCGTCGGACCGGACGGTCGGATCGTGGGTGTCGGGCAGCCGGGGGAGCGCGCTCGCCTGATCCACCAGGCCATTCGTGACGTACGGGACCCCGGTCGGTATGAGGTGAGGCAGCTCCTCGTCGATGGAACGGTCCTGCTGGTGCTGTCGATCGCTCGGCGTCGAGAGGGTTTCTCCCAGACCTCGTCGGGTGCCGTCCTGATCCGGCGAGGTGCCAGCAACGTGCCGTTGCTCGGGTCAGACCTCACTCGCTTCATCGCGCGTCATGCCTTCGAGGCCTTCGAGCTCACGCCGACCGACGTCGCCCTCTCTGACGCCTCGCCAGTGCGGAGGGACCACATCCGCCGTGTGTACGGATGGGAGGACGTCGAGCTCGATCGGCACTTGATGGACGCAGGCTTCGCGGCTGTCGAGGGCGGCCGACAGCTCCTGACGGTTGCGGGTTCGCTGCTTCTGTTGGCCGATCCGGGAGTTGTCGGTGGGCGACCGTACGTCGACATACGTCGTTACGCCGGCGACGAACCGGACCCCGACAAGGTCTGGGAGGTTCGTGGCCCGATCGACATCCAGGTCGAACGAACGACCTCGGACCTTCTGGACGAGCTTGGCTCGATCAGCGCGATCGTCGGTGTGCAGCGGGTCGAGATGCCGAGGCTCCCACCGAGGGTCATCCGTGAGGCTGTGGCCAATGCCGTGGCCCACCGCTCGTATGAGCATGCCGGGACGGCAACCCGCATCGAGATTCGACAGAGCAGTCTCACGGTCACCTCGCCAGGCGGTCTGCCGGAGCCGGTGACCGTCGAGAACATCCGGTCGGAGCAGGCGGCCCGAAACGACCGGCTCCTGGGGGCCCTGCGAAGGATGGGACTCGCAGAGGACCTGGGCAAGGGAATCGATCGGATCGAGGATGACATGGCCGCAGAGCTCCTCGAAGCGCCGGAGTTCGAGGACGACGGCTCGTTCTTCACGGTGCGATTGCGCCTGGGAGGCGCGGTCACCCCACGCGAGCGCGCGTGGGTTCGTGGATTGATCCAGGGGGGACGACTCGACGCACGGTCGGCACTGGTACTCGTGACCGCTGCCCGGGAAGGCGTGGTCAACAACAGCAGTGTGCGCAGCCTGCTTGACGTCGACAGCGTCGAAGCTCGATCGATCCTCCAAGCGCTCGTCGCCGAAGGCGTCCTGGTCCGACAGGGCGAGCGAGGTGGCGCGCAGTACCTGGTCGCTCCGGATCTCGGAGTCCCGGCCCGGATCCGCCACACCGACGCCGAGCTCGACGAGATCGCCTTGGCGATCGCACGCCAGGGGCCGGTGACGAACGCTCTCTTTCGGCAGAGATCCGGACTCGATCGCCAGGAAGCGCTCGCCGTGCTTCGACGGCTCGTGGAACAGGGTCGGCTCGCGCAACTCGGCGAACGCCGAGGGACCAGGTACGTCCTCGTGGACGGGCCATGAGGTCTGTCCCGCAGCCCGTGGATGCTGCGCGACAGTGGGCGGCCGTGGGAGACCTGTGATGGAGGAGATCCGGATCGCCGACCTGCGCGAGCCGCAGCGGGACGCGGACGCCCAGGCGCTGTACGACCTGGCCCTGTCGATGGAGATCGAACTCACGCCGGCCGCCCTCGTGGCTTCGGCCGAGCGCCACACCCGCCTCGACGACTTCGGCGACCCCACCCTGCTCGACCGCCTCGCCGCCCAGGTCGCCGCGGTCGAGGCCGACGCCGGGCTGTCCGGGATCGGCCGGCTGATCGTGCGCCGGCGGCTCGTCGGCCTGCTCGCAGCCCGCCTCCGCTTCGAGGACTTCGTGCGCCGCCACCCCGAGGCGCTCGAGGTGGAGCTCGAGCCGCCCGTCATCGTCGTGGGCCTGCCCCGCTCGGGCACGACCCACCTCGTGAACGTGCTCGCCTCCGACACCCGGTTCCGGTCCATGCCCTGGTGGGAGGTGGCCGAGCCCATCCCCGTCCTGGGCGACGGCCCGGGGCGCGACGGCGTCGACCCCCGCTACCTGCGCTGCCTGGCCGACCACGAGGCCGCCAACGCGGTGGCGCCGCTCACCGCACTGATGCACGACCGGCCGCCGTGGTCGATCGAGGAGGAGTGCGAGCTCCTCGACCTCGACCTCTGCACCTACGTGCTCGAGTGGCACGCCCGGGTGCCGGCGTGGCGGGACCACCAGGAGACGCTGGACCACGACACCCACTACGCATTCCTGCGCAAGGAGCTCCAGGTCCTCAGCTACCTGCGGGGCCCGAACCGCTGGGTGCTCAAGTGCCCCCAGCACCTCGAGCGCCTCGGCCCCCTGCTGCGAACGTTCCCCGACGCCACCATCGCGTTCACCCTCCGCGACCCGGTGGCGGTGCTCCAGTCGGCCATCACCATGCTCGCCTACGGCGACCGCAGCCGGCGCCTCACGATCGAGCCGGATGAGCTCGCCGCCTACTGGGTGGACCGCATCGAGTCGCTGCTGCGGGCCGCGGTGCGTGACGCCCACCTCATCCCCGAGGCGCAGCGCGTGGATGTGGAGTTCCGTGCCTTCATGGCCGACGACGTCGCCATGGCCACGCGCATCCTCGACGTGGCCGGCATGGGCGTGACCGACGAGGCCCGTGCCCAGCTCGCGGCCTACGTCGGCGGCAACCCGCGGGGCAAGGACGGCCGGGTGGTCTACGACCTCCGGGCCGACTTCCACCTCGAGCCCGCCGACCTCTACGACCGCTACGGCTTCTACTTCGAGGCCTTCCCCCAGATCACCCCGGAGGTGCGCTGATGCCCGGCATCCACCGCGAACGGCCCGGTGCCGACGCCATCGCCCCTGCCACCGACGCGCCCGCCGTCGACGTGGGCGACGGCGTGTGGCTCTCGCCCGGACTCTCCAACAGCTACCTGATCACCACCTCCGACGGCCGGGTCGTGGTCAACAGCGGCATGGGCTTCGAGGGGCCGCTGCACCGGGCCAAGTACGACGCCGTCGACGCCTCGCCCATCCGCTCGGTCATCCTCACCCAGGGCCACTACGACCACGTCGGCGGCCTGCCCGTCCTCGTGGACGAGGGCACCGACCTGATCGCGCAGGCCAACCACCGGGTCTGGCGCAACGACAACCAGCGCCTGGAGGCCTTCCGGTCCCGCAACTCGGCCTTCGCCTGGATCGACGCCATCCTCGCCGCCATGGAGCACACCCGGGCCCTCGGGGTGGAGGCGGCACCGGCCGAGCTCCCCGAGCCGACCGTCCTGGTGGACGAGCGCCTCGAGCTGACCGTGGGCGACCGAGAGCTCGTCCTCCTCGCCACCCCCGGCGGCGAGACCTTCGACTCGCTCGTCATCTGGCTGCCCCAGACGCGCACGCTGCTGTCGGGCAACCTCACCGGCCCGCTGTTCGGCCACGTGCCCAACCTCGTCACCATCCGGGGTGACCGCTACCGCGACGCCCTCACCTACATCGACTCGCTGGAGATCGTGAAGGAGCTGCGCCCCGAGCGCCTGCTCACCGGCCACTTCGACCCCATCGTGGGCGCCGACCGCATCGCCGAGGAGGTCGAGGCCATGCAGGAGGCCATGCGCTGGGTGCACGACCGCACCGTCGACGGCATGAACGCCGGCGACGACGTGTGGGAGCTGATGCGAACGATCCGGGTGCCCGACCACCTCGACGTGGGCGAGGGCTACGGGAAGACGCCCTGGAACGTGCGGGCCATCTGGGAGAACTACGCCGGCTGGTTCCACCACCGCTCGACCACCGAGCTGTATGGGGTGGCGCCGCTGGCCACCGCCCCCGACCTCATGGCCGCGGCCGGCGCCGATCCGCTCGTGGCGGCGGCGCAGGCCCACGTCGACGGGGGTCGACCGGTCGAGGCCCTGCAGCTCACCGACGTGGTGCTCGCGGTCGAGCGCAGCCATGCCGGCGCCAAGGCCGTCGCCCTCGCCGCCCACGAGGCGCTGCTCGCGGACACGTCGAACTTCTGGGAGAGCGCCTGGCTGCGCCGGGCCGCCGAGAAGCTGGCCCGCTGATGAGCGGCGCGATCACCTTCGACTTCACCGGCGCCCGGGTGCTGGTCACCGGCGGGACCAGCGGTATCGGCCACGCCGTCGCCACCGCCTTCGCCGCAGCCGGCGCCGAGGTGATCGTCACCGGCACCCGGGCCGACGTCGGCGAGTACGACGTGGACCTGGGCCGATTCTCCTTCCGCCAGCTCGACGTGGCCGACCCGGATTCGGTCGACGCGCTGGTCGGCTCGCTGGTCGGCGGCTTGGGGGCCGGGCGGACAGGGCTCGAACTGGCTCCCGATTCGACCGCTCCAGCGGTCGAAGCGGGAGCCAGAACGAATCTGTCGAGCGCCGAGCACGCCGGCGACGCCGGTGGCATCGCCCCTCTCGACGTGCTGGTCAACAACGCCGGCGCCAACCTGCCGGGCGGGCTCGACGAGTGGACGCCCGAGGGCTTCGCCGCCGCCATCGAGCTCAACCTGGTGGGCCCGCAGCGCCTCACCACCGGGCTGCGGAAGCTGCTCTTCGCCAGCGAGCACGAGGGCGGCGCCAGCGTGGTGAACCTGGCGTCGATGACGGCGTTCCGGTCGACCGACATCGTGCCCGGCTACGGCGCGGCCAAGGCCGCGATCGTCACCCTGACGGCGAACCTGGCCCGGCGCTGGGCCACGCGCGGGGTGCGGGTCAACGCGGTCGCCCCCGGCCTCGTCGACACCCCGATGACCGCACCCATGGCGGCCTTCCCCGAGATCCTGGACGCCGAGCTGGCCCGCATCCCCATGGGACGCACCGGCCGGCCCGAGGAGATCGCCGCCGCCACCCTCTTCCTGTCGAGCGCGGCGGCGGGGTACATCACCGGCACGACCCTCGCCGTCGACGGCGGGTACCTGGCGAGCTGAGAGAGAGATCACGATGCGACAGGTTCGAGTCCACGGTCCCGGCGACGTCCGCGTCGACGACGTCCCCGATCCCGAACCCGGCCCCGGCGACGCGCTCGTGCGGGTGGCCGCGTGCGGCATCTGTGGGAGCGACCTCACCTACATCGAGCTCGGCGGCATGGCCGGGCCGGGCCCCGAGCCGCTGTGCCTCGGCCACGAGATGGCGGGCACCGTCGAGTGGGTCGGCCCCGACGTCGATCGCGTGCGGGTGGGCGACCGGGTCGTGGTGGAGCCCGGCAGCGAGGACGCCGGCCGCATCGGCGGCGGCGCCCCGCGGGGCGGCCTCACCCCGCTGCTCCTGGTCCCCCAGCCCGACCGCTTCCTCCACCCCGTGCCCGACCACGTCCCCCTCGACGTGGCCGCCTTCGCGGAGCCCCTCGCCGTCGGGATGCACGCCGCCGACCAGGCCGACGTCCGCCCGGGCGACGGCGTCGCGGTGTTCGGCTGCGGCCCCATCGGCCTCGCCGCCATCGCCACCCTCGTCGACCGCGGCCACGAGAAGGTGGTGGCCATCGAGCCCAGCGCCACCCGGCGCGAGCTGGCCCTCGGCCTCGGCGCCCAGGCCGCGCTCGACCCGACGGCCACCGACGTGTGGGACGAGCTGGCCTCGTTGCACGGCACCGCCCCCTTCATGTTCGGGCCGACGCCGGCCACCGCGGTGTTCATCGAGGCGTCCGGCGTGGACCAGGTCATCACCGACGTGATCCAGAACGCGGGCGTCGGCGCCCGCCTGTCGGTGGTGGCACTCCACTACGCGCCGGTGCGCACCAGCTTCCTGCTGGTCCTGATGAAGGAGCTGACCCTGCGGGGCTCGATCGAGTACCCGCCCCGCTTCGCCGACTCGATCGACCTGCTCGAACGCCGCGACCTGTCCGCCCTGGTCACCCACCGCTTCGGGTTGGACGACTTCGACGCCGCCCTCGCCACCCTCGAGGGCTCGAAGGACTGCGGCAAGGTCCTCGTGGCCGTCGACCCGAGCCAGTCCTGAGAGGGGACGACGTGGCCTTCGACCTGAGCGACCCGGGCGTCCTGCTGACGGACGAGGTCCTCGCCGACCCACGGGCGTTCTACGACTTGCTGCGCCGGGAGGCGCCGGTGTGGCAGATCCCGGGGCAGGACACCTTCCTCGTGTCCGACCCGGTGCTCATCCGTGAGGCGGTGGGCCGGCCCGACGACTTCTCTTCGAACCTCGTGAGCCTGCTGCGCAGCGACGAGCAGCGCTGCCCGGTGGCGTTCGACCTCTCGCCCTTCGGCGACGCCACCAACGTCCTCGCCACCGCGGATCCCCCGATCCACACCCGGCACCGCCGGCTGCTGCAGCAGCACTTGAGCCCGGCGGCGGTGGCGGCGCTGGCGCCTGCGGTCGAGGCCATCGTGGACGAGCAGCTCACGCCGCTGCTCGGCGCCGGGCCCGTGGATCTCGTGGCCGGCTTCAGCGACCCCGTCCCGGCCCGCACCGTCTGCGCCCTGATCGGCCTCCCCGACGACCACCTGCCGCGCATCCTCGACGTGGTGGCCCGCACCGGACCGCTCCTCGACGGCGTGACCGACGCGAACGGGGTCGACCGCGCCATGCATGCCGCCTTCGACCTGATGGTGTTCGTCCATGAGGCGCTCGACGCCGCTCTGGCCCGTCCTCCCGAGGAGCGCACCGGCCTGTTGGCGGTGTTCGCCGACGACATCGCGGCCGGCGAGGTGACCGAGGACGAGGTGAAGAACATGCTCCTCATCCTCGTGTCGGCAGGGTCGGAGACCACCGCCAGCCTCCTCGCCACCGCCACCGAGGCGCTCGCCCGCGACGCCGACCTCCAGGGTCGTCTGCGGGCCGGGCCCGACGGCATCGCCGAGTTCCTGGAAGAGACGCTGCGCACGTCCGGTCCCTTCCAGTTCCACTACCGCTACGCCCCCGGCGGCACCACGCTCGCCGGTGTGGCCGTCCCCGCGGGCAGCCGGGTGCTCCTGATGTGGGCCGCCGCCAACCGGCCGGCCCCCGACGGTCCCCCCGACGGGCCGCTGCCCCCGCACTACGCCTTCGGGAAGGGGCTGCACTTCTGCATCGGGGCGCCCATCGCCCGTCTGGAGGCCCGCCTCGCCGTCGAGCAGCTGCTGGCTCGCACCTCGTCGATCGAACTCGTTGCCGACGACGCCCCATCGCGCCGCCCGAGCATCTTCCTCCGCCGCCACGCCCGCCTCCCCGTCGTCCTCACGCCGGCGTGAGCGGCGGGTCGACGCGGTGGTGATCCCGGCGCCCGTGCTCGGTACGGGTCGCGTCAGCCCGCGAGTCCGAAGAACACGAGGATCGCCCGCCCGAGGCGGACCAGCTCCTCGTCGTTCAGTCGCCCGACGCGCTCGCCGAGCTTCGAGCGAGGCACCGTCGTGATCTTGTCGACCATCAGGCTGCACGGTTCCCGGAGCCCGTTCACCTCATTCGGCTTGATGCGAAGCCGGAAAAGTGGTGCGTCGGTCGGATCGGTGGTGAAGGCGCACACGGTGACCGAGCCCGTCGCATCGAACCGATCGTCTTGGAGGATCGCCACGGGTCGCGGCTTGCCGACGTAGCCGGTACCCGCGGCAGCGGTCCAGATCTCGCCGCGCTTCACTCGGTCCCGAGGCTGAGCTCGTCGATGAACGCCTGGTCGTCGTCGGCGTGTCCGCTGGCTGCGACCGCCGCTGACTGGCGGTGCGCCTCGCGGCTGAACTCTGGCGACCGCACATCCGGCACCCAGATCTGGACCGGACGCATCCCCTGAGCGCGGAGCCGCCGACGGTGCTCCCGCACACGCTTCTTGACGGTCGACTCTTCCGGCTGTGCGGCCACGCGGTGATGTTACATGCAACATCGGCGGACGCGCGCCTGTAGAGCACCCACTCGTGGAGCGCAGCCGGCGTGCCTGGGGACGGCCGGCAAGGGGCCATGATGGCGCCGTGACCACGGTCGAGCTGGAGGGGTACCAGGGGCTGCGCCTCGCCGGCGACCGCTTCGGCGGCGAGGGCGACCCGGCCGTCGTGTTCCTCCACGGCGGCGGCCAGACCCGCCACTCGTGGGGCGGGGCCGCCGCCCGGGTCGCCAAGCGGGGCACGGCCACCCTCACCCTCGACTCCCGCGGCCACGGCGACTCGAACTGGGCGCCCGACGGCGACTACCGGCTGTCGAGCTTCGCCTTCGACCTGCAGGCCGTGATCGCCCCGTTCGCCGTACGGCCGGTGCTGGTCGGTGCCTCCCTCGGTGGCCTCACCTCGATCCTGCTCACGGGTGAGCTGGCCCCGGGGACCGCTCGCGCCGTGGTGCTGGTCGACATCGTGCCCGACATGGAGCCGGCCGGCGCCGAGCGCATCCGGGCGTTCATGGCCGAGCGGGCCAACGAGGGCTTCGCCTCGCTGGACGAGGCCGCCGACCTGGTGGCCGGGTACAACACCCACCGGAGCAGACCCACCGACCCGAGCGGGCTGGCCAAGAACCTGCGCGAGCGCGACGGCCGCTGGTACTGGCACTGGGACCCCCGCTTCATGGACCCGGCCTCGGACATGGCGCCGTCCGAGATCATGGACGTCGACCGCATGCACGCCGCGGTCGAGCGCATGGTCGCCGACGTGCCGGTGCTGCTGGTGCGCGGGCGCATGAGCGACCTCGTCAGCGAGGAGAAGGCCGAGGACTTCCTGGCCCGCTTCCCGGCCGTCGAGTTCGTGGACGTCTCCGGCGCCGGCCACATGGTCGCCGGCGACCGCAACGACGCCTTCACCGAGGCCGTCCTGGCCTTCCTCGACCGCCACGACCTGGCGCCGGCAGGCTGAACGCAGCGTCGGCAGGCCGACCACGCCGACGACGCGTGGCGCCCCGGGGCCCTGGCTCACGAATCGGAGCGGTTGTATCCTCTCGGGACACGTCAGCGAGGGGAGTGACGATGTGGCGACGCACGTGGCAGACCTGGGTGCGGGCGGTCGTGGGGCTGCTCTTGGTGGTGGGCGTGGTCCCTGCGGGCGCCACGGCCGGCGCGAGCACGGCCGACGCCGTCAGAGCGCCCAGGGGGAACGTCTGGCTCCAGGTCAGCGCCGGTGACCGCCACACGTGCGGGATCACGCTGACGGGCCGCCTCTTCTGCTGGGGCTCCGACGCCGCCGGCCAGCTCGGCGACGGCGGGACGAACACCGACCAGCCCGCGCCGGTCGAGATCGCCGGTCCCCGCAAGGTGTGGGTCCAGGTGTCGGCCGGTGGGTTCCACACCTGCGCCCGCACGATCGTCGGGCAGCTGTACTGCTGGGGCTCGGACTTCTGGGGCCAGCGCGGCGACGGCGGCGCGAACACCGACGTGGGTGAGCCGGTCCGGGTCACCGCGGGAGCCACCGCGTGGGCTGACGTGAGCGCCGGGTACCAGCACACGTGTGCCCGCTCGGTGACCCGTCACCTGTGGTGCTGGGGCAACGACGGCAGTGGCCGGCTCGGCGACGACGCCGCCGTGGCCGACCGCACCGAGCCCGTCGAGGTGGCCGGCGTCACCGCTGACTGGCGAGCCGTCACTGCCGGCATCTTCCACACCTGCGCGATCCGGACGTCGGGCCGCCTGTTCTGCTGGGGCCTCGACAGCGCCGGCCAGCTCGGCGACGGCCCGCCGCTGGCCGAGCAGCACACCCCGGTCGAGGTCGCCGGCGGGCGCACCGACTGGACCGCGGTGGCGCTCGGCCGGTCGCACACGTGCGGCCTGGGGCGGACCGGGAGCCTCCACTGCTGGGGCTGGGACGACGCCGGCCAGCTCGGCGACGACGCGGCCCACGCCAACCAGGCCGTGCCGGTGCCGGTCGCCGGCGCGACCCGCTGGCGGGCGGTGGCCGCCGGCGGCTACCACACGTGCGCGATCGGGGCGGGCCGCCACGGCGCCGGGGGCACCGTGTCCTGCTGGGGCCTCGACACCTACGGTGAGCTCGGTGACGACGCCGCCTTGGCCGACCAGCCGGTCCCGCGCCCGGTGGCCGCGTCTCCGCATCGGGCGACGACCCTCACGGCGGGCGAGTACCACACCTGCTCGACCCTGACACCGGGGCGCCTGTCCTGCTGGGGCCTCGACAGCAACGGCCAGGTCGGCGACGGCGGCACCAACACCGACCAGCCGACGCCCGTCCCCGTCGCCGGCTGATCGGCTCTGCGGCGGCGTCGACTCCCGACGGGCAGGGGCCGCGGAGTCCGTCGAGGGTGCGGGTCAGCCCGGAGGCGCCGATCCCCGGAAGTCGACCTCACCAGGCGGAACGATGTCCTGGCGGCCCGCAGCTAGCTCCGCTAGCCTCGGAGAAGGGTGTAGCCACACGAGCTTCACCGGGAGCGGGCCATGGGGCGGATGAGGCGACCAGCGGTTCTTCGCCAGGTGGGTGTGTTCGTGCTCGCCGCGATCGCGGCCACGACGTGGGTGGCGGTTGCCCCGGCGGCGCCTGTCGCGGCGGACGAAGCGCCCCCCGTGTTCGACCTGAAGTGGGGCACCTACGGCGTCGGCGGCGGCGGCCAGCTCAGCTCGCCGCAGGGGGTGGCGGTGGACAGCAGCGGCAACGTCTACGTCGCCGACTACGCCAACTCCCGGGTCCAGAAGTTCAACTCCACCGGCACCTTCGTCTCCATGTTGGGCACCGAAGGCACCGGCAACGGCCAGTTCCAGCTCCCGAACGGGGTGGCGGTGGACAGCAGCGGCAACGTCTACGTCACCGACGAGCAGCTGCACCGGGTCCAGAAGTTCACCTCCACCGGCACGTTCGTCACGCAATGGGGCACCGAAGGCATCGGCAACGGCCAGTTCCTCTTCCCGAGCGGGCTGGCGGTGGACAGCGTCGGCAACGTCTACGTCGCCGACACCGACAACCACCGCATCCAGAAGTTCACCTCCACCGGGGCCTTCGTCACCAAATGGGGCACCGAAGGCACCGGCAACGGCCAGTTCAACTACCCGAGCGGGGTGGCGGTGGACAGCAGCGGCAACGTCTACGTCGCCGACCCGTACAACGCGCGGGTCCAGAAGTTCACCTCCACCGGCACCTTCGTCACCAAATGGGGCACCGAAGGCACCGGCAACGGCCAGTTCTACAACCCGAGCGGGGTGGCGGTGGACAGCAGCGGCAACGTCTACGTCGCCGACTCGGGCGAATTCGATTACGAGTGGAACCCCAGCGGCCACCGGGTCCAGAAGTTCACCTCCGCCGGCACGTTCGTACGAAATGGGGCACCCTCGGCGGCGGCGACGGTCAGTTCTATCTGCCGCGCGGGGTGGCGGTGGACAGCAGCGGCCACGTCTACGTCGCCGAGGAAGCCAACAACCGCATCCAGAGGTTCCGGCCTGCTGACGCCGTAGACCCGACGGTCGATCTGCGTGCCCCGGCCGCCGGTGCGGTGTTCGAGATGGGCGCCGCGGCCACCGCGGACTTCTCGTGTGACGACACCGGTGGGTCCGGGCTCGACACCTGCGTCGGCACCGTGGCCAACGGGGCGGCCATCGACACCTCCATCGGCGGCGAGCACACGTTCACCGTGACCGCCACCGACCACGACGGCAACGGGACCGTCGTCACCCACACCTATGTGGTCCGTGACCCGGTCCCGGGGGTGTCGGGGACGGTCACGTCGTCGGGTTCGGGGTCGGCGGTGGGGGGTGCGTGGGTGGCGGTGTTGCGCACGTCGGATTTCTCGATCGAGGCGGGGGCGGTGGCTGATGGTTCGGGGAACTTCGCCGCTGCGGTTCCCCCGGGGTCGTACTACCTCTACGTGGTGGATCCGTCGGGGGCGCACACTCCGGGGTTCCATGGTGCGCCGACCACGGTGACGGTGACGGCGACGGCGCTGGTCAAGACGGACGCGGACCCGCAGATGGCCCCGACCCGTGGTGCGGTGGCCGGGACGGTGACCGAGGCGGGTTCGGGTGCGCCGATCGGGGGGGTGTGGGGTCTGGCCCTGTCGGGTGCGGCCGCGAACACGGGGGCGACCGAGGTGGTGGTGACCGCGAACGGGTCCGGGCAGTTGACGCTGCCGGGCTTGCGTCCGGGGAACCACTTCGTGGGGTACGTGGACCCGACAGGGGCGCACGTCACCCGCTTCTACCCGAACTCGCCGAACGTGCCCGACTCCACCTTCGTGGCGGTCACCGCCGGGGGCGCGACTGCGGCGAACGTGTCGTTGCCGGCCCAGACCCCGGTGGGGACCGGGTCGACCGTCTCGGGCACCGTGACCGAGCAGGGCACCGACACCCCGCTGGCGGAGGCGAGGGTGGTGGCGTTGCGGGCGTCGGACTACTCGATGGTGCGGGGGGCGGTCACCAACGCGTCGGGCGAGTACAGCCTGGACCTGGCCGCCGGGCCCTACAAGCTCGCCTTCTTGGACGCCGCGGGCGGTCACGACATGGAGTGGTACGACAACCAGCCCTCCACCGGGCTGGGCTCGGCCGCCACGGTGACTGCGCCCGGCACCGCCGACGCGGCGCTCGATGCCACCACCGGCACCCTCGCCGGGGTTGTCCTCAACGACCCCTCGGATGACCCCGCGGAGCGTCCGGTGGAGGGCGCCTGGGTGATCGCCATCGGTAGTGCGGGGATGGTCGGTGGGGCGGTCACCGCCCTCGATGGCTCCTACACGATCTCGAACCTGCTGCCGGGCGCCTACCGAGCGACCATCGTGGACCCCAATGGAGGCCGCACCCAGGAGTACTTCGACAACGCCGCCGATTACGCCGGGGCCGCGCTGATCAACGTGACCGCTGGCGCCACGGCATACGCCGGAGCGAGTCTGGTCATGCCGCCGCTGGCCAACGACAACTTCGCGGACGCCGAGGACATCACGGGGGCCACGGGCGGCGCGTCGGGCTCGACCGTGCGGGCGACCAAGGAGCCCGGGGAGCCGGACCACGCCTCGAACGCCGGCGGCGGGTCGATCTGGTACCGCTGGACGGCACCGGCGAACGGCCAGGCCCACTTCGCCACCTGCGGGAGCACCTTCGACACCCTGCTCGCGGCCTACACCGGCACCGAGGTCGACAATCTGGCCGTCGGCGGGCAGAACGACAACGACCTCTTCAACAGATGCGGCGACAACTCCGCACAGAGCTGGACGAGTTTCCCCGCCACCGCGGGCGTCACCTACCACATCGCGGTCGACGGCCACGACAACGCCCGCGGCCACGTGATCCTGAGCTGGTCGCTCGAGAGGGCCCCCAACGACGATTTCGTCGACGCCCAGGTCCTCACCGGGGCCACCGGCACCGCGTCGGGCTCGACCAGGCTCGCGAGCAAAGAGCCTGGGGAGCCGTACCACGCCTTCAAATTCGGTGAGGCGTCGATCTGGTACCGCTGGACGGCACCGTCGAACGGTACCGTCACCTTCACCACCTGCGGGAGCACCTTCGACACCGTGCTCGCGGCCTACACCGGCCCAGCCGTGGACGACCTCACGTACGTCTCGTCCAACGACGACGGCACCTGCCCTGCACGCATCCAACAAAGCGTCATGTCCTTCGCGGCCACCGCAGGCGTCACGTACCACATCGCCGTCGACAGCTACCGCGACGCCCGCGGGGACGTGACCCTGAACTGGTCGATGCCCTGACCAGGGGACGACCCGCCACCAAGGACCGTCAAAGAGCACAGGCGCCAGCCGGCTGAGCGGGGCCCGAGGGCGGCCGACCTCGGGCGGCGAGTGACGGGTCGCCCCGCTTCAGATGCCGGTCTGCGCCTGCACGCGACGCGAGGCGATGGCGTCGACCAGGGCCGTGTGGTCGTGCTCGTCCCGCCCGGCGGGCACCTCGGCGAGTAGCTACGATCGGCTCCGGTGGCGACGGGATGGGCGGCGCGGTTGATTCGCGTGGGCGACGGCGCCGCGGCCGCGAACGAGCGAGCGTTCGATCGCCCCGAGTTGCTCCACCCGAACCACACCTCGCGCCGGCGGGGCTGGGCGCACTACGGCGTGATGATCCCCGACCTCCCCGCGCCCCACCGGTACTTCGACGTGATGAGCATCGTCGGCACGCCCGGAGCGTCGGTCTTCGACAACGACCACATGATGCGGGGGTCGCCGCGCAACACCGCCACGTTCGTGTCCGCCACCGCGGCCATGGGCCACTTCGAGGCCTACTCGGTCCGCGACGACTGCGAGCTCGCCGAGGACGGTTCGCTGATCAGGTTCGGCGAGCACCTGACGCTGCGCAACTCCTACCCCGACTTCAGGGTCGAGGCGTCCTACCCGGACGTCGCGTTCCGGGCCGAGCTCGATCTCCGGTCCTCCGCCACGGTCACCTGGTTCAGCCGCAGCGGGTGGTACGACCACTACAGCCTGCTGTGCCAGGTGGAGGGCTGGGTCGCCACGGGGGGTGAGCGCACGCCGGTCTCGACCCTGTGCACCTGGGAGTACGGCTCGGCGCGGTCGGTGTACAACGTCGCGGACTCGCCCCTCCTGGCCCGCCTCAAGCTGCCGGTCGACCAATTCACGTATCAGATCGTGAACCTCGACGACACCAACCAGTTGCTGCTCGGACGCAACTTCGTGCGGCGCGTGTCGCTCGGCCCGTTCGCCCAGGTGCGCTCGCTCGACCGCCCGGGCACTCGCACCTACGAGGCGGCCATGGGCATCGATGCGGCGGCCGAGCCGCTGGTGACGCCGGACGGCCGGCGGATGGTGGTGCCGGATCGGGTGCATTGGGAGGTACGGGACGAGGGCCGGACCGTCGGCCGCCTCGAGGCGGTCGTGGACACCCCGTGGGTGTACGGGCTGGGCGCCGGCTACGTCGCCGGGTACGAGGTGAGTGGCGAGCTGACCGAACGGGCCGGGAACGGGACCCACCACCTCGATCGCCGGCGGGGCTACATCGAGTGGTCCGACACCCGGCCGCTCGCGCGCCAGCGGGCCCACCCCGCCGCCGAGATCGCCACCTGAGGCCGAGCCACGCCGCCTACGTGGCCGAACGGAGGGACGGGCGTGGCCGGGCGGCCGGCGATCACGGTGTGCTGCCCGCCGGTAGCCGTAGGAGGCGGCGGGCGTTGCCATCGAAGGTGGCGGACAGCGCGGTGTCGCCGAAGGAGGGGTCGACGGCCTCGTCCCAGCCGGCCAGGTTCGTCCCGGCGACGACCCGGTCGGGGCCGAAGGCGCCGAGCAGCGCCGCCAGCGCGCGCGGCCCGCCGACGTGCGCGTCCCACCAGAGGCGGCCGAGCCGCTCGGCCACCACTCCCTCGTCGGCCAACGGGGGGGCGGCCCACGGTCGGGTGCGGGCGGCGTGCTCCATGCGCTCGGCCAGCCACGACGTCGCGCCGCCACCGTGGCTGATGCAGACGTCGAGGGTGGGGAAGCGGTCGAGCACCCCGCCCAGCACCAGGGTGGCGACCGCGAGGGACTCCTCGTAGAGGAAGCCGAGCCACAGGTCGGCGTCGAAGCGGGCCAGGCGCTCGTCGCGGCGGGGCCGCTCCACGCCGTCGGGGACCGGGTGGAAGAACACGGGCACGTCGAGCCCCACGCAGGCGGCCCACACCGGGTCGAAGGCAGGATCGTCCAGGGCCCGCCCCAGGTCGGTGGAGAGGTAGGGGCCCACCAGACCCAGCTCCGTGACCGCCCGTCGCAGCTCGGCGACCGCACGGGTCGGGTCCTGCATCGGCAGCTGGGCGAACCCCCGAAGGCGGCCAGGTGCCCCGGCCACGAGCGCGGCGACCTCGTCGTTGTGCCGGCGGCAGAAGGCATCGGCCCAGGGCGCGTCGGCACGGGTGAACAGGGTCAACGGGTTCGGTGACACCACCTGGAGGTCGATGCCCGCCCGGTCCATGGCCGCCAGGCGGAGGTCGACGTCCATGAACGGGCTGCCGCGGTAGCGGACCCCCACCAGCCGGTAGTCGCCGACACGGAAGCAGGGCAGCCGGCCGGTGGCGGGGTCGCCCTCGTCGAGGTCGGGGCCGTACGGGCCGGCCGCGCCCAGCACCGACTCCAGCACCACATGGGCGTGGAGGTCGATCACACCGGCTCCGGCGCGCGGCGCGCCCACGCCGCGGCCCGGGTCAGGATCGTGCGGTGGGCGGGGTGCTCGGTGGAGGCGGCGCCGTGGCCGAGCAGGTCCGTGACGACCCGGCCCTGGCCGACCTCTCGGGCCCAGAGCAGCGGCTGGTCGCGGCCCCCGTGCGCCGCGGTGAGCAGCGGGGTCAGCCCGTCCAACTCGTCGAGGAACCCGTAGGCCTCGTCCTCGATCACGAAGTCACCGAGCCCCACGGTGAGCGGGTGGTCGCGGCCGGCCGGCGTCACCCGGGCGTCGACCGCCCCCCACGGGGGGTGACTGCTGGCCTCCCAGTCCCATGAGGCGCCCAACAGGGCCCGCCACCGGGGTTGGGCGTCGAAGCAGATGACGGCGGTGTGCAGGGCCAGCAGGCCGCCGCCGCGGTGGACGAACGACTCGATCACCCGAGCGTCGGCGTCGTCGAGGTGGCGCGCCTGGGTGGGGCGGAGGTGGGCGTAGCGGGGGGTGTCCATGCCCCAGTGCAGGGCGTTGACCGTCAGCAGGGCAAAGGGCGGGAGGCGGCCCGCGTCGGCGTCGCGCAGGTGGGCGACGAGGTCGGCCGGCTCCTCGACGACGGTGGTGCGGACGCCCTGCCCGGCGAGCAGCCGGGCCACGGCCCCGTTCGTCGCCGCGAAGTCGTGCCCGGGCCCGCCGCTGAGCAGGAGGTTGTGGATCACGCGTGGTGCTCGTCCCTCGGCCCCACCGAGTCGACCGACGCGGGGCGGGGGAGCGTGCCGATGATGCTCATCGTGACGCCTCCGTCGACGAGGAGCTCTGTGCCGGTGATGTAGGCGGATCCCTCGGAGAGCAGGAACAGCACCGCCGCGGCCACGTCGTCCCCCGTGCCCAGCCGCCCCAGGGGCACCGCGCCCGAGCGTCGACGGCGGATGTCTGGGTCGGCGTAGACGGGCTCGGACATGCCGGCGTCGACGAGGCCGGGGGCCACGGCGTTGACCCGGATGCCCTCGCGTCCCCACTCCAGTGCCATCTGCTGTGAGAGGCGGGCCACGGCCGCCTTGGTGGCGCCGTAGGCGCCGGCGTTGGGACCGGGGGCCACGCCGTTCATCGAGGTGACCATGACGATCGACCCCGGCCGGCCCGCGTCCACGAGACGGCGGGCGACGGCACGCGCCGTGACGAACGTGCCGGTGAGGTTGACGTCGACCACGGCCCTCCAGTCGTCCTCGTCGAGCTCGAGGAGGGGGCCGAAGCGCACGATGCCGGCGTTGGCGACCAACCCGTCGGGCGCGGTCCGCCCCGTGGCGGCACCGAAGCGGTCGAGGGCGGTCTCGACCTCGGTGGCGTCGGTGATGTCTGCCGCAAGTGCGACCGCGGCGTCACCGAGGCCGGCGGCCACGGCGGCGGCCCGTTCGGGGTCGCGGTCGAGCACCCCGACGGTCCAGCCGGCGGAGACCGCGGCCGCGGCGATGGACGCGCCCAGGCCCCGGCCCGCACCCGTGACCAGCACGGTCCGGGCCGGGGCGGGGCCTTCAGCCATCGAGCTCCTCGGCGATGGTGGCCACCACCCGCCGCTGCTCGTCGTCGAGGCCCGCGAGCCGGGCCTCGGTGAGCTCGTCGCCGAAGCGAAGCCGCTCCGCATCGGCGAGCTCGTCGACCGTGGGCATCCACGCCGAGTGCAACAGCAACGGCACGCACTCGCGCCCGGTGCCCATCAGGACGGCGACGGGGCCGGCGCCCACCCGGGCGGCGTCGAAGAGCTCGACGCGCACGCCGCGGTCGCTCAGGACGGGCTGCAGCACGTAGCCGTCGTGGCCGCCGGGCTCCCCGCCGGCGTAGCCGCTGGCCGTCGGGTCCGACCCGTTGTCCCGGGGGGCGAAGGTGGGCGAGGTGATCAGGTCCGACGTGTCGGCGTACTCCCACCGGCTCTTCAGCGCCATGCTCCCCCGCTCGAACGTGGCGAGGTAGCCGGGGGTCTCCTCCGCGAGTTGGGCGGGATCGAGGCGGCCCTCGTAGAGGCGGGCGGCGCGCTCGGTGACGCGACCGGGCCGGCAACCCTGGTAGCTCACGTGGTGCAGGGTGGGCGAGCTCATGCCCTCGGTGCTCCAGTCCATGGCCGACAGCTGGAGGTTGAAGGTCCAGTCCTCACGGAATCGTCCACGGTCGAGGACCTTGCCGGACTCGGGGTCGAACACGATCTCGGTGATGGTCTCGGGCGCCATGGCCATGTTGTAGAGACCGGCCGACGCCGGTGGGATCGGCCGACCGTGGAGGTCGCGGTCATCGGGCCGCAGGTACAGGGCCAGGTCCATCAGGTCCATGCCCTCCCACACCACCGAGATCCCGTCGCGGTCGTCGTAGCGGGCGTAGAAGTGGCCGTTGGGGGGCGACACCGTGAAGCAGGTCGGGCTGATCGGGGTTCCGGACGGCAACGCGAAGAGGTCGTCCTTGCGCACCAGCCACACCGGCACCGTCTCGTCGATCGTGACCGAGCGCTCGCCGCCGAACATCTCGTCGGCATCGGCCTTGAAGTTGCCCGAGTCGCACAGGATCACCCAGTCGCGGGTCTGGCTCACGGTGTGGGTCGACCCGGGGAAGGAGATCCCCTCGAGCGGCCACCACTTCATCTCGGTGCCGTTGCGGTCCCACCACACCACCGAGGGCCGCATGCCGAAGGTGGGCTCCATGACCGGTTCGAGCTTGGTGGTCCACAGGCCGTCGCGCTCGGGGTCGGCGACGGGGTGGGCGGACGAGAACAGGAACGGCAGCACCGTGTCGCCGAACATCGACGGCCCTCCCCAGCTGTCGATGTGGCCGACCTCGCCGACGTACTCGAGGGTGCCCGGGTGGAGCTCGACCGGGCGGCCGGCGTCCCAGGTGGTGAAGAGGCGGTCGCCCCAGGGGAGGGGGGCGGTGTTGGAGCAGTTCGGCGCACCGAACGGCGAGGTGTAGCCCACGGGGCTCGGCGTGAACTGGTGGCCCATGGCATCGAAGATCCGCTTGCTGGGCGACTCGATGGTGCGGGTCCGCCACGCGAACCGGTCCGCCGGGGCACCGTGGGTGCCGGCGGTGAGCGAGAGGCGCACGACCACCCCGAAGTCGAAGATCCCGTACGGCAGGCCCCCACCGAGGCCGGGTGCCGAGAAGACCATTTCCCCCGAGAGGTCGGTCGGCCAGGTGCCCGATACGACCTCCAATTCGAAGTCCTGGTGGTGCGCCGTGGTCAGGGTGTCGGGCGTCGGCATGGGTGATTGCCCTTCCGTGTGATGGGTCGGCGCGGCCGGCGGTGGCGCCCGGCCGGTGAACAGTGTTTACTACAGGAGGCGCCGGCGAGCGCCATGCCGGATCCGACCCACCACCCGAGAGGCCCATGGACGCGACCCTCGAAGCGACGATCCGTGCGCAGTTGGCCGAGAACCTGGGCCGCACCGCGCCGCCGTCCGATGCCGTGGCGGTACCGCCCATCCCGTCGGGCCGCTATCACGACGAGCGCCTGTTCGCCCTCGAGCGCGAGCGCGTGTGGCGGCGGGCCTGGCTCTTCGCCACCCACGTCTCGAAGATCCCCCGACCCGGCGACTACACCACCTTCGACCGCTCGGGCGCGCCCATCGTGGTGGTGCACGGCGACGACGGTGAGATCCGGGCCTTCTACAACAGCTGCCGGCACCGGGGCGCGCCGGTGGTGCGTGACGCCTGCGGCACCGCCCGGCGTCTGACCTGCCAGTACCACTCGTGGTCCTACGACCTCGCCGGCACCCTCAAGGCGGTCCCCGACGCCCGCAGTTTCGCCGACCTGGACCAGGCCTCGCTGGGACTCGTTCCCGTACGGTGCGAGACCTGGGAGGGTTGGGTGTTCGTCAACGAGGATCTCGAGGCGGCGCCGCTCGTCGAGTACCTGGGTCCGCTGTGTGACCAGATGCTCGAGGTCGACGGGCCCTCGTTGCGCACGCTCGGCACCCAGGTCCACACCGTGGCGGCCAACTGGAAGGCCATGGTCGACGCCTTCTTGGAGGTGTACCACATCCGCACCGTGCACCCGGACAACGCCGCGCTGCTCTACGACGACGCCACGGCCACGGTGGCCATGCTGCCCAACGGCCACAGCCGCCTCACCGTCGGCATCAAGCCCGAGATGCTCGGCATCATGGACCCGTCCCCCGCCGCCGACAACCCCTCGGTGGGGGCCCTGTGGCGCGAGACGAGCACGTCGTTCGGATGGTTCCCCAACATCGTGGCCCCGCTCGACACGGGTGCCTTCCCGCTCCTCTGCATGTGGCCGATCGACCGCCGCACCACCGAGCTCGAGCTCCAGTGGTTCGCCCCCGACTGGGGCGACGGCGATCCCCCCGACGAGCACACCCTGCGCATGACCCTGTTCGAGACCGTGATGGCGCAGGACACCGCCAACATGGGCGCCATCCAGCGCTCCGTCGAGTCCCGGGGGGCGCGCGACCTCCAGATCGGCTGGCACGAGCGGCTCATCCACCACTTCCACCGCGCCATCGACCTCGCCATCGGCCCCGATCTCCCCGAGGGGCTGGCCGTCTCCCCGGACCTCGACCGGTTCGTCGAGCACGCCTGAGCCGCCACCCTTCGCCCACCCTTCGCCCACCCTGCCCCGCTCCACCCGACAGGAGGCTCGCCATGTCGAGCACCACGACCCGCACCTCGCCCATCGTCGGGCAGGTCACCAACGCCGGCCACCAGCCCGACCTCGACGGCAACCACTTCCCGGTGGCCGACGAGATCGACGCGCTCGGCTGCGCGGTCACCGGCGAGCTCCCGCCGGGGCTGCGCGGCAGCTTCGTGCGCAACGGCCCGAACCCCGCGTTCGAGCCGATCGGCCGCTACAACGCCCTCGACGGCGACGGGATGCTGCACGCCGTCACGATCGGCGACGGTGAGGTCGCCTACCGCAATCGCTGGGTGCGCTCCCGCGGTCTCCTGGCCGAGGTCGCCCACGGCGCCGCCGTCTACCCGGGCCTGGGAGACGTCATGAACTTCCCCAGCCGCGAGCTGACGGGTGACGCCGGACCGGTGAAGAACCCGGCCAACACCCACATCATCGAGCACGCGGGCAGGCGCCTCGCGCTGTGGGAGGGCGGCCTGCCCACCGAGGTCACCCCCGACCTCGACACGGTGGGGGAGTACGACTTCGGTGGCCGGCTGGCCGGGGCGATGACCGCCCATCCCCGCCTCGACCCGCGCACCGGCGAGATGGTGCTGTTCGGCTACTCGCTGTTCGAGCCGTACCTGCGGTACCACGTGGTGGACGCCGACGGCACCCTCTCGCACAGCATCGAGCTCGACCTGCCGGCGCCGGTGATGATGCACGACCTGGTGCTCACCGAGCGCCACGCCGTGTTCCTCGAGTCCCCGCTCGTGTTCGACCTCGCCAACCTCGGCAAGGGATCGATGGTGACGTGGATGCCCGAGCGAGGAGCGCGCATCGGCGTCCTGCCCCGGCGCGGGGGCCCCGACGACATCCGCTGGTTCGAGATCGAGGCAGGCCACGTGCAGCACTTCTGGTCGGGCTGGGAGGCCGGCGACCGCATCGAGTTCCACGGCTGCCGCTACGACCACCCCGATTTCGGCATCGACAACACCACCGAGCTCGACCGCCGCTCGGCCAAGGACCACAACGCCCGCCCGGCGCGGTTCTGGGTCGACCTCCGGGCCGGCACCGCGGGCTGGTCGCCCATGGACGACCTCGAGGGCGACTTCAACCGGATCAACCCCGCCTACGACGGGGTGCCGGTCCGGTACCTGTACATGTCCGCGTTCACCCAGCCCGACCGCCACCTCGGCGACTTCGACGCGGTGGTGCGCTACGACGACGTCTCCGGGGAGCGCCAGGTGTGGTCGGCGGGCCCTGCGGGCCACGTCGGCGAGAGCGTGTTCGCCGCCGACCCCGAGGGCACCGCCGAGGACGACGGGTGGCTGCTCAACGCGGTGTACGACGAGGAGCGCGACGCCACCGACCTCGTGGTGCTCGACGCCCGAGACGTCTCGGCCGGGCCGATCGCGGCGGTCCACCTGCCTCGGCGGCTGCCCTTCGGGTTCCACGCCAACTGGTTCCCGCGGGTGGGAGCGTGAGCCGTCGCGTGCCCCCGCTGCTCGTCGGCGCAACGGCCTTGGTGCTGGTGCTCCTCGCGTCGGCCTGCAGCGACGAGGGAACGTCGGAGGAGGCGTCGGCCTCGCCCACGAGCACGACCTCGGCGCTCGCGCCCGAGGCGGAAGCGCTCGCCGGCCGCTACGCCCACTACGACGTGGTCGCGTACGAGGGCGACGGCATGAAGACCCTGATCATCAGCTACGGGCTGACCGACTACGACGTCGTCGACGGTGAGCTGATCACCACGGACCGCTTCTGCTTCTCCGAGCACCGCAGCGACCAGCCCATCAGCGTGGAGATGTCCGACGCCGCGACCCAGGCCATCCGACCGGTGCCCGTGGCGGTCACGGTGACCTCGGACGACGACGGGGTCCACCTGTCGCGCCCGGCGACGCCGACCGGCATCGGGGTGCGGCTCGAGGACCCGGCCAACGACCCACTCCCCACCGACCCGGACGACCCCCGGATCGCCGACGACGACGGCGACGGCAAGCCGGGCGTCACCGCCCGCATCACGGTCACCCCCGAGCTGACCGGCGAGATCTACCTCGCCCGCCGCGAGATCTTCGCCTACGAGGTGGACCTCCAGCCGGACGGGTCGCTCACCGGCACCGTCGACGACCACTCGGAGCAGCTCGTGATCGGCGCCTCCGACGAGGCCTTCGAGACGAACGCCCAGTGGGAGCAGTACCCCGATCCGGCGAAGAGCCCGATCATCCTGCTGCCGGTCGATCGGGACTGGGACTGCGAGCGGCTCGCGGCCGAGCGCGACGCGATCTTCCCGCCCACCCCGGAGGTCGACTGGTGAAGGGGTGACCGCCGGCGGCCGTGGGTGGCGACGCCGGCGGGCCCGGGCCTCACGGCGAGCGCCTGCGGGCGCGGTGACGGCTACGACTCGCCGGCCGAACGGACGGGATCAGAAGCGCACCGGGTAGGCCGACCAGTAGCCCCGCTCGGACTCGGGGTCGAGCCGCGCCGGCGCGTCCGGGTCGGGGTGGGCCCCGGCGTCGAGCGTGGCCTGGACGGCGACCGGCACCAGGCCGTAGAGGTGGTCGTCGTCGGGCCCGTCGGCCGCGGCCTCGACGCCGGCGGCCAGGTCCTGGCCGATGCAGGCGTGCATCCCGAGGCCGAAGCTCAGGCCCCATCGGGCGACCCCGGAGGGCAACTCCCGGGTCGGGTCGAACCGATCGGCGTCGGGGCCGAACACCGTCGGGTCGCGGTTCACGGCCATGAGGTCGATGACCACCTTGTCGCCCGGGCCCACCCGCTCGCCGCCGGGCAACTCGACCTCGTCGAGGGCCCAGCGCATGGCCACCGGGCTCGACGGCTGGAGCCGCACGGTCTCGTGCACACATCGCTGCAGGAAGCCCAGGTCGGTGGCGGCCCGCGAGGCGCCGTCGGGATCGCTGACCGCCAGGTCGAACACGTTGTGGAGCGTGCGCACGTACGCGGTCGCCGAGGTGTGGGCGCCGGCGAGCAGGTAGAAGCACGTCTCCCGCAGCACCACGTCCGGGGGCAGGCGGAGGTCGTCGAGGTTGCGGAGCAGGAGCGTGAGCACGTCCTGGGGCAGGGCCTCCTCGGTGATCTCGCCGGCGGCGAGGCGCTCGAGCTCGGCCTGTCGTCGCGCGATGGACGGCTGGAGGAACTCGGCGTCGAAGGCGGCGAGGGCGGCGGCGACCTCGGCGCGCTTCGCGGCACGGTCTCCGGTGTAGTGGGCGAGGGTGGCGCCCTCGATGAACAGCATCAGGTAGGAGTACAGGCGGCGGGTCTCCTCGGGGGTGCGCTGCGGGCGGTCGACGCCCGCCGTGAACGCCGCCAGGTTCATCATCATCTCGTGGCTGAGGCCGACGAGCTCGGCGTGGCCCTCGGCGACGTGGGGCGCGAGGGTCTCCCCGACGATGGGCGGGAACAGCTCGCGCTCGTAGCGGGCGTGGGTGCTGCGGCGGAAGAGGCGGTTCTCGAGGCGGCGCCGGGCCCGGTGCTCGTCGCCGTGGAGGTTCACGAGCACGTCGGCCATCACGACGTCGCCGGCGTCGTAGAGGGCCTGTCGCAGCTGCTTCTGGCGATAGGTGTCGCGTGCCGCCAGGTAGGTGTCGACGGTGACGACCCGGGGAGTGTCCTCGGCGGCGGTCACCGGTGCGCCCGCTCCCAGGTGAGCAGCTCGGCGGACCACAGGCCCACCTTCTCCATGGGCAGCGTCTCCCGGGTCGGCCACGGGCGATCGAGGTCGACCGCCCGGCCGCGGCTGAACACGTGGCGCAGGCGTCGCCGGTCGCCCAGCACCCGGACATCGGTGGCCGGGTCGCCGTCGACGACGAGCACGTCGGCGGCGGCGCCCGGGGTGATCACACCGATCGAGTCGAGGGGTCGGCGCAGGGCGATCGCGCCGTTGCGCGTCGCGCAGGAGATGGCCTCGAGTGGGGTGAGGCCGAGGGCGTCGACGAACACCTCCATCTCGCGTGCGTGCCAGTGCCCGTAGGGAGTGAGGGAGAACCCGCTCTCGGAGCCGCAGAGGAGCGGCACCCCGGCGTCGTAGGCCGTTCGCAGCAGGGCCGCGGTGGCCTGGATCTCCCCGAGGAACAGGTCGACCTGGCTCGTCATAGCACCCACCTTGTCGCCGTGCTCGGCCAGGTTGGCGAGGAACGTGAAGGTGGGCGCGATCGCCGCCCCGGCCTCCGCGACCGCGGCGACGGCGGCCTCGTCGAGGTAGCTGGCGTGGAGGATCAGGTCGACCCCCGCCTCGGCCGCCAGGCGGGTGGAGTCGGCGTTGCGGCAGTGGGCGATGGTGGGAGTGTCGAGCGCGTGCGCGGTGTCGGTGACGGCGCGCAGCTCGTCGAGGGTCCACACCGTCAGCTCCCCCCGCTTGTCGGGCAGCGAGCCGGTGACGTGGATCTTGACCCAGTCGGCCCCCTGCTTCACCTGCTGTCGCGTGGTGCGCACGATCTCGGCGCGATCGGTCATCACGTGGGCGTAGCCGATGCGGCCCGCATCGGGGATCAGTCGGCCGGCGGTCCCGCCCGCCGTGGTGAGCAACGCGTTGAGGCCCGCGGTCATGCGGGGCCCTTCGGTCAGGCCGGCCTCGATGCCGTCGCGGAGGGCGGGCCCGAGGTCGAAGATGCAGTCCGCGTCGAGGAACCCGGTCACCCCGGCGCGCAGCAACTTGGCGACGTTGAAGGCGGCGAGCAGCATCGACGTGGCCGCGGGCCGGTGGAAGAACAACTCGTCGTTGCTGGCCGGCTCGCCGAAGGTGATGTGGCAGTGGGCGTCGATGAGGCCGGGCATCACCGTGCATCCCCGAGCGTCGAGGGTGGTGGCACCGAGCGCCGCCGCTTGCGTGCGGGCGTCCGGTCCGACGGCGAGGATGCGGTCCGGCTCGAGGAGGACGTCGGTGACGGGTGTGGGCGCCGCGCCGGTGCCGTCGATGACGGACCCGCCGGCGAGCAGGACGGGCGTGCTGCGGTTCGCGTCGCTCATGGTCCCCCCAAGGTCCCCGTTGGTGAACGATGTTAACCACTGGGCCGTTCGTGCGGTCCCGCTGTTGGGGGCCGCCGGCCCGACCTCCAGCAGGAACGGGGCGTCGGGGGGTGGTCGCGGGCGTGGGAGGATCGCTGGATGCGAGACGCCGCCGCGCTGGTCGAGCGGATCGAGCCGCTGCTGCCCGGCATCGCGGCACGCGCCGCCGAGGGCGAGCGCCTCCGCCGCCTTCCCGACGAGACCCTCGCCGAGCTCCGCGACGCCGACGTGTTCCGGGCGCTCGTGTCCCCCGAGCGGGGCGGGCACGGTCTCGGGCTCGACTCGGTCGTCGCACTGGGGCTGACCCTCGGGCAGGCCGACACCGCCACCGCCTGGGTCACGACCTTCCTGGTGATGCACAGCTGGCTGCTCGCGATGTTCCCTGGCACGGTGGTCGACGAGGTGTTCGGGGACCGCGGCTACGCGCTGGCGCCGGCGGCCCTGTCGCCCACCGGTACCGCCACGCCCGTCGACGGCGGGTACGAGGTCACCGGCCGGTGGTCGTGGGGGACCGGGGTCATGCACGCCGACTGCGCCCTGGTCACCGGCGTGGTCGTCACCGACGGGCTCCCGGACCTGCGCATGGTGCTGCTCGACCCGGACCAGTTCGAGGTCGACGACGTGTGGCACACCGACGGCATGCGGGCCACGGGTTCGAACGACGTGGTGTGCCGGGAGGCGTTCGTCCCCGCCGAGCGCACCCTCCCGTTCCTGGGGCTCGCCGAGGGGGAGCTGACACCCGTGCCCGGCACCCCGATGGCCGGCTACCCGGTCGTGCCGGTCCTCTGCCTGACCGCGGCCACGCCCCTGGTCGGCGGCGCCGGCGGCGCCCTCGAGGCCTACCGTCGCCGACTGGCCGACCGGGTGCTCGCCTACAGCCTCGGCGAGCGCCAGGTGGAGAAGCCCGCGGCGCAGATCCGCCTCGCCCGTGCCGACACCGACGTCCGCACCGCGCGCGTGCTGCTCGACGACTGCGTGCGCACGCTGGAGCGCGCCTTCGGGCCCGGCGGCCGTCGCCTGGCCCGGGCCGAGCGGTCGCACCTGCGCATGGCCACGACCACGGCGGTGCACACCGCCAAGGGCGCACTCACCTCGGTGTGCGACGCCGCCGGCGGTTCCGTCCACCTGCTCGACCACCCCTTGCAGCGCTTCCAGCGTGACCTCAACACGGGCGCCGGCCACGCCGTGTTCGACGCCGATCGGGCCGCCGAGCTCCACGGCCGCATCCTCGTCGGCCTCGAGCCCGCCCTCACCGACCTGCTCTGAGCCGGCGCGCTACCGTCGGGCCGCTGGACTCGGCCCGGAGGGGGCCGTGGCACGTCGAGGGGGTGGCGATCGGTGGGCTACGAGACGACGGTCGACGAGGTCGGCGACGGGGTGTACCGGCTGTCGACCTTCCTGGAGGCGGCGGGGCTGGTCTTCAACCAGTACCTGCTCGACGCCGACGAGCCGCTCCTGTTCCACACCGGCCAGCGGGCGTTGTTCCCCGATGTCTCGGCCGCGGTGGCGTCGGTCATCCCCCTCGAGCGGCTGCGGTGGATCGCGTTCGGGCACCTGGAGTCCGACGAGTGCGGGGCGATGAACGAGTTCCTCGCGGCGGCGCCCGACGCTCAGGTGATCGGCTCGCACCTCGCCAACATCTTGTCGCTGTTCGACCTGTGCGACCGGCCGCCCCACTCGATGGGCGACGGCGAGGTGCTCGACCTCGGCGGCAAACGGGTGCGCATGCTGGACACGCCGCATGTCCCCCACGGCTGGGACGCGCACCTGCTCTACGAGGAGGCGACGCAGACCCTG
The DNA here is from genome assembly GCA_964635055.1 of uncultured Microthrixaceae bacterium. Lineage (GTDB taxonomy): Bacteria > Actinomycetota > Acidimicrobiia > Acidimicrobiales > DATDAH01 > JAEUJM01. The sequence goes on along the minus strand of CAZWMT010000008.1, from coordinate 122,920 downwards.
CTGTGCGGCGACCTGTTCACGGCGACGGGGGAGGGGCCGGCCACCACCGATGGCGACATCGTGGGCCCCGCGATCGCCGCCGAGGATCTCTTCGGCGCCACCTGCCTCACGCCGTCCACCGCGCCGACGATCGCCGAACTGGCCGACCTCGGGGCCGAGGCGCTCGCCCTGATGCACGGCCCGGCGTTCACCGGCGACTGCGGCGCCGCCCTGAACGCCCTGGCCGCCGAGTACGCCCGCCGCCTCGCCGCCGCCTGACCGGGGCGGCTGACCGGCGGCGCCTGACCGGCGGCGCCGCCACGGGTCCGCGTTCGTCGCCTGGTCTCCCCCGAGCGGGCGCACAGAACCGCGGGATGCGCCGGCGCACGGCGAGTACCGTCGGCCCCGTGGACGCCGGCGAGCGCTTCCGGGAGCTGCACGAGGCGGGCACCTTCGTGCTGGTCAACGTCGCCGACGCCGGTACCGCCCGGGCGGTCGTCGATGCCGGCGCCGTCGCGATCGCCACGACCAGCAGCGGCTTCGCCGCCACCATCGACCGCCGTGATGCCGCGGGCGACGTCACCCTCGAGGAGCACGCCGGTCACGCCGAGATCCTCGCCGCGGCGGTGCCCGGCGTCCCGCTGAACGTCGACGCCGAGAACGGCTACGGCCACGAGCCCGAGGCCATGGCCGACGCGGTGGCCCGCTTCGCCGCGGCCGGCGCGGCAGGCATGGGTATCGAGGACTGGTCGGGCGACCCCGAGCGGGGCCTGTACGACCGGGCCCTCGCCGTCGCCCGCATCGAGGCCGCGGTCGAGGCGGCGAACGCCCTCGACCATCCCTTCGTCATCACCGGCCGGACCGAGGTGGTGCTCTACGGCATCGAGGGCGGGTTGGACGAGGCCATGGCCCGGCTCCAGGGCTTCGCGGACGCCGGCGCCCACTGCCTCTTCGCCCCGGGGCTGCGCGACCTCGACTCGATCCGCCGAGTGACCAGCGAGGCGGGCGGGCCGGTGAACGTCCTGCTCCCCTTCCCCGCCGTCGACGCCCCCGGGCCGGCCCCCTTCGGTCTCGACGACCTCGCCGCGCTCGGCGTGCGGCGGGTCAGCGTCGGCGGGTCGTTGTACCGCTCGCAGGTCGCCCATGCCGCCGACCGGGTCCGCGCCCTGCTCGGCGGTCGCTGACCTCTTGAGTCCCGGCGGGCGGCGGTCCGAGGCCATCGGGATCGAACGACCCGAGCCCTCGAGGAGGACTCCCGGGCCTGACGGTTCTGGTCGGCGGCGGCCCATTCCGGCCGCCCCAGGCTCACGGCGTGGGCAGGACCTCGACCGTCCCCTGGGTGCCGTCCACCCGGATGCGTTCGCCGTCCTCGATGCGCCGGGTGGCGCCTTCGACGCCGACGACCGCCGGCAGGCCGTACTCCCGGGCGATGACCGCGCCGTGGGTCATGAGCCCGCCGACCTCGGTGACCAGGCCGGCCACCGCCACGAAGACCGGCGACCAACTCGGGTCGGTGCCGGTGGTGACGAGGACGTCGCCGGGCTCGAGGTCGTGGGCGTCGGCCATGTCCAGGATGACCCGGGCCCGTCCCTCGACCACGCCGGTCGAGACCGCCAGCCCCACAAGTGCGCCGTCGGGCACGTCGTCGCGGCGATACGAGCCGTGGAGGGCCTCGCCCTCGGACGTGAGCACGCGCGGCGGCGTGAGGGCGGCGTACGACCGGAGCTCCTCGCGGCGCCGGCGGATCAGGTCCCGGTCGGCGTGACCCGTGCGGACGACGTCGTGGAGCTCGCCGAAGGTGAGGAAGTACACGTCGTCGGCGACGTCGACCACGCCGGCGGCCACGAGGCGATCGGCCTCGGCCAGCAGCGCCTGCTTGTAGATCCAGTAGCGGCTGATCATGCGGTACTTGGGGTACTCGCGGTAGCCGGCGAAGGTGCGCACCCGGTCGATCATCGCCTTGGACTCCGCCGCCTTGGACTCGCCGTCGGGCAGGGCGCGGAGGCGCTCGAGCACGTCGCGCTCCTTCTCGGTGGCGACCCGCAACCCCTCGGCGAAGCGGCGCTCGCGCTCGCCCGGGGTGAAGTTCTCGACGTTCGAGAGGATCAGCGGGACGAGCGCGCTCGGCCGCTCGCTCCACCGCGGGCGGGTGATGTCGATCTCGCCGACGCAGCGCATGCCGTAGGCGTCGAGGTAGGCCCGGATGGCCTCGGCGGCGACCCGACCGCCTCCACCCTCGGGGTCGACGCCGGGCAGGCGCTCGAGGAACCCGTCGTCATCGCCGACGGCCCGGAGGAACGCCACCACCTCGCGATGCGGGCGGATGGCGTCGGCGACGTCGAGCAGCGCGAGGCCCATGTTCGAGGTCACGTTGTCGGGCACCGACTGTGAGAGCGCGTCGGCCACGTTGGTCTCGCCGAGCCACTCCCCGAGGTGGTCGTTGAGCCAGAAGGCGGCCTCCATCGCCGTCAGGATCACCGGGAGGCTCTCCGGGTTCGCGAGTCGGCTCCGCAGCTCGGGGAGGTCGTCGAGGATGACGTCGAGGAGCTCGGTGCCCGTCTTGGTGGTGATGGCCTCGGCGGTCGCGGCGAGGGACTCCTCGGTGCGCCGGACCAGCTCGAGGACCAACTCGGGGTCGGCGTCGATCGGCGGCGGTCCCCCGGGGGCGCCGGGGATGGGTGGGCGCTCGCCGTCGGTCGCCGGGGCCGGCGGCAGGAAGCCCTCGCGCGCGATGACCGTCTCCAGCGCGTCGCGGATCAGCGGGTCGGACCGGCCGAGCCCCTCCATGATCGCCGGCCGGGTCGTCGGTGAGGCCAGGTTCTCGGTGACGTCGACGAAGAGGCGCCCGCCGGCGGTGAACATCGGTCGCAGGGCCGTGAGCTGCCAGACCGACAGCCCGAGTGGCGTCATCGGTTCCGTCATCATCTGCTGGTGGCCCACGGAGACGTAGACGTGGTTGGCGTCGTCGTCCACCTCGGGAATCGGGAAGAGGGTGGTGATGGGCCGGCTCTGGACGACGGCGAGACCCTCGTCGTCGAGGCACCACTCGATGTCCTGCGGCGCCCCGAAGTGCGCCTCGATGTGGCGCCCGAGGGCGGCGAGCTCGAGCACCTGCGCCTCGGTGACCGCGGGCTCGGGGCGTTCCGCGGAGCGCTCCCGGTCGACGACGGCGCCGTCGCGCACCCGATAGGCGTCCGGGGTGACCTGGCCGGCCACCAACGCCTCGCCGAGCCCGGCGACGGCCTCGACGGCGGTGACCCGGCGGTTGCCGGTGACGGGGTCGGCGGTGAAGAGCACGCCGGCCGCCCGCGCCCCGACCATCGCCTGGACGACGACGGCCATGCGCACCGAGCGGTGGTCGATGCCGTTGCGGACCCGGTAGGCCACCGCCCGGTCGGTGAACAGCGACGCCCAGCAGCGGCGGACGCGGTCGACCACGTCGACGTCGCCCACCACGTTCAGGTAGCTGTCCTGCTGACCGGCGAACGACGCAGCGGGTAGGTCCTCGGCGGTGGCGCTGGAGCGCACCGCGACGGGCGTGTCGGCGCCGAGGTCGCCGAGCGCCTCGGCGACGGTGGCGGCCAGGTCGTCGGGGACGGGCCGGGCCTCGATGGCGCTCCGGAGCCCCGCGGCCAGGGCGGTCAGGGCCTCGCGGTCCTCGGCGTCCACGCCGGCCAGGTCGTCGAGCGGGCCCGCCACCTCGGGGGCCGACGCCACCACCCGGGTGAAGGCGCTCGTGGTCACGCAGAACCCGGGTGGCACCCGGACGCCGTCCATCCGGAGCAGCTCGCCGAGGTTGGCCCCCTTGCCGCCGGCGACGCCGATCAGCGTCCGGTCGATCGCGGCGAGGTCGACCACCTCGCCCTGCTCCGCCCCGTCCACTGCTTCGGCATCGGTCACCTGCGTCCTCTCGTCCGGTCATCGGGCCACCGCATCGGAGCGGTGCCCGATCCGGAGGGCGCATTCTCAGCACGGATCAGCTCCTTGCCACAAGCCCCCCACCCCGCGGTACGGTTTTCACGGCGGGGGAGATCGATGGGCGCGGCGGCCTCGATGATCGGTCCAGAGCCCTGATCTGGTCGTCGGGGAGGCGTACCGGCCGACCGGGGTTGGGGATGGCGAGCGGCTCGGTCGAGGTGACCGCCGACATCATCGAGCGATTCGGCTCCTGGACCGGAACGTCCAACGGTGTCTTCGTTGCGCCTTGCCAGCGATCGAGGCGGCGTGGCGAACACAGATGAGGCCCAGGGGGGCGGTTCAGGAGTTGGTAGCTTTCAGGCATGGAGGCAACCATCGACAGTGCCGGACGCGTGGTTATTCCGAAGCGGCTTCGAGACGAGCTCGGGATCGCGCCGGGACCGGTCGAGGTCGTCCGTGATGGTGCGGGTATCCGGATCGAGCCACTGGCACATGCCGACCTCGCGGAGGTCGACGGGCGCCTCGTCATACCGGCGTCGACGGGGCCGACGATCGGCGACGACGCAGTGCGCGAGCTCCGGCTCGCCGATCAGCGCTAGCGCGGCCGCCCGGCGTGCCCCCCAGACCCGACGCCTTGGTGGACACCAGCGCCGCGGTGCCGCTGCTCGTCGCCGACCACGACGCCCACGCGGCCACGTGGCAGGCGCTTCACGCACGCGAGCTCGGGCTGGCCGGCCACGCGTGGTTCGAGACGTTCTCGGTGCTGACTCGACTCCCGGGGGCCTCCCGCCGGGATGCAGCGACCGTGGCGCGGCTCCTCGCAGCCAACTTCCCGCAGAGCCGGTTCCTCGACGAGGAAGCATGCGCGTCGCTGACCGGTGAGCTCGCGACGCTGGGTGTGAGCGGGGGCGCCGTGTACGACGCGCTCGTGGCCGCAGCCGCGGCGCACCACCGGTTGCCGCTGGTCACCCGGGATCGCAGGGCGGCGGAGACCTACCGCGCCTTCGACCTCGAGGTCGAACTGCTCGCGTGAGGGCGTCGAGAGCCACGCCCCTCGAGCTGGTCCGCCCGGGCCGCTCCTCGGCCATGATCGTCTCTTGCTCTACCTGATCGGCGGCGCGCCGCGGTGCGGCAAGACGCTGCTGGCCCAACGGGTGGCGTCGGCCCTCGGCGCCGGATGGTGCTCGACGGACACGGTGCGCGACGTCGTGGCCATGCTGTCGCCCGACTTCGCGTCCGCGGGCGGCGCCGGCGTGCCGCCGGAGTCGGAGGCGGACCTCTTCTTCCCCTATTTCGAGCGGACCGCCGAGAGCTGCAGCTACCTCGCCGAGGACTACGTGGTCGAGGGGGTCGGCTTCCTTCCCCGCCACGTCGAGGCGCTGGCGCCGTGGGTCGAGCGCCGAGTGGTCTTCGTCGGGATGGTCAAGCCCCGTCTCGACGCCATCCTCGCCCACGAGGGCCGGAACCGATGGCACCGGCAGCTTTCCCCGGAGACCCTCGCCGACCTGCCGGCGTGGATCGCCGACTGGAGCCACACCCTGCGGGAGGAGTGCGCTGTCGCGAGCGTGCCCTACGTCGACCTGAGCAGCGACTTCGACGCCGGGCAGCGCGACGCCGAGCGCCTCCTGCTCGGTCGTTGACGCCCGCTCGGGTGGCTACCTCCTCGTTCCCGAGCTCACGAACGGGGCGCGGCGCTCGACGACGACTGATCACCTCGGGACCCCGGGCGGGTCCCCGAGCGGTGGGCTCAGGAGGCGATCGGCGCCGACGAGGTGGGCGACGACGAGGACGCCGCCACCTCGCCGAGGCGGCGCAGGTCCTCCCGCAGCGCCGCGTCGCGGTCGCGGTGGTTCGGGGCGATGGTCGCGTAGATCGGGTCGAGCACCTTGGGGCCGCGCACCACCTCGAAGGTCTGGACCAGGCGGGTGCCGCCGTCGGCGGGCTCGACCCGGATCCGCCAGATCGAGCTGTCGGGGTAGAGCCTCGTCGGCACGGTTCGCCACACGAGCTCGTGGTCGTCCGCGCTCAGCACCTCGCAGACGCGCCCCCAGCGGAGGAGCCCCTGGTGGTTGCGGCCCCGGAACCGGGCGCCGGGCTCGGCGTGCGTCGCCCCACCGAGCCACGTGGCGGCGACGCACTCGTGGCTCCACTCGCCGACCCGGGTCGGGTCACGCACGACGTCCCAGACCGCGTCGGGATCCGCATCGACGACCACCTCGGTCCGGCCCGTCTTCTGCACCCGCCGAGTGGCGCGGGCCGGGTTCCAGCAGGCGTCGCGCTCGCGCCGGTACGAGCGGCCGAAGCCGTGGACGAGGACGAACCGTTTCACGGGCGGGACCAGGCCGAGGACGAGCGCCCGGGACACGGGGGTGGCGTCGTCGATCAGCCAGTGGCCCTCCTTGCCGAGCTGGGCCGGCGACTTGCCGTCCAGGTTGTGCTCCTGCTCGATGGCCTGCCACTCCGCCTGGGTGATCGCCGCCGACACGATGGGCATCACCTCGGTCTCCTCTCGGTCGAGGTGGGGGAGGAGGACGGCCTCGAGGGCGGCGATTTCCTGGAGCAGCTGATCTCGGACGGCTGGGTCGTCGCTCGTGCCGTACGCGGTGGCCGCGGCCTCGACCGCCTGGATCTGCGGGGCGACGGCGCGGTGGTCCTCGTCCATGGCATCGAGCAGCGCGGCGGCGTCGGGCCGGCGCTCACGCACGACGGGGTAGAGGCCACGGTCCTCCGACTCGTGGTGGGCGTGGAGGAACTCGAGCATCCACGCCAGGTGGGCGGCGATCGCCCGGCGCTGCGCCTCGGCGGGCGGCGGCGACGAGCCGAGCGCGGCGGTGGCCCGGGCGAGGTCGCGGCGCAGGGCCCGGTGGACGATGCCCATCATCCGGGTGTCGGCGGGTGCGGCGGTGGAGACGTCCATGGCAGGGCTCCCTCGGTCAGGTGATCGGAAGGGTGCGCTCGAGGAGCGTGGCCATCCACGCCTCGTACGCGTCCGGCGTCCAGCCGGCGGTGTCGACGAGCAGCAGGTAGACCTCGGGGCTCATCAGGGCCCACACCTCGTCGGCCTCGACCGTCGTCGGGGCCCGCCCGATGAGTAGGGCCAGGCCCGCCTCGACGTCCTGGCGCTGGCGGGCCCGGGTGGCGGCGAGCACCGCGGAGATCTGCTCGTCACCCGGTGCCGCCTCGCGGATGACCCCGGCGTACGCGGCCGTGCGCTCGTTGGCGCCCCGGATGAGCGAAGCGGCGCCGGCGATCCGCTCGGGCCGTGAGCCCCGGCCGAGCGCGGCGAACTCGGCTCGCTGGGCGACGGCGACCTGCTCGTCGTCGCCGACCACGGCCACGTCGATCACCGCCTCCAGCAGCACCCGCTTCGACGAGAAGTGGGAGTAGACGGTCTCGGTGGCCACGCCGGCGGCCTTGGCCACGTCGCGCATCCCCGTGCCCGCCCACCCGTTGGTGGCGAACAGCTCGGCGGCGGCGGCCATGACCGCGGCCCGGGTCTCCTGCGCTCGCCGGGCGCGCATCGGCGACTCGTAGCGGCGGGTCGGCTCGGCGGCGCTCGCCTTCGTGGGCACGGCTCCATCGTAGAACGACTCAGTATTCAGTACAAGGACGTTCCAATGAAGTATCGGACAGCCGCAGGTGCTCCACCACGGGGCGGATCGACGTCGGTCGGTGGACGCTGCACCGGTAGGTTGCGCTGGTGATCGGGCTCGCAGCGGTGAACGTGGGGACGCCGGCGCTGCTGGCCTCGACCGACGACGGCCAGCGCGTCTACAGCGGGATCGCCAAGCGGCCGGTGCCCCCGGGCACGGTGCTGTGGCTGTCGCTGGTGAACCTCAGCGGGGACGGCCAGGCCGACCTGTCGGTCCACGGCGGCCCGGACAAGGCGGTGTACGCCTACCCGTCCGAGCACCTCCCGGCGTGGGAGGCCGACCTGGGCGAGCCCCTCGGCGACGCCCCCTTCGGCGAGAACCTCTCGACCGTCGGCGCGGTCGAGGCCGACGTCCACATCGGCGACCGGTGGCGCTGGGACGGCGCGCTGCTCGAGGTCTGCCAGCCGCGGTGGCCCTGCTTCAAGCTCGCGCTCCACCGGCAGCGCCCGGACATCCAGGCCCGCATGCGCTCGACGGGCCGAACGGGCTGGTACCTGCGGGTGCTCGAGCCCGGCGAGGCGACGGTCGGGTCGTCCATCGAGGTGGTCGAGCCCGACCCCCGCGGCCTGTCGGTGCTCGACGCCCACGAGGCCATGGGCGACCGCCACCTCGAGCGCCGCGACCTCGTCGCCGCCCTGGCCGACCACCCCGCCCTCGCCGCCGAGTGGCGCGACCCCCTCCAGGAGCGCCTCGCCCGCCGCCGCGCCTGATCAGCGGCTCTGGGAGGGGCCCGCCTCGCCGGCGGGCTTCAGCCGGCGGCGATGGCGGCGCCGATGGTGGCGAGCTGGTCGGACTTGCCGCCGAGCTCGTGCTCGAGGGTCTTGGCCCAGAGGAAGTAGCGGTGGACCGGGTAGTCCCGGTCGATGCTGATGCCGCCGTGGACGTGGAGGCTGGCGTGGCCGACGATGTCCGCCGCGCGCGCCGCCCAGTACTTCGCGATGGCGACCGACTCGGTGGCCTCGGGGGCGTGCTCGTCGAGCATGGTCGCGGCCGACAGCGTCGTCAGCCGCACCCCGTTGAGGGCGATGAACGCGTCGGCGAGCCGGGTCTCGACCGCCTGGAAGCTGCCGATGGGCCGGCCGAACTGGTGGCGCTGGCCCGAGTACTCGGCGGTGACCCGCAGCGCCTTGTCGCAGGCGCCGACCACCAGGGCGCAGACGCCGAGGGTGGCCAGGTCGACGAGGCGGGTGACGCCCTCGGGGCCGGCGACGCGCTCGGCGGGGGCGCCGGCGAACGTGATGCGCCCGGCGCGGACCCGGTGCTGGAGCAGCTGCGGCTCGATGGTGACCCCGTCGGCGTCCCGCGGCACGGCGTAGACGCCGTCGGCGGCGGTCACGAGCAGGACGTCGGCGGTGGGGGCGAACCCGACCGTTGTCTTGGTGCCGTGCAGGCCGCCGTCGCGGACGGTGACCGCCGGCGCCCGCAGCGGGGCGCGGGGGTCGTCGGCGAGCGCCAGCGCGAACGTGCGCTCACCCTCGGCCACGCCGGCGAGCAGCGTCGCGGCCTGGGCCTCGTCGGCGTGCTCGGCCACGAAGATCGTCCCCATCAGGGTCGGCTGCAGCGGGACGAGCGCGCAGGCCCGGCCGAGCTCCTGCAGCAGCAGGGTGGCCTCGACCGCGCCGTAGCCGGTGCCGCCGGTGGACTCGGGCACGCACAGCGCGAGCAGCCCGGCCTCGGCGAGGGTCCACCAGAGCGCGGCGTCCACGCCGGTGTCGCCGTCCTCGACCTCGCGGCAGCGCTCGCCGGTGACCTCGCCGCTGAAGATCTGCGCGGCCAGCGCGACCACGGCCTCCTGCTCCTCGGTCAGGTCCAGGTCCAATGGTCAGCGCTCCCCGTGCCGGTCGACGTTCTTGGGGCGGCGGCTCATCGGGGGCTCCCCGGCATGCCGAGGGCGAACACCGCGATGAGGCCCCGCTGCATCTCGTTCGTGCCGCCACCGAAGGTGAGGACGTGCTGGCTGCGGATGTCGGCCTGGAGCTGGCCTCGCAGCACGGCGCCGGGCGAGCCGTCCTCCACGCCGGCGGCCGCGCCCACGATCTCGAGCATGAGGTCGTAGGCCTCCATGTAGAGCTCGGAGCCGTAGACCTTCACCACCGAGGCATCGGCCGGGTTCAGGGGGTCGCCCCGCTCGGCCTTGAAGGCGATCTCGTAGTTGGCCAGGCGCAGGAACTCGTGGTGGGCCCGGATGTGGGCCAGGTTCCGCTGCACCCAGGGGAGGTCGATGATGCGCTCGCCGGCGGCCGTGGTCGTCTCCTTGGCCCACGCCAGCAGGTCCCGGTAGCGGCGCTCGATGATCCCCGACGAGCAGATGGTGACCCGCTCGTGGTTCAGCTGGTTGGTGATGAGCCCCCAGCCGCCGTCCTCCGGGCCGACCAGGTTGCTCACCGGCACCCGCACGTCCTCGTAGAACGTGTAGTTGGTGTTGAACGACCCGATCGAGTCGATCGGCGTGTAGCTGAAGCCGGGGGTGTCGGTGGGGACGATGATCATCGAGATCCCCTTGTGGCGGGGGGCCTCGGGGTTCGTGCGGCAGGCGAGCCAGATGTAGTCGGCGTCGCTGGCCAGCGAGGTGAAGATCTTGGTGCCGTTGATGACGTACTCGTCGCCGTCGCGCACCGCCCGGGTCTCGAGCGCGGCCAGGTCGGTGCCGTGGTCGGGCTCGGTGTAGCCGATGGCGAAGTGGATCTCGCCGGCGAGGATCTTGGGCAGGAAGAACTGCTTCTGCTCCTCGCTGCCGAACTGCATGATCGTGGGCGCCACCGAGTTGACGCTGAGGACGGGCACCGGGGCGCCGAAGGCCATCGACTCGTCGAAGAAGATGAACTGCTCGACGGGCGTGAGCCCGCGGCCGCCGTACTCCTTGGGCCAGCCGACGCCGAGCCAGCCGTCGGCGCCCATCTTCAGGGCGACCTTGCGGGGCACCGGGCCGACGCCCTCGGTGCCGCGCAGCTCCTCCCGGAGCTCGGGGGTCATCAGCTCGGTGAAGTAGGCCCGGATCTCCTGTTGGAGGGCCGCCTGCTCCGGCGTGAAGCGGAAGCGCATCGGGAGATCATGCCCGACCGCGGCGGCGGCACGGCGGTCGCAGGATCAGGCGCCCCCTTGATGACCACGCCCTCGCCCGCACCGAGCACGGCGTCACCGGCCACCGGCTCGCGCCGAGCATCGGCGCCCGGCGCTTCAGGGGTCGTCAGTGGCGGCCGGATCGGCGCTGAGGTCGCGCAGGTGGCCCGTCTCGTTGGCGCTCAACACGGTCCGTAGGCCGCTCGACGCCGCCCGGATCCGCGAGAGGCCGCAGTAGTCCACGTGCAGGACGAACGGGTCGTCGTGCCCGAGCATCGTGGTCAGGTACGACGCCGTCACCATCCCGTGGCAGAACACGGCCACCACCCGACCCCGGTTGCGGTCGATCACCCCCTCGAACGCCTCGACGACGCCACCCCGGAAGGCCTCGAACCCTCCGGCGCGGTCGAACAACGAGAACTTGTCGGCCAGGAAGGCCTCGGCGACGTGGTGACCGAGGTCCATCTCCTCGGCCGGCACGTAGGCGCCGGCGAAGGGATCGATCTCGGCGAGGCCGTCGACCGTCTCGATAGGCAGCCCCGTGCGCTCCGCCAGCGGCTGGGCGGTCTGCTGCGCTCTCGCCAGCGGGCTGGCGACGATGTGGTCGACGCGCTCACCCGCCAGGAACGCCGCCGTCGCGACGGCCTGACGCCGACCGGTGGGGGAGAGGGGGGGGATCGTGGCTGTGGTCGTCCCGCTCGGGCAGACCGTGGCGAACGACGATGAGGTCCACTACAGGTGCGGGGCCATGCGCCCGTGCACGTCCCACCGCATCGCGGCGGCGACGCACCGCTCGAGGAACGCCTCGAAGCGGCGCACGAGCCGCTCGCCCTGCGCCCCCAACTCGCTGTAGTCCTGCATCGTCGCCACTGGCGAGCTCGCCGCGTAGTAGAGCATCGACCACGCGAGATCCTCGAGTAGGTCGTCCGCCGACCACACAGGGCCCCCCGAGGCCGCGAGCACTGCTCGATAGGTGTCGAGCAACTCGTCCTCGCGTGCCACGGTCTCGGGCGACGCCGACGCCGCCAACGCCCAGCCCAGGTCGTAGCCGGGGTAGCTCCGCATGCTCCCCTGCCAGTCCACGATCACCGCGTCGGCGTCGCCGACGAAGATCACGTTGTCCAGCTCGTAGTCGCCGTGCACGAAGGTCCAGGGCCGGGCCGTCATGGCTGCCAGGAAGCGGGGGACGTCGGCCATGTACGCCTCACACGAACGGGCCAGCTCGGCGGGATAGAGGTCCGGCCGTCGGGCGTTCACGACGGGCCACGCCTGGAGCACCAGCGGGACGCCGTTCAAGAAGGAGGGCGTGGTCCAGTCCAGCACCCAGTCGAGCGCCGCGACCTGTGGGTCCATCCAGAAGCGACCGTGGAGGCGGGCGAGGTCGGTGATCAGGCGCTCGGTGGCCTCGAACGACGCCCCCACCAGCACGTCGCCGTCGACCCCGTCGTCGATGAACTCGAGCAGCAGGAGCGAGTCCTCCCCGGCCTGGAGGTTCACGTAGCACTCGGGGATCCGCATCGGGACCGAGTGCGCGAGATCACGGTAGAAGCCGGCCTCGCGCCGGTGGTATTGCATGATCTGGTTGTAGTGGCGTGCCGACTCGTGATCGAGCGGACACTTGCCGACCAGCTTGTCGGGCAGGTCGGTGTCGGCCGCATAGGTGACGGACAGGACGCCGATCTCGCCGAGCGAGCCGACCACCCCGGAGATCGGAGCCAGCGACACCGCGTCGACCTCCGGTGCGTCGTGGCCGGCCTCCCGCAGCGCCGCAGTGAGCCAGGCCCCGTCGATCGACCGCAACGACCGTGGTATCTCGACCATCTCCGCCCCCTCCATCCGGTCGCGTGACCTTACGCGTCGGGACGCTTGGGCGTCGGGGCGATCCGACCGCCGGATGGGCGGGCGATCCCGTCGCGCCACCGCATCGAACCACGGCGCGCCCGCCGCGTCGACCCCCACGAGGGCGCCGCAACGGGACGGTTAGCGTCGTCGTCGTGGACGAGTTCGACTACGTCGTCGTCGGGGGCGGCTCCGCCGGGTGCGTGGTCGCCAGCCGTCTGAGCGAGGACCCGTCGGTCTCGGTCTGCCTGCTCGAGGCCGGCGGCGAGGGGCGCAACGTGCTCATCCGGGCGCCGCTCGGGTTCGCGCTGGCGCTGCCCCGGGGGATCGGCAGCTGGGGGTTCGAGACCGTGCCCCAGCCGGGGCTCAACGGCCGGCGGGGCTTCCAGCCCCGGGGCAAGGCGCTGGGTGGATCCAGCACCATCAACGCCATGATCTACGCCCGGGGCCACCGGGCAGACTACGACGGCTGGGCCGCGCTCGGGAGCCCCGGGTGGGGGTACGACGACGTGCTCCCGTACTTCAAGCGGTCCGAGAACAACGCCATCCACCGGGACTCCCCGTTCCACGGCACCGACGGCCCGCTGCACGTCACCAACCTGCGCAACCCGAGCCCGCTGAACGAGGTGTTCCTGGCCGCCTGCCAGGCACAGGGCATCCCGTACAACCCCGACTACAACGGCGCCGAGCACCACGGCTGCTACCACGTGCAGGTCACCCAGCGCGATGGCGAGCGCCACAGCGCCGCGGCGGCCTTCCTCCACCCGAACCTCGACCGGCCGAACCTCGACGTGCGCACCGGGGTGCACGTCACCCGGCTCCGCTTCGACGGGCGGCGCGCCGACGCGGTCGAGTTCGTGCAGGGCGACCGTGCCGACGCGGTGCGCGCCCGGCAGGAGATCGTGCTGTGCGCCGGCGCCTACGGCACGCCCCAGATCCTCATGGCCTCGGGGGTCGGGCCGGGCGCCCACCTCCAGTTCCTCGGCATCACGCCCGTGCTCGACGCGCCTGGTGTCGGCCAGAACCTCCAGGATCACATCTCCGCCGTCGTCATCTACCGCTCGAAGCCGTACGAGGGGACCGTCGGCCTCACCCCCGGCGGCGTGGGCAAGCTGCTGAAGGGCCTGTGGGAGTGGACCCGCCACCGCACCGGGATCATCACCAGCTGCGCCGCAGAGTCCGGCGTGTACTACCGGACGGACCCGGAGCTCGAGGTCTCCGACATGGAGATGGAGCTGATCGTCGGCATCGGCGACGACCACAGCCGCAAGCTGCACGCCGGCTACGGCTTCTCCGGCCACCTGATGCTGTCCCGGCCGAAGAGCGTCGGTGAGGTGCGCCTGGCCGGCCCCGACACCCGGGAGGCGCCGCTCATCGACCCCCGCTACTTCAGCGACCCGTACGACATGGCCACGCTGGTCAAGGGCACCCAGATCGCGCTCGACATCCTGGAGAGCCCACCCTTCGACCCCTACCGCGGCGAGATGCTCCACCGCTTCGACCGCGACGACCCCACCCAGATCGAGGCCATGCTGCGGGACCACGCCGACACCGAGTACCACCCCTGCGGCACCGCCAAGATGGGCCCCGACGACGACCCGATGGCGGTGGTCGACCCGCAGCTGCGGGTGCGCGGGCTCGCCGGCCTGCGCATCGCCGACGCCTCGGTCATGCCGGTCATCACGAGCAACAACATCCACGCCCCGGTGCTCATGATCGGCGAACGCTGCGCCGACCTCGTCGCCGCCGACCGCTGAGGCGGCGCATGGAAATGCCCGGCCCGTCCCCGAGGTTCGGGACGGCATGCGCTTCGGGTAGAACCTGTCCACCGCGCGGCCTTGCCCCTCGGCCGGCGGACCGTGTCCTCGTCATGAGCAGGTGACGCGTTCCGGCCGGGGACCCGGCCGGTCTGGTCAGCGGGGGTCGAGGGCGACGACCATGCGCATCTCGATCGAGCGGCGCACCACGCCGTCACGGGCGGCCTGTGCCGCCTCGGTCCACGCCGCCGCCCGCTCGCCGCACACGCCGGCCGGGTCGCGTCGGGCGTCGTCGGCCACGGCGGCCATGGCCGCGATCGCAGCCCGCAGCCCCGGCGGTGTGCCCTCGGGTAGGGCGTCGTCGCCGGAGGGGGCCGAGGCCAGCGCCTCGGTGACCGCGGCGGCGTCGCCGGCCTCGACGGCGACCTCGGCGTCCTCCAGCGCGACGAACCACCGCTCGGCCACGTCCTCGCCGGGCAGGATGCCCGCACCGTGCGGGGTGCTGAGGGTGTCGAACAGCCAGGCGTGGCGGTGGTCCATGTCCGACCGGAAGAACCAGCGCTGGCCGGCGTCGTGCAGGAACAGCCAGATGTCGTTGACGACCATCTCGTCGTCGCGCTCGAGGAACGTCGAGGTGGGCAGGCCGTAGCGGAGCTGGTGGCGGGGCCGGTCGAGGCTCGTGCCGTCGCCGAGCACGAGGGGCTGGACCGGCTGCTGCAGCGGGATCCAGAGGTTGACCAGCATGAGCGAGGCGTCGTCGTTGTGGTCCTCGGGCGAGTGGAAGCGGAACAGCTCGGGCGCCCGGCCCCCCATCACCTGGGTGAGCGGCGTGCCGAACACGTCCTGGTCGGCGTGGACCGAGGTGGCGATGCCGTGCCCGTTCATCCCCACCGAGCGGGCGCCGACCACCTTGCGGCCGTTGGGGCCGCCGTTGCGCATGATCAGGCCCTCGTCGGCGACGTGCATGACGGTGACCCTCGGCCCCGACAGGAGCGGGAGAGTGGCGCCGCCGAGGCTCGAGCGGATGACGGCAGCATCGGCGTCATCGATGCGCTGGGTGGCGCGGACGTGGGCCAGGGTCGCCTGCAGGTCCGCGAGCCCCGAGAGGTCGACGGTGTCCAGGCCGGCGCCGAACAGGTCGGGCGCGGCGACGCCCGGCGCCGAGAGGTCCGTGGCCGGGCACCGGTGCTGCTCGACGGTCTCGTCGGAGTACGGCCCGCCCCGCACCCCGGCCCGGAACAGCCCCGGGTGCGCCTCGTCGGGGATCGCCACCGCCGGCGGCGTGAACCCCAGCACGACCGGTACCTCGGCTTCGGCCCCTACCTCGGCGACGGCCATGCCCCGACCGTAACGGACGGCGAGTCCTCCCCGCTTCTGGCTCCCGATTCGATCGTCATGGCGATCGAATCGGGAGCCAGAACGAACGTGCGGGTGGGGCCGACGGTCGCGGCGCCGGGCTCAGGCCGCCGGGGTGGGTGACACGGACTCCTGGAGGCGGGGGCGCAGCGCCGCCAGGGCCACGAGGCCGGCGACGAGGGCGTAGGCGAGCCAGCGCTCGGGCCCGAGGTCGCCGCTGCTGCTCAGCTCCCGTGCGTTGGTGAGCAGGAGGAGGGCCCCGACCGCGACGCCCATCGGCCGGGGCGGGATGTGGCGGATGGACCAGGCTGCGACCGGGGCGGCGAGCATGCCGCCGAGGAGCATGGCGACGATGATCCCGATGTCGAGGTCGCCCTTGCCCACCGCGGCGATGAGCGAGGTCACCGAGACCGCGGCGACCGCGACCTCGGCGGTGTTCACCGAGCCCACCGCGAACCGGGGGGCGAGTTGGCGGCCCATCAGGAAGGGGGTGACCACCGGCCCCCAGGCGCCGATCATGCCGTTGGTGATGCCGCCGGCGGTGGCCACCACCTCGACGCCACGGTCGTTGAACGGCGGCATCTTGTCGGGGTCGCCGGCCAGGTCCTCGAACTCCTCGGGCTGCACCGTGACCGGCCGGCTGAAGCGCCACAGGATGCGCAACCCGATGATGATCAACAGCACGGCCAGCGCGGGCTTGATCACGTCGCCGTCGACGTTCGAGAGGATGGTCACGCCGATCAGCGCCCCGACGGCGCCGGGGATCGCCAGCTTCAGCACGAGCTTGTGGTCGATGTTGCGGAACCGCCAGTGCGAGATGGCCGCGGCGATGCCGGTGGCGACCTTGGCCAGGTTGACGGTTGTGGAGACCGAGGCGGGGGAAAGGCCGGTGCCGAGCAGGATGCTCGAGCTCGTGGGCCCGAAGCCCATGCCCAGCGCGCCGTCCACCAGCGAGGCGGCGAACCCGGCCGCTGCCACGAGTACGAGGTCGTTCATGACCACCAACCCTACCTTACCTACCCAGCAGGTGAACAAACTCGGATTCGCCCGCACCGTGCGCCGCCGCCCGCCGGTCTCGGCCGCGTCGACGCCTTGGGATGCTCGGCGTCAGCGGCCCCTGGCGCCGTTCATCGGCAGTCGACGGCGACGGAGAGCGCGGCGCAGACCTCCCGCAGGCGGTCGTCGCTCAGGCGGCCGAGCCGATCGACGAGCGCACCCACGGACACGCTCTCGACCGAGTCGAGGTTCACCGCGCTCAGGCGCGGGACGGGGTCGGTGTCCGGCTCGAGCACGACCTCACTCGCCAGGCCCCGGATGTTCGTGGTGCACGGAGCGACGAGCGCGCGGCGCAGCCGAGGGATGGCGACGTCCCGACTGAGGACGACCACGGGCCGCCGGCTGGTGGCCGGCAGCTCGCACCACCAGAGCTCACCCCGGCGGGGGGACGTCGCTCACGGGGCCGCGGCGGCGGAGCGGAACGCGGCCAGGTCACCCCACTCGTCGGGCTCATCGAGCGGGATCTCGTCGTACGCCGCGTACGAGGCGTCGATCTCCGCCCGTCGATGCTGGGACAGCAGGGCGTCGAGCGCCAGGTCGAAGAGCGCCGCGTCCGACGACGACCCGGTCGCCGCCCGCGCCCGTTCGAGCAGCAGGCCGTCCACCGTCGTGCTGACACGTGTGCGAGCCATGGCATGACGATGCCACGACACGCTGGCGGCGACAACGGCCGCTCGCCTGCCGTGACTCGACGCTGGCCGGATGTTCTCAGCCCGTGTAGACGTAGTTCGAATCGATCGTCAAGAGCGTCTGTCTCAGCGAGACGGCATTCCAAGGATCCATGACGTCGAAGGGGGCCTGGAGGCTCGGGTATGACGGACTCAACGGCTCGTTCGGGTCTGGGAGATCGAGGCTGTTCTCCCAGAAGGCCCAGATCCGGTCGATGTTCGCGTGGTGCATCCAGAAGATCGGATCGGCAGGGGCCCGCGGCACGTCGTTCATGGTCGAGCCATCTCCGAACCACGCATGGACGTTGTTGTGAATCTGCTCGAGAGATGAGGTGAACGACGTGAACTGGGTGTTGTCGAACAGAGCACTGATCTGGTCCACCGTCGGCAGTTCGGATGGGTCGCCGGCGTCACGTAGAACCGTGACTACGTTCCCCGGCGAGATGGTGACCGTCGGCAGCCAGTCGGCGAGCCACTCTGGGACCCCTCGCGCGCTCATCCAGTCCCAGTACGGGAGGTCGATGCTCGGGTCGACCGCCTGAAGCGCGAGCTCGAACTGTCGGAGGTACACGCGATGCCAGGCAAGGAACCGCTGAAGGCCAACGGGATCCCTCTTGTCCGGCATGATGCCATGCATCCTGTGCGCCATCACGCCATGGATTGCCACCAGATCGCCGAATCGTCTGTCCGAATTGAGCACCGTCACGGCATCTCTGAACGCCGTCTGCTCGTCCTCTGACAGCGCCGCCTGGTTCGGCCGGGCTCGGACGGCCTTCCCGTCAACGCTGACCTGCCTCGAGCCAGAGTCAGGATTCGCCCTGATCTTCGATCCCTCCCGCACCCAACCCGACCACCACACCACTGGCTCGTGGGCGTCGGTGGCGAACCGAAGTAGTTGCGACCCATGGTCGGCAGATCCATCACCCTGCTGCGTGATGAGACCACTGTGCGGCGGGATTGCTACGTCGTCCGGATCGGGAGCGTCGGTGATGTCGAAGTCGAGGGCATAACTGAACCTGATCTGGGAGCTTCCCGACTCATTGGTGACTTCGGTCTCTGGTTCCGATGGACCCGGATTGGCCCAGAAGGCCACAACCTCAGGACTCGGATTCGACAGGATGAACCCCGGGGGCGGCGGATCTGACAGATCGCCGTAGTAGTAAGGAACCGTCTGACCTGGCCCGGCCCTCGGCGCTTGGAATTGGTGGACATCCCGCTCCGCGGCGTCGCCGTCATAGGCGTAGAAGGCAATCCCTGCTGCCTTGAAGTTCGGTGGAACCGTCGGGTCCAAGGAGTAGTAGTACGCCAACGTGTGCGTACTGTCGTTCATGTCGATGGTGAACTGATACACAGGTTGCGCGTCTGCTTCTGGAACTGCTCCTCGGAAGCTCGGGCTTGGTGCCGGAGCAAAATCTGGAGGGTTCACGAAGGAGGTCGAGTAGTAGTAGACCGTCGCCCGTTGGGACTCGTTGGTCATGATCGTCCACGCGTAGATCGGAACTGCCGGCGCTCCCGGTTCCAGCCTGCCACCCGCCATCGCCCAGTCCCCGTTTCGCCGCCCGCGGCGGGTCCTCCCGCGCGGCATCAAGCGTGGCACACCGCCTTCCGGCGAGTCAACGGTCTCCAGATGTTGCGGCGAGGCGACCGCCCTCCGGTCCCGGAAACCTGCTCTGACCTGGGGAAACGATGGTGGAGGTGACGGGACTCGAACCCACGATTCCCTGCTTGCAGAGCGGGTGCTCCAGCCAGCTGAGCTACAGCCCCGAAGGGGGGCCAGCCCAACGGGGGCGCCGGCCGCCCACCCGCTCCATACTGGAGTGTGGACCTCCAGCGCCGACCGGCCCGACTGCTCGCCCTCCTGGTGATCGGCGTGGTGTTGGCGGGCGCGGTCGCCGCCTGCGGCAGCGACGGTGGGGGTGAGGCGTCGGCGAGCGGCACATCGGGCACGAGCACCACGACCGCCGCCGACGTGCCCTTCGAGAACCCCTATGCCGGGTACACCAGCGACGTCTACGCCGACGATGCCCACTGGCTGTGCCGGCCCGACCTCACCGACGACGCGTGCGACCAGGACCTCACCGCCACCGAGGTCGCCCCCGACGGGACCCTCACCGAGGTGCCCTTCGTGCCCGCCGCCGACCCGGCCTTCGACTGCTTCTACGTCTACCCCACCCTCGACTACTCGTCCGAGCCGGGCAACCACCCCTTCGAGGTGCCCAACCCGCTCGTGCCCTACACCACCCAGTTCCAGGCCGCCCGCTTCGGCGCGCTCTGCGACCTCTACGTGCCCCTCTACCGCCAGGCCACCATCGGCAGCTACCCGCGCGGCGGAGACGCCGGCGACCTGTTCGACCTCCAGCCGTTCGCCGTGGCCTACGCCGACGTGCTCGACGCCTTCAGGACCTACATGGCCACCTGGAACGGCGACCGCCCCCTCGTGCTCCTCGGCCACTCACAGGGCACACACCACCTCATCCGCCTGCTCCAGGAGGAGTTCGACGACTCGCCGGCCATGCGGGGTCGGCTCATCTCGGCGCTCCTCGTGGGACCCACCGGCCGCCTGCGGGTCCCGCCCGGCGAGGCGGTGGGTGGCACCTTCGACAACATCCCGCTGTGCACCTCGGCCACCGAGACGGGGTGCGCCGTCGGCTTCGACTCCTACGCCGCCTCCGAGCCGCCCGGGCGGGTCGACCCCGTCGACGACGGCACGGTACGGGCCTGCGTGAACCCGACGCAGCTGGTCGACGGCGACGACCGGCTCGAGGCCGGCTACTTCGGCGCGTCCGCCCCAGGTGTCGAGACCGCCACCGAGGTGATCCCCGACCACTACACCGCGTCGTGCTCAGCCACCGACGAGGGTCAGGTGTACCTCGCCATCGACGCCGACCCGCCGCCCGGCGACACCCGCGCCATCGACCACATCGGGGCCACCGCCGACGACGCCGACTCGCTCCACAACGCCGACTACAACTTCAGCCTCGGCGACCTGCTCCTCCTCGTCGAGTCCCAGGCGGCGGCGTACCAGGGCTGACACCCGGCCCGGCCCGCCCGTACTCGCCCGCATCCAGCGTTCTCTCGACACCAGCCCCGTTCTGCACGACTCCGTGGTGCGGGCAGAGCGAAACCGCGGGGCCTCACCCCGACCGGTCCTGCCAGGTGCAGACGCAGGCCTCGTTGCCGTCGGCATCGGCGAGGATCCACCACGACCGGGCGAAGGCGTCGCTGACGAGCCGGCCGCCGGCGGCGAGGGCCGCGTCCACCCGATCGTCGGCCTTGTCGTGGGCCACCACGATGTCGAGGTGGAAACGGTCTCGGTCCGTACGGGGCTCGTCCATCTGCTGGAACCACACGGCGGGCCCCACGCCGGCCGGGTCGAGCAACTCACCATCGGTGTCCCGGTAGCCGAGGACGGCGGCCCAGAAGGGCCGGATGCGGTCGGCGTCCATCGTGTCGATGCAGATCTCCAACCGCTCCGGCGTGGTCGGCTCGGCGCGGGCGCCGTGCTCGGCGGCGAGGGTGGAGATGGTTCGGGCCAAGGCCACGTCGGCGTCGGACAGCCCGTTGATCGCGTGCGTGGTCAGCGCGACGCGCACCCGGCCCGGGTAGCGAAGGCCGAGATCAGGGTGGTGGTCGGCGGCGTCGGCTGCGGCCGCGACGGCGGCCAGGAGGGTGGCGCCGGCGGTGAACGACTCGGCCACGAACTCGGCCTGGAGGGTGCGAACGAGCACCCGCCAGTCGGACAGGGTGTCGTCGTCGGCGATCTGCTGCGGGGTGACCGGGGAGTACGCCATCACGTCAGTCAACCAGCCCGTCGTCCGGGTGGCCCGCGGCGTAACCACGTGGTGACCGTGCGGCCTATGATCGGCCGCCCGGCTGCTGACGAAACGAGTACCGATGACCGACACACCGCTGGACGAGCTCGGACCCGTCGACTTCGTGATCGTCGAGTTCCCTGCTGGACAGGCCAACTTCACCGGTGAGATGGCCGGCGAGCTTCTCGCCCTGGTCGAAGCCGGCACCATCCGGGTCATCGACATCCTCGTGCTGGCCAAGGATGCGGACGGCGCCATCGAGGCCATCGAGCTCGAAGACCTGGACGACCTCGGCGACCTGCAGGTGCTCGAGGCCGAGCTGGCCGAATTGCTGGCCGAGGAGGACGTGGAGCACCTGGCCGCGGCCATGGATCCCGGCAGCGTGGCGGGGGTGATCGTCTACGAGAACGTGTGGGCGGCACCGTTCGCCGCAGCCGCCCGCCGCTCGGGTGGCCAGCTCATCGGCAACGGCCGCATCCCGATCCAGGCCATCATCGCCGCCATCGAGGCCGACGAGGCGCTCGAGGAAGTGCTCGAGGAAGAAGGAGACTGACATGCCACTACGTCCAGGCCGCAGAGGCCGAGTCGGGGTCGTGCGCGCCCCCGTCGCCAAGACCGCGGTCGTCGCCAAGGCCGTCACCCCGGGGCCGTCGCCGGTGGCCAGGGCCGCCGTCGTGGGCGCGGCGGTGACCCCGGGACGCGGCGTCGGACGGGGCGTCGGTCGCCGCCGCCGCATCTGACCCACCCCTGCCGACCCGCGAGGGCGACAGCTCCAGGTACCCGTTCGCGGCCTGCGACGGACCACCCGGATCGCTGACCACCGCGTCGCCCGCCAGGACGGGCGACGCCGTCTAACGCCGGGCGCGGCCCTCGACCACGAAGCCCACGACGCTGCGCACCAGCAGGAGGGCGCCGGCCACCAGCACCCAGGTGCCCACCGCGAACCCGGCCAGCACCAGCACGCCGCCGCCGCCGATGCCCACCGGCCAGAGCGACTGCTCCGGCAGGTAGAGCTGGTTGGGGATCTCGCCCTCTTCCTGGGCCTCGATCGACGCCCGGACCGGGCGGGCGTGGCGCAGCAGATAGACCGCGTAGGTCCCCGACAGCACCGTCGACCCGTAGAGCAGCACGATGCCGGCGGCTTCGCCACCGGTCGACGCGTAGAGCGTGGCGATCACGAAGAAGGCGAGTCCCGTGCCGCCGAACACGTGGGTCTCGTGCGGCCACCCCTTCACCCGGGCCACGAGACCGGTCGGCGCGGTCACGGCGGGGACCCCTCGCCGGTCCCGGGACCGCCGCCGGCCTCGCCGTCGCCCGCCGCACCACCGTCAGCCGCACCGTTGCCAGCCTGGGGGTCGAGCCCGGTCCCGCCGCCGCCGCCGGCCTCACGGTCGTCGATGTCGATGTCGTCGCCGGCGCCGCCGCCGATCGTCGCCGGCGCCCCCACCGGGGAGCGGCGTGCGGCGCGGTGGCCCACGGCGGGGTTGTCGGGGTGGTTGAGGTCCCACACCGGGCGTTCCGAGCGGATGGGCGGGAGGTCGTCGAAGTTGTGGGGCGGGGGTGGCGATGCCGTGTGCCACTCGAGGGTGTGGGCGTCCCACGGGTTGGCCACGCCCTCGGCGGGCCGGCGCAGCGTGCGCCACACGTTCCACAGGAACGGGAGGGTCGACAGGCCGAGCAGCGCCGAGCCGAGCGACGAGACCTGGTTGAGGCCGGTGAAGCCGGCGTCGGGGCTGTAATCGGCCACCCGCCGGGGCATCCCCTCGAGGCCGAGGAGGTGCTGCACGAAGAAGGTGAGGTTGAAGCCGACGAACATCAGCCAGAACTGCGCCTTGCCCAGCTTCTCGGACAGGCGCCGGCCGGTGAACTTGGGGAACCAGTAGAAGATCGCCGAGTACACCGCGAACACCGAGCCGCCCATCAGCACGTAGTGGAAGTGGGCCACCACGAAGTACGAGTCGCTCAGGTGGAAGTCGAGCGGGGGCGACGCCAGCATCGGCCCGGTCAGGCCGCCGATCAGGAACAGCAGCAGGAACCCGACCGCGAAGAGCATCGACGTGTCGAACTGGATCGAGCCGCCCCACATGGTGCCGATCCAGTTGAAGAACTTCACCCCGGTGGGCACCGCGATCAGCATGGTCATGCCGGCGAAGAACGGCAGCAGCACCGCCCCCGTCACGAACATGTGGTGGGCCCACACGCCCATGGACAGCCCGGCGATGGCCAGGGTGGCGAAGACCAGGCCCCTGTAGCCGAACACCGGGCGACGGCTGAACACCGCGATCACCTCGGTCACCACCCCGAAGTACGGCAGGACCAGGATGTAGACCTCGGGGTGGCCGAAGAACCAGAACAGGTGCTGCCACAGGAGCGCGTCGCCGCCGGCGCTCACGTCGAAGATGTGGCCGCCGTAGTGGCGGTCGGTGAACAGCATCACCGCCGCCGCGGTGAGCACCGGGAAGGCGAGCAGCACGAGCAGGCTCGTCACCAGCATGTTCCAGGTGAAGATCGGCATCCGGAACATGGTCATGCGCCGGGCCCGCATGGTGATCACCGTGGTGATGATGTTGACCGAGGTGAGGATGCCGGACAGGCCGGTGAGGGCGACCCCCGCGATCCACAGGTCGCCGCCGAGCCCCGGTGAGCGCACCGGGTCCGACAGCGGGGTGTAGGCGAACCACCCGAACGACGCCGGCCCGTTGGCGGTGAGGAACCCCGAGCACATCACCAGGCCGCCGCCCAGGAAGAACCAGTACGACACCAGGTTCAGCCGGGGGAACGCCATGTCGCGCGCCCCGATCTGCAGGGGCACCACGTAGTTGGCCAGGCCGAAGGCGAACGGGCCCACGAAGAGGAACAACATGATGCTGCCGTGCATCGTGAACAGCTCGTTGTAGTTGTCGGTGTTCACGACCTGCTGGCCCGGTTCGAACAGCTCGGCCCGGATGATCAGCGCCATCACCCCGCTGGCCAGGAAGAACAGGTAGGCGGTGACCATGTAGCTGAGGCCGATGGTCTTGTGGTCGGTGCTGGTCACCCACGCCAACAGGCCCGACGGCCGACCTCGGTGGGGCGCCGGCGGGGTCGATGCCGCGGCCGGCGCGGCGGAGTCGGCCCCAGCGTCGCCGGTGGCGCCGGCGGGCGGTTCGATCGGCGGGTCGGCGGTGAGGGTCATCCGCCCGCACCGCCGGCTCGCTGGCCGTCCAGCCAGGCGTCGAACTCGTCGGCGGGGACGGCGCGGACGTCGAAGTCCATCTGCCAGTGGTCGAGGCCGCAGAACTCGGCGCAGCGGCCCACCCACTGGCCGGGCTCGGTGACCTCGATGTCGATGTGGTTGTCCACCCCGGGGATCAGGTCGCGCTTCTGGAGGAATTCGGGCACCCAGAACGAGTGGTTGACGTCGTTGGCCACCAGGTCGAAGCGCACGGTGCGGCCCACGGGGAGCACGAGCTCCGGGGTGGTCTCGGCGCTGCCCGACACCGACACGCCGGTGGGGCCCGACCCGCCGACGTCGGTGTAGTTGAACTGCCACTGCCACTGGAAGCCGACGACCTGCACGGTGAGGTCGGGGTTCGGGTCGGTGCGGGTGATGCGGTTCTCGCCGACCACGGTGACGGCGAACAGAGCGGCGACGATGACGATGGGCACGATCGTGTACGCGATCTCGAGCGGCACCTGGTACTGGTGCTGGCTGGGCACGTGGTCGGGGTCGTCGCCCGCCCGCCGCCGGTAGCGCACCACCACGTACACGATCAGCCCGTAGACGATCAGCCCGATCACCGCGGCGGTGATCAGGAACCCCCGCCAGAGCGCGACGAACTCGTCGCCCTGCTCGGTGACCGCGTCGGGTGCCCCCAACGTGGACGAGCACCCGGCCAGCAGGGCGACACTGCCCGCCGCCAGGACCGAGGCCACGCGCCGCCACCCGCGCGCTCGTGACCACGGCCGGATCGTCACCCCGCCGACCTTAGGTCCCGCGGCCGACCCGCGTCGCGCCGTCGCCCGCTCGGGCAGGCGGCTCGACGGGCGCTCAGGGGGAGAACTCGAGACCGCGCGGGAGCGGAGCGGTGGTGAGCGCCGCGGCCAGCGAGTTGGCCTCCTCCTCGTCCATGTCGCCGCTGATCTGGATGCTGTGGCGCTCGAAGTTCGCGTCCTTCACCCGGGGCGCCATGACGACCACCCGGTCGAGGGCGATGCCGGCCAGGCCGGAGTCGCACGGCGAGCGGCGGCGCTTGCAGTCGGCGGCCACCTCGTTGAAGGTGTCGATGCCGTCGAAGGTGAGCACCAGGTCGACGGCCGAGTCGTTGTTGCGGTCGCCGTCGCCGTCGGGCGGGTTCACCGTGGCGCTCGCCGACTCGATGGCGCTGTTGGTCACGCCACCCGGAGCCAGGACGTAGCAGGCGACGATCTCACCGGTGTCCGCGTCGTGTTCCGGGTAGGTCGAGTCCTCGCCGGCGCCCTGCGCGCCGGCGTCGTCCGAGCAGTGGCGCCGGCCCAGCTCCTCGCGGACCGCGCGGATCTCCAGGCGTCCCGGCTCGGTGAGGAGCTCCTCGATGGCGGGTTGTGCCAATGGCCCCTCGCCGGGCTCCACCCGGACCCCGGTGCCCTCCAGCTGCGTGAATACCCCGGTGTGGCCCGCGGCGCGGAGGCGCTGCTCGATGGCGGTGGCGAGTGCGGTCGGGTCGACGCCGGTGTTCTCGCCCGGGGTCACGAGGAAGCTGCCGCCGGCGACGGTGGCGGGCGTGGCCGGCGTCTCGATCACCGGCTGCTCGGGTGACACCGTGGTCGTGGTGGTGGGCGCGTCGCCCGTCCCCGTGCTGCACGCGGCCAGCCCGAGCAGCGCGAGCGCGGCAACGACCAGGAGGACCCGCGGCCCCCTGAACTCAGCGCAATTTCCGGCGTGAGGTGCCTGATTCTGCGCTGAGTTCGAGACGTGCGCGGGGTTCGCGGCCTGGAGCGTGGTCACTCGGCGACCTCGAGGCCGCCAGGCAGGGGTTCGACCCGAAGAGCGGCGGCGAGGGCCTTGGCGTCGGCCTCGGTGAACTCGCCGCTGATCTGGATCGTGTCGCGCTCGAAGTCCGACTGTTGCACGGTGGGTGCCGACACCACCACGCCGTCGACCGCCATGGCGATCATGCCGGTGGGGCAGGCTGCGGTCAGCTCGACGCACTGCGCGGCGAGGGCGTTGAAGGCGTCGATCCCCGCATTCGTGAACACGGGACTCACCACCCACGCCTCCTGCGGGAAGGTGGCCGACGCGTCCTCGGTGGCGTCGTTGGTGAGGCCGCTCGGCGCGAGCGAGTAGCACACCGGGTCGGTGCCATCGACGGGGACGCCGGGGTACACCGCCACCTCGTTCGTGCCCGTGGGTGTCCTGACGGGGCAGTCGGACGTGGCGCCCATCTCCAGTACCGGGCGGATCTCCAGACGGCCCGGCGTGGACAGGAGGTCTTCCAGCGTGTTCTGGTCGAGCGGCCCGTCACCCGGGGCCACCGTGACACGGTCGCTGGACACCTCGACCGTGGCGTCGGCGTAGCCCGCGGCGACGAGGCGGTCGCCCAGGTTGGCGGCCAGATCCTCGAGGTCGACCGGCACGCCCTCGCCGGCCAGCACGCTGAACGACCCGTCCGCTGCGGCCACGGTGGTGGACACGTCGCTGGTCGTGGACGTGGTCGCCGAGCCCGAGGCCGACGTCGCCGTGGTTCCGGACGAGGTCGACGTGCCGCTGCCGCACCCGGCGCCGATGACGGCCAGCCCCACGACAAGGCCGAACCCCGCCGCCAGCCCCTTGCCCGCGCGACGGATCATCGGCCCACAGTACCGACGCGAGCCGCTCGCCCGGGCTCGCCGGCCGTGGAGCCCCCCCGGTCAGCCGGCGGCATCCGCGGCGAGGCGGGCGGCGTCGTCGGCGGCGTCGAGGCGGCGGGCCTGGCGCTCGTCGGCCCGCATCCACTGGTACAGCACGATGCCCGCCAGCACCACGCCCACCAGGTCGCCGACGCCCCACATGAGCGCGGCGCCGGTGCGCTGGTCCGACAGCGGTGAGGCACCCCACGTCCGCCCCAGACCGAGATACCAGTCGGCGGCGATGGCCTGGTCGGTGCTCAACAGCGCCAGGCCGAGCACCGCGTGGAACGGCACCAGCAACAGGACGAGGAGCAGGCGGGCGGGGTGGCTCAGGTCGGCACCACCGGCCACCTGGCGGGACGACCGCCACCCGGGGTCGAGGCCGATCACCGCCTCGGCGAACAGGCAGCCGACCACCACGAAGTGGAGGTGGACCCAGCCGTGCACCACGCCGTTGCGCAGCGACAGCTCGTACAGCCCCGTCACGTAGAGGCCCACCATGGTGGTGCCGAACAGCAGCCACGCCGTGACCGGGTGGGTGACGAACCGTACGACCGGGTGCCGGAAGAGCCCGACGAGCCAGCGCTGGGTGGGGCGATGAGCGGCCTGGATCGCCAGGGTCACCGGCGCCCCCAGCACCAGCAGCAGCGGAGCGACCATCCCGAGCAGCAGGTGCTGCACCGCGTGGGCGCTGAACAGCACGGTGTCGTAGGCGGCCAGGCCCGACTGGGTGGCACCCACGAGGACGGCGAGGCCGGCCGCGAACGACGCGGACCGCGACGGTGGCCATGCCCGTCCACGCGCCGCCAGTCGCCGCACGCCGGCCAGGTAGAGCCCGCCGGCGACGAGCGTGAGCGCCAGGGGCACCGGGTCGAGCGACCAGGCGGTCGTCACCTCGGCGACCGAGACCGGCGGCGGCACCGTCACGGGCCCACCGTATGCCGACCGGCGGCCCTGGGCGGCCTAGGCCCGGCGGGCGGCGCTGGGCGGCCTTGGCCCGTCGGGCGGCGCCCGCTTCCCGGGCTGGGCGCCGCCGCATCCCTTCTGGCCGACCGGACCGGGCGCGATCGGGCCGTCCCCGGGGCGGAGGGGAGTGGTAGGAATGCGCCGTGGAGGGCAGCGCCACCGTCGTCCCCGTGGCCGACCGAACCGAGCGCCCCGAGCCGCTCGAGCAGCTCGCGGCGACGTCCGCGTCGCCGCTGGCGGTCGGCGTTGTGGTGTGGCTGGCCAGCGAGGTCATGTTCTTCGCCGGCCTGTTCGCGGCCTACTTCGTGCTGCGCTCCGAGAACGACCCCTGGCCGCCCGCCGGCGCCCACCTCGACGTGGCCCAGGCGGCGCTGTCCACCGTGTTGCTGTTGACCTCCAGCTTCACGATGCACCGGGCCGTCCGGGCCGCCGAGCGCGACGACCACCGCGGCGTCGGCCGCTGGCTGGCCGTCACGCTCACCCTGGGCACGCTGTTCCTGGTCAACCTCGGCCTCGAGTGGTGGTCGCTCGACTTCCAGCTCGACACCGACGCGTACGGCACCATCTACTACCTGATCACGGGGTTCCACGGCCTGCACGTGCTCGGCGGCCTGGTGCTGATGTTGTCGGTCGCCGGCCTGGTGCTCGGCCGCGGGAGCCGAGCGCCGATCGGGCCGTCGGTGGCGGTGACCGGCTACTACTGGCACTTCGTCGATGCGGTGTGGATCGTGGTGTTCCTCACCATCTACCTGCTGCAATGAGGCCGGCGCTGCTGGCGAGGCGGCCCGGTCTGGTCGCCACGGGCGCGGTGGTGGCGGTCACCGCCCTGGCCTGCGCGCTGTGGCAACCGGCCCTGGCCCAGGCGCCGGCCACGAGCGCCACCTCGACGTCGACGTCGACGTCGGCCGCGCCGTCCACCACCACGTCGACGGCCTCGACCCTGCCGCCGGCGCCACCGGGCATCGGCTACCCCGACGACTACGTGGCCATCGGCGAGAGCCTGTTCAACGTCAACTGCGTGAGCTGCCACGGCACCGGAGGGGTGGGCACCGCGTCGGCGCCCACGCTCATCGGGGTGGGTGAGGCTGCCGCCGACTTCCAGCTGCAGACCGGTCGCATGCCGTTGGCCGACCCGCAGGGCCAGGCGCCCAGCAAGCCGCCGGCGTTCAGTGACCAGGAGATCCAGGCCCTCGTGGCCTACGTCGGCTCGCTGGGCGAGGGCACGCCCATCCCGAACGTCGACGTCGACGCCGGCGACCTGGTGGAGGGTGGCGAGTTGTTCCGGGCCAACTGCGCCGCGTGCCACGGGGCCGCGGCGGTGGGCGGCGCCCTCAGCTACGGGCGCTACGCACCGTCGCTCCACGACGTGGGGACGGTGCAGATCGCCGAGGCGGTCCGGGTGGGCCCGGGCCAGATGCCGGTGTTCGACGACGACGTGTTCGACGAGCACGAGCTGAACTCGATCGTCCGCTACGTGGAGTACCTGCAGGATCCCGCCGATCCCGGCGGCTTCTCGCTCGGGCGCATCGGGCCCGTGGCCGAGGGCTACGTGGCCTGGGTGGTGGGCATCGGTGCGGTGCTGGTGTTCGTGCGCTGGATCACCCGCCGGCGCCGATCCGAGGCGGCCGCCCATGGCTGACGAGGACGACGTGGCCGCGGACGACCTGGCGGACGATGCGGCGGTGGACGACCCGGCGGTGGACGATGCGGCGGCGGACGACCCGGCGGCGGACGACGTGGCGGTGGACGACGTGCCAGGCCAGGGCGCCACGGCCGGCCAAGGCGACGCGGGCGGGGGCCCGCCGGCCGATCCGGTCCGGGCGCGCGGTGGTCAGGGAGCGCCGGCGGCGGCGTTCGGGGCCAGCATCGTCGCCGCGGTCGCGCTGGCCGTCGTGTACGACCGGGGCGGCCAGACCCAGGCCGAGGGCGCCCTGTTGGCCGTGGCCCTCGGGGGCATCGGCGTCGGCCTGGTGCTGTGGGCCAAGCGGTTCATGCCCGAGGGGCCCGACGTCGAGCCCCGGGGTCGCATCGGGTCGACCGAGGACGACCAGCGGGCCTTCGTCAAGGACTTCGAGGCGGGCGGCGAGACCTTCGGGCGCCGAAACTTCCTCACCAAGCTGCTGTTCGGCGCGGTGGGCGCGCTGGGGGTGGCCGCTCTGTTCCCGCTGCGCTCGCTGGGGCCCCGTCCCGGCCGGGGGCTCAAGTCCACCCCGTACCGCAGCGGGGTGCGGCTGGTCAGCGACACCGGCGACCCGATCCGGCCCGACGACCCCGGGGTGGGCGGGGTGATCACCGCGTTCCCCGAGGGGCACGTGGGCGACGAGACCGCGCAGACCCTCCTCATCCGCCTCCTGCCCGGCCAGCTCACACCGCAGCCCGGCCGCGAGGACTGGACCGTCAACAACGTGGTCGCCTACTCGAAGGTGTGCACCCACGCCGGCTGCCCGGTGGGCCTCTACCAGAAGGACCGCGGCGAGCTGCTGTGCCCGTGCCACCAGTCCACCTTCGACGTGTTCGACGGGGCCACGCCCGTGTTCGGGCCCGCCACCCGGCCGCTCCCGCAGTTGCCGCTCGGCATCGACGACGACGGCAACATCATCGCCACCGGTGACTTCTCGGGCCCCGTCGGCCCCGGCTTCTGGGACATCGACAAGTGACGCCCCCCGAAGTTTCGAACGCGAGCGCCTCGGCGCCCGCCGGCGGAGACGAGCGCGCCCGCGATGGCGAGGACGTCGACGAGAGGGGGAGCCGGGTCGGCCGGGCGGCCCGGTGGTTCGACGACCGTCTGGGTGTCGCCCGCACCGGGCGGACGCTGCTCGACAAGATCTTCCCCAACCACTGGTCGTTCCTGCTCGGCGAGATCGCCCTCTACTCGTTCGTGGTGCTGCTGGCCACGGGCGTGTACCTCACCTTCTTCTTCGACGCCTCCAGCGCGCCCACCACTTACGACGGCAGCTACGCGCCGCTGCAGGGCGTGCAGGTGAGCGCCGCGTACAACTCGGTGCTCGACCTCAGCTTCGACGTCCGTGCCGGCCTGATGATGCGCCAGGTGCACCACTGGGCGGCGCTGCTGTTCCTCGCCGCCATCGTCGTGCACATCTCCCGGGTGTTCTTCACCGGCGCCTTCCGTCGGCCCCGCGAGATCAACTGGGTGGTGGGCTGCACGCTGCTCGTGTGCGCGCTCGGCAACGGCTTCGCCGGCTACTCGCTGCTCGACGACCAACTCTCGGGCACAGGAATCCGCATCGCCGACTCGGTGATCCTGTCCATACCCGTCGTGGGCACCTGGATCTCGTCGCTGCTGTTCGGGGGCGACTTCCCCGGCACCGAGATCATCCCCCGGCTGTTCATCATCCACGTGCTGTTGCTGCCGGCGGCCATCGTCATCCTGCTGGTGGCCCACCTGGGCATCCTCGTGCGTCACAAGCACGCCCACTTCGCCGGTGACGGGGCCACCGAGGACAACGTGGTCGGCGAGCGGGTGTGGCCCACCTACGCGGCCAAGGCCGGCGGCGTGTTCTTCCTCACCGCCGCGCTGCTGTGCGCCCTCGGTGGGCTGTTCCAGATCAACCCGGTGTGGCTGTTCGGCCCGTTCGAGGTGGCCAACGTCAGCTCGGCCAGCCAGCCCGACTGGTACATCGGCTGGCTCGAGGGCTCGCTGCGGCTGATGCCCCCGTGGGAGATCACCGTCTTCGGCTATCTGATCCCCAACCCGTTCTTCCCCGGCGTGCTGCTCCCCGGCGTCACCTTCGTGCTGCTCTACGCGTGGCCCTGGATCGAGGCCCGGGCCACCAAGGACCGCGAGCCGCACCACATCCTCGACCGCCCCCGCGACCGGCCGCTGCGCACCGCCCTCGGCGTGGCCACCCTCACCTTCTACGTGGTGCTGTTCGCGGCCGGCGCCACCGACGTGCTGGCCGTCACCTTCGGCCTGTCGGTGAACCGCATCGTGTGGACCTTCCGCGTCCTGCTCCTGGTGCTGCCCGTCGCCGCCGCCGTCGCCGCCAACCGCCTGTGCCACGAGCTCCAGCGCCGCGACGGCCCCGTCGAGCCCGCGGCGGCGCCCGACCCCGCGTTCTCGACGCACTAGCCGTCGGAATCCGACAGCCATTGCGTCGAGTTGCACCGCGCCGCCACTCAGAGCCGGGCGGCGGCGAAGTCGGCCATGAGCTGGGGCGCGGCGGTGTCGAAGCCGACGACGTCGAGCATCCCGGCGTCGTCGGGGTCGGCGATGGAGAACTGGTTCGCCACCATGCCCACCACGATCAGGCGCGCCGGGATGCCGGTGCGTTCCCGGTAGCGGCGCAGGGCCTGGGCCGGGTGCACCTCGCCGGCCCAGGTCTCCGAGTCGGTGTAGATCACGAAGGTGTCGACGGCGAGCCCCCGGTCCAGCGCGTACAGCATGGGGAGCGCGCAGTCGGTGCCGCCCAGGGGCAGCCCTCTGACGGTGGCGACGATGTCGTCGAGCCGCTGGCGGCGCGACAGGCGCAGCGGGGTGAGGCCGCTCGTCCACCCGCGGCGGATGGCGCCGTGCGGTGACGGCCACGCGTGGCCGCCCGACGACGTGAACGCGACCGTCTCGACCTTGGGCTCGGTGGCCAGGCTCACCGCGGCCATCGCCGCCGACGCCACCCGCGGGCTCAGCCCGGCCACCCCTGCGATGGTGCCGAAGTCCATCGAACCGGAGACGTCGAGCGCGAGCAGCAGGCGGGTGCCCGATGGCTCCACCGAGCCGAACGACAGGTAGAACGCGGCGTCGAGCGCGTCGATGACCGGGGTGACCGGGTCCCACGAGAGGCGGCCACGTACGCCTCGGCCGGCGCGGTAGGTGGTGAGCGCGGCGAGGATGGCGATCGGGTGCAGGCGGGCCGCGGCGATCTGGCGGGCGTCGGTGAGGCGGGCGACCACCCGATCGACCACCGGTCCCGAGGGGACCAGGGTGCCGTTCGCGGTCATCCGGCCCAGGTTGCGCACGAGCGCGCCGAGGCCGATCGTGTCGACCAGCGCGGACCACACCTCCGGCGACCGGAGCTGCTCGGATGCCAGCGCCTCCCACGGCAGCCGGTCGGCCGTGACCAGGCGCGCCACCTCGTCGGGGGAGACCGCGGCCTGGACGGCCCGATGGGCGTGGAGGATCGCCGGGGCGGCCGGCGGGAGGTCGCCGTCGAGCTTGCCGACGGCCCAGCGCAGGGCCAGGTCGGTGGGGCCGTCGCGCTCGGGCGTGGGCTTCGCGAGGCGGAGCAGGTCGCGGTGCGACCAGCCGTCGCGCTGCTGGTACTTGACGAGCTGGAAGGCGAGCTGGTCGGGGTCGCGGTCGACGTACCACGAGGCAACGGCGCGTCGCAGGCCCCGCCCCCAGCCGCGGAACTGCTCGACGTAGCCCGCGAACAGGAACAGGTGGGTGCCCGTGCGGCACACCCGGGGGAGCGCGTCGAGGGCGTGGCGGCGCACCTCGGGGTCGTCGGCGGCGGCGCAGGCCGCCAGGGCGAACACCACCGGCTGGTGACGGGGGTTGCGGCCCGCCTCCGACACCGCCACGATCTCGTCGACCGTCCGCCGCCCGTCGAGGGCCACGCAGCGCAGCACGGCGGTGGCGTTGTCGACGACCAGGGCGTGCTCGGAGGCGTAGTACGAGCCGCCGTCGACACCGAGGATCAAGAAGCGGTGCAGCCGGGCCCAGTCGTCCACCACCCACGAGAACCCGCGCGCGCTGTTCGGCACCTGCGACGATCCCGGGATCGCCTCGTGCTGGGGCGTGGCCCGGGTGCGGAATCGGCTGAGCGGGTTCTTCGGCATGGCTCGGTGGGGCGGGTCGGGGGGTGACGGGGAGGGTCAGCGAGGTGAGGGTGTTGAGGGCGGGGGGTTGTGAGGGGGGTGTTGTCAACGAAGGTGTTGCGGGCGAGATGATGGGCCCGGAACCCGGGCGCTCTGCCGCTGAGCTACCGCCGAAGACGGGAGGGGACTCGAACCCCTCGACCTCCCGATCCCGATGACCGGACGCCGCCGGCCCGCAACGGCTCGGACTGTACCGGTGCCGCCGCCGGCGGGCCGTCGATTTCTCGCGACCCGTCGGTGGCGGTGCGGTGGGGTGTTGCGGGCGAGTCGTGCGGCCGGAAGCTGCTCTGGCCACTGAGCTACCGCCTTGCGGCGGGAGGGATTCGAACCCCCGACCTGCCCATTGAACGTGGTAACCGGATCGCTCCGGCCCGCAACACCCCGGCCACCGTAGTGGGCGGGGCCGCCCTCGTCCCCACGTGTTCCCGCGTCGGCCCGAGGGGTCGCCGACGGGCCCGGCTCGAGCTCCTCCGAGCGGCTGCTCAGGGCCCGGGCAGCGCCAGCGCGGCGCTGGCGGTGGTGGTGCCGGCGGCGACGATGGTGAACGTGGTGGCCCCGCCGAAGTCGGGGCTGTCGTCGTAGTACTCCTGGGTGCGCCCCCCGTCGGGGTCCACGAAGGTGGCCCGGTAGGTGCCCGGGGCCAGGCCGGTGATCGTGTAGGTGCCGTCGGGAGCGGTGACCGCGCCGCCGGCGATTCCCGTGGGGCCGATGGCGATCACCCACGCCCCCGCCACCGGGTCGCCCGAGGGGTCGTCGGTGACGGTGCCGGTCATCGACCCCGTGTTCGCGTCCAGAGCGGCGTTGGCCACTCCCGGCGCCGTGACGGTGAGCGCGTCGCCGAGTTGCGTGGAGGCCAGGTCGTCGTACCACTCCATGTCGTGGCGGCCCGTCGAGTCGAGGATGGCCAGCTTGTAGCCGCCCGCGGCCACGTTCAGGCTGTACGCACCCGACCCGTTGGTCACCGCCCCTCGCACCATGGCGTAGTCCGCGGCCCGCAACGCCACCACGTGGATGCCCGCCAAGGCGATGCCGGTCCCCTGCTCGGTGACGGTGCCCGAGATCGTCGCCCCCCCGGCGGTGGGCACCTGCGGTGGAAGGGTGGCGTTGGCCACCGTCGCGGTGCCGGCGGTGACGGGTACCGGCGTGGCGGCGGGGACGTTCGGCGAGCTCGGGTGGAAGCGGGTCTCGTGGGCGCCGGTGGGGTCGACGAAGCCCACGTAGTGGGTCGTCGCCCGCAGGCCCGGCAACGAGTACACGCCGGATCCGTTCGCCACCACCGCCATCTCGGTGGCGCCGGTGTTCGCCACCGCGGTGCTCAGGGCCAGTGCCCACGCGCCCGAGATCGGGTTCCCTGTGCCCGTCTCGGTGACGGTCCCCGTCACGGACCCGCGCGTGGTGACCATCGAGGGATCGGCGTCGACCGGCGCCGGAGCCGACACCGTGACCGTGGTCGGCGATCCGAAGAACCCGGCGGTGTGGGTGCCGGTCGGATCGACCAGGTAGAGGAAGTACGAGCCCGCCGGCAGTGGGGCGCTGTAGTTGCCGCTGCCGTCGGCGACCGCGCCGCCGACCATCGAGAAGTCGGAGGTGCGCAGCACGGCGATCCACGCCCCGCCGACCGGCGCGCCGGAGCCGGCCTCGGTCACCGTGCCCGACACCGTGCCCATCGCCACCGACACGTTTGTGGTGTTCGACGCCACCGGGGCGGTCTGCGCGGTGTCGACCGTCGCACTGTTGGGGTACGTGCCGACGTCGGCCGCTGTCGTCGTGTGGCTGCAGTCGATCGTGTGGTGGTCCCCGACCGCGAGGTCGGGGATCGCCTGTTCGCAGTCCGGTGCGTTCGGGTCGTCGATGGTGAGCCCGGTGAGCCCGGGTACCCCGGTGTTGGTGACGGTGAGGTGGTAGTCGATGGTCTGCCCGGCCACGACGCCGGCCTGGTCGGCGGTCATGGTCACCGACAACGACGCGGGACCGGGTGCAACACCGAGCTTCACCACGGGGAGCGCCGCCATCGACCCGGGGATGTGGCCCCTGGGGGCGACGCTGTCCAGGCCCAGCTGCCCGCTCGCGTTGTTCCCCCAGCACTTCATGGTGTCGTCGTCGAGCAGCGCGCACGTGTGGCCGCCGACGGCGGCGTCGGACCCACCTGCGGTGATGGCCGTGGCGGAGCGCCCGGCGCCGAGGTTGATCGGGCCGAGGGCGGCCATCTCGCCGGGTGCGTTGCCGAGCAGGTTGGTGTTGTCTTGGCCGAGCTGACCGATGCCGCCCGCCCCCCAGCACTTGGCGCTGCCGTTGTCGAGGACCGCACAGGAGTGCTCGTAGCCGGCCGCGATCGAGGTGGCGGTGCGGCCCGCCCCGAGGTTTATCGCAGGTAGCGCCGCCATCTCGCCCGGCGCGTCGCCCAGCGTGGCCGTGGTGTCCTGGCCGGTCTGGCCGCTGTTGCCCCCGCCCCAACACTTGACGGTGGCGTTGTCGAGCAGCGCGCAGGTGTGGAAGGTACCGGCGTCGATGGCGGTGGCGGTGCGGCCCGCGCCCAGGTTCACCGGCGCCAGCGCTGCCATCTCCCCAGCGTTGTCACCCAGGTTGGTCGTGCTGTCCTGGCCGAGTTGCCCGGTGGAGTTCGACCCCCAGCACTTCACCGTCCCGTTGTCGAGCAACGCGCAGGTGTGGCTGAGGGTGGCGGTGATCGCGGTGGCGGTGCGGCCCGCGCCCAGGTTCACCGGCGCCAATGCCGCCATCTCGCCCGCCGCGTCGCCGAGGGTGGCGGTGCTGTCCTGGCCGAGGCGCCCGCTGCCGCCGGACCCCCAGCACTTGACCGTCCCGTTGTCGAGCAGGGCGCAGGTGTGGGCGCTCCCCGCGGCGATGGCGGTGGCGGTGCGGCCGGCACCGAGGTTCACGGCCGGGAGGGCTGCCATCTCGCCCGCTTGATCCCCGAGGGTGGTGGTGTTGCCCTGGCCGAGCTGGCCCGAGCTGTTCAGACCCCAGCACTTGACCGTCCCGTTGTCGAGCAGCGCGCACGTGTGCGAGCCGCCGGCGGCGACGGCGGTGGCGGTGCGGCCCGCACCGAGGTCCACGGTCGGCAGGAACAGCATCTCGCCGTCGCCGTCGCCGAGGGTGGTGGTGTTGCCCTGGCCGAGCTGGCCCGAGCTGTTCAGACCCCAGCACTTGACGTTGCCGTCGTCGAGCAGGGCGCACGTGTGCGCATCCCCCGCGGTGACCTGGGTGGCGACTGCCGGGTAACCGACGCCGACCACCACCGGGTTCGAGGCGAGTGGGGTGGTCTGGGCGGTGTCGACCGTCGCCGTGTTCGTCCGTGCGGGGAAGTCGGTGGTGGCGGTGGTGTACGAGCAGTTGATGGTGTGGCTGGCGCCGCTGGCGAGGTCGGGTACCGCTTGCACGCAGCCCGGTGCGTTCGGGTCGGTGACGGTGATGCCGGTCAGCGTGGTCACCCGGTTGTTGACGATGGTGAGGTGGTAGTGGATCGTCGCGCCGGGGGTGACGCGGATCTCGTCGGCGGTCAGCCCCACCTGCATCGTCTCCCCGAGGTTGATCGACGGCAGGGCGGCCATCTCGCCGGCCTGGTCGCCCAGGCTGACGGTGCTGCCCTGCCCGAGCTGGCCCGTGGCGTTGAAGCCCCAGCACTTGGTGCTGTCGTCGTCCAGGCGGGCGCAGGTGTGGACCGAACCGGTGGTGACCGCGGTGGCGGTGCGCCCGGCGCCGAGGTTGACGGGGTTGAGGGCGGCCATCTCGCCCGTCTGGTCGCCCAGCGTGGCGGTGCTGTCCTGGCCCAGCTGGCCGTTGGGGCCCGAACCCCAGCACTTGACGGAGGCGTTGTCGAGCAGCGCGCAGGTGTACCCACCCCCGGCGCTGATGCCGGTGGCGGTGCGCCCAGCGCCCAGGTTGACCGGCGGCAGGGCCGCCATCTCGCCGGGCTGGTCCCCGATGTCGGTGGTGCTGTCCTGGCCCAGCCCCCCGTAGGTGCCGAAGCCCCAGCACTTGACGGTGCCGTTGTCGAGGATGGCGCACGTGTGGCTGAGGCTGGCGGTGATGGCGGTGGCGGTGCGCCCGGCGCCGAGGTCGATCGGGGCGAGGGCCGCCATCTCGCCGGCGGCATCGCCCACGTGGTTGGTGTTGCCCTGCCCCAGCTTGCCGCCGTACCCGTTGCCCCAACACTTGACGGTTCCGTTGTCGAGGATGGCGCACGTGTCGGCGGCGCCGGCGGCGATGGCGGTGGCGGTGCGGCCGGCGCCGAGGTTCACCGGTGGCAGTGCCGCCACCTCGCCGGGGGAGCCGCCGCGCGAAGCGGTGTTGTCCTGTCCCAACTGGCCGTCACCGTTGGCGCCCCAGCACTTGACGGTGCCGTTGTCGAGGATGGCGCAGGTGTGCTGCTCGCCGGTCGCGATGGCGGTGGCGGTGCGCCCGGCGCCGAGGTCGACCGCGGGCAGCGCAGCCATCTCGCCAGGCTGGTCGCCGATCCGCTGGAAGTGCCCCTGGCCCAACTGCCCCTGGCTGTTCTGGCCCCAGCACTTCACGGTGGCGTTGTCGAGCAGCGCACAGGTGTGGGTGTACGTGCCCATGCTGCCCGTGGCGATCGCCGTCGCGGTCCGCCCGGCACCCAGGTTCACCGGCGGGAGGGCGGCCATCTCGCCGGCCGAGTCGCCCAGGGTGTCGGTGCTGTCCTGGCCGAGCTGACCGGCCGTGTTGCGACCCCAGCACTTCACCCGGCCGCTCGGCAGGATGGCGCACGAGTGCTCGGCGCCGGACGAGATGGATCGTGCCGCCAGCGGTGCCCCCGGCGCCTCGTTGCCCTCGGCGGCGGCGGGCGGGGTGACGGCGGGAGCGGTGGTGACGGCGGGCGCGAGCAGCGCACCGAGCACCGCCGGCACCAGCAGGGCGCGGCGCAGGTGGTGCTGCCTCGCCCGAACCACCTGCCGGCGCCCTGCTCTCATGACGGACCCCCCGGTCGCCGCTCCCAACGCTACGCGTCGAGAGCGCACCTGACAAGGGTCCCGGCGGGCGCGCCCACGGCGCCTACCGGCGCGCGCGGGGGGACTGTGCTCGGCGGGGACGCGCCGGTGTCGGCCGCAACGGGAGGCTGAAGCGGCTGGTCAGCTCGCCGACGTTGGCCACGTCGAGCTTGCGGTAGATGGCGTTGATCTGGTTGCGCACCGTGCGGACCGACACGTCGCGGAGGGCGGCGATCTGCGCCGGCCGGCGCCCGGCGAACATCGCTCGGGCGACCTCGAGCTCGCCGGTGGTGAGCAGGCCCGGCTCGATCGTGCGGTAGGCCCGGTCGTGCGGCTCGGTCGTCACGAGCAGCAGTGGTGCCGGCCCGTGGAGACGACAAGCCCGCACCCGGACGTTCGCCCACCGGCCGCTGCGATCGGTGGCCCGTACGACGTACTCCGCCTCGAGGGCCTCGCCCGTGGCCAGGGCGCGGATGATCGGAGCGATCAGGGGCACGTCGGCGGGATGGGTCATCACGAAGGGGTGCGCGCCGAGGAGGCCCTCGGCCTCGACCGCGCGTTCCCCGATGGGGCGACCCACCGCCTGCTGACCCACCGCCTGCTCGTCCACCGCGACGACGAGGCCGTCGGCATCGCACAGGAAGCGGATCAGCCACGGTGGCGAAACCGGGGTCGCGGCGGGGCCCGGTGACGCGTCGTCGTCCTCGTCCACCACGAGGAGCACCGCATCGGCGTCGCCGCGCATGGCGAACACGTGGGCCACGTGGATGGTGGCGGCCCGCGCCGGTCCCGTGGGTCGGGCCACGCGGGTCCGGACGGTCAGGACGTCGTCGTACGCTGCCGGAGACCGAACGGCAGCCCGGAGCACCTCGACCTCGGCCTGCGGAACCAGCCCTCGCTCGCCGAGATCGGCCAGGTCGGTCGGGGGTCCTCCCCCGACCAGTGCGGCCATCGCCGCATTGCACCGGACGACCTCACCTGAGTCGGGATCGACCACCGCGAGGGCGAAGCGGGCGCCTTCGAGGGGCCGGGCGGCCCTCGCCATGAGGGCGAGCCAGTCGTTGCGGCTCACAGCCTCGAGCTCAGGTACTTGCGTTGGAGCTCGACCTGACTGTCCACGCCGAGCGTGCGGAACAGCGTCGTCATCCGGTGGCGGACCGTGTGGACGGAGAGGCCGTGCTCCTCGGCGATCTTCGCAGGACGGTGCCCCGCGAGCAGCAGGTGGCCGATGGCCATCTCCCGCTCGTCGAGGGCCTGGTCCTCGAGGGGCACCTGGAAGATGTCCTGGGGGGTGTTCGTGACGAGGAGGAGATCGTCGCGGCCCCGGAACCGGGAGATGGTGACGGCCACGGTGGTCCAGGCGGCGGCCGGCCCGATGACCCGGATGGCGTACTGCGCCTCGCGGGCCTCACCCACGGCCACGGCCCGGGCCTTGGGGCTGATCGTGACCGTGTCCTCAGGGTGTCCCATGAGGAACGCGTGGGTGCCGACGTGGTCGGCGGGATCGATGCCGTACTCCAGGAGGCGCTGGTCGACGGCGACGGCGACGAGGTCGAGGTCGTACACGACGTGGATCTCGCCGGGTGGGTCGAGGGACAGCTCGAGGTCGGTGTAGTCGAAGGTGTTGTCGAAGTCCGTGGCCGTGACCACGAGGACCGAGCCGTCGCCCCGCACGGCGTGGAAGTGGGCGACGCGCACGGTGATCTCCTTCACCTGGCCGTCCGGGTCCGTCACCTCCGTGTCGACGACCGCGCAGCTGTCCTCGTCGCCGAGTGACTCCCTGATGGCCAGGAAGAGGTCCCGATCCTGAGCCGGCACGACGCCCACTGCGTCCACGTCGGCCACCGTCGCCGGAGGCGGTTGGCCGAGCAGCATGGCCATGGCTGGGTTGTGGTACTGGATGGCGCCCGTGGTGGGGTCGACGATGGCAAGCCCGAACGGCACGCTTTCGAGGCGGCGAGCGCAGCGGACCATGATCGACATCCAGTCGCCCTGCGTCACGTCGCCCTTCCGACTCCCGTCCCCGCGTGCAGTCTGCCAGAGATGTCGACTCCGGGTTCAGTCCGACGCGGGTCGGCTCGACGAGCCGGCCGGTGGGGTCTTCAGGTCGTGCGACGGGCGCAGATCAGGGCGTCGGCGTCAGCGTCGCGTCGATGCCGGTGAGGACCGCGGCCGCGGGGGTGGCGAGGTTGGTGGCGGCGCCCGGGTCGGTGGTGTCGTCGAAGAACTCGGCGGTGTGGCTGCCGCTGAGGTCGACGAAGCGGAGGCGGGTGGTACCGGAGCGGATCCCGCTGATGGTGTAAGAGCCGTTGGCCCCGGTTCTGGCGGCGCCGGTGAGGGCACCTGACGGGTCGATGGCCACGACGAGCACCTCCGCCAACGGGCTGTTCGTGGTCTGTTCGGTGACCGTGCCCGAAACGGTGGCGGTGGTGGGCGTGAGGGTGGCGGGCACTTCCACCGCGCTGTCGGCGACCGTGACGGTGGTGGCCGCTCCAGGAGCATCGGCGGGCTGGTCGGCGTGCCATTCGAAGCGGTGTGCGCCGGCGGGGTCGTAGAACGCGAGCTTGTAGCTGCCGGCGGGCAGGGGGATGAGGTAGAAGCCGCCGCCGGCGGTGACGGCGCCTCGGGCCAGGGAGAGATCGGCGGCGTTGACGGCGAACACGGCGACGTCGGAGAGGGCACCACCACCCGACGAGCTGACCGCACCGTAGATCAGACTGCCCTGCCCCGGCGCGCTGCGGGTGGCGAGGGTCGCATCGGCCGTGGTGGTGGCGCCGCTGCTCAGGCTCAGGATGGTCGAGCCGGCGGGTGTGGCGGCGTCGTCGTGGAACTCGCGGTCGTGGCCGCCGCTGGGATCGACGAACTGGGCGAGGTGGGGGCCGGGGCTGAGCCCGCCGATGCTGTAGCGCCCGCTGCCGTCGGTGAGGTCGCCGGGACCCGGACCTCCGGCGGTGAGGTCGATGCTCATGGCCACCACGTTGGCGACGGCGCCGTTCGTGTCGGTGATCGTGCCGGCGAGGGTGGCGCGGTTGGACGCGAGTTGGGGATTGACGGTGGTCGTGGCACCGTCGGTGACGGTGGGGGTCGTCGGGTGGAAGGCAGCGGTGCCGGTGAGGGCGAAGTCGACGGTGTAGAGGCGGTAGGTGCCCGGAGGGGCGAGGAAGGCGTACCTGCCGTCCGGCTTGGCGATGCCGATCCCGACCGGCGAGAGGTCGACCGGAGAGAGGGCCGCGACCAGGGCGCCACCGACGGGACTGCCGGAGCCGGAGAGGGTGACGACACCGGCGATACGCCCGGAGCCGGTCGGGATGGTGACCGTGACGTTGACCTGGTTGGAGCCGACGGGGTTCGTCTCCGCGGTGTCGGCCGTAGCGATGTTCGAGTAGGTGCCGACGTCGGAGGCGGTGGCGGTGTGGTTGCAGTTGATCGTGGTCGAGCCGCCCGGCGCGAGGTTCGCGACGGGACCGGCGCATGCGGGCGCGTTGGGGTCGGTCACCGCGATGCCGGTGAGGGGGACGTTGCCGGTGTTGGAGAGCGTCACGTGGTAGTGGATCACGCCACCGGCGGCGCTCACCGAGGCCTCGTCCGCCGACTGCTGCAGGTCGAGCGTCGCCACCGGGCTCAGCAGGACGGGAGCCAGGGTGGCCATCTCCCCGGGCTGGTCGCCGAGGTCGTCGTTGCTGCCCTGGCCCAGGCCGCCGTAGCCGCCGTAGCCCCAGCACTTGAGGGTTCCGTCGTCGGTGATGCTGCAGGTGTGGAAGGCGCCGGCGCTGATGGCGGTGGCGGTGCGGCCGGCGCCGAGGTTGATCGGCTGCAGCGCGGCCATCTCGCCGGGCTGGTCGCCGAGGGTGGCGGTGTTGTCCTGACCCAGTGCGCCGGCGGAGCCACTGCCCCAGCACTTGACCGTGCCGTTGTCCAGGATCGCACAGGTCTGGGCCGCGCCTGTCGAGATGGCGGTGGCGGTGCGGCCGGCGCCGAGGTCGATCGGCTGCAGCGCGGCCATCTCGCCGAGCTGGTCGCCCAGGTCGGCGGTGCTGTCTTGGCCCAACTGCCCCGAGAGGTTCGACCCCCAACACTTGACGGAGCCGTTGTCGAGGATGGCGCAGGTGTGGTGCTTGCCGGCGCTGATGGCGGTGGCGGTGCGGCCGGCGCCGAGGTTGATCGCGGGCAGGTTGTCGCCCATCTCGCCCGGTGCGTCGCCGATGGTGTCGTTGATGGTGTCCCGGCCCAGCTGCCCGGATCCGTTCGACCCCCAGCACTTGGCGGTTCCGTTGTCGAGTAGGGCGCAGGTGTGGAGGGAGCCGGCGCTGATGGCGGTGGCGGTGCGCCCGGTGCCGAGGTCGATGGCCGACAGCGCGGCCATCTCGCCGGGCTCGTCGCCGAGGTCGCTGCTCGTGCCCTGACCCAAGGTCGGGCCGAAGCCCCAGCACTTGACGGTGCCGTTGTCCAGTAGGGCGCAGGTGTGGCCCTGACCGGCGCTGACGGCGGTGGCCGTGCGCCCGGGACCGAGGTTGACGGGTGGGAGGAAGGCCACCTCGCCCGGCTGGTCTCCGATCGTGTCGGAACTGTCCTGGCCGAGCTGACCGAAGGTCCCGCTGCCCCAGCACTTGACCGTGCCGTTGTCGAGGATGGCGCAATGCGGGGCGCTCGAGAAGAGGCCGGCGTAGGCGCCGGCGCTCACCGCGGTGGCGGTGCGCCCGGGACCGAGGTCGACGGGTGGGAGGGCGGCCATCTCGCCGGGCTCGTCGCCCACCCGGTCGAAGGGGCCCTGGGTGCCCTGGCCGAGCTGGCCGTACTGGTTGTCGCCGAAGCACTTGAGGTTGCCGTTGCTGAGGACGGCGCACGTGGTCCTGTCGCCGGCGCTCACCGCGATCGCCGTCCCCGGCGATGCGGCCTGCTGTTGCACCGTGGCGGAGTGAACCACGGCGCTCGAGGAGACCCGCACGAGGTGAGTCCCTTGCGCCAT
Source organism: uncultured Microthrixaceae bacterium (assembly GCA_964635055.1). Classification (GTDB taxonomy): domain Bacteria; phylum Actinomycetota; class Acidimicrobiia; order Acidimicrobiales; family DATDAH01; genus JAEUJM01. The sequence goes on along the minus strand of CAZWMT010000008.1, from coordinate 79,241 downwards.
CGGTGCGAGCGTCGATGCGATCGCGAGCAGCAGCGCAGGTGCTGCCGACCGTGTCCTGCACGCCAGGTTGGCCATCATCACTCCGTTCGTGGTCGCCGCACGGGACTGCTCTCCGACGGTCCAGCCGGGTATCGACTGGCCCGGCCCCACCGAGCGAGCAGGTGCTCTCCCGGTGGGGCCGGTGCGGTCGCTACTGGTCTGCGCCGTCGTCGTTGTCCAGCTCTCGGTCGTTGAGCGGTTGGACCGGCCGGAAATTGCCGTCCACGACGGCGGTGAAGGCGTCGAGCTGCTCCTGGGAGATCTCGATCGGAGTGTCGAGGACCTGCCACGACACGCCCTCGGTGCACGGCGGCGTGGTCAGCGATCCGGGGTACTGGTAGTACGTCTGGGTGTCCGGCAGCACCTCCGCGAGGTTGACGGATTCGCCGTCGATGGTCGTCGGCTCCTCGGAGACCTCGGTCGGGATGTTGTCGAACACCGGGGCCAGCGCCTCGTTCTCCGCGCCGACGTCGATCAGCACGCCGACCACGGCGAGCTGCTCGTCCTCGGTGGCGTGCACGATGTGCAGCTCGAGCGGGAACTGCTCGCCGTCCACCGTGTGCTCGCTGGCGGCGTGGAAGTGGAACTGCACCACGTTGTACGTCTCGCCGTCGAGATCGATCGTGCTGCCCTCCTCGTACTCGACCTCGATGGTGTGGCCGTTGTTGAAGATGTTCAGCGGGCTCTCGCTGTAGTCGAACGCGATGTCGGTCAGGGCCGTCTCGGCGGCGTCGGTGAGATCGACGGGGGACTGCTCGACGCCCTCGGCACAGGTGGCGAACTCCTCGCTGAGCTCGCCCCAGTGCTCGGGCCCCGTGTCGCCCTCGTAGGTGAACTCGACGTCTTCCGGCGCCGCCGCCTCGGTGGTCTCGGTGGCCGCAGTGGTTGCGCCGCCGGCGTCGTCGTCACCGTCGTCGCTGCTGCACGCCGCGGCGCCGGCGAGCAGGAAGACCAGCACCGCCGCGACGGCTGCCCTCCTCGATCGCTTGTGTGGGTGTACCTGCATCTTCTGATCTCTCTCCTTTGGTTTGGTGGCGATCACCTGGCGACGGGAACGGCTCCGAGTGAGGCGCAGCTCACCCGGTGGTCAGCTCCCCCGCCGCCTGCCATTCCCGCCCCCCGGTCGCCAGGCTGACTCGCTCCATGTCGAGGCGGTCGCCCGAGGGTGATCGTCGTGTCCCGGAGCTCGTCGGTCCATGAGCAAAACCCTGCCCGCAGGGGCAGAACCCGGTGCCTTTCGGCCTATTTGGGACTCGGTGTGCCCGACCCCGCACCGGGCGACCGCTGCGGATCGTCGTGCGCCCCGCTGGAGCCGCCCGGACGTGCTGTTCGGGTCAGGAGGTCAGGCGTCGCCGATCGCGAAGAACTGGCCGGCCCTCGTGCCCACGTAGATGCGGCCCTTCCAGACCGCCGGCGTCGACTCGATGCAGCCGCCCAGCTCGAGGGTCCACAGCTCGGGTGGGTCGACCCGGGGGTTGCTCACGTCGTAGGCGTGCAGGAACCCGTTGCAGTCACCCTGGATCAACACGTCGTCGACCACGACGGGCGACTGCCACGTCGGCCCCGGCAGTGACTTCTCCCACACGATCTGGCCGGTCTGGCGGTCGACCCCCAGGAGGCGCCCGCCGTTGGTGGGGACGTAGAGCATGCCGCGGTGGATGGCAGGGGTGGCCCACACCCCCGCGGGGTTCGCGCCCATGTCGGGGATCGACCACACCAGCGGGTCGTCCGGCTTGGTGGGGTCGAGCTTCATGATCTGGCCCACCTCGGCCGAGCGGCCCGTGCTCCGCTCGTACTCCGACGCCACGTAGAGCATGCCCTGTCGGTCGATCACCACGCTGGCGTCGGTGTCGTCGCCGGTCCAGAAGCGGAAGGTGCGGGTCACCGCCGCCGCGCCCGCCCCACCCGGGCGCAGCGGGCCGATGTCCCACCCCTGCACCAGGCCGCCCGAGTTGGCGAAGTAGGCGGTGTTGCCCGAGATGGCCACCGAGTTCTCGATCGACACCGAGGTGTCGCCGATGTCGGCCAGCAACTGGTCGTCCCAGCCGGGGGTGTTGAAGATCAGCTGGGGGGCGACGGTGACGGGGTCGGCCTCGCTGGTGCCGCCCGCCCGGTTGAGCTTCACCACGTGGAACTGGCTGTTCTCGCCGCCCTCGAACAGGTGGTCGTCGATGACCAGACCGGAGCCGTCCCAGTCGTTGTTCCACATGGTGGGGCTGACCGCGTCGGCGCTGAGGGACCACAGCTCCTGCACGGGGTTCCGGTCGATGGCCAACGCCCGGTAGAAGTTGTCGCGCGAGCCCGTGTAGACGATCGGGTAGCCGTCGGGGTCGACCGTCACCGAGCCCTTGATGATGTCGCCGGTGGGGAACGGTGGGCGCAGGTCCTGGCCGTTGGTGGCGTCGACGAAGTGCACGGCCCGGTCGTAGGCACCGAAGACCACCCAGGTCACCCCGTTGCGCTCGAACACCGCGGGCTCGCCCGTCCAGCCCGAACCGCACCACACCCGGGTCTCGTTGCCCTCGCTCGAGGGCGAGCACATGGCCGAGCCGGGGTAGGTCCACAGCACCTGCGGGTTGGTGGGCACCGGGCCCTTCCCGTAGAAGGTGCGGGTCGGGTTGCCCCGGAACGTGAGCAGGCCGTTGACCGTGTCGCCGTAGGGCTCGCCCGACGAGGCGGGATCGACCCAGCCGTCGAACGGGGGCGCCGTCGTGGTGGTCGGTGCCACCGTGGTGGTGGGCGCCGGCGTGGTGGACGATGCCGCCGCATCGTCGGTGCTCGGTCGGTCGGCGCCCCCGTCGGCGCTGCACGCCGCCGCGAAGAGCGCGAGGCCGGCGAACGCCCCCACCCATCTCATTCTCGAGGCAATAGGGGTCGGATTCCGACCGGTATTGCCTCGGGTTTGGGGGTTCGGTGTGGTCAGAGTGGGCCTCTCCGGCAGGTTGGGCGGGGCGGACCCGGCCGGCCCCGCCGAGGAGAGACTAGTGACGGGGGCGGCCCCACCGTCACGCGGGCTGGTCAGGGGGCGCCGCGGACTCAGCAGTCGACGGCGATGTTGAGGGCCCGGCACACCTCCGCCAGGCGCTCTGGTCCGAGATGGGTGATACGGCGGGTGCAGAAGGTGCGGAGGATCGTGCGGGTGTTGTCCAGCGAGAGAACACACGCCCGTGGCATGCCGTCCGCCTGCTCCAGCTCGACCTCGGTGGGGATGCCGCGTCGTCTACTCGTGGTGGGGACGGCCAAGAGCCGGGTGAGGGACGGCATCACGACGTCTCGACTGAGGAGGAGGTAGGGGCGGGGCTTCTCGTCCGGTGGTTCGTACCACCAGATCTCACCTCGCTTCACCAGCCGCCGTCCCAGGCATCCAGATCGGCGCCGGCCCGCTTGTCTTCGGCGCGCATCTGCGCGTCCAGGTCGCCCCACTCGTCGATGCCGCCGGGCGGGTGCTCGGTGTATCCCCGGACGAGCGCCTCGTCGATCCTGCGGCGCTCTTCGCGCTCGACGAACTGCTCAAGGGCGAGGCGGACGATCTCCGTTCGGGTCAGGGTCCCGGACGCCAGCCCATCGAGCGCCTCGACCAAGGTCTCTGGGAGGCGAACCGCGATCTGTGTCGACATGCGATCAGCATACCAATGAGGTTGACACGGCGTCCGCTGAACCGCTGTCGGTCAGGCACCGCCCTCGGCGACGAGGCGGTCGAGGGTGAGCTCGGGCTGCTCGCGCTCGACCCGCTCGAGCCAGTACTGGCTCTCGAACAGGGCGTAGCGGGTGCCGTCGGCCCGCTTCAGCACGTCGACGCCCTGCATCCCCTTCAGGACGGGCTCGCTGGCCTCGTCGGTGCGGCGCGCCACCCGGTAGCTGGTGCGGTTGAGCTCGACGGGGGCGCCGAACTCGTGCTCGAGGCGATGGGTGACCACCTCGAACTGCATGGGTCCCACGGCGGCCAGCAGCGGTGCCTGATCGCCGATGTCGTCGTCGCGCAGCACCTGCACCACACCCTCTTCGTCCAGTTGGGCGATGCCGCGGCGGAACTGCTTGAAGCGCCCGGTGTCACGCACCCGGGCCACCGCGAAGTGCTCGGGGGCGAAGCTGGGGATGCGGGGGAAGGTGACCGGCTCGTCCTGGTACAGCGAGTCGCCCACGCGCACGTCGGTGGCGTTGACCAGGCCCACCACATCGCCGGGCCAGGCCTCGTCCATGGTCTCGCGCTCCTGGCCGAACACCTGGTGCGCGTACTTGGTGGCGAACGGCTTCCCGGTGGGCCCGTGGGTGACCACCATGCCCCGCTCGAACCTGCCCGAGCACACCCGGAAGAAGGCGATGCGGTCGCGGTGCGACGGGTCCATGTTGGCCTGCACCTTGAACACGAAGCCGGAGAACGGGGCGTCGAGGGGTCGGGGGGAGCCGTCGACGTCGTCCCGGGGCGACGGGGGCGGCACCACGTCGACGATGGCGTCGAGCAGCTTGCGCACGCCGAAGTTGGTCAGCGCGGAGCCGAAGAACACCGGGGTGGTCTCGCCCGCCCAGAAGCTCTTGGCGTCGTGGTCGGCGCCCACCTCGGTGAGCAGGCTCAGCTCTTCCTCGGCCGCGGTCCAGGCGAGCCCTTCGTCGGCCCGGGCCTGCTCGGCGCTCACCTCTTCTTCGGGGGCCTCGGTGCTGCCGCGGGCGGTGCGGGTGAAGCGGGTGAACCCCACCAGCCCCGGCGCACCGTCCGGGCCGAGGGCGCGGTCGGCCACCCCCCGGAAGTCCCCGGCGATGCCCACCGGCCAGGTGACCGGCGTGGGGACGATCGACAGCTTCTGCTCGATCTCGTCGATCAGCTCGAGGGCGTCGCGGCCGGGCCGGTCCCACTTGTTGATGAAGCTGAGCAGCGGCAGGTTGCGCTGGCGGCACACCTCGAACAGCTTCAGGGTCTGGGGCTCGATGCCCTTGGCCGCGTCGAGGACCATCACCGCGGCGTCGGCGGCGGCCAGCACCCGGTAGGTGTCCTCGGAGAAGTCCCGGTGGCCCGGGGTGTCGAGCAGGTTGACCACGCAGTCCCGGTAGGGGAACTGCATGACCGTCGACGTGATGGAGATGCCCCGTTGCTGCTCGAGCGCCATCCAGTCGGATGTGGCGGAGCGCCGGCCCCCCTTGGCCTTGACCGCGCCGGCCTCCTTCACGAGCGCCCCGCCGTACAGCAGGAACTTCTCGGTGAGGGTGGTCTTGCCGGCGTCGGGGTGGGAGATGATGGCGAAGGTGCGCCGGCGCGCCGCCTCCGCGCTCGGCGTGGTCACCTGCTCAGGCTACCGACGGGCTCGGGTCGTGACGCCGGGGCACCTGCTGGACAGGAGCTCCTCGCCGGCGCCAGAGCGGGCCGTGCGGGGGCCGGTACCCTGAGCCGGGTCATGTCGCTGCGACGCCTGCGCCTCGCACCCCTCCTGCTCGCCGCGGTCGCCGCCATGGCGCTGGGGTGGGGGGCCGGAGCCACCGGTGGGTGGCACGCGCTCGACCTCGGCGATGGCGGCGAGTTGGTCACCGCGCTGCGGCTCGAGGCGCCGGCGGTGACCTCCGGGGTCGACGAGCGCCTCGATCTGCGGGCCGAACGGTCGGCGAAGCCCCGATGGATCTCCCTCGTGGTCGTCGCCGCCCTCGTCGCGGGTGTCGATGCACGGCGCCGCCGCCACCAGCGGCGTGACGAGGCGACGGGCCGACCCCGCCGGCTCGGGTCGTCGTCGCTCGGGCGGGCCCCGCCCCACCTCCTTCTCACCTCGTACTGAGCAGACGGCCCCCCGGCCCGTGGCGGCCGCTCGACGATCCCGTGACCCAGGAGGTCCCACCTTGTCGTTCTCGTTCCGGTTCCCCTTCTCGTGCTCCTTCTCGTCCCCGTTCCCCCGCTCGGGCGGCGTCACCGTGTCGGCCCGCGGCCGGTGGCGGCGATGACCCGCGCCACCGCCCTCGACCCCCACCCGACCGCGGTGCGGGACCGGCGCCCCCGCCTGGTCCACCTCTGGTACGTGCTGGCGGGCACGGTGGTGCTGGCCGCCGCGCTCCTGCTGGTGCCCCTCTTGCGCATGCCCGCCCACGTGAGCGCGCTGACCTTCCACAACCCCACCGGCTATGACATCACCATCGAGTCCAGCCGAGGTGGCGACGACGGCTGGACGCCGGTCGGCACGGTGCGGGCGGGCTCGTCGGCCACCTTCGACCGGGTCGTCGACCAAGGCGGCCGGTGGGCCTTCCGCTTCTCGTCGCAGGGCCAGCAGGGCGGGCACCTCGACCGCACCCGCGCCGAGCTCGACGCCGCCGACTGGCAGGTCGACATCCCCGCAGAGGTGGGCGACACCCTGGCGGCCAACGGCGCCCCGGAGCCGCGCTGAACCGCGGCCGAGCGCCTCGCGCGCCTCGCCGGCTCGCTCGCAGCGGTTGGAGGCGTGGGTGCCGCGTCGGGCGCGGGACGCTCAGATTCAGAAGATGCCGGGGGCGTGGGTGCCGACGGCCTCGTAGCAGGCCTCGGTGAGCCCCACGGTGCGGGCGTCGCCGATCATGTTGGCGGTCATCTGGTTCATCGCGTACCCGAAACCGATGCCGGCGTCGGGGTCGGCGTAGCCCATCGACCCGCCCGAGCCGGTGTGCCCGAAGCCGCGTGGGCCGCCGTAGGACGAGAACGCGCCCGACAGCATGAAGCCGAGCCCGAACTTCGACTCGAAGAACATCACCTTGTCGGCCCCCTCGGTCTGGCACTCGGTGGCCCGCTCGACCTGCTCGGGCGACAACAGGCGGACGCCGTCCACCTCGCCGATCAGCGCCGCGTACATGCGGGCCAGCGACCGGGCGTTGCCCACCCCGTTGGCCGCGGGGATCTCGGCGGCCAGGACACGTTGCTCGTTGAAGCGGCTGATGCTCAGCACCCCGTCGTCGCCGATCAGCACGCCCGACGGGGCGCGCAGCGCCTTGCCCACCAGGCTGTCGGGCCCGAGCAACTGATCGAGCACCATGCGCACGTTCTCGTTGTCGGGCAGGTCGATCGCCCGCAGCGGCGCGACTCGGGGGAATTCCTCGGCGGGTAGGCCGATCCAGAAGTCGAGGCCGAGCGGTGCGGCCACGTGCTCGGCGAAGTACGCGCCCACCGACTGGCCCGACACCCGCCGCACCAGCTCGCCCACCAGGTAGCCGAACGTCACCGCGTGGTACCCGTGGGCGGTGCCCGGCGCCCACACGGGCTCCTGCTCCTCGAGGGCCACGATCACCGGGTCCCAGCTCAACGTCTCGTCGAGGGTGAGGGGCTTGTCGATCACCGGCAGCCCGGCCTTGTGGCAGAGCAGCCACCGCACCGGGATGTCCGCCTTGCCCGCCTGCGCGAACTCCGACCAGTACGTGGCCACCGGTGCGTCCGGGTCGAGCAACCCCCGGTCGATGAGCTGGTTGGCGCACACCGCCACCGGGCCCTTGGTGGTCGAGAACACCATCTGCAGCGTGTCCTCGGCGTACGGGCGTCCCGTTGCCAGATCGGCCACGCCGCCCCACAGGTCCACCACCTTCTCACCGCCGACGTAGAGGCAGAACGACGCGCCCACCTCGCCGTGGCTGTCGAAGTTGGCCCGGAAGGCGTCGCCGACGCCCTCGAATCCCGGCGCCAGGTACCCGTCGATCTCGGCCATCGGTCCCTCCCGCTCGCTCCCTGCGGTGGCGAACGCTACCGGCCGGCGCCGGCCCGCACTCAGTTGGCGGTCGTTCGCGCCCGAAAGGAAGGTCGTGGGACCTCGACCAGACCGCGCGCGCGACCCCCACCGCGCTCATCGTGCTCGGCGCGCCGACCGTGCCCGGCGCGCGGTGTTCGCCGCAGCGTGTGCGCTGGTCGTGGTGGCGGGGTCGGGCCCGAGCGCCCTCGACGGCGTGTCGGCCGACGTCGGCGGCGACCACCTCACCACCGGCGGCGTGGAGGTGGGTGGCAGTCTCGAGTTCTACGACTACGGGAACGCCACACCGGTGTCGGCCCCTGCCGACACCGACTGGACCGACGGCACGTTCGCCGCCACGCGCTCCGACCTGGTGCCCGACACGTTGACCCTCGACCACTTCGGCACCGACCTACCCGACGCGAGCGAGCCCTGGTGGGACGGCACCTGGCGCTCGCGGCGCTGCTTCGACGTGGACCACACCGGCGCGGGCGCGTCCGACGTGACCGAGTACCAGGTGAAGGTCGTGCTCGACACCCAGAGTGCGATCGCGGCCGGTGAATTCGACGCTGACGCCGAGGACCTCCGGGCCGAGCGCCACGACGGCGGTGGCTTCGTCGACCTCGACCTGTGGGTCGACCCCACCACGCTCGACAGCCTGGCCACCGAGGTGTGGGTGCAGGTCGACCAGATCCAGGCCGGCGCCACCACCGACTTCTGTCTCTACTGGAACAACCCCGACCCGGTGCCGCCGGCCTCCGACGAGGCCGCGGTCTTCACCTCGACCACCGCGCACACCCTCTACTACACGGTCAGCGACGGGTTCGGCCCCGGCGCCGACCGGGTCGACGTGGCGCCGTACGTGGACGGCACCCAGATCAGCCAGGACGGCTTCCCTGCGGTGACCGCCGACGCCGGCCAGGTCACCGCCTTCACGGGCACCGGCGCGAACACCTTCTTCGAGGCGACGGGCCCCGTCGCCGGGGTGGGGGTGGACGACGGGCAGGACTCGCTGGTGCCGGTGTCGTTCGCGGGTACCGAGTTCGTCGTGCCCGTGGCCCGTGACGCGCAGACCTTCTCGGTGCGGTCGCCGTGGGCGACCGCCGACCTGGAATTCGACGACGGCTCCACGACGGTCACCAGCCTCAGCGTCGCGCCGGGTGACGGCACGGTCACGGTTGGCGCCGATGTCACCGCCAGCCACACCGCGGTCGTGCGCTCGACCAACGGTGTGCCCTTCCTCCTCACCCACCGCTCGGATGTCGGCGGCGACTCGGTGGTCGCGGTGCCGGCCGGCACCGACGACCTGATCGGCGTCCAGAGCCAGTACGCGCGGCTGGGCTACGGGGGGCCGGGTGCCGACGCGGACGTCCAGCGGTCGGACGGCACCGAGGAGCTGGTGAGCGGCGACGAGAACGACACCGACGCGTTCGGCCCCAGCGCGGCGGGCGGCGCAGGTCCGGCCGTGCGCATCACCGACATCGACACCGCCAGCGGGGCGGTGCAGCAGGACGACGGCGACGGGGGCGAGAGCACGATGTTCTGGCCTGTGGGCGAGTTGAGCGACCGCTACTACGTGCCCGTCGCCGCCGAGCACGTCACCGTCGCCTGTCCCGAGCCGGGCACCGAGATCTCGTTCGGTGGCGCACCGCCGGTCGCGTGCTCGGGCAACGACTTCGGCGGTGCGTTCATCGGCCGTGTGGTCGGCTCGACGGGGTGGGCGGTCACGACCGACGCCCTGGCGGTGGTGTCGGCGGGGGGCGAGCCGTTCTGGCTCAGCTTCGACCGGGGGTCGGGCACCGGGATCGATGACGAGTCACAGGTGGGTGGGCTGCGCCAGGGGCGGCAGGTGACCTACCCCGCCCCTCAGGTGTCGGCCCGGGCCGAGGAAGGCACCTACCGCCCCGCCGGTCGATGGGACTCCGCCCCGATCGACACCGGCGCCGACGGCGTCTTCGGGCTGCTGCGATTCGCCGCGACCACGCCGGCGGGAACGGCGGTGCGGTTCCAGCTGGCCAGCGCGGACACCCAGTTGGCCAGTGTGCTGGCACCCTTCGTCGGGCCGGACGGCACCGCGGCCTCCTACTTCACGACGTCGGGCACCCCGGCCGCCTACACCCACGACTTCCACCGCTGGGCACGCGTCCGCGCCTACCTCGACACCACCGACCCCGAGCAGACCCCCGAGGTGAGCTCGCTGACGCTCGACACGCGGTTGGCCACCTTCGGCGGCAGCATCGACACGCCGTCGACGGTGTCGGTCACCAGCCCCGCCGGTGTGCCCACGTCCACGTGGGTGGCGCGGGTGCACACCGGTGCCGCCACGTTCGCCGGAAGCGAGTCCACCATCCGCAGCGCGGGCCCGCCGGTGGTGCCGGGGATCGACGCGGCCACGGTGGCGTTCGGCCGGCCCGACGCCACCGAAGTGGTGGTGGCGGCCGAGACGGTCTCCCAGCCCACGGGCCCCCCGATCACGTTCGACGCGTCGGCGCCCCACTCGATCGTCCTCGACACCACCGTCTCGGGGCCGGCCACCCTCGACGTGGCCTGGTCGACCCTGGTGGGGGGTGGCTCGCCGGTCGTCGAGCACCGGTTCCGCTTCGAGCTCTCGGGCTGAAACCGCCACGGCAGGGTGGCCCGGCCGGGCAACTGGCCCTCAGGCGAGGCCCGGTCGCACCGATGAAGAGAGCACGATGCCGTTCTCGATGGAGCACCTGGACGACCGCCGGCCCGGCGCCCCGGGTCGCGCCGCGCCCATCGAGGACGTCAACTGGTTCCCGATGGTGCGGGCCGCGTTCCTGGCTGCGCTCACGGCGTTCCTCGTCAAGCTGATCGCGCTGGGCTTCTTCGCCAACAACCTGGGCATCAGCCTCGAGGTGCAGTTCTGGAAGGGGTTCATCCCCCACCTCAGCATGCAGACCCCACCGGCCGACTTCGCCCGGATCGTCACCTCGTCGACGTTCGTGATGGCGGTGGTCACCACGGTGATCTTCACCGCGATGGTGCTGCGCACCAACGCCGACAAGATGGTGGTCTGGGGCTGGTTCATGGGGGTGTTCGTCACCTTCGAGACCCTCCTGCTCGAACTTTTGCGCCACCTGCTGGAGCCGCCGGTGGTCGACGCCGCCACGGTGTGGCGCACGGCCATCCCGCTGACCGCGGGCGCGGCGATCGCGGTCGCCTACAGCCTGATCGTCCGGGAGCGGGTGGAGCGGCCGGCGCCGGCGAGGGTGTCGCGCGCCACCCTCGACCCGTCGGGTGGCACTCGCTCGGTGGACGCCCGGCCCGGCGCCTTCCAGGGCGCGCCGGCCACGCTCGCGACCCCACCTCTGGCGCCCCCGGGGGGGCTGGCGGCGGCACCGCCGCTCCCGCCACCGGTGCCCACGCCGCCGCTTCCCCGACCGGTGCCGGCCCCTGCTCCGGCGGTCGAGCCCGTACCGGTGGGCGCTGTCGCGGCATCCGGCGCGGTCGGCGCGGCCCTCGCCGCCGCGTCGGTCCCCAATCGCGTGGTCGACACCCGACCCGCGGCGGCGCCGACGCCGTCCGCCGGCCCGACGGACCTCCCGCCGGCGCGGGTGCCGGCGCGGGCACCGTCGGATGTGGGCCCGGCCCC
>CAZWMT010000008.1:0-67831 GCA_964635055.1 uncultured Microthrixaceae bacterium | reverse complement strand
CGGGTGCCGGCGCGGGCACCGTCGGATGTGGGCCCGGCCCCCATCGTCGACACCCGTCCCGCGGCCCAGCGGTTGCCGCTGGCGGACGGCTCCGTGGCGGCGTCGGTGGACGACGGCGCCGGGCATGGGCCGAACGGCCTATCAACCCCCGGGTGACCGGGGTCGAAGCAGTGAGGGCAAGTTCCGAACTCTCCCGGAGGTAACGATCGTGAGCAGCACCGACCAGAAGCGGCGCATGACCCTGCGAGGTGCGGTGGCCGCCATCTTGGCCATCGCGGTCGCCACCCCCGTTCTCGCCGCCGTGTTGATCCAGAACTTCATGACCGCGGACATCGAGGCCGTGGCCGCCTGCTTCACCAAGGTGGAGGGCTCGGACGCCACGACCTACAGCTCGCCGGCCGCCGACCCCTACGCCAACGTGGACACCACCCACACCGTGTCGGCCAACGGCATCGACTTCCTGCAGGAGCAGGTGACGGTGAAGGGCTACGACGGCGACCGCACCATCTACACCGACGTGGTCCGCTACCAGAACAACTGCGACAACGACCTGTCGGTGCAGCTGATCCTCGAGAACGACGTGGCCGGCAACCCCCGAGTGGAGAACTGGGGCAGCGGTGATCTGGCCACGGCCATCTACCTGAGCGACGTGCCGGTCAACATCGGCGACCCCGCCAACGGCGGCACCGACCTGGTCACCAACTGGGACGGCTCGCCGATCATGGTCGACGGCAACGCCAACGTGGTGAACGCGCAGACCGGCTCGGTCGTGATCCAGCCGGGCGAGGAGATCATCAGCGCCTACCGCATCGACGTCAGCGACGGCAGCCAGGGCACCACCGGCACCCTGCGCTACACGGCGGTCGCCACCGTCCAGTAACCCGCCACGGCTACCGGATCCCCGCCAGGGGCCGCCCTCACGGGCGGCCCCTGGTGTCGTTCTCGGGCCGCTCGACGGGGCGCTTCGTCACGCGATCGTCGCTTCGCGCACGGGCGACGCGGTGTATCTTCGCTGCGGCAAGGTGGGGAATCACAAGGAGGGGGACTTGTGTCATTTCAGAAGATCGCCGGTGTTGCCGGCATCGTCGCCGCGGTGCTGTTCGTGGTGAACTTCCTGGCCCAGGGCCAGCCGGAGGCCGCCGACGCCAGCGCCGCGGACATCGTCAAGTACGCGCTGGACAACGGCGGCGGCATCAAGCTGGCGATGGGAGCGGGCACGGTGCTGCTGCTGCCCCTCCTGTTCTGGGGTGCCGGCGTGATGGGGCGTCTGCGGGACGCCGGCGGGGAGGGTGCGGCCTGGGGGGCCACCGGCTACGGCGCCCTGGTGCTCGCCGGCGCGCTGTTCGCGTCGGCGAACCTCATCTGGCTGCCGATCGTGGTGACCCCCGGCGTGCGCGGCGACGACAGTCTGGTGGCGTTCCTGTGGACCTCGGTCTACGTGATCGGCGCCGCCGCCTTCGTCGCCATCGCCGCGGTGCTGTTGGCGTTCTCGTGCGGCGGCCTGCGCTGCGGGGTGGGCGCGCGGTGGCTCAACTGGCTGGGCATCGTGGGCGGCGTGGTGGCGTTGATCGGCGGCGCGTGGCCGGAGGCCAGCGCCAAGGGTGACCTGCTCGGCGTCGTGGGCATCCCCGGCTACCTGATCTTCGTGGTGTGGGTGCTGATCACCGGCATCGAGCTGGTGCGGGCCTCGCCCGCCGCCGCAGCGGCGGACGCCGAGTAACCATCAGCCCGCGCCGACCTTCGGTCGGTACGGGGTGCACACCCGCCCCCGGGACCTCAGCGTCCCAGACGTCACCCCGGCTGATCAGGTCTGGTCGGCGACGAGGCATGCGCTGGCAGAGAAGGCGCCGAGGGCGGCGACCAACTCGTCGTGAGCGTGATCGGGCTCGGAATACCGCCGCCGGTAGGAGGCGTCGATGGCCTCGTGGGAGTGGAGCGCCAGCCAAGCCCGGACGGCCTCGGAGACGACCGCCCCACGGTTCGGGGCGAGACCTGCGGTCACGGCACGGTCGAGGGCGTCGACGGTTGCCTCGTCCAGTCGGGCAGTGACGGGAATGCTCATCAACATCAAGGGTGACTCCCTGTACACGAACCGTACACAGCCGGTTCCGGGCGGTCAGTGTCGTCGGTTGTGGGGGTTGGGGCGGTGGGTGAAGGTGCGGCCGTCGGGGGTGGTGAGGGTGACGATGCCGGTGGTGGGGTCGCGTCCGAGGGTCCAGCCTTTGGTGTGGACGATGGTGTGGTGGCGCCTGCACAACAGCAGCCCGAAGTCGATGTTGGTGAGGCCGCCGTGGGGCCAGGCGGGGACGTGGTGGGCGTCGCAGTAGCGGGGGCCGAGGTCGCAGCCGGGGAACCCGCAGCCGCCGTCGCGGTGGGCCATGGCCTGGTGTTGGTGGTGGTTGAAGCCGCGTTGGCGGCGGCCGTAGTCGAGGATGTGGCCGGTGTGGGGGTCGCGGATGACCCGGCGGGTCCAGGCGGTGCACAGCCACCGGGCGATGGCCTCGGGTGGCAGCGGCGGGCCGCCCATGATCCCGCAGCGGGGCACGGTGGCGGCGGGGTCGGTGGCTGGCGGGTCGGGGGACGGGTTGCGGTAGGGGGCGAGGAGGTCGTCGATGGGGTTCCCCGCCGGTGCTTGGGGGTCGGGGTGGAGGTGGAGTTGGGGGTCGAGGCCGTGGTGGTCGGCGAGGGCGCGGGCGACGGTCTCGGCGTCGGCGACCAGGTCGAGGCCGTCGGCGGGGCCGGTGGGGTCGGCGCCGGCGAGCTCGCGGCGGGCCATGTCGATCAACTTGTCCCACATGCGCTCGGACAGCGTGCGGGGCCCTTCGGGGCACTCCGCGGGGTCCGGGCCGTTGTCCTTGAGCAGCGCCTTGCGCAAGATCGCGGCCTCTTCGGTGGACCCGTGCCCCTTCACATAGGAGTGCCCGCCGAAGGTGTCGGCGATCCCGAGGCCCCGGTCGGTGGGGTCGGCGGCGCTACCCGGGTCGACCGCGTTGGCCCATTGGGCGGCCACCCAGTCGAACTCGACCACCGACGACCGAGCGGCGGCGCCCAGCAGCCCGTCGGCGCAGGCGGCGAACTCGGTGGCGTGTTTGGGCTCGATCCGGGCCATGGCGGCGACGTGCCCGCAGGCGATGTCGCCCGCCGCGAGCGCGTCGGCGACGGCCGGGTACTTCTGGCACAGCGCCGCGGCGGCGACCAGCACCTTGGCCCTGGGCCGGGTGATCTGGTTCTGCCACACCAGCCAGCACACCGCCGAGCGTTGCCCATCGGCCTCCCACCCGCCGGCGAGGTCCCACCCGACGATGGTGCGGATCAGCTCGGCCTCGGCCCGCTCGGCGATCGAGAACACGTCACGGACCCGGTCCGAGTGCGCCGGCGACGACCACCCGGCCCGGTCCTCCGCGGCGAGCGCTTTGAGGTTGAGGTGCGCCTCGGCGACCGCGTCGTGCATGACCACAGTATGCCCAGGGGGTTGTGACAAGTATTCTCTGTGGCTGAAACAACACAGAACGTGACGGGGGGGCAGACAACGGGCCGCCGCTGGCGCAGCTCTCGGCAGAGCAACCCCGGCCGGCCGGCATCGACGCCCGAATCCGACGCCAGCCCAACGGGTGCCGCCCGCGGCTACGTCAGGTCGTCCCCGGGGCGGCCGCCGGAGGCCGGTGCGCCCGTGCCGTCGAGATCGAGGTCGCGCAGGAGCGCCGTCGCCCGCGAGTAGATCCGCAAGCGCAGGTCGTCCAGGTCCGCGGTGGCGCCCGCTCGACCAGTCTGGCGCCGCCGCGTCAGGCGTCGGTGCGCTCGCCGAAGCGTTCACGAGCGGCCTGCCTTGTGACGCCCAACGCCATCGAGATCCGTCCCCAGCTCCGGCCATTGGCGCGCGCCGTGGCCACTGCCGTGCGCAGTCGCCGTTCACCCTCGGCGATGTCGGTCACGGCCACTGCGATCGCTCGCAGGTCGGTCGTGTCCTCGGCCGGGTGGTCGACCGGGTCGAGTGTCTCCAGCCAGGCTTCGACCTCGGCAGCGGCACGGTCCAGCTGCTCACGCGTTCGCGGCATCGATGTCACTCCAGGTCGTCGTAGAAATTCGGTCGCAGTTGCATCGCGTGGATGACCACGGGCTCGTCGTCGGGGTCGAGCACCACGACCTCGAGCAGGCGCCCGGTCCGGTCGGCGCCGATGATGAGCAGCGATCGTGGAGGGCGATGGTGCGGAGCTCAACGCGAACTGCATGGCGGATGTCCTCGTCGGCGATGCCGTGGTTGCGGGCGCTCTCGGCGGCCTCCAGACAAGGTACCTTGTCAGCATGGGGCGGCGGTACCAGCGCACGATCGCGAACCGGCTTGCGCCGCCCGCCGGTCAGGGCCCGGCCAGGACGGGCCGCACTGCGGGGCTCTGGGGCCGCGGGCCGGTCCACGATGCGCAACGCGCGGCGTCGGAGGCGGAGACGGCACCGGCGCCGTGACGCGAGCGCCTGGGCCGGTCAGTACTGGAACGCCGACACGACGACGAGCGCGAGGTTGCCGGCGATCATCACGACGCTCAGGGGGTCGCGGAGGGCCACGGCGAGTGGGCGCTGTGCGGCGTGGGGCGCGGTCGCGTGCGCGAGCCCGCCCCGCCGGCGCACGACCAGGAGGCCCACGACGCCGAGGGTGACCGCGGCGATGACCTCGAGCGATGCGGCCGTCCACGACAGCCGACTCACGTCGCGTGCACTGGTGAACGAGTCGCTGAACAGGCTGCGGGCGGGCAGGAAGTGCACCGCGAGGTAGCCGGCGGCGAGCGAGAGGCCGATCGACATCGCCGCTATCGGGGCCAGGCGGTGGCGCATCGCGATGAGCACGACGACCGCGACCTCGATCGTGATCCCCGACGTGCCGAGCCAGAACACGTCGAGGCCGGTGGCGTCGACCCCTCGGCGCAGGTGGTCGGCGCCGTGAAGCAGCACCACGACGACGAAGACCGTCGCGGCCCGGCGCAGGTCCCGGTCGCCGGCGTCATCGTCGGCGGCGGGCCGGTGGATGGTCGGCATTCGGTCGACGCTCGTCATCGCCACTCCTTCGCCGGGGACCTGCCACGGTCTTTCTACCCGGGGCGGCGCTTGGGCCGCCCGTCTGCGCCCATCCTGCGCTGCGTCAGGTCACCTGACGCCGCTTCAGGATGCGCAGCAGCCGGGCCCGGTTGTAGCGCTGGATCACGATGCAGGGCAGGTTGGCCACGAGGGCGTAGGCGACCATGAAGAGCCAGATGGTCCAGGGGTTCCAGAGCAGGAACAGGGGCGCCGACGCCATGATCGCCCAATGGGTCAGCTCGGCCCGGCGGGTCTCGAGCAGGTAGCGGCCCAGGTCGGCCCTGGTGACCGCCCGCTTCGAGAACCCACCGGGGAAGACCGCGCCGGCCTCGGGCATGCGGTCCTTCCAGCGGGCGATGCGCAGCCGGCGCTCGTACACCCGGCCGCCGCGCTCGAACCGGCGGATGCGGGTGAGGCGGGTGTCGTGGTCGAGCCTGGTGTCGGGCAGCCGGTGGGCCAGGTAGCCGACGGTCGCGCTGATGACGCCCCACGCGACGACGTCGGCCACCACCAGCGCCGTGGACGACAGCTCGACGAGCGGCACGGCTCGGCTCGCTACCGGCGGCGCAGCCCGGCGATGACCGTGTCGATCAGGGTGTCGATCAAGGCGTCCTCGGTGGCCCGGTCGAAGCCGAAGCCCATCAACAGCACGCTGGCGGTGCCGTGGGCCGCGGTGAACATCACCAGGCTGGCCTGCAACGGGTCGATGTCGCGGAAGGCGCCGCTCTCGATCGCGTCGACCACGGCGGCCGACGATATGGCGAAGGCCTGGCTCGCCATGGGGATCTGGGCGTCCGCCGGCGCCCCCGGCGCGAAGTCGGGGGGGAACAGGAACATCACCGGGTAGAGCTCGGGGTTGTCGCGGGCGTGGTCGATGTAGGCCCGGCAGTAGGCCGCCACCCGGGCCACGGGGTCGGGCTCGTCGACCTGCTCGAACCGGGCGATCAGCTCGGCCAGCTCGCCCTCGGCCACCGCACGGAGCAGGTCGCTCTTGTCGTTGAGGTAGGCGTAGAGGGCCGGAGCCGTCACGTCGAGGGCGGACGCGATCCGCCGTAGGGACAGCCCGCCGAGACCGTCGTCGATGATCATCCGGCGGGCCTCGGCCACGATGGCCTGGCGCGTCAGAACAGGTCGCATGGGGCCAGCTTCGCACTGCCGGCGCGGTCGAGGGCCATCCGGACCGGGCGGCCACGCCGCCACGGGTGGTGAACGTCGTTAACCTGCGTGCTGTGCCCCTGCCCCGATCGCTGCTCTCCGAGGTCCCCCTGGGCGACCTCGACCTCGCGCTGGTGGCCGGCCGGTGGCCCCATGACATCGGCGGCGAGGTGTTCGTCAGCGCCTCCGGGCAGGAGGGCGCCCCGGTGCACGCCTTCTTCGGTGCCGGTCACCTGGCCCGTCTGTCGCTGCGACCCGGCACCTTCGCCGCGCCGGCCGACCGGTTCGCGTGGCGGTCCCGTCGCATCGACACGCCGTCCGACCGCCTGCGCACGGCGCGTCCCGACGTGTTCGTCGACGGGCCGATGGGCGCACACTCACCCTTCGGTGCCTCGAACGCGGCCAACACCGCACCCTTGCCCTGGGGCGACCGGCTGTTCGCCACCTGGGACGCCGGCCGCCCCGTCGAGGTCGACCCGGTGTCGATGGCGTTCCTCGGCGAGGTCGGCCACCGGGACGGCTGGAACCCGGTGTTCGACCACCCGGTGCTGCCCATGGTGCTGTCCACCGCCCACCCGGTGGTCGACCCGGACCGCGACTGCATGTGGACGGTCAGCCTCAACCCGATCACCGGCAGCATCGACGTCCTGCGGTACGACGGTGCCGGGCCCGACGTCCTGCGTTGGCCGGTGCTCGACGGCGTCGCGCCGCAGTCGATGCACACCGTCGCCCAGACCCGCGAGTGGCTGATCCTGGTCGACTGCGCCTTCCGGGGTGATCCCGGCGAGCTCCTGCACGGCCACGAGCGCTCGGTCACCAACTTCACCGACGAGCCCGGCTACCTGATCCGCAAGGACGCCCTCGAGTCGACGCCTCCGGGTGAGGCCGTGGCGACCACCGCGTTCCGCATGGCGCCCGAGGTGATGCACTACTACGCGGCCTACGACGACACCGACGGCATCCGGCTGATCTTCGAGCACACGGTCGACACCGACCTGGCCTACGCCATGCGCGCCGACGACGTCGACGCCCTCGGCCGGCCCGCCGACCCGGCACTGCGGGGCCTGTACAACCACCCCATGCACGCGGCGGTGCTCGCGGTGGTCGACGTCGACCCCGCCACGGGCACCTGGCGCGAGCATGCGTCGTTCTGCGAGCCGGAGCCGTTCTGGGGCACCCAGCTGTCGGCCCAGGACTGGAGCGTCGAGGGCCTCACCCGTCCCACCGCCCACCACATGACCTTCACCGGCTTTCGCCCCGAGGCCATCAGCCAGCGGGCCGTCGCCGCCTACGCCGATCGCATCGACGCGGCCGGCGGGTTGCCCGACCACGAGACACCGGGCGCGCTGGCATCGTTCGACCGCGACACGCTGAAGCTCACCGCGGAGCACGTCTACGGCCTCGACGACTACCCCACGTCGCCGTGCTTCGTGCCCCGCGCGCCCGATCTGGCGCCGGCCACCAGCCGCTTCGCCGGCGCCGACCCGGGCGGCCACGACGGCTACCTGGTCGTGCCGGTGCTCAACGACGCCGGCTTCCGGGTCGAGCTGTTCGACGCCGCCGCGGTGGGCGATGGCCCGATTGCCGTGCTCGCCCCGCCCGGCGGCGAGACCGTGCCGTTCCTGCTGCACTCGGCCTGGATGACCCGTGCCGTGCCGGCGCCCGACGTCGACCGCCTCCGCTTCGCCGACGAGCTCGACCACCGCCTCGACGCCCTCCCCCCAGATCTCGCCGCCGTGGCGAGACAGGTGGCCGCCGACCTCGGCTGAGGCGCCGGCGGCACGGCGGCGGCCGGCGGCGGGCCAGGTTCGCGGCAACTCAGCGCAATTTCGGGCGCGTGGCGCCGGATTCTGCGCCGAGTTCGCGTCACTCCGGCGGCGGGCGAACGCCATCGGCCGGCCCAGCACCACCCTCGGTGGTCGTATGGCGGATCGTGGCGTCGGCCCGCCAGGGTTCGCCCAAACTCGACGTCATAGCCGCAGGCCTCGTCGCTCCCGTGAACGGTCGAGCAGCCCCACCGACCGTCGTTTCAATGCCTCGAGCCGTCGTCGGGCGATCATGGAGAATCCGGTCCCGACGAAGGTGCTCCGTGAGGGGATCGGTCGACGGCGCGCGAGGCGACTGTGGGATGATCGGGCTCGTCGGGCGGGGGCGTTCGAGTGGGAGAGGCATGCGCACTGCAGCGAGAGCCGTCGTGGCGATCTCATTGGCGATCGCCAGCACGGTCGGGATCGCGGGCGCCGCCGTTGCCAAGTCCGGCCAGGAGACGGCTCCGGCGGAGGCCTCTGCTCGCCCGCCCGTCGAATTCGCGCCGGTCGATCCCACGGTCACCCAGGACGGTCCGGATCGCCCGCCGCCGCTCGAACACCATGTCGACGACGCCGAGCAGCTCCGTGCCGAAGCCCTGAGGGCGGGGCAGTCGCTCTGGCAAGGGGACGTGATCCGTTCGGCCAACCGGCAGTTCCGCCTCGCCATGCAGGTCGACGGGAACCTGGTCGTCTACTTCGCGCACCGACCACTGTGGTCGTCCGGCACGGCCGGCCATCCTCGCGCCCACGTCTCGATGCAGGCCGACGGCAACCTGGTGGTGTACGGCCCCCATCACGGTCCCGCGCTCTGGAGCTCGGGAACCGCCGGCCACCCCGGCGCCTACCTCGCGATGCAGACCGACGGGAACCTGGTGGTCTACCCGCCGAGCGGTCCGGCGCTGTGGGCCACCTACTCGTACACCGACCGGCTGGTCGCCGGCGAGCGCCTGAAGACCGGGCAGTGGCTCTACTCCCCGAACCGTGTGGTGACGCTGAGGATGCAAGGCGACGGAAACCTGGTCGCCTACGGGGGCAATCGGGCGCTGTGGCAGAGCCGGTCGGCTGGCCACCCGAGCGCCTACGCCACCATGCAGGCCGACGGCAACCTCGTGGTGTACTCGGGGTCGGGACGGGCCCTCTGGAACGCCGGCACCCCCGGCCATCCCGGCTCCGAGGTGCGCCTGCAGTCGGACGGGAACGTCGTGGTCTATGCGGGCGGCGCTGCGCTCTGGAACGCGTCGTCGTTCGTCGATCGCCTGTTCCCCGGGCAGGGGCTGCAACCGGGCCAGTACCTCGTGTCAGAGTCATCGGGCAACCAGCTGTACATGCAGCGGGACGACGGCAACCTGGTCGTCTACTCGGGTGGTCCCGCGGTGTGGTCCTCCGGAACGGCCGGTCACCCGAGGGCGTACCTGGCCATGCAGCCCGACGGGAACCTGGTGGTGTACCCACCGAGCGGGGCGGCCCTGTGGTCCTCTGGCACCGCCGGCCACCCGGGCGCGGCTGTCTACCTGCAGGACGATGCCAACCTCGTGGTCTACGCCGCCGGCCATGGCGCGGCACTGTGGGCCAGTAAGGGGATCGGGCCACCGCCGGGCTCGACCCGCGAGGACAAGGCCGCTGCCTACATGCGCTCGATCCTCGGGCAGACACACACCAACCAGACGCCCGACGGGATGTGGAGCGGCTGGTGCGAGACCGCCGTCGAGGTCGCGTACAACACACGCGGCCGTTACCCGTCGGCGATCGCCAACTACTCCGCGCAGGCGGCGGCAGGTCGGATCCACACCGATGGCAACCCGCCGGCCGGCGCGCTGGTCTTCTACAACCTGTCGTCGTTCGGCCACGTCGGCATCTCGATCGGCGGCGGGCAGGCCATCTCCACCCAGGGTCTCGGCGACGTGGCCCTACCGGTGCGCCAGCATGGGGTGACCGCCCTCGGCGCCTACCTGGGCTGGAGCTACGCCCCGGACAGCTGGCCCGGTCGCTGATCGGCACGCGTTCGTACCGGCCACCGGCGTACACCGCTGTACGGGCGATGCACAGGTAGCTGCGGGACGATGACCTTGTCGCCTCCGTGAGGGGGGCGGTCGCCAACTCAGCGCAATTTCGGGCGCGTGGCGCCGGATCCTGCGCCGAGTTCGCCATCACGCCGCCGCCGGCGTCAGCGGGCCGCCCGCCGCCGCAGCACCAGCTTGCGGGCCTCGTCGAACCAGAGCACCGTCGACGCCACCGCCACGGCCACCACCCAGTCGGCGGGGGTGAGGTCGGCGGTGCCGAACACCCCCTGCACGACGTCGAGGTGCATGGCCGCCACCTGCAGGGCGACGACGCCGCCGATGGCGGCCCACAGCTTGGCGTTGCGGAACAGGTCGCGGCTGAACACCGAGGCCTTCTCGGCCCGGGCGTTGAACACGTTGAACACCTGGAACAGCACGAAGGTGGTGAAGGCCAGGGCCAGGGCGTGCTCCTCGGAGCCGTTGTCCATCGCCCACGCCAGCACCCCCAGGGTGCCCGCGGCCATCACGGCGCCGTAGGCCACCAGGACCGACAGCCGCGGGCCGCTGAGGATCCGGGCCTGCGGGTCGCGGGGGCGCCGCAACATCGTGTCGCGCGCCGGTGGGTCGACACCCAGCGCCATGGCCGGGGGGCCGTCCATGATCAGGTTCACCCACAGCACCTGGATGGCGGTGAACGGCACCGGCAGGCCGGCCACCTGGGCGCCGACCAGGCTCATGATCGCCCCCAGGTTGGTGCTCAGCTGGAAGCGCACGAACTTGACGATGTTGTCGTAGATCGTGCGGCCCTCGCGCACCGCGCTGACGATGGTGGCGAAGTTGTCGTCGGTGAGCACCATGTCGGCCGCTTCCTTGGTGACCTCGGTGCCGGTGATGCCCATGGCCACACCGATGTCGGCGGTGCGCAGCGCCGGCGCGTCGTTCACGCCGTCGCCGGTCATGGCCACCACGTGGCCCTGACTGCGCAGGCCGGAGACGATGCGCACCTTGTGCTCGGGCGCCACCCGGGCCACCACGCCGATGCCCGACAGCCGCTCCCGCAACTCGTCGTCGCTCATGGCGTCGAGGTCGGCGCCGGTCACCGCCTCCCCCTCGATGCCCAGGTCGGCGGCGATGGCCGCGGCGGTCACCACGTGGTCGCCGGTGATCATCTTCACGGTCACGCCGGCGCGGCGGCACAGGGCGATGGCGTCGCGAGCTTCGGGCCGCGGCGGGTCGAGCAGGCCGACCAGGCCGATGATCGACAGGTCGGTCAGCAGGTCCACCGGCTCGACATCGTCGAGCGCTGAGGCGGGGACGATGCGCTCGGCGACCATCAGCACCCGCAGCCCGCGGCCGGCCATCTCGACCATGGCGGCCTCGACCGCGGCCCGCTCGGCGGCGTCGATCGCGGCGCGCTCGATCAGCACGTCGGCGGCGCCCTTCACGTGCACCCGCACCGTCCCGCCGGCGGGCGCGGGGGCGGCTGCAGCCGCGCCGGCGAACTCAGCGCAATTCTCGGCGTCTGGCGCCGGATTCTGCGCTGAGTTCGTGGCGACGTCGGCGCGATCGGCGTGGAACGTGGCCATGGCCTTGAGCGTCGAGTCGAAGGGCACCTCGGCCAGTCGGGGGGCGGCCCGACGGGCAGCGTCGACGTCGACGCCGCCCTTGGCGGCCAGCACCAGCAACGCCCCCTCCATGGGGTCGCCCAGCACCTGCGGGCCGGAACCCGTGCCGTCGTCGCCCAGATGGCTGTCGTTGCAGCGGGCCACGGCCACGAGCAGGTCGCGCACCTCGCTGCCGGCGTCGCCGGCCGTCGCCGGGCCGTCGGCCGCCATCGCGCCGCCCGCCTGGCCGCCGTCGACGGCGGATGCGGCCGAGGTGGCGTCCATGCGGGTGATGGCGCCCTCGGGGCGGTAGCCCTCGCCGCTGACGGCGTAGCTGCGGCCGGCGACCCACAGCTCGCGGACGGTCATCTCGTTCATGGTGAGGGTGCCGGTCTTGTCCGAGCAGATCACCGAGGTGGCCCCGAGCGTCTCCACGGAGGCCAGGCGCTTGACGATCGCGCCCCGCTTGGCCATCTGGGCGGTCCCCACGGCGAGGGTGACCGTCACGACCGCGGGGAGGCCCTCCGGGATGGCGGCGACGGCCAGGGCGACCGAGCTGAGCACGGTCTCGGCCAGGTCCTCGCCACGGATGACGCTGAGCACGAAGAACACGGCCACCGCCACGAGCGCAACCAGCCCCAGCCGCTTGCCCAGGTCGTGCAGCTGCTGCTGCAGCGGGGTCGGCCCGGGCTCGGCCGCGTTCAACAGGTCGGACACCCGCCCCAGCTCGGTACCCATGCCGGTGGCGGCCACCAGGGCCTCGGCCCGGCCGCGGGTGACGACCGTGTTCATGTACAGCGTGTTCGTCCGCTCGGCCAGCGGCCGGTCGGCGTCGACGGCCCCCGGAGCCTTGGTCACGGGGGTCGACTCGCCGGTGAGCGTCGACTCGTCCACCTCGAGGCTCACGCTCTCGACCAGCACGGCGTCGGCCGGCACCCGATCGCCGGCCTCCACCAGCACCACGTCACCGGGCACCAGGTCGGCCGCCGCGATCTCGATCACCGCGCCGCCGCGCCGCACGCGGGCGTGGGCCACCAGCATCGACTTCAGCGCGGTGAGGCTGCGCTGGGCCTTCATCTCCTGGGCGAACCCCAGCAGGGCGTTGAGGGTGAGCACCACCGCGATCACCACGGTGTCCTTCAGGTCGCCGACCAGGCCGGCCACCACCGCGGCGCCCACCAGGATCAGCACCAGCGGGTTGCGGAACTGGTCGCCCAGGATGGCCAGCGGGCGGCGGGGTGGCGCCTCGGCCAGCCGGTTGGGACCATGGGTCGCCAGGCGCTCGGCGGCGTCGCCCGCGGTCAACCCGACCGATGGGTCGACGGCAAGGGCGGCGGCGACGGCCTCGGGGTCCTCCGCCCACGGGGCGACGGGCGGCGACACGGGGGACGACGTGGAAAGCGGCGACGTGGAAAGCGTGGACACAGGGGATCTCCTCGGCTCAAGGGCCGAAGGTCTTCCCCACCCGTGAGGGTGCCGAGGCCGGGTGTCGGGCGGGTGGCCCGGCGCCGTGATGACGACCTCGTGCTTGCGGGGTACTCCCCTTCGTCAGTTGAGGGAACCGTAGTGGGTCGACCGGCGCCTGACAACGCCTTGGATGGGAGGACCCTCGCGGTTCCGCGTCGCCGCCACGGGAGCCACCCCTGTGCCGGCGGCCCACGGCCCGGGCATCCTGCGCCGCCAGCCCGCCAGCCCGCCAGCCCGCCCGCCCGCTCGCCCGCTCGCCCGCTCGCCCGCTCGCCCGCTCGCCCGCTCGCCCGCTCGTCCGCTCGCCCGCTCGCCCGCTCGTCCGCTCATTCGCTGGACCGGTGGCCCATTGGTCGCCGCCGGCTTGGAGGGTCGGGCCGCGGTGGGTGGTGCCACTGGCGGCGCTGTGTTGGTCTTCGACGGGTGGTGCGCTCTGATCGATGGCTGCTGCGCCGGCCCGTGCCGCCGATGGGTGACCATGACCAGTCGCCGCGCATCCCTCGTCGATCATCGGGGCACTCGGCCACGAGGAGCCGGAATGGCGCGGACACGACGTCTCGTGACCGGTGCGTCAGCCGCCCTCGCCGCCACCGCGGTCACCGCCGCCGCCCTGGTGGCGTGTGGCCGCGGCCTCGAGGCGGCGACGCTGGTCGAGCGGGCCACGGGGACGTGGGATTGCACCGTGCGCTTCGGCGACGACACCAACGAGGTGACCGCGGACGTGGGCGCCGACGGCACGTTCACGCTCACCGCCGCCGGTGGCGACGAGATCGAGGGGTCGTGGGTGCGTTCCGGTGACGAGGTGTCGATCACCAGCGACAGCCCCTTCATCCCCGGCTTCACCTACCAGGGCGCCACCGACGACCCCGAGGAGCTGACCGTGGTCGAGGCCGACGGCGTGTCGGGGGTGTTCGACGTGGACCTCGACGGCGACCGGGTGGTGTTCACCCAGACCGAGTACGGCGGCGGTGAGCCCGCCTTGTCCGACTTCCCGGTCGTCTACACCTGCGACAAGCAGTGATTCGCGATTCTCGACCACATGGCGCGCTTTCCGCGCGCCATCACGTCGAGAAGGCCGGGCCTCCGGCGCATGGGCCGACGACGGTGTCACCCGGTCACCCGCCTCGTTGGTGGCCCTGCGCCCACCGCGCCGCCTGGGTGCGGTGGGTCACGCCGGTTTGCGGCTCCGCTGCGCCGCGTTGCCCCCGGGCGCTAGAAGCGCCGGCCTTCGGCGAGCAGGGTGGCGACCGCGTGCTCGGGCTGGGGGCGGGCCAGGTAGAAGCCCTGGGCCATGTCGCAGCCCAGGCGCCGCAACTCGGCGAGTTGGCCGGCGGTCTCCACGCCCTCGGCGATCACCTGCATCTCCAGGGCGTGGGCCAGGCTCAGCACCGCGGTGACGATGGCGGTGTCGCCCTTGTTCGTGCCCAGGCCGGCCACGAACGAGCGGTCGATCTTCAACAGGTCCACCGGGAACCGCTGCAGGTAGCTGAGTGACGAGTAGCCGGTGCCGAAGTCGTCGACCACCAGCTTCACGCCCAGGGCGTGCAGCCGGCTGAGGGCGCGGTGGGCGAGGTCGACGTCGTCCATCAGCACGCTCTCGGTGATCTCGAGGTCGACCAGGCCGGGGTCGACGCCGGTGTCGTCGAGCACCGCGGCCACCTCGTCGACCAGGTCGGGGTGGCCGAGCTGGCGCCGCGACAGGTTCACGCAGATGTAGAGCGGTTCGAGGCCGGGCAGCTCGGCCTGCCAGCGCTGCGACTGACGGATGGCCTGCTCGAGCACCCATCGCCCGATGGGCACGATGAGCCCGGTCTCCTCGGCCACCCGGATGAACTCGCCGGGGAGCAGCAGGCCCCGATTGGGGTGCTCCCACCGCACCAGCGCCTCCGTGCCGATGATGCTGCCGGTGCGCAGGTCGACCTTGGGCTGGTAGTGGATCCGAAGCTCGCGGTGCGAGATGGCACGGCGCAGCGAGCTCTCGATGCTGAGCCGGTCGACCGCCTCGGCCCGCATCTTGCGGTCGAACACCTCGTAGCGGTCCCGGCCCCGCTCCTTGGCCTGGTACATGGCGGCGTCGGCGTCGCGCAGCAGATCGGTGGCGTCGGTCTGCCCCTCGCTGTAGGCGATGCCGGTGCTGGCGGCCACGTACACCTCGTGCTCGTCCAGGTGGAAGGGCTCGGCCAGCAACTCGTTCACCCGCTCGGCGATGCGCAGCGCGTCGTCCTGGGTCGTCAGGTCCTCGCACAGGATGACGAACTCGTCGCCGCCGAACCGGGCGACGGTGTCGCCGCCCTGGCGCAGCGCCTCTTTGAACCGGTCGGCCGCGGCGATCAGCAGACGGTCGCCCATCGCGTGGCCCAGGCTGTCGTTCACCACCTTGAAGTGGTCGAGGTCCAAGAACAGCACCGCCACCGCGGTCTTGAAGCGCTCGGCCCGGGAGAGCGACACCTCGAGCCGGTCGAGCAGCAGCGCCCGGTTGGGCAGGCCGGTGAGCGGGTCGTGGGTGGCCTGGTGCTCGAGCGTGGCCTCGAATTCCTTGCGCTCGCTGATGTCGCGGCCCACGCTCGACACGTACTCCAGGTGGCCCTGGTCGTCGCGGTGCGCCATGAACACCATCGACACGGGCACCTCGATCCCGTCGCGGAGGAACGCGGCCTCACCGCTCCAGATGTCGTGGGCCTTCAGCGCGGGGATCACCTCGTCGACGTAGCGCTGCCGGGCCCACGCGGGCGTGAACGGGGCGAACAGGAAGCCGTCGAGGTTGTCGTCGTCGATCCCGAAGAACCGTCGGCACGCGGCGTTGACGTAGATGAGCCGGCCGCGGCGGTCGGTGATCGCGACCAGGTCGGTGGTGGCCTGGATGATGTCGGTGAGGCGCGAGTTGCGCTGCTCCTCGCTGATGCGCTCGGACACGTCCCAGATGTTGACGACGATGCCCCCCACCGCGGGGTTGTGCAGCAGGTTGGTGAGCATGATCTCCACCCACCGCCACTCGCCGTCGGCGCGGCGCACCCGGGAGACGATGTCCTCGCTGCCGCCCGGTGACTCGAGCACCTTGCGCCAGGCGTCGGTGCCGCTCCGCACCGCGCCGGGGTGCGCGAAGTCGGTGGGGTGCCGTCCCAGCATCGTGTCCGGGGCGTAGCCGAAGACACGCTCGACGGCCGGACTGGCGTAGGTGATCAGACCCTCGGCGGTCATGATGAACACCGAGTCGGAGCTGTGCTGCGCCAGCGCCCGGAACCGCTCCTCGCTGGTGGCCAGTGCCTCCTGGGCCTCCACCACCTCGGTGACGTCGCGGAGGTTCACCAGGATGGCGCCCACCTCGGGGTCGTCCAGCAGGTTCACCCCCGTGATGTCCACGTGGCGCCAGCTGCCGTCGCGATGGTGGATGCGCACGATCAGCAGCTCGAGCTCCTCGGCGCCGGCCAGCAGCTCGCCGAGGTTGCGGAGCACCCGCCACACGTCGTCGGGGTGGATGAGCTCGACCGCCGGGATGCCCACCACCTCACCCGGCTCGTAGCCCAGCATCGGCGTGACCGCGGGGCTGACCCACGTGATGACGGCGTCGGCATCGGTGAGCACGACCGCCACGGGGCTGTGCTCCACGAGGGTCTCGAACCGGACGTCGGGGATGATCCCGTCCGGTGCCCTCTCCCCCGTTTCAGCGCTCACGGCGTGTCGGCATCCCTCCGGTGCGGCCTGCCAGGCAAGGGTACTCGTCCACCGGGGTCAGCCCGGAGGGGCGGGGTGCGCGCGGCGCGAACTCCTCACCGCTCCCGCGCAGCGACGTAGCGGGCCAGGGACGTGAGCGCCTCACGTGCCCCCGGCGTGATCGGCGCACGTTCCACCGCTACCACCGCGGCGGCGGTGAGCCGGTCGATGCTGGCCTCGATCGACGCCCTGGCTCCGGTGTCGGCCAGCACCCGTTGGAGGTCGGCGACGTCGGTGTCGGTGAGCTGTGCGCCACCGATGCGGTCGAGGAGGGCGCGCTGGTCGGCGTCGGAGCGGGCCACGGCGACGGCCAACAGCGGGGTGGGCTTGCCTTCGCGCAGGTCGGCGCCCACCGGCTTGCCGGTGAGCCGGCTGTCGCCGAAGACCCCGAGGATGTCGTCACGCAGCTGGAAGGCCTCGCCGAGCGGGCCGCCGTAGTCGGACAGGGGCACGGACAGGTCGCCCATGCGCCCGGCCAGGGCGGCGCCCACGTGGAGCGGTCGCTCGATGGTGTACTTGCCCGACTTGTAGCGGGCGATGCGGCGGGCACCGGCCTCGTCCCGGTCGGCCCGGGCCGTGCCCAGCACGTCGAGGTACTGCCCGATGTTCAACTCGATGCGCAACTCGTCCCACACCGCCTGCAACTCGGGTGGTCCCTCGGGCAGCAGGCGGTCGGCGAACACGTGGGCCAGGTCGCCCACCAGGATGGCCACGCCCTCCCCGAAGCGTCGGGACTCGCCGCCCCAACGTGCGGCGCGGTGGTGGGCGGCGAACTCGGCGTGGATCGTCTCGCGGCCCCGACGGGTGTTCGAGTCGTCCATCACGTCGTCGTGCATGAGGGCGAAGGCGTGCAGGAGCTCGAACGCGGCCCCTGCGTCGACCACCCGGGGATCGTCGGGGTCGCCGCCGGCCCCCACGAAGCCCCAGTAGCAGAAGGCCGGGCGGAGACGCTTGCCGCCGGCCAGCACCAGGCGGCGCAACGCGTCGAGCGGCCACGCCAGGTCGGGCGAGAGCGAGGCCCAGCGGGCGGTCTCGGCGTCGAGCACGTCGGCGAGACGGGCCTCGACGGCGTCGGCAACTGCAGTCAGGCTCGCCGGAGGTGACGCCGCGCCTGCCTGCAGCTCGTCGGCCGACGCCGCATCGCGGTCGTCAGGGCTCGCTCGTCCCTCGCTCACCACGCCGCCCCGACCCCCCGCCGCTCCGTCGCTCGGTTCTTCGCTCGTCGCAGTGGCATGGCTCGCTCGCATGCTCGCCCTCGGCGAGCCATCGTCGGCTGGTGCGTGCAGTCTGGCAGCGCCCGTCGCGTCTCGGATCATCTCCGGCGGCGCCGGCACCGGCCGTGACGTACCGTCGGACCCATGTCGGCTGGGTGTCTCGACGCGGTGATCTTCGATTGGGGCGGGACGCTCTCGGAGTTCGTGTCGCTCGAGTTGCTCGACGTGTGGCGGGCCGCCGCCCACCATCTCGACCCCGCCCGGGAGGACGAGATCACCGACGCCCTGTCGATGGTGGAGGAGCGGTTCTGGGCCCGCACCACCTCCACGCAGCAGAGCGGCACGCTCGCCGACCTGTTGGCCGAGGCGTCGGCCGAGCTGGGGCTCGACGTGGCCGAGGCGGTGCTCGAGGAGGCGGCGGTGCACCACCTCGACTCGTGGACGCCCCACATCGCGCACGACCCCGACGCCGCGCCCGTGCTGCGGGCGCTGCGCGAACGGGGTCTGGCCATCGGGCTGCTGTCGAACACCCACTGGCCACGCGCCTTCCACGAGCGGTTCCTCGAGCGCGACGGCCTGGACACGCTGATCGACGCTCGCCTCTACTCGAGCGAGCTCAGCCACCTGAAGCCCCATCCGTCGGTGTTCCGGGCCGCGCTCGGCGCGGTGGGGGTGGACGACCCCGGACGCGCGGTCTTCGTGGGCGACCGGCCCCTCGACGACATCTTCGGTGCCCAGCAGGTGGGGATGCGGGCGGTGCTGCGCCCGAACGACCAGGTTCCGGGCTTCGACGTCACGCCCGACGGCGAGATCGCCTCGCTTCCCGAGCTGGTCGACCTCGTCGACAGCTGGCGCTGACTACGGTTCCCCCTGTGACCGGTGGGCCCACACGGGCGGCGGGGGACAGGCAGCGTGGCCGGCGCATGCGCGAAGTGGCGGCGGCGGTCCTCGCGCTGGCGGTGATCGGGCTCGGCGCCGCGGGCTGCAGCAGCGACAGCGACGGGGGCGCGCCGGCGGGCACCACGCCCACCACCGCGCCCCTCGTCGCCGCCACGACCACGGGTGAGCAGACCATCAACCCCGGGTACCGCCAAGGCGTGGCCAGCCTGCCCGACGGGGGCTGGGTGTTCTCGGGCACCACCGTGCTGGCCCGCACCGACGTCAACCTCGTGCAGGCCGTGGCCGACACCACCGCGGTGCCCGACCAGTTCGTCCCCGACGGCTACGAGCACGTCGGCGACATCGACGTCGAGGACGGCGTGCTCTACGTGCCGCTCGAACAGCCCGACTACCAACGCCGCGAGCAGCTCATGGCCTGCTACGACCCCACCACGCTCGAGTACCAGGCGTCGCAGGTCGTGGCGCAACGGCACAACTCGTTCGTGGCCGTGGACGGCGATCGGGCCTACTCCATGGACGGCTTCAGCGGCGATCAGATCCTGGTGTACGCCGTCGGCGACGACTGCACCTTCGACCGGCTCGATCCCATCCAGCTGAGCGCCACCGTCAACAAGGTGCAGGGCGCCGACTACGCGGACGGTGCCCTCTGGCTGTCCACCGACGACGCCGACCGGGGCCTCTACCGCGCCGACCTCGACACCGGCACCGTGGCACCGATCGGCGCGATGGGCCACGTGGCCGACGCGGGCGAGGGCGAGGGCATCGACGCCACCACCCGCCCCCGCGGCCTGCTGCACGCGATCAACATCGTCGACACCCTCGACGTGCGCCTCGAGCACTTCGAGGTGGTCGAGGGCGCCGACCAGCGAACCGTCGTCGACGGCTGAACGAACGCCATGGCTTGCCGCGGCGACGCGGTGGCCAGCGGCGACAAGGCACGCTTGGTGTTGTCGCCGGCGGCCCGGTCGCAACCTGAGGGCGTTGCGTCTCAGGCTTCGTGCGCCGATCGGCGGGCGACGTGCAGGCGGGCGTGGGCGATGGCCTCGTCCAGGTCGGTGAAGAGGTGGTGCTCGCTGGCCAGGCGGTCGATGGCGCCGACGGCCCTGAGGACGCGGAGGTGCTCGGGACGCGGGCCCTTCATCAGCACGGAGATGTGGCGGTGCTCGAGGTCGTCGACGATCTCGCCGAGCGCCTGGGCGCCGGTGGCGTCGAGCATCTGGAGACCGGGGAGCCGCAGGATGACCACCTTCACGTCGGCCACCGCGGCCAGCTCGGTGAGGAACCGCTGGGCGGCGCCGAAGAACAGGGCGCCGTCGAGGCGGTAGGTGACGATGTGCTCGGCCAGCAGGTCGTGCTCGGCGGCGGCGTCGACCTCGACCGCCAGGCCTTCGGGCACCGCCTCGGCGGTGCGGGCCACGTGGCGGAGGGCCAGGACGGCGGCCGCGGCGACGCCGATCTCGACCGCGACGATGAGGTCGAACACGACGGTGGCGAGGGCCGTGACGCTGAGCACGAGGGCGTCGGAGCGGGTGGACCGCAGCACGGCCCGCACGTTGTGGAGGTCGACCATGCGCACGGCGGTCACCATCAGCACGCCCGCCAGCGCTGCCAGCGGGATGTGGGCCACCATTCCGGCGGCGAACAGCACCACCAGCACCAGGGTGAGGGAGTGCACCACGGCGGCGACCCTCGTGCGGGCGCCGGCGCGGACGTTGACCGCGGTGCGGGCGATGGCCCCGGTGGCGGGCATGCCCCCGAACACCGGGCTCACCAGGTTGGCCAGACCCTGGCCGAACAGCTCGCGGTCGGGGTCGTGGCGGGGGAGGTCGACCATGCCGTCGGCGACCTTGGCCGACAACAGGCTCTCGATGGCGGCCAGCGCGGCGATGGCGAACGCCGCGCTGAGGTACTGGTCGAGCTCGCCGAACACCACGTGGGGCAGGTGGGGCCCTGGAAGCGACGAGGGGAGCGTGCCGATGGTGGCCACGTCGAGCCCGGCCACCATGGCGACGACGGTGGCCACGAGCACCGCGAGCAGCGACGCCGGCAGCGAGCGGTGGATCCGCGGGGCGGCCACCATGAGCGCGACCACCAGTGCCACCAGCCCGGCCGCGGCGAGGCTGCCCGCACCACCGAGCGCGTCGACGACGGCGCGGCCGGCGACGACCGCGGTGTTCTCGCCGTCAGGCTTCGGCACGCCGAGCGCGTTGGGCACCTGCTGCAGGAAGATGATGACGGCGATCCCGAGGGTGAAGCCCTCGACGACCGGCCACGGGATGTAGGACAGGTAGCGCCCCAGGCGGAGCACCGCGGCGAGCACGACCAGGACGCCGGCCATCACGCCCACGATCGCCACACCGTCGACCCCGTAGCGGGCGACGAGGGGGACGAGGACGACGGTCATGGCGCCGGTGGGGCCCGACACCTGCACGTTCGAGCCGCCGAAGAGGGCGGCGACCAGGCCGGCGACGATGGCGGTGGTGAGGCCGGCGGCGGCGCCGAGGCCGCTGGTGATGCCGAACGCGAGGGCCAGCGGAAGGGCCACGACGGCCACGGTGAGCCCGGCCACCACGTCTTTGCGCCAGTGGGCGCGGAAGCCGGCGTAGTCGGCCGACCGGGGGAGCAGCCCGCCGACGCGGCCGCCGATGCGGCCGCCCGCGGCGGCGAGGGGGTGGCGGCTGCCGCCGGGCTCAGCCTGGTCGGGAGGCGCCGCGGCGGTCACGTGGGGGGCTCGGAAGCCAGGTCGGCCAGCAGGTCCCGGGTCTCGGTCAGCGTGCTCAGCAGCAGCTGCTTGGCGGTGGCGAGCAGGTCGGCCACCAGGGGATCGCGCAGGGCGTAGTGGACCGAGGAGCCCTCACGCCGGGTGGTGACCAGGCCGGCGCGGCGCAGGACCCCCAGCTGCTGGCTGAGGTGGGACGACTCGATGCCGACGAGGGGCTGGAGCTCGCCCACGGTGCGCTCGCCGTCGACGAGGACTTCGAGCACCCGCACCCGGGCGGGGTGGCCGAGCGCCTTGAACAGCTCGGCCTTCACCTCCGAGAGCGGGCGGCTCAGGGCGGCGGTGGTGGGTGCGGGCCGAGCGGACATGAACTCATCATATGATGAATTCATCATATTGCCACATCGTGGCGCGGTCGCCGCCACACTCGCTGGGTCCCGGGAACGCGTTTGGGTTCCGGGAAGGCGCAAGCCGCTCAGAGCGGCCTGACGATTCGGAGAACGAACGCCTTCGACGTCGGTCAGCCCCCGTCGGGGTCACCGCCGTCGAGGTCGGCCACGATGCGCTCGACCTCCATGCGGGCACCGTCGATGCGGTCGCGACAGAAGGCGATGAGCGTGGCGGCGCGGGCCACCCGGGTGGCCAGCAGATCGACGTCGAGCGTGTCGTCGTCGATCTCGACCAGGATGGCCTCGAGCTCGACCAGCGCCTCGGCGTAGCCGCCGGGAGCGGGGGTCGGATCGGTTGGATCGGCGGGATCAGGCATCGACCACGCTCCGGACCTCGCCGTCGACCACCCGGGTGAGCAGGTTGTCGCCGGGGGCGACGTCGTGGGCGGAGCGGAGCAGCCGCCCGTCGGCGGTGCGGGTGAGCGACCAGCCCCTGGCCAGGGTCCGCGACGGATCGAGCACCTTCACCCGGGACTCGAGGGCGTCGAGGTGGCGCTGGGCCTGACGGGTGATCCGAGGCGAGCCCGCCGCCAGTCGGGCGGCGGCCCGGTCGAGGTGGTCGGCGCACCCCCGCAACGACGTGCTGCCGGCCCGCGTGAACGCGGCGGCGGTGGCGGCCAGGTACCGATCGTGGCGGTCGAGCAGCACACCGCTGCGGTGGATCACGCCGCTCCACGCCTCGTCGCGCCGGGCGGAGTAGCGCCGCACCTGGTCGACCAGGCCGGCCGCGCAGGCGGTGGGCGTCTTGTAGCGGGTGTGGGCGACGGCGTCGGCCACGCTGTCGTCGGTCTCGTGGCCGATGCCGGTGAGCACGGGCACCGGCGAGTGGGCGATGGCCCGGGCGACGAGCTCGTTGTCGAACGCGGCGAGGTCGGATCGGGCTCCGCCGCCCCGCACCAGGGCCACCACGTCGACGTCCCGGCCGGCCACCCGGTGCAGCGCGGTGGCGATCGCGGCGCCGGCCATGAGCCCTTGCACCCGGGCGTGCACCAGCGTGACCTGCCAGCCCAGGCCGCTGGCCTCGAGCTCGTGCAGGAAGTCGTGGCACGCGGCGCTGCCGTCGCTGGTGACCAGACCCACCCGCAGCGGGACCACCGGCAGCGGCAGGCGGGCGTTGCGGTCGAGCAGGTCCTCGGCGGCCAGCGCCTGCAGCAGCCGGTAGCGCTCGGCCGCCATGCGGCCCAGCGTGTAGGCGGGGTCGATCGCCGACATCTGCAGCTGCACGCGGCTCTGTGCCGCGTAGAGCGTGACGGTGCCGCGGATGCGCACGGCCAGGCCGTCGGTCATGCGCAGGCCGGCGCCGTGCTCCTTGAGCGTCTGGTTCACGCCGTGCTTGTCGGACTCCCAGAGCACCACCGGGATCGACGCCGCTCCCCGCCGGCCGGTCGCCGACGGCTCGACCAGGTCGAAGTAGACGTGGCCGCTGGCCGGCCGGCTGAGGCTGTGGATCTCGCCCTCGACCCAGACCGGTGCGGTGAACCCCCGGCGCAGCACGGCCGCGATCCGCTGGCTGAGCTCGCTGACGGTGAGGGTGGTCATCGCGTCGGTGTCGAAGAGCTGGTCCACGCCGTGAACCTACCGACCGGGCGTGCGGTGGTGGCGGCGACGGCACCCGACGTCCCCAGTACCTAGGGTGAGCGCGATGCGCAGCGTGCTGCTGGTGGCGATCATCATCACGGGCGCGCTCGGGCAGTCAGCGGCCGCAGCGCCAGATCCCGCGCTGTGCGCGCAGGCGAACCTGCACATCCCCGAGGTCCCCGGCTACTCAGGAGATGCGGTGGCGGCGGACGCGGCCGGGAACATCTACGCCGGCGTGCTCCAGGAGGTCCGCCGCTACGACGCCGCCGGGACCCAGACCTCCTCGATCCCGAGCACCTCGGCCACGCCACCGTTCGGCGTCCCGGCCAGCGTCGCGGTCGATCCCGCCGGGAACGTGTACGTCACGGACACGAACACCGACGTCACCTACCGGTTCGATCCGTTCGGGGTCCAGACCCTGGCCATCCCCTCCGAGGGGGCCAACCCCGCTCCCGAGGATGTCGCCGCGGACGCCGCGGGCAACATCTACATCGCCGACGGCAACAACGGCACGGTCGAGCGCTTCGACGCCTCCGGTGCCCGCACCCTGCAGCTCGTCGGCACCCCGGGCTTCAACCTGCCGGCGAGTGTCGACGTCGACACGGCCGGCAACATCTACGTGGCGGACTACGCCGCCAACCGCGACTCGATCTACCGGTTCGACGCCTCGGGCAACCAGACCCTGTTCATCGGCCCGAACGACTTCACGCCCCCGGTGAACGGGGGCGTCGGCTTCGGGCACGGTGTGCGTCGGGTCGCCGTCGACCCGGCGGGGAACATCTACGTGGGCGTCGCGAACAGCGGCATCTTCCGCTTCGACCCGACCGGTGCACAGACGTTCTTCATCCCCCGGACGGTCACGTCGCCGCGGTTGCGCACCTTCGACCTGGACGTCGACCCCGCCGCCAACCTCTACGTGTCGCCGGGCGCGTCCATGGTCGATCGCCTCACCATCGGGCCGCGGCCGTCGCCAGCGGAGGTGTCGCTCGAGGTCGGGCTGAGGGCGACGCCGACGACGGTCGACCAGGGTGGAACCGCCCGCTTCACGGTGACCGTCAGCAACGCGGGCCCCTGTGACGCACTGGCGGTCGAGGTGGGCGTGGGCCTTCCCGCGGGGTTCGTGGTCGACGCCATCGACGCCGAGCCGGGCACGGCGTACGACCAGACGAGCGGCACCTGGTCGCTGCCCACCGTGCTCGACGACCGCCAGGGCCTGTCCCTCCGGATCACCGGCAGGCTCGACGAACCCGGTCTGGCCACCGCCACGGCGGTGCTGACGTCGGACCCGAGCCTCGACACCGATGTCGACGGGGACGACACGGCGTCAGCCTCGGTGCAGGTGGTCGGGGAGCCGCCCCCGACCACCACGACGACGACGACCGCTCCCAGTACCACGACCACCGCGCCCCCGCCGCCACCCGGCCCGCCGAGCGGTCCCGGCGTCGGCGGCCCGCCGGCGGTCCCCGTGCTCGTCGCTCCCCGGTTCACCGGTTGAGCCCTACGATCGGGTGGTGATCAACGGGGCCCACGTGGTGCTGTACAGCCAGGACGCCGACGCCGACCGGGCCTTCTTCCGGGACGTGCTGGGCTATCCGTACATCGACGCCCACGACGGTTGGCTGATCTTCAAGGCCCCGCCCGCCGAGCTGGCGGTGCACCCCACCGAGGGACCGCCCAGCCACGAGCTGTACCTCATGTGCGACGACCTCGAGGCCACCACTGCCGAGCTCGCCGCTCAGGGGATCGAGCCGGCCGAGCCCACGGTCGACGCCGGCTGGGGCCTGGTCACCTCCCTCCGCCTGCCCGGAGGCGGCACGGTGGGTCTCTACCAACCTCGTCACCGGACGGCCTACGACCTGTAGGGACCACCCCGCAGCCGGCCGGCTTGCCTCCCTCCCCCCGTTCCCTCCCTCTGTTGCCGGTGGGACCCGTTCCGTCGCCGCGGGAGCGCAGCGGCACCGACCCCGGGTCCCGTGGGACACTGCGGTGATGCCGAAGTCCGCCACCGCGGTCGACGACCTCTTCGAGCGACTGGCCCGCGACGGGGGGCGGCGCACGGCGGCGCGCCGCACGATCCTCGAGGCCCTGGTGGCGGTCGACGGGGCGGTGACGGTGGACGAGCTCACCGCGCGGGTGCAGCAGGCTGCGCCCGACATCAACCAGTCGACCGTGTACCGGGTGCTCGAGGCGCTCGAGGCGGTGGGGGCAGCCGATCGGGCCGAGACGGGTCGCGAGGCCGCCGCCTGGCACCTGGTGGCCGGCGCGCACCACCACCTGCGGTGCTCGGTGTGCGGTCGGGTGCAGGAGGTGGCGACCGAGCAGGTCGAGCCGCTGGCCGCCGCGGTGGACGCGGCCACGGGCTTCGAGCTGTCGGACCACCTCGTGCTCGCCGGTCGCTGCGCCGACTGCCGCCGCGCCTGAGCACGACCCCCCTCGACCCGCTCCGAGTCGTGGTCCTCCGGTTGCTGCGAACGGCTTGCAGCAGCGGGGCCACTGCGATAAGACAAGGGCGTGCACATCCCCGACGGGTTCATCGACGCACGCACGTCGGCGGCCGCCGGGGCGGTGGCGATCGGCGGCGTGGCGGTGGCCCTGCGCCGCACCCGCGAGGTGCTGGCGGAGAAGGAGATCGCGCTCGCCGGCCTGACGTCAGCGTTCATCTTCGCGGTGCAGATGCTCAACTTCCCGGTGGCCGCGGGGACGAGCGGGCACCTGCTCGGCGGGGTGCTGGCTGCCGTGCTGGTGGGGCCGTGGGTGGGCGTGTTGTGCGTCACCGTGGTGCTCGTGGTGCAGTGCCTGCTCTTCGCCGACGGCGGCCTCAGTGCGCTCGGCCTCAACGTGGTGAACATGGCGCTCGTCACCTGCCTGGGTGGCTGGGTGGTCTTCCGGGCCCTGCGGGTCGTCCTGCCCCGGTCGCACACGGGGGTGACGGTGGCCGCCGGCGTGGCCGCCGCGGTGTCGGTGGTGCTGGCCGCGCTGGCCTTCACCCTCGAGTTCGCCCTCGGGGGCACCGCCGACGTGTCGCTCCGGGCGGTGATGGGGGCGATGGTGGGCGTGCACACCCTGATCGGCCTCGGTGAAGGCATCATCACGGGTGCGGTGGTGGCCGCGGTCCTGGCGGCCCGCCCCGACCTGGTCGTCGGGGCGCGCGACCTGCTCGCCCAACCCTCCGCGGATCTCGGTGGAACCCCACCTCGGGCGACCACCGGGCACTCCGAGACCGGCCCGGGAGCACGACCGTGAGCCG
Source organism: uncultured Microthrixaceae bacterium (assembly GCA_964635055.1). Classification (GTDB taxonomy): domain Bacteria; phylum Actinomycetota; class Acidimicrobiia; order Acidimicrobiales; family DATDAH01; genus JAEUJM01. The sequence goes on along the minus strand of CAZWMT010000008.1, from coordinate 40,912 downwards.
GCGGGCGATGGCCGTGCTCGTGGCCGGAGGACTGGCGGTGTGCCTGGTGGTGGCGCTGTTCGTGGCCCCGTGGGCCAGTAGCGAGCCGGACGGGCTGGAGCGGGTGGCCACCGACCAGGGGTTCGTCGACCGCGAGGCCGACCACACCTTCGCGGGCAGTCCGGCCGCCGGGTACGCCACGGGCCCGTGGCGGGTCGCCGGCGTGGTGGTGGTCTTCGCTCTGGCGAGCGGCGTCACCGCACTGGCGGTGCGGGTGCGTCGCCGAGCCGACGCCCACGCGTCGGTGTGACGGCGTGACCACGTGATCGGCGAGCCCGAACCGCGAGTGACAGGCCCGACCGGCCCGACGACGCGACCTGCGGGCCTCGGTGGCGTGAGCCCGGGGGACGGGCACGGGGCTCGGGTGGCTGGTGGGCGGGGCGGCCGGGTGCGGGGGCTGTGCGTTCGGGTGGCTGGTGGGCGGGGCGGCCGGGTGCGGGGGCGTGCGCTCGAGCGGCCGGTCGAGCTGTGTGGAGGGCGGAGCTGGTCGTGAGCCCGAGCTACGAGGGCGTGGTCCGTGCGGCCCATGAGCGACGCGACCAGCGGCGGGTGGGATGAGCCCGGTCCACCGACTGCCGGCCCACGTGAAGCTGGTGGCGGCGATGGCCTTCGTCGTCGGCGTGGTGGCCACGCCCCGCACCGCGGTCGCCGCGTTCGCGGTCGATGCCGCCGCCGTCGCGTTCGTGGTCGCGGCCGCCCATCTGTCGCCGGGTCGGGTGGCCCGCCGGCTGGTCATCGAGGTGCCGTTCGTCGCGTTCGCGCTGCTCCTGCCGTTCGTGGCGCGTGGCCCGCAGGTCACCGTGGCCGGTGTCGACCTGTCCGTCGACGGCCTGTGGTCGGCGTGGAACATCCTGGCCAAGGGGACGATCGGCGTCGCGGTCGCCGTGGTGCTCAGCGCCACCACACCGGTGGGCGACCTCCTCGCGGGGCTCGGCCGGCTGCGCGTGCCCGTGGCTCTCACCGCCATCGGCGGGTTCATGGTGCGCTACGGCGAGGTGCTGGCCGGCGAGGTCGAGCGGCTCCGCATCGCACGCGTGTCGCGGGGCGACGACCCCCGCTGGTTGTGGCAGGCCCGATCGGTGGCCACCACCGCGGGCGCGCTGTTCGTCCGCTCGTTCGAGCGGGGCGAGCGGGTGCACGTGGCGATGGTGGCCCGCGGGTTCGACGGCACGTGGCCGCAGGTGGAGGTGGCCCCGGTGCCGCGGTCCGACTGGGTGGTGACCGTGTCGTTCGCCGCAGTGTCGATCACCGGCGCGGCGGTCGCACTCCTGGCCGCGGCCTCGTGAGGTGACGCGGGTTCGAGGCGCGACGTCACTCTTGGTGGCTGCGAGCCGCCACCCCCGCCATTCTCGACGCAATAGCTGTCTTTTTCCGACGGCCATTGCGTCGAGATCAGACGCGTCACCGCAGATGGTCACGCTGCGTGAGCGCCACCGCCCGGCGAGCACCGGGCTCGTCCGCGGCGGTGGAAGAAGGCGGTGCCCGGAAGAGGCGAACTCCCCCCTCGCGGTGGTGGGCCGGTGAGCATCGAGGTGGTCGACGTCCACCACGCGTACCCCGACGGCCGGGTGGCCCTGCGGGGCGTCGACCTGGCGGTGGCCACCGGCGAGCGGGTGGCGGTGCTCGGGCCCAACGGCGCCGGCAAGTCCACCTTGGTGCTGCACCTGAACGGGGTCCTCGCCCCACAGCAGGGACGGGTGGTGGTGGACGGTCTCGACACCTCGGCGAGGGCTGACCTGCCCGAGATCCGCCGGCGGGTGGGCCTGGTGTTCCAGGACCCCGACGACCAGCTGTTCTGCCCCACCGTGCGCCAGGACGTTGCCTTCGGACCCGCCAACCTCGGGCTCCCCGCGGCCGAGATCGACGATCGGGTCGCCGCCGCGCTGGCCCAGGTGGGCATGCCCGGCGTGGCCGACCGACCACCGCATCACCTCAGTCTCGGTGAGCGCCGCCGGGTGGCGGTGGCGACGGTGCTGGCCATGCACCCGTCGACCCTCGTGCTCGATGAGCCCTCGGCCAACCTCGACCCAGTCGCCCGACGCGACCTCGCCGGCGTGCTGGCCGGACTGGACCTCACGCTGCTCGTGGTCACCCACGACCTGCCGTACGCGCTCGAGCTCTGTCCGCGCTCGGTGATCCTCGACGGCGGTCGCATCGTCGACGACGGCCCCACCCGCGCGCTGCTGGCCGACCCCGACCGCCTCGCCGCCCACCGTCTGGCCCTGCCGGCGGGCCTGAAGCTCCGCTGAGCGCCATCCCGACCCGGATTTCTTGGTGTGAAACCACCTGGGGTGTGGTTTCACACCAAGATTTGCGGTGGTGGCGGGCCCTACCTGGGAGACTTCGCCCGTGGAGGAGCTGATCGGTTCGGGGGTGCGCCAGATCGACACCTTGCTCGGGGGCTGGGAGCGGGTCACCGCGGGCTACCTGATCGAGGGCCCGGCGCCCGTGCTGATCGAGACAGGCAGCCAGAGCTCGGTGGCCGAGTTGCTCACCGCCCTCGACGACCTCGGGGTGGCGGCCGGCGACCTGGCCGGCATCGCCGTCACCCACATCCACCTCGATCACGCCGGCGGGGTGGGGGATGTGGCCCGGGCGTTCCCCAACGCCACCGTGTACGTGCACGAGAAGGGCGCCCGCCACCTGGTCGACCCCAGCCGCCTGGTGGCGTCGGCGGCCACGGTCTACGGCGACCTGCTCGACTCGCTCTACGGGCGCCTCGACCCCACCCCGGCCGAGCGGGTGCACGTGCTGGCCGATGGGGAGACCATCCGCATCGGGCCGAACCGTACGCTCACCACCGTCGACTCGCCCGGCCACGCCAAGCACCACCTGGCCCTGCACGACAGCGAGAGCGGCATCCTGTTCGCCGGCGACGCCGTCGGCGTGCGCCTGCCCGACGCCGGCATCCTGCGGCCGGCCACGCCGCCGCCCGACTTCGACCTCGACCAGGCCCTGGCCTCGCTCGACCGCTTCGCCGAGCGCCGGCCCGCCGGCATCGCCCTGGCCCACTTCGGCCTGGTGCCCGATCCGGCCGAGATCCTCGACGAGGCCCACGACATCCTGCGGCGCTGGGCCGACGTGGCCGAGGCCGCATGGCGGGCGGGCGACGACATCGCCGCCGCGCTCGATGCCGCCTTCAGCCCCGAGCTCGCGGGCGTCGACCCGGCGCAGCGTGAGAAGCTGGACACGCTGAACGGCATTCACTCGAACGCCGCCGGGTTTCGCCGATGGCTCGACCAGCGCGCCGGCGCCGCCAGCCGCTCGCCCACCCCACCGCATTCCCATTCCCATGGCCATGCCCACACGCACCCGCACCCCCGTCCCCACCCTCAGGGCCCGGCCGAGCCTCCCGTCGAGCGCGACCGCGGCTCCAGCTCCGACCGCGAGCCCGTCCCCGACAGCGACCGCGGCTCCGGGCTCGGCCCCGGACTCGGGCCTGGTCCCGGCCGCGGCCCTGGCGCCGGCGACGACGACGGCGACCAAGGGACGGCGGGCGCGCGTATGGCACCGTCCGGGCCCGGCTCGTGACTGACGCCTCGGCCACGGACGGGCGCGCGCTGGCCCTCGACGCCATGGCGCGGGTGGGCCCCGAGGCGTTCCACGTGGCCGCGGCCAACGTCAGCGATGCCCTGCTCGTCACGACCGCCACCGAGGACGGCACGGGTGCGGTGGTATGGGTCAACGACGCGTTCGAGGCCCTCACCGGGTGGTCCGGCGACTCCGTGCTCGGCCGGTCACCACTGTTCCTGGTGGGTCCCGAGACCGACACCGCCGTGGTCGCGAGCGCCACCGCCGCCATGCGTCGGGGCGAGCACGTGCAGGAGCGGGTGGTGTTGCACGCCCGTGACGGGTCGCCCTTCGTGGTCGAGGTCCGCTACGTGGCCCTGTGGAGCACGCCGCCCAGCTACATCTGGATCCTGCGTGACATCTCCGACCACGCCGCCACCGAGGAGGCCCTGCGCCGCACCGAGCAGTGGGCCAGGTCCATCATCGAGAACACCGACGACGTCCTGCTCGTCACCGACGGCGAGGGGTGCCTCACCTACGTGGGTCAGTCGGTGGCCCACGTGCTCGGCTTCGAGGCCGACGACCTGATCGGGACCACCTGCTTCGATCTCGTCCACCCCGACGATCTCCGCCGGGTGCTGAAGGACTTCGGCGACGAGGTGCGCGGCACCGCCAAACGGACGCCCACCGAGTTGCGGGGCCGCCACGCCGACGGGTCGTGGCGACACCTCAGCGTGCTGGCCACCAACCTGCTCGACCTGCCCTCGGTGCAGGGCATCGTGTTGAACTGCCGCGACGTCTCCCGGCATCGCGCCGTGTCCGACCTGCTGGCCGAGCAGAGCGACGTGCTCGAGCGGGTGGCCCGGGGCATGGCGCTCGAGGACACGCTGGCGGCGGTGGTGCACCTGGTGGAGGGCCGCATCGCCGGAGCCGCCTGCTCGATCGGCCAGCTGGACGAGTCGGGCCGGGTGCAGATCACGGTGGCCCCGTCGATGGCGCCGGCGGTCGTCGAGGCGATCGATGCGATCCCGGCGTCGTCGACCCTCGGCCGGTCGCTGCGAGCGCCCGGCCCCCCGGCGGTGATCTACGACGACCTGGCCACCGACTTCCGCTGGGCACCGGCCCGCGACGTGATCATCGGCCACGGCCTCAACGCCTGCTGGGCCATGCGCCTCAACGCCCCTGGCACCGGCGCTCTGCTCGGCGCCATCGCCGTCTACGTGCCCGAGGCCCGGGGCCCCGAGCCCGACGAGCTGCTCCTGCTCGAGCGGGCCACCCACCTGGCCGCCATCGCCGTCGAGCGGGCCGACTTCGAAGCCACCCTCGAGCACCAGGCCCTGCACGACAAGCTCACCGGGATGCCGAACCGCTCGTTGCTGCTCGACCGCATCGAGCAGGCGCTGGCCCGGTCGCGTCGCCTGGGCACCTGGCTGGCGGTGCTGTTCATCGACCTCGATGACTTCAAGCTCATCAACGACAGCCTCGGCCACGCCGCCGGCGACCGCCTGCTGCAGCAGGTGGCGGCCCGGTTCCATCGGCCGCTGCGCGCCGGCGACACGGTCGGCCGGTTCGGCGGCGACGAGTTCCTGCTCGTGTGCGAGGACGTGGACGGCGAGGTGGGCGCCAAGGCGGTGGCCACCCGGCTGGCCATCGAGCTCGAGCAGCCCTTCGAGCTGGACGGCACCCCGGTGTTCGTGCGGGCCAGCGTGGGGATCGCCCTGGCCGGCGGGGACGACCCCGTGCCCAGCGAGAGCCCGGTGGTGGACGACCTCGCCCACGAGGCCGAGTCGCTCGTGCGCAACGCCGACGCCGCCATGTACCGGGCCAAGGAGCGGGGCCGCTCGCGCCACGAGGTGTTCGAGGAGGACCTCCACCTCCGGGTCGTGAAGCGCCTCGACCTCGAGCGCGAGCTGCACCGGGCCGTGGCCGACGACCAGATCGTCGTGCACTACCAGCCGATGATCGACCTGCGCACCGGCGGGGTGGTGGCGGTGGAGGCACTGGCCCGTTGGGACCGACCGGGTCGCGGCCTGGTGCCGCCGGCCGAGTTCATCCCCGCGGCCGAGGAGATCGGGCTGATCATCCCGCTGGGCGAGCGGGTGCTCGAGCTCGCCGCCCGCCAGCTGGTCGAGTGGCAGGCCCTGGCGCCCGACCTGTCGATGATGGTGAACCTGTCCGTGCGCCAACTGGCCGACGATCGCTTCCTCGAGCGGGTGGCCGTGGTGCTCGACGCCACCGGGGTGGAGCCCGGCCGTCTCTGCTTCGAGGTCACCGAGTCGGCGCTGGCCGCCGGCCTCGGCCTGGTCGAGACCCTGCGGCTGCTGTGTGACACGGGCGTGGGCTTCGCCATCGACGACTTCGGCACCGGGTACGCCACCCTCGACTACGTCCGGCGCTTCCCGATGGCCAACCACCTCAAGATCGACCAGTCCTTCGTGGCCGGGCTCGACCAGCCGGACTCACCCGACCGGGCCATCATCTCGGCGGCCATCGTGCTGGGGCAGTCCCTGGGTTTCACGGTCGTGGCCGAAGGGGTCGAGACCGAGTCCCAGCTGGCGGTGCTGCGCGAGCTCGACTGCGACGTGGTGCAGGGCTACCTGTTCAGCCGGCCGGCGCCGCCGGAACGCATCGCCGAGCTGCTGGCCGATCCCCGCCCCTGGCTCTGATCATCGGGCGGGGACGAGCCCCGCTCAGTCCTCGTCGGCGTACTCGGCGAACGAACCTCGGCTGCGCAGGTCCTCGGGGCCGAGGTCCTGCGAGGCCTTGAGCCCGGCGGCGAGGGCGGCGTCACGCAGGACGGCGAGCTCGGGAGCGCTGATGGTGAACGCCATGCGGCAAGTCTAGGGAAACACCAGACCCGATACCTGGACAGATGGGCACCATGACGAATCCCCGTTTCGGCCGCTAGAACGGTCGCATGACGCTCGAGCTCACCGGCACACAGGTGCTCGCGGAAGAACCTGCCGTGGAGGTCAGCCTGACCGAGGCGGGGCCGAACAGATGGAGCTGGTCGATCGCCAACGTCAGCCGGAAGCCGGTCGCCGTCCTCGCGGTGCGGCTGCGATTCCGGCTCGAGGGGGTGGCGGCGCCGGTGCGGGTGTTCCAGAACGGGTACCAGTCGTGGTCGCCGACGGGGTCGGTGACCCTTGGCACGCACGTCGACCCGTCCCGCACCCGGTGCGACGACCCGGTGCTGGACGACGTGGTCGGGTTCGCGCGGCGGGTGCACCACGCCGACCCCGCGGTGGCACCGGCGGGCGAGGTGCGCAGCGAGTGGGTGACCGCGTTCCGTGGTGGGGGCGCCGACGACCCGGTACACCTGGTCGGGTTCGCGGGTGGGTCGTCCCACGACGGCACGGTGCGCATCCGGGCGCTCGGGGACGGCGCGCTGGAGGTGGTGGCCGAGGCCTACCTGGGCGGGGCGGTGCTGGCCGCCGGCGCCACCCGGTCGCTGCACGATGTGATCACCGACCAGGGGCCCGCCGCCTCGCCGCTGCTCGAGGCCTGGGCCGACGAGGTGGGCCGGCTCGAGCGGGCCCGGGTGACCGCACCGTTCCAGGTGGGGTGGTGCAGTTGGTACCACTTCTTCCACTCGCTCACCGAGGACCACGTCCGCTCGAACCTGGCCCGGGCCGGCGACTGGCCCTTCGAGGTCTTCCAGGTGGACGACGGGTATCAGGCGGCGGTCGGCGATTGGCTCGTCACCAACGACAAGTTCTCCTCGGGCGTGGATCGACTCGCGGCCGACATCGCCGGCGCCGGCTACACGCCGGGCATCTGGATGGCGCCGTTCCTGGCCGCGCCCGACTCGGCGTTGCTGCGAGCCCACCCCGGGTTCGCCGCCCGCGAGGCCGGTTCGGACGACCTGCTCATGGGGTGGTGGAACCCCGACTGGGGCGGCTTCATGGGCACCCTCGACACCACCCATCCCGACGCGCAGCAGCACCTGGCCGACACGGCCGCCGCGCTGGTCGCCATGGGCTACCGCTACCTGAAGCTGGACTTCACCTGCGCCCCCGCGCTCGACCAGGGGCGCTGGGCCGACCCCACTGCCACGCCGGCCGAGCGGGTGCGGATGGGCTACGACGCCATCCGCCGGGGCGCCGGCGACGGCACCTTCATCCTGGCCTGCGGGTGCCCGCTGGGCGCGGTGGTGGGAGCGGTCGACGGCATGCGCATCGGGCCCGACGTGGCGCCGTCGTGGGAGCGCACCGACGAGTTCGCGATGCCCGGTTACGAGGAGGTCAGCCCCGCCACGAAGGGGGCGTGGCGTTCCACGCTGGCCCGGTCGTTCATGCACCGCAAGCTCTGGCTGAACGACCCGGACTGCATCATGTTGCGCACCAGCGAGACGGCGCTGTCGCCCGAGGCGGCCCGGGCGTGGGCGCTGGCCGTCGGGGTGTCGGGCGGCATGGCCATCGTGTCGGACGACCTGGCCCTGCTGGGCCCCGCCGAGCGGGCCCTGCTGGACGAGGCACTGGCGCTCGGCCGGGCGTCCGACGCCGCCGCGGCGGGCGGGTCGCCAGCGCGGTGCGGCGACCTGTTGGCCGGCGGCGGCGACCACCCCGTCCCGGTCGCCCTCGTCGACGGCGCCGGCACCCCCCTCCCCCTGGGACCACCGTTCTCGAGGCACTAGCCCCCGGGTTCCGCCAGGTATTGCCTCGGGTTCGGCCGCTGGTCGTTCTCGAGGCAATGCCGCGCGTCGGGCGCGCGCTATTGCCTCGGGTTCGCGGTGGCGGGCCTGACAACGTAGGTGGATGGCGACCGAGACGAACCTGTGGCCCACCGTCGAGCACGCGCTGGCCTACCTCGAGATCGCCGACGCCATCCCGCACCGCACCGAGGGCCACGCCGCCCTGCTCGAGTGCCTGCCCGGACGGGTCGACCGCGTGCTCGACCTGGGCACCGGCGACGGGCGCCTGCTGGCCCTGGTGCGCACCGCTCGGCCGGGCGCCGCCGGCCTGGCGCTCGACCTCAACGAGCACATGCTGGCGACGGCCCGTGAGCGCTTCGCGGCCGACCCCGACGTCGAGGTGCGGGCCCACGACCTCGAGGACCCGTTGCCCGACGAGGGCCCCTTCGACGCCGTCGTGTCCAGCTTCGCCATCCACCACGTGCCCGACGCGCGCAAGCGCTCGCTCTATGCCGAGGTCTTCGCCGTGCTGCGCCCGGGTGGCGCGGTCTTGAACCTCGAGCACGTGGCCTCACCCACGCCGGCGCTGCACCAGGCGTTTCGCGAGGCCATCGGCGTCGGTGACCAGCCCGACGATCCCTCCAACCTGCTGGCGCCGGTCGAGGATCAGCTGGCCTGGCTGCGCGGCATCGGCTTCACCGACGTGGACTGCGTGTGGAAGTGGCGCGAGCTGGCCCTGCTCGCCGGCGTCCGGCCGGACTGACGCTGCGGTCATCGACAGCCGCCCTGATCCATCGCTCGAGGATGGCGTGCTTCGCCTCGATCGGTGTCGGGGCCAGCGGCCGCCGCTCGGCGGGCAGGCCCACGAGCGCATCGCAACGGACCGGGGGGCCGGTGCGCAGGATCAGCCAGCACGCCACGAGGCGGCGGGGCCAAAGGTTGCCCAAGCCGACAAAGGGCAGGAACCCGAGCCCAGGCTGGAAGGCCTCGATTGCGGTGGCCTCCACCTCGTCGATGGACAGCGAGCGCCGATGCCACTTGTTGACCACGACGATCGAACCATCTGTGGCGACTACCCGGCACCGGAGATACCGCAGGGTCCACAGGGCCGGGGCGGCTCCAAAGAGGAACAACGGGTTCGCCGTCGCGATCCCGAGGGCGACACACAGGAGCCCGAATGCAAGCTGGAGGCCGGTGAGCGCGATGGCGCCGGTAGTCGGACCGAGGCGGAGCGTGCCGTCGCGGAAGCGAACGCCACCGAGCAGGTCCTCGTAGGGCTCGAGCCGAAACCTGCTCACGCTCTCAACGTCGGCATCGGTGACGACCACACGAGCCATGAGGCGTCGCTGGCCGGGAGGAGGCGGAGCTTCCGGCGGCGCAGGGAGGCGATGCCGCCTGACCAGCAGCGGCGGTGCCTTCGACCCGCCGGCGGCGCTGCGGCGGGCAGGCCGCCGACCGTGACAGGAGTGCCATCAGGGGAACTCGTGGTCGAGGACGTCGGGGTTGTCGACCAGGTGCTGCTGGAACACCCGGCGCACGCCGGCCAGGGCCTGCAGGCGCATGTCGGTGTCGTGGGACGGGTCGTCGTCGTTGGGCCACCTCTCGTTCCACCACGAGAATCCCCGGACCGCCGGCCAGCGGTTGTCCAGCAGGTCGGTGAGCGCGGCGTCGGCGAAGGCCGCCGGCCGGCCGTGGGGGTTGCCACGGGTCATGCCGAACTCGAACACCATCACGGGCTTGTCGGGAGCGAGCGTGGCGAGGCGGGGCACCATCTCGTCGAGGGTCTCGCGGAAGGTCGCCCAGTCGCCGGCACCGTCCTGGGGCGTCAGCGCGCCGTAGGCGGACAGGCCGACCCAGTCCACCCAGTCGTCGCCCGGGTAGTAGCGCTCGGGCTGGTTCCACGCCGCCGCCGGTTGGCTGTCGCCGTTCACGTGCCACGCCCACGTGATGTTGTCGGCGCCGGCCGCCTCGATCACCCGCTCGATGTGGCGGTAGGCCTGGCGGAACCGTCGCGGGCCGGCGTCGGGGCCGCCGTTCCAGCGCCCGTTCCACCCGAACCAGTCGCCGTTCATCTCGGTGCCCCACTCGACGACGATCGGGGTGTCGAACGCGGCGGCCCCCTCGCCCCAGGTGGTGAGGTCGGCGTCGAATTCCCCGTCGAGGATGCGCTGCAGGCGGAAGGCGCGGTCGCCCGACGCCGGGCCCCGTCCCCGCAGCATCAGCCGGATGAACGGCAGCGCGCCCCGCTCGCGGATCCACGTCGCCGTGGCGGTGGGGAAGGTGCGGTCGCGTCGGAACCAGTTGTCGGAGAAGTAGACCCAGGCCACCTCCCGTCCGGCGGCGCCCTCGTAGGCGTCGAGGTCGGCCGGCGTGATGTCGTCCTCCCACCCCGTCGTGCCACCGGGGTACACGCCGTGGTAGTAGGTGCCGGCCGGCGGCGTGGCCACGCTCGGCCCGTCGCCGCCGGCGATGGCCCGCGACGCCAGCCGGGCGCCGCCGGCCACCACCACGGTCAGCACGCCGGTCGCGACGACGAGGGTGAGCACGATGCCGAGCAGTCGCCACCCCCACCGATTCGCCATCCCGCCAGTGTGACGGATCGGCGGCCGGGCTTCGACTGCGAGCGTCGACCGGAACCTCGATGAGCGACGGGCGGCAATGGCGGCGAAGGGACGCAGGGGCGGCGGTAGCGTCGAGGTATGACCTCGCCTGCCCGCTCTGATGGGCCGCTCGGGCCCGCCTTCCCGATCGGCGCGCACGTCGGCCCCGACGACCCGCTCGGCACCGCGATCGCCGAGGACGCCGGCTGCCTGCAGCTGTTCCTGGGCGACCCCCAGGGGTGGAAGAAGCCGCCGCCGCGCGACGACGCCGACGCGCTGCGGGCCTCGCCGGTGCCGGTCTACGTGCACGCGCCCTACCCCATCAACCTGGCGTCGCCCAACAACCGCATCCGCATCCCGAGCCGCAAGATCCTGCAGCAGACCTGCGAGGCGGCCGCCGAGATCAACGCCACCGCGGTCATCGTCCACGGTGGCCACGTCACCGCCGACGACGACGAGGCCGAGGGCTTCGTGCGCTGGGTCAAGGGCCTGCAGGCCATCGAGAGCGAGGTGCCGATCTACCTCGAGAACACCGCCGGTGGCGACCACGCCATGGCCCGCCACTTCGACACCATCGCCCGGCTGTGGGACCACATCGCCCCGTTCGGCATCGGCTTCTGCCTCGACACCTGCCACGCCCACGCCGCCGGCGAGACCATGATCGACGCCGCCGAGCGCCTGCTGGCCATCACCGGCCGCATCGACCTCGTGCACTGCAACGACTCGAAGGACCCCCACGGCTCGGGCCGCGACCGCCACGAGCACCTGGGCCAGGGCCAGGTCGATCCCGAGGCGCTGGTCGAGGTGGTCCGCACCGCCGGCGCCCCCGTCATCTGCGAGACCGCCGACGACGGCCGCAAGGACGACATCGCCTGGCTCCGCGACCGCGTGTAGCCCTCACAACCGGCCGGCCCAGCACGTGGCCGAGGCGGTGCTCAGACCGATCCCGCCCTGGTCCGGCCCGATCCCGCCCGAGCTGGCGCCCTATTCGGTCGCTGGGCCGACAGGATCAGGCGCCAGAACGGGTCAGGTCGACTGCGCCGCGCGTTCAGGTGGACGCCCCCGCTACCTGACGGTGACCGCTGCCCGGACGGTGTCGGCGGCCGCCGTGGCGCCGACGGATCGGGTCCGCAGCAGCACCGCGTGGGTGCGCCCGAGCCGCGCGCCCGGGGCGAGGGAGATCTCGACGCGGATCTTCACCGACTCACCGGGCGCGAGCTCGGGGGTGCGGTAGGTGCGGTCGAGCACCGCCTGGGTGATGTCGGTGGCGGATCGCCCCACGAAGTACCGGACCTGTGCCGCGGGGGTGACCGCGCCGACCCGGCGCAGGTCGAAGCGGTCGTCGCCGGCGCCGTGGTTGGCGATGCGGACGAAGAACACGGCCCGTCCGCCGGGGCGGCGGATCGCGGTGGCGGTCTGATCGGCGCCGTCGGTACCGGTGACGCCGCCGCCCACCCATGGCCGTGACTCCAGACGGACCTCCAGGTCGGGTCGGTGGCGCGGCGTGATCAGGACGACGACCTCGTCGGAGGCCACCGGGTCGGTCTGGGCGGTGTCGACGGTGGCGACGTTGGTGAAAGGCCCGTCGTCCCCTGCGGCCGTCGTGTGGGTGCAGTCGACGGTCAGGTCGGCGCCGACGGCCAGGTCGGCCACCGGGCCTTCGCAGTCGGGCGCGTTCGGGTCGGACACCGTCACCTCGGTGAGCGGCACGTCACCCGTGTTCTCGATGGTGACGTGGAGGTCGATGTCGTCGCCGCCGACCACGGCGTCCTGGTCAGCGGTCGTGGTCACCGACAGCGAGGGGTCGGCGGTCACCGTGGTGTGGACGGGGTTCGACGGGACAGCGGTGATCTGGTCGCCGTCCGCGGTGGCCACGTTGGTGTAGGTGCCGACGTCGCCGAAGGTGGTGGTGTACGTGCAGTCGACCGTCACGTGCTGGTCCGGGGCCAGATCCGCCACCGGGCCGTCGCACCCCGGAGCGTTCGGGTCGGTGACGACGATCCCGGTGAGCGGCGCGTCCCAGGTGTTGGTGAGGGTGAGGTGGTAGTCGATGTCGTCGCCGGCCACGACCGAGGACTCGTCCGCGGCCTTCACCAGCGTGAGCCGGGGCTCGACGGTGGTCGTCACGATGTTCGTCACCTTCGCGGTCGTCTCGTTGCTGTCGGCGCTCGCCTGGTTCGAGTGGAGGCGGGCGGCCCCGTCGGCACCGGTGGTCGTGTACGTGCAATCGACGACCACGTCGTCGCCCACCGGGATGTCGGCCACCGGCCCAGCGCACCCGGGCGCGCCGGCGTCGGTGACGGTCACCCCGGTGAGGGGGATGTCGCCGGTGTTGGTGACGGTCACGTGGTAGTGGATCGGTTCGCCCTCGACGACCGTGCGCTCGTCCGCGGCCTTGCTGACCGACAGGTCCGGTGAGGCGGTGATCGTCGTCGACGTGGTGTTCGAGTCGTTGGCCGGGGTCTGGTCGCTGTCCACCCAGGCCACGTTGGTGAAGGTGCCGACCTCGGCGAAGGTCGGCGAGTACTCGCAGTCCACGGTGACGTGTTGGCCGACGGCGAGGGCGCCGACCGGTCCCTCGCAGTCCGGTACCGCGGCATCGCTCACGGCGACGCCGGTGAGCGGGGTGTCGCCGGTGTTGGCGACGGTGAGGTGGTAGTGGATCGGCTGGCTGGCCCGCACGTGTCCCTCGTCGGTGGTCAGCCGGATCGACACCGACGGCCCCTGGAGGTGGACCACACCGATGCGGTCGGTCCCTTGGCTGGCGAACCAGATGTTGCCGTCGGGCCCGGCCGTGATCCCGCCGGGCGATCCGACGTGGCCGAGGGCGTCGGCGTGCTCGGTGATGACGCCGGCGACCGGATCGAGGTCGGCCACGCGCGACCCGTTCGCCATGGTGAACCACACGCGGCCGTCGTCCCCGAAGGCGAGGTCGGTGAGCCGCCCTGGGCACTCGGTGGACGCGAACCCGTCGAAGACGCCGGTGAACGGATCGAGTCGCCCGGGGCAGCCGCGGTGCAGGAACCACAGCCATCCGTCGGGCCCCGGGGTGATCGGGCCGTCCGGTCGCAGGGGCGCGGCGTCGAAGTAGGTGACCTGCTGGTTGGCCCGGTTGAGGCGGCCGATGCCGCCGGTGTCGGCGGTGAACCAGAGGTTGCCGTCCGCGCCCTCGACGATGCCCCGCGGCTGCTGCGCGGTGTCGACGAACCCGCCGGACTGGTCGGGGTCCAGCCAGCCGAGACCGACCGTCGTCGGCACCGGGAAGGGGTGTTCGGCGCGGACCGAGTACCAGATGCGACCGCCGGTGCCCGCGGCGATGCCGGTCAGGCCTTCGAAGGGGTGGCGCTGGACGGCGTTGGTGCCCGGGTCGATGCGACCGATCTCGTCCTCGTCGGCGAACCAGATGCCGCCGTCGGTGCCGGTCGTGATCCACCTGCTGTGGGTGTCGTCGACGGCCGTGAACTCGGCGGTGAGGGGGTCGATCCGGCCGACCGATCGGCCGGAGAACCAGAGGCCGCCGTCGGGACCGGCGGTGATGTCGCCCGGCAACCAGGGCAGGTCCCCCGGAACCACGTAGGTGGTCATCGGCACGGCGGTCACCGCGATCGTGGCGGACGCCGCCGACACCCCCGGCACGAGCAACGTGCCGGCGAGCGACAACACGGCCACCACCGTCGTCCACCCCGGCCGCCAAGAGCGCTCCCTCCGACCTACGTGCACCGGACCCACGATAGGACGCCGGGTAGGTGCTCGGTCATCGTCGTGTTCACCGACGAGCTCGGAAAGAGCCGCTCGCCGGCGGCCGTCAGCCGGGCTGGGGTCAGGCCGGTTCGGGTTGCGGCTCGGGGGCGTCGCCCCGCACCAGGGTGCGGTAGAGGTCGGCGTAGAGGCCGCCGGCGGCCTCGAGCTCGTCGTGGGTGCCCCGCTCGACCACCCGGCCGTCGTCGATGACGAGGATCTGGTCGGCGGCGCGGATGGTGGACAGGCGGTGGGCGATGACGATGGACGTGCGGTCGGCCAGCGCCTCCTCCAGGGCGTCCTGCACCAGCGACTCGTTCTCGCTGTCGAGGTGGCTGGTGGCCTCGTCGAGGATGACGATGGCCGGGTCCTTGAGCAGCATGCGGGCGATGGCCAGGCGCTGCTTCTCGCCGCCGGAGAGGCGGTAGCCGCGCTCGCCGACGACGGTGTCGTAGCCGTCGGGCAGGCCGGCGATGACGTCGTGGATCTGGGCCCGCCGACAGGCCGCCTCCACCTCGTCCTGGGTGGCGCCGGGGCGGGCGTAGAGCAGGTTGTCGCCGACGGTGTCGTGGAACAGGTGGGGGTCCTGGCTCACCACGCCGATCGCCTCGCGGAGGCTGGTCTGGGTGAGGTCGCGCACGTCGTGGCCGTCGACGGAGACCGCCCCGTCGGTGACGTCGTAGAGGCGGGGGATGAGGGAGCTGAGGGTGGTCTTGCCCGCGCCCGACGGGCCGACCAGTGCCGTGAGGCTGCCGGCGGGGATGGTGGCCGACACGCCCTTCAGCACCGCCTGGGACGCCTCGGTGCTGAGGGCGCCCACGTCGGCGCCGTTGACCTCGAGCGAGGCGATGGACACGTCGGCGGCGGCCGGGTAGCGGAACCACACGTCGTGCAACTCGATGGCGCCGTGGGGCTCGACCAGGTCGACCGCGCCCGGCCGGTCGGTCACCTGGTGCGGCGAGTCGAGCACCTCGAACACCCGGTCGAACGACACGAAGGCGGTCATCAGGTCGACCCGGGCGTTGGTGAGGCTGGTGAGCGGGGTGTAGATCTGAGCCACGTAGGTGCCGAGCGCCACCAGCGTGCCGATGGTGATGGCCTCCGAGATCACCAGCTGGCCGCCCAGCCAGTAGACGAGGGCGGTGCCGACGGCGCCGACCAGGCCCAGGGCGATGAAGAAGGTGCGGCTGTAGACCGCGGTCAGCACGCCGATGTCGCGCACCCGCCCGGCCCGCTTGGAGAAGTCGCCCGACTCCTGGTCGTGGCGGCCGAACAGCTTGACCAGCAGCGCCCCCGAGACGTTGAAGCGCTCGGTCATCGTCGTGTTCATCGACGAGTTCAGGTCCATCTGCTCGCGGGTCATGGACTGGAGGCGCCGGCCCACCCGCTTGGCCGGCAGCAGGAACAGCGGCAGCAGCACCAGCGAGAGCAGGGTGAGCTGCCACTGCAGGATGAACATGGCCGTGAGGGTGGTGACCAGCACCACCAGGTTCGAGACCACCGAGCCCAAGGTGCCGGTGACCGCCCGCTGGGCGCCGATGACGTCGTTGTTCATGCGGCTGATCAGCGCGCCGGTCTGGGTGCGGGTGAAGAAGGCGATGGGCATGCGCTGCACGTGGTCGAACAGCGCCACCCGCAGGTCGAAGATGAGTCCCTCGCCGATGCGTGACGACCACCAGCGCTCGGCCAGGGACAGGCCCGCCTCGGTGAACGCCACCGCCACCATGAGGGCGGCGGCGATGCTGACCGCGGTGCGGTCCTGGGCCGGCAGGGCGTCGTCGATGATGCGGCGGATCAGCAGCGCCGGCGCCAGGCCGATCACGGCCTCGGCCACGATCACCACGAGGAAGCCGACCAGCGGCCACTTGTACGGCCGGGCGAAGCCCCACACCCGGCGCACCACGCCCTTGCCCACGGTGGCGCCGGCGATCTTGCTGGGGTCGGCCCCCAGGGCCATGTGCGGCGGCATCCTCACGGTCGCAGCCTACGGGGCGTAATCAGGTAATCACTGGGAGATGGCTGGTGGCTCGCGGGCGCGATCACTCGGTCGTGCGGCGCCGGAAGAGACCGGTCGCGGTGACGGCGGAGACCCCAAGGATGAGGAGCGACCACAGCAGCGCCGCGGGGATCGGGTGCTGCATGGGCCAGGCATCGATGGTGGCCGACGGGTTCGGGTTGCCCCACAGCTCGCGGGTGGCGGCGGCCACCGCGCTGACCGGGTTCCACGCCGCCAGCGTGCCCAGGAAGGTGGGCAGGTTGTTGGTGGGGACGAAGGCGTTCGACACGAAGGCCATGGGGAACAGGACGATCAGGCCGATCGACTGCGCCGCTTCGGGGCCGCTGGTGGCCAGCCCGACGCACGCCCCGAACCAGCTGAGCGCATACCCGAAGAAGATGGCGACACCGAACCCGGCCAGGATCGACAGCAGGCTCGCATCCGGGCGCCAGCCCACGATCAACCCGGCGAGGGTGACGAAGGCGGCACACATGACGCTGGCCAGGAGGTCGGAGAAGGTGCGGCCGGCCACGATGGCAGAGCGCTGCATCGAGAGGGTGCGGAAGCGGTCGATGATGCCGGTGCTCATGTCCGATCCCAGGCCGACCGCGGTGCCCATCGGGGAGGACGTGGCCAGGTTCATGACCAGCAGGCCGGCGATGGCGAAGTCCTTGTACTCGCCGCCGCCCGGCAGGACCATCGCGGCCCCGAACAGTTGGGTGAACAGCAGGGTGAACAGCACCGGCTGCACCGTCACGTCGGACAACTGGGCGGGCTCGCGCCGGACGTGGACCAGGTTGCGCCGGGTGAGCACCCTGGCGTCGTGCAGCCACTCCCGCGTCGCGGACCGCGGACGGGCCGTCGGCTGGGGGCCCGCGGAGGGGCCGCCGGTGGGCGGTGCCTCGAGCGCGCTGTCGCTGCGGCCGTTGCCGGCGGTGGTGGGGTTCGTGGTGGTCGTCGCCATCAGCTCGCCGCCGCCATCGGGTCGGTCTGCTCGTCCCCGCCGGCGGCGTGGCCCGTGAGGGTGAAGAACACGTCGTCCAGCGAAGGTTGGTGGACGGCCACCTCGTCGACGTCGGCACTGATGCCGGCCAAGGCGGCGACCACCGCCGACGCCAGGCCCGGGCCGTCCACGACCGGGAAGCTGTAGGTGCGGCCGCCGTCGGTCGAGGTCGGGGAGGCGGTCGTGAAGGGGCGCAGAGCATCCATCGCCGCCGGCTCGATGGCGGTCAGACGCACGATCAGGCGCCGTTGCCCGGCGGTGGCCTTCAGCTCGGAGGGGGTGCCTTCGGCGATGACCCGGCCGTGGTCGATCACCGAGATGCGGTCGGCCAGCTGGTCGGCCTCGTCGAGGTACTGCGTGGTGAGCAGCACGGTGACGCCGTCGTCCACCAGGGTGCGGATGATGTCCCACATGCCGGCGCGGCTGGAGGGGTCGAGCCCGGTCGTGGGCTCGTCGAGGAACAGGATGGGAGGCGAGGTGACGATGCTGGCGGCCAGGTCGAGCCGCCGACGCATGCCCCCCGAGTAGCCCTTGACCACGCGGTCGGCGGCGTCGGTGAGGCCGAAGCGATCCAGCAGGTCCACGGCTCGGCGCCGGGCGGACACCCGGTCGAGGCGGCTGAGCTCCCCGATCAGCACCAGGTTCTGGCGGCCGGTGAGCGCGATGTCCACCGTGGCGTCCTGCGCCGACACCCCGATGTGGCGGCGGACCTGGGCGCCCTGGGAGGCGACGTCGAACCCGGCGACGGTGGCGTGGCCCTCGTCCGGTCGGGCCAGCGTCGTGAGGATCCGGACCGTCGTGGACTTGCCGGCACCGTTGGGGCCGAGCACGCCCAGCACGGTTCCCCGCTCGGCGGCCATGTCGACGCCGGCGAGGGCGACCGTCTCGCCGTAGCGCTTGGTGAGGCCGTGTGCCTCGATGGCGAGCTCCGCCATGTCGTGCTCCCTCTGTCGGGGTGTGCCTACTTGCCGCACGGTAAGGGACCACTTACCGGCCGTCAAGTAGATTCCCCGCGCTAGACTGAACGGCGTGGCCGACACCCGGGACCAGATCCTCGACGCTGCCCGCCGGCTCTTCCTCGAACAGGGCTACGACAAGACGTCGCTGCGCGAGGTGGCCGACGAGGTCGGGGTCACCAAGGCGGCGCTCTACTACCACTTCCGCAGCAAGGAAGACCTGCTCACGGCCCTGCTCGAGCCGTTGAAGCAGGCGGGCGCCCAGTTCGTCGATGCCATCACGCGGGACGGCGCGGGCGCCGCGGGCGCCGACGACCGGCTCCGGTGGGCCGCCGGGCTCGAGGGGTTCATCGACTGGATGCTCCAGAACCGCGAGCTGTTCGAGCTCATCGAGCACAACGAGGTGGCGATCACGGCCATCTCGGCCGACGACTCCGACACCGACTTCGCCGCCATCCACCAGCGCTTCCACGACAGCATCGACGCCGCCCTCGGCGACGGGAGGGTGTCGCTCACCCGGCGGGTGCAGCTCATGTGCGCCCTCGGCGTGGCCATCTCGTTCGCCCACTTCGGCCGGCCCTTCGACCTCGAGGCGGACCACCACGAGATCCGGGCGGCGACCGTCGACGCCATGCGGGCGACGTTGGGGTTGCTCCCCGCCGCGTCCACCACGTCCACTCCATCGGCCACGGCCGCCACCCCCGCCTGACCCGGCCGGCCAGTTGCCCTGGCGGACGCCCGGCGACATGGCGCCGGCCCTCAGGCGGCGAGGCGCTGCCGGCGCTGCGAGCGCTGGATCGTGCAGGCGTGGTGGTTGAAGAGGCGCACGAGCGCCGGCGTGGGGTCCGAGGCCGAGGGACGCAGGGCGGCGGGGGCGCCGGCGGCAGCCGCGGCCGCGTCGACCACGCCGACCAGGTCGGCGTGGTGGGCGTCGAGATCGGCCAGGTCCTGGCCGGCCAGCCAGTCGGCGCTGCGATGGAGGTCGAAGCTGGGGGAGGAGGTCATGCCTGCAGTGTGCCGGAAACGGCCCGGCAGGGGATTGCGAATGTTGCGCCGATCATGGCCTGCATCAGCATGATCTGCTACAAAGACCAGGTCTAGTATCCGGATATGCCTCTGCTACCGCTCGACGACGTGGATGTGCGCATCCTGGAGGAGCTGCAGGCCGACGGGCGCCTGTCCAACGTGGCTCTCGCCGATGCAGTGGGACTGTCGCCTTCGCCCTGCCTGCGGCGGGTCAAGCGCCTCGAGGACGCCGGGGTCATCGCCGGCTACCAGGCGGTGATCGACCGCGAGCAGGTCGGGCTGGACCTGACCGTGTTCGTCGAGCTGTCGGTCGAGCGTCACGGCGGCGGCACCCAGGACCGCATCGAGGAGATGCTCCTCGGCTTCCCCGAGGTCGTCGCCTGCCACATGGTGTCGGGCCAGTCGGACTTCCTGCTCGAGGTGGTGTGTCGCGACCTGCGTGACTACGAGCGCTTCACCCGCGAGCATCTGCAGCAGCTCCCCGAGATCGGGCGCATCTACAGCAACTTCGCCATCACCACGGTCAAGGCCCGCGGCGCCCTTCCGGTGCGCCGGCAGGGCTGACAGCGACACCAGCCCTCACGCTCGTCGTGACGTCCCGCCCTCGCCCGGTGCGCTCGCCGGCGCGCGGCTGGTGGCCCGCTTGAGCACGTCGAACCAGAACGGCCCGCCCTGCATCAGCGCCACCGCGGTCAGCAGCCAGCCCAGCATCCAGCCGACCGCCTCCCATCGGCAGAACGACCGTCCGTCGTCGGCGGAGCCCCAGCCGACGGGCA
Source organism: uncultured Microthrixaceae bacterium (assembly GCA_964635055.1). Taxonomy (GTDB): domain Bacteria; phylum Actinomycetota; class Acidimicrobiia; order Acidimicrobiales; family DATDAH01; genus JAEUJM01. The sequence goes on along the minus strand of CAZWMT010000008.1, from coordinate 20,635 downwards.
TGGTCACCTGGTCGTCCAGCGACACCCGAGCATCGGCGAGGCACGTGTCGAGGTCGGCGCCCGTCTTGTCATCGCAGGACGCGACCAGTTCCTTGGCCGCCACGGTCGTGGCCGCCCGGAGCGCATCGTCGCCGTAGAGGGTGCTGGCCACGTGGAGAGCGTCGACGTTGGCGACGACCGCGACGAGCAGGCCGATGCCGAACATGATGGCCTTGGCCCGCCGTCGGTAGAGCGTGCTGAGGTGCGTCATCTGCTGGTCGAACATCGCGCCGACCTGTTCGCGGAAGGCGTCCAGCGACTCGCCGACCTCACTCGCGACCTGGAGCAGGGGCTTCTTCATCGGCAGGTTCGAGTCGCGGATCGCCTGGCGTAGGGCGTTCACCGACGTCTCACCGTCACCCGCCGGCACGAGCACGTCGATCAGTGCCCGGGCGAACGAGTCCGGCGCGATGGTGGCCACCTTCGTGCGCTGGTCGTGGGCCAACGGCTCAAGGCCCCCGATCAGCGGGTGGGCGTAGAACGCGGCGACCAGGTCGACGTCGTCGTCGGCCGGATCGGCGGCGGCGGCGGCCGCGTCCGCTCCCGTCGGCCGGTGGTCACGAGGCCCGCCGGGCCGGAGGGGGACACCCAGGCGCGCCTCGCCCGGGACCGCTCGCGCCGGCGCGTCCTGCGGGACGAGCAGCAGTCGCACCGAGGCCCACAGGTCCTTCGCCCGCCACGCCAGGAAGCGGGCGATGCCCTCGTAGATGCCGGACACCACCATCGAGAACACGAGGAAGACGAGGATGAGGCCGATGGCCACGCCGAGGGCGGTGTCGAACATCACTGGAACCTCTCGATGGCGGGCGGCGCGTTGACGGGCGTCGGTGACGGATCCCTGTCGACCGCTCGCCGGGCCCGAGGTGCCAGCTTCAGGATCCCGAAGACCAGCAACTCGACCCCCTGGTAGGCGAGGTAGGCGACCCCGGAGACGAAGAGCGGCACGGCCAACGCCGACAGGGCGAGGCCGAAGATGAGGCCGACCCGCCACCGCCGGAGGCACGCCACGGTGAGCGCGGCGGTCGCGGTCAGGTGCACCAACGCCGCCCCGCGCAGCTCGGCCCCGGCCGACCCGTCGCCCATCCACGGGACCTGCCAGTCGAAGTACCAGCAGACGACCGGTAGGTGGATCTGGCCCTGCACGTCGATGAGGTCGAGGAACTCGAGCACGCCGCCGATGCCCAGTGCGACGACGGCGACGATGAACAGCAGCCGCCAGCACCACCTCGTCCACCTGGCCTTGCTCCAGAGCGTGGCGGCGGTGACCGTCGCCCAGACCGTCCATCGACGGATGAACGACACCCCGAGATGGGCCATGGCGTGGCGGAAGATGTTGTCGGCGTCCTCGCGCGGGCAGAGCGGATCCGGATCGGTCTCGTCGGTGTGCCACCGACCGGACTCGGGGTCACGGTGCGCGAGCCGGTAGTCGGCCGGGTTGCCGGGGGCGTTGACCAGGGCGTCGTGGAGCAGCGCGGCTGGGGTGTGGGTGCCGTCCTTGGGCACCAGCCAGGTGAACGCATCGGGGATGGACGCCAGGTCGGTGGTGAAGACGCCGGGCCGGCCGGGCACCACGATGCCCTCGTTGGGCGTGAGGGGATCCGTGTAGAGGAAGCGCTCCATCAGTGTGAAGTTGCCCGGCTTCGTGCCGGGCGCCCTCGTCAGCGTGTAGGTGGCCCGTGCGGTGCCGTCCTCGGTCCAGAACGTCGGGAAGCGGGTGCTCTCCTCGCCCACGCCTGTCTCCCTCCCCCTCGCCGGCGCCGCCTCGCGAGCGCCGCCTCCCCCGGCGGATCGTAGTTGCGGCGCGCTCGATCCGGGTCCCGAGCTCTGGCGGCCCGTCGGTGCGCCGACGAGCGCTGACCTACCGGTCGGTAACTTCCCGGGAACTCGCGGCAGGGGTCCGGCGACCACCAGTACGTGAAGGCAACACGCGTGTGGGTGGCCGCGACGATCGCCGTGGTCCTGGTGGTGGTCGCACCGGGCTGTTCCAGCTCCAATGACTCCGATGCGGGCGCCGCCGCGCCGGCGGGCGATCAGGCCCTGTCGGGGATCACGAGGCCCGAGCCGCTGCAGGTCGGTGAGGTCACCGTGCCCGATGCCACCACCGGCGGTGCCGGCGGCGACTTCACCATGAAGGCGGCGGCACCGGACGAACTGCTGATCGCCTACTTCGGCTACACCAGCTGCCCCGACATCTGCCCCACCACGCTGGCCGACCTGCGCACCGCCTTCGAGCAGGTCGGCCCCGACGCCGAGCGGGTCGACATGGCCATGGTGACCGTCGACCCCGAGCGCGACACCGGCGCCAAGCTCAGCAACTACCTGGGCTCGTTCTTCTCCGAGTACCACGCGCTGCGCCAGCCCGACCTCGGCCTGCTGGCGGCCGCCGAGGAGCCGTTCGGCGCGCAGTCGTCGGTGGTGCACAACGACGACGGCTCCGTCGATGTCAGCCACACCGCCATCACCTACGTGGTCGACGACCAGGGCGAGGTGCTGGTCGAGTGGCCGTTCGGCACCGAGGCCGAGGCCATGGCCGACGACCTCACCGTGCTGCTGGGCCGTTCGGACGGTGCCGCGTGAGCACCCGCCCTGCAGCCCCACCCCCGGATCCGACCGTTCCCCCCGACCAAGGAGAAACCATGACCACCACCCGACGTGCCCTGCGCCTGATCGCCGCCCTGTTCGCCGTGACGGCGTTCACCGTCGCCCTCGCGGCGTGCGGCAGTGACGGCGACGACGGCGCATCTTCCGACACCACCGCCGCCGCCGACACGACGACCACCGCGGGCGGCGACGGGGTGGTGAGCGACGAGGGCGGCCTCGTCATCGCCAACCCGTGGGCCCGCACCAGCCCCGAGGACACCACCTACGGCGCCGTGTACCTCGAGCTCACCAGCGCCGACGGCGACTCCCTCGTGGGTGCCAGCGTGCCTGCTGAGGTGGCCGGGACGGTCGAGATCCACGAGACCGTGGCCGCCGGCGACGCCGGCTCGGACACCACCGTGGCGTCGCACGACGAGGAGGCGAGCTCGGACACCACCGAGGCGTCCCACCACGAGGAGGAGACCACCACCACCGCCGGCGGCGGGAGCAGCGACACCACGATGGCCGGCATGGGCGAGATGACCATGCGCCCGATCGACTCGCTCGAACTGCCCGCCGGCGACACCGTCGTGCTCGAGCCCGGCGGCTACCACATCATGCTCATCGACCTGGTGGCGCCGCTCGAGACCGGCCAGGAGATCGAGGTCACGCTCACCTTCGAGAACGCGGGCGAGCGCGTCATCACGGTGCCAGTCCGAGATGACGCTCCCTGAGGCCACCGACCCCGAGGCCTCCGAGCACGACGCCGCTCCCCCGGGCGGCTCACTCGGACGCTCCACTGCCACCGTCCTCGCGGCGGTGGCAGTGGGGGTGGTCTGCCTGCTCGTCGCGGGAGGCATCTGGCTGGCGGCGCGGCCCGAGCCGGCGGGCCGGGTGCACGACATCGAGATCCCCGCCGGCACCGCCGACCGCATCGCCGCCGGCGAGACGGTGAACCTCGTGCCGCGTGAGCTGCACCTGGCCGTGAACGACAGCGTCATGATCCAGAACCACGACGACGAGGTCCACCACGTGGGGCCGTTCGTGGTCACCGCCAACGGGACCGTGGTGCACCGCTTCGACCGACCGGGCCGCTTCCAGGGCGCCTGCGAACTGCACGCCGAGGACACCTTCACCATCGTCGTGGACTAGAGCGGGGGAGGGCGGTCGGCGCGGCTCGGTGCGGCTGGCTGCTGGTCGATCCGGGTCGGTGGAGACCGGAGCCGGTCGGTGTGGGTCACGCTGCCGGCCCGATCTAGCATCGGCCGCCATGTCCGACCCAACCTCCCCAGGGCCCGTCGCTCCGCTCGCCGGCGTGCGGGTGGTCGAGTGCTCGATGCTCGGCCCCGCCGCCATCACCACCGCCCTCGCCGACCTCGGCGCCGACGTGTTGAAGGTCGAGCCGCCCGCCGGTGATTACGGCCGGCGCATGACCTGGCCCATCGTCGAGGGCACCTCGCTGCTGCACCTGCACGCAAACCGGGGCAAGCGCAGCGTGGTGCTCGACCTGCGCACTCCCGAGGGCGCCGATGTGTTCCGCGACCTCGTGCGCGAGTCGGATGTGGTGGTCGAGGCCATGCGGCCCGGCGGCCTCGCCCGGCGCGGGCTCGGCTACGAGGCCCTGCGCGAGATCAACCCCCGGATCGTGTTCATGACCATCTCGGGCTACGGCATGACCGGCCCGTACAAGGACTACCCGAGCCACGGCATCGCCTACGACACCTGGGCCGGCATCGTGAAGCCGGAGGTCGACGCCGACGGGTTCACCTACATCCCCGAGCACGTGTCCATCGGCATCAACGCCGGGCCCGTCTACGGAGCGCTCGGCATCCTGGCCGGCGTCATCCACGCCCGCGCCACGGGCGAGGGCATGGCGCTCGAGGTGGCGCAGTCCGACTCGGCCGCCGCCATCGACTGGCTCCGGTCGGAGACCTACCGCGCCTACGAGCGCCCGGAGAGCGAGGTCACCGGCAACGCCTCGGACGACTACGTGCGCCGGGCGCCGGGCACCGCGGGCATGAAGGACGGCGTCCGCTACAACATCTACGAGTCGAGCGACGGCCACGTGCTGTTCATGGCGTCCGAGCGGGAGTTCTGGAAGAACTTCTGCGAGGGCGTGGGCCGGCCCGAGCTGTTCGAGGCCCACCCCGGCTCGCAGTACGCCGACCACGCGGTGGGCAACACCGCGCTGCGGGCCGAGCTGCGCGACATCTTCCGCACCCGGACGTCGGCCGAGTGGCTGGCCTTCGGGGGCGAGCACAACACCCCGATCGCGCCGGTGAACACGCCGAAGACCATCGCCGACGACCCCCAGTTCCAGGCCCGCATGCCCTGGCTGCCCGCCGAGGCGGTGGGTGCCGACCAGACGCCGCTGCCGGTGAAGGTGGTGGGCGGCGAGCTGCCGGTGCCGACGATGGCGCCCACGGTGGGTGAGCACACCGACGAGGTGCTGGCCCAGGTGTGCGGGTACGACGAGGCCAGGCTGGCGGCGCTACGGGCCGCGGGCGCGCTCGGCGAGGTGCCGGCGGACGGCTGACCGCTGACGCCGGCCGGGTCGACACAGCGACTTTGCCAAGACTTGGGTTGGCCTTGGCCCTTAGGCCCCTAGTCGCGTCCCGCCGGCACCGTGAAGATGCCGTGCATGAACATCGAGATCTCCGACATCGCGGGCCTGCCCGCGCATCCACTCATCGTCCACGCCGTCGTGGTGCTGGTTCCCCTGGCCGCCCTGGGCCTGTTCCTCTCGGCGGTCTGGCCTGCCGCCCGGGACAAGATCGGCTGGATCACCGTCGGCATCTCCGCCTTCTGCCTGGCGCTGATCCCCTTCGCCACCGGATCGGGCGAGAACCTCGAGGAGCGGGTGGAGGAGAGCGAGCTGGCCGAGCACCACGCCGAGCTGGCCGAGCGCATGCTGCCCTGGGTGATCGTGCTGTTCGTGGCGGCGCTGCTGCTGATGCTGTTCTTCTGGTACCGCAACAAGGTGAACGCCCGCATCGCCGACGGCACCCTGTCCGAGGCGCCGGGCTGGATGAGGATCGCCGCCCCCGCGGTGATGGTGCTGGCCATCGTCGCCTCGCTCGGGAACGTCTACACCACCTACGAGGTGGGTCACAGCGGCGCCAAGGCCACGTGGGACGACACGCCGAGCGGTGAGCGCGGCGAGGGCGGCGAGCACGGCACCGACGAGGCCGGCGAAGGCGGCGAGTCCGGCGAGCCGGGGGAGTCCGGCGAGGGCTGACTGAGCCTCCACCGCCCCGCCGTCCGCCCCTTCGTTCGTGCCTTCGGGACCGCTCCGCGACCGCCCGTCGTGCCTCGGGGACGGGCGTCGGTCAGAGCTGGCGGAGCGTGTCGGGGCGGTCGCCGGTGTGGTCCGCCCAGGCGTCGACGCTGGCGGCCAGCGCCGACAGCCAGCTGACGGCCTGGCTGCGCTTGACCGTGCTGGTGGGCCGGAAGGTGCCGTTGCCGTAGGCGGTGAACACGGCGTGGGCCGCGGCCCAGTCGACGGCGTCGTGGTAGCCGGCGCCGGTGGGCACGTCGGTGAAGGTGGTGTCGGGGTCGCCGGCAGGGTCGTCCATCAGGTGCCACAGCCAGGAGGCCAGCTGGCTGCGAGTGAGTGCCTTGGTGGGCTTGAACGCCCCGTTGGCGCTCGGCGTGAAGATGCCTTCGGCGGTGGCCCAGTCGAGGGCGTCGTGGTACGACGCGCCGGCGTCGACGTCGGCGTAGTCGGTCGTTGGCGACCCGCCCGGCTCGCCCATGAACCGCCACAGCAGCACCACGGCCTGCTTGCGCTTGAGGCCCGACGTGGGCCGGAAGCCGGTGCCGGTCACCAGCTCGTGGCAGGCGGCCCAGTCGACCGCGTCGACGTAGGCCGCGGCGGCGGCCACGTCGGCGAATTCGTTGTCGGGCGGGGACAGGTTGCAGTCGACCGGCGCCGACGCCATCGACGTGCCCCGATAGCAGCCCAGCGTGTAGGGGTAGTCCCAGGTGGCGTGGTAGTGGTACATCACCCGCGTCACGCCGTCCCACTCGATGGCGTGGGCGTGGCCGTGGCACTCGTCGAGGTCGGCGGTGGTGAGCGTCTCGCCGTCCTCGCCGAAGTGGCCGTAGATGCCGAAGCCGTCGCGGGCGTAGCCGAGCAGCGGCGAGTGCTCACCGGTGTCGGGGTCGTCCAGGCAGGACGACAGGGCGTGGTAGTGGTAGGCGCCGGCCTGCTGCGGGTGGCCGCCACAGCTGTCCGGCAGCTCGTAGGCCACCGCGTCGCGGCCCTGCGCGTCGAGGGCGTTGAACAGTGCCACGCCCGAGGTCATGATCCCGATGCTTCCGAGGCTCAGGCAGCCCGGGGTGGCCGCCATGCCGGGGCGGGTGGGCGTGGGCATGCTGAGCGACTGCGACCGGATGGTGTTGGGGTTGGTGTCGTACTGGTGGGCGTCGTCCGCGGCGGCGATGGGGAACACGCCGGTGGTGTGGTCGGGCAGGTCGTTCGAGGCGATGATCCGGGTGGCCCCGGTCGACCCGAACGACACCGAGTGCTGGGCGTCCCAGCTCACGCTGCCGTCCACGACGGGCTTGGCGGTCAGGTCGAAGGTGCCGGCGTCCTCGTCGATCCACGGCCCAGGGGTGGCGCCGGGCCCGTTGAACACGGTCTGGCACGAGTCGATGGCGCCCACCTGAGGCGTCTGGGTGATGGCGGTGCCGATGGGCAGGCGCGTGAGGTCGACCGTGCCCGTGGCGCCCGCGGTCGACGGCCCACCCGCGGTTGCCGCGACGACGGCGACGACCGCCGCCGCGCCGATCAGCCCCACCATGCCGCTCCGCCGATGCACGGGGCGACCGTAGACCGCCATTCTGAGTGTTGCCTGAGAGGCGGCGCCGTCGGCCGCCCCGAGGGAGGCGTGACGGTCGCGGGCTACGGGACGGCCAGGGCTGCGTTCCTGGTGCTGGTGCCGCCGCCGGTGACGGCGAACGCCGTCGCCCCCTCGAAGGTGAGGCTGTTGTCCCAGTACTCCTGGCGGCGGCCGCCGTTGGGGTCGGCGAACGTGGCCCGGTAGGTGCCCGCGGGGAGGCCGCTGATGGTGTAGGTGCCCGCCCCTGAGGTGACGGCGCCGCCCGCGATGCCCGACGGCCCGATGGCGATGACCCACGCCCCGCTCAACGGTGTGCCCGAGGGATCGTCGGTGACCGTTCCGCTGAACGAACCGGTGGTGCGGTCGAGCACGGCGTTGGTGGTGGCCGGCGCGTTGACCGTGGTGGCGTTGCCCAGCCCGCTGCTCGGCTGGTTGTTGTGCCACTCCATGGCGTGGAGCCCGGTGGAGTCGATGAAGGCCAGCTTGTAGGCGCCGACCGCCACGTTCATCGAGTACGCGCCGCTCGCGTTGGTCATGGTGGCTCGCGCCAACCGGAAGTCGGCGGCGTTGAGCGCGATGACGATCACGTTCTGCAGGTTCGCGCCGGTGCCCGACTCGGTGACCGTGCCCGACAGGGTGGCGCCGGTGCCGGTGCCCGTCTGCACGGGGAGCGACGCGCTCGCCGCAGTGGACCCACCGGCGGTGACCGACAGCGGGGTGGCGTTGTCGAACGTGGCCGAGTTGGGGAAGAACCGGGTGGCGTGGTTGCCGGTCGGGTCGATGTACGCCGCGTAGTGCTGGCCCGCGGCCATGCCGCTCACGGTGAACTGGCCGGAGCCGTTGGCCACCACGCCGGTCTCGACCGCCCCCGTCGTGCTGCTCAGCGCGAGGGCCAGGGCCCCGCCGATGGGCGTGCCGGTGCCGGTCTCGGTGACGGTGCCCGTGAGCGACCCGCGGGTGGACGGCACGTTCGGGTCGATGTCGGTCATGGCCCCGGCGTTCACCGTCACCGTGGTCGGCGGGCCGAAGAAGCGCGACGTGTGGGCGCCCGTCGGGTCGACCAGGTAGAGGTAGTAGGTGCCCGCCGGCACGTTGGCGCTGTAGTCGCCGTTGGCGTTGGCGACGGCGCCCGCGGCCATCGAGAAGTCGGCGGTGCGCAGCACGGCGACCCAGGCGCCGGCGATGTGGGTGCCGGTGCCCGTCTCGCTGACGGTGCCGGACACGCCGGTGGGCTGGGTGGGGAAGTTCCAGTTGAGGCCGACGTTGCCGCGGACGTTGTCGAAGCCGTCGACCGCGATCCGGTAGGTGGTGCCCGCGACCGCGTTGAACTGCACCGCGCTGGTGGTGTTGCCGCCGCCCACGTCGTCGTTGTTGGCGACGAGGGTGAGGCCGTTGACCGCGGAGCCCGTGTAGACGCCGAGCAGGGTGTCGAAGTTGCTGCCGGCGGTGTCGACCGTGGCCGCGCCGCTCACCGGTGCGGTGAAGCGGTACCACACCGACCCGCCGCCGGCGTTGCTGGCGGCGTGGTTGGGCTCGCCCGGCTCCTTGGTGGCGCCGACGTTGGTCCCGTTCGTGGTGCCCGACGCGCTGGGCAGGACGGTGGCGGACGCGAAGGCGTCGTTCGCCGGCGCGGTGAGGGTGGGCGTCACCCGGCCCCACCAGGTGCCCCAGGCGCTCGACGGGCTCTCGGCGTACTCCTGGATCGTCCAGAAGTCGGTGTCGTTGGTGGGGTCGACCTGGGTGCTGCTGTAGTCGCCCCACCGGTTGCGGGCCGGGCTGGCCGAGTCGAACTTCACGTAGTTGGCCTCACCCGCCTTCATCACTGTGTCGCCCTGGGTGGTGTTGATCGTGTCGGTGCCGTACCGGAACGAGTAGTTGGCGCTCGGGTACTGGGTGGTCGAGAACCGGGAGTAGCCGATCAGCATGTCCTCGGCGCTGTTGACCGCGAGGGTGGGATAGGTGAACCAGGTGGTGGAGGTGCCGCTGTCCACCCGGCCACGTTGCAGTACCGCTCCGGTCGACGCGGTGACGCTCCACCACTGCGCTGCGGCGCGTGTGGGCGCGCCCGCAGGCAGGAAGACATGGTGCGAGATCCAGAGCTTGCCGTTGCGGAAGATGACGGTGTGCAAGCGGTCGTCGCCGGCGTTGACCGGGTTGCCGCCGAGCTGCGGCGCCGAGTTGGTGGCGGCCGCGGTGCCGGACCACCCCGCGCCGGTGGCCTCGGGGAAGGCGTACGTGTTGCTCAGGGTGGGGCTGGCCACCGCGCCGGTGATGGTGTTCAGCGCGAGGTAGCCGTTGCCACCCGACTGACCCCAGCGGCGGGCGATGTACTGCGTGTCGGTGGTGTTGTCGTCGGTGGTCGCCGGCATCATCGTGAACCCGAAGTTGGAGGTGTCGGTGAGCGAGCCCCAGAAGACCCCGCTGCCCGCACCCCCGGCGTAGAGCCCGGCCTTGTCGATGGCGTAGATCTGGGGCCGGGTGAAGTTGCCCCCGATCTGGAACATGTTGAGCCCGATGGTGATCCAGTTCTTGTTGAACCCGAGGGTGGGGAAGTCGGCCCACTCGTTGTTGTCGGCGTCGGTGTCGTAGCGGCGCAGGATCCAGGTGCCCGTCGGGTCGCTGGTGCTCGACACCCCGAGCAGCAGGCCGGACAGGGCCGAGCCACCGTTGTCGAGGGCCACGGTGATCCACCGGTTGTTGAATCGGTCGTAGGTGATGCGGGGGTCGAAGGTGTTGCCGCTGGGCAGCACCGACGCCCAGAAGGCGTTGAGGGTCACCTGCGACACGCTGGTGCCGGCACGGGTCTGGATCATGAACCCGCCGTTGATGGCGGTGACCACGTGGTTGGGGCCCACCGCACCGTCGGTGTCGGGGGGCAGCCACCCGGTGTCACCCGTACCGGTGAAGCTGCCGGTGAGCACCGGCGCGTTCGGGTCGCCCTCCTCCGGGGTGGGGCCCGACTCGTCGGCGGGGTGTTCGGTGGTGTCGGGGCGGATCAGGGCCGCGGGCGGGGCGCCCGTGGGGTCGGGCGGGGCGTCGCCCCTCGGCACGTCGACCGGCTGAGCGCCGGCGGCGGACGGGGCGGCGGGCGCGGCCGCCGCCAGCTCGCTCATGTCGACCGTGGCCTGCTGGTCGGGGACCACCCGCTGCCCGGCCACGCCCGACCCGCTCGCCTCGGCGGCGGTGTTCGCGGGCGACGCCGAGGTGCCGGCCGGCGGCGGTGCGGCGGCGGCGGGCGCCAGCGTGGCGCTCCCGGCGGCCAGCAGCGCGACGACCGCGACGACGCTCGACCGTGCCTTGCGCCCTAGCCGTCCCGTGAACCGGACTCCGCCCATGTTCAACCCTCCCGAGCTGTCACGTCCCGTGGTCCCTGCCACCCGGCGCCATGCGGGGTGGCAGCTATCGTTCTCCCGACGCTAACGCGCGTTCACCCACCGGTGCGGCCGCAGCCCGGTGGGCATGATGTGGTGGCGCCGGGTGCGCACGACGCCGTGAACGGGGCCGGCGGTGGTGGCGGCACTGCGTGGTGGCGGAAGGTGTGGGATTCGAACCCACGGTGACCCGGAGGCCACAACGGCTTTCGAGGCCGTCCCATTCGTCCGCTCTGGCAACCTTCCGGGGACGATGCTACCCGGCGGTCGTCGCCCCTCCGAACCCGTTGCTGTGGCACCATGACCCACGTGCCGGGTGGTCCGTTCCTGTTCTCACGGGTGTTCACCCTCGGGGGTGGCCCCGTGCGGCCCGTCGAGTGGGCCCTCGCGATGATGGAGAAGGCCAACGAGGCGGGCGACTGGGACGTCACCCTGTGGACCGGCGCGTTCGGCTTCCCCGGCGGCACGGTGGCGTGGAACACCTTCGTCGAGTCGCGGGACGAGCTCACCCGCCAGATCGGGAAGGTGGCCGCCCACCAGGGGTTCCTGCAGGCCGCCGAGATCGGGCAGGACTACGCCACCGCCCCCTTCGAGGACAGCCTGCGGTCGGTCATCCACCTCACCTCGCCGGCCGCCACCCACCGGCCGCCGATCGGCGCGGTGGCCGACCTGGTCTCCGGCGTGCCCGCCCCGGGCCAGATCGGGGCGGTGCGGGCGTGGGGCGTCGAGGTGGCCGAGCTCTACGCGTCGATCACCGGGAGCCCGGTGGCCTTCCTGGCCGACGCCTACGGCCCGCTCGGCCAGGTGACGTGGCGCACGGTGCACGCCGACCCCGCGGCGGCCGACGCCGCCGCCGAGGCCCGTGACGCCCATGGCGACTACCTGGCCGCGATCGACGACGCCGCCAAGATGTTCCTGCCGGCCAGCATCGTGCGCACCGCCCTCGTCCGCGTGGGCTGACCCGGCAAGCCACCCGAACTGGCACCGGATTTCGGTGCTATCGCACCGAAATCCGGTGCCAGAACGTCCCGGCCGCTCCACACCGATGCGGCCTGTCCGACCAGCCCTCAGGGCGCCGCACCCGTGCGGCGCTCCGCGAAGAACGCCGTCAGCAGCGCCGCGGCCTCGTCGGCCCGGACGCCGGCGGTGACGGGCGTCTCGTGGTTGAGGCGGGGGTCTGTGCACAGGTTGTAGAGCGAGCCGGTGGCGCCCGCCTTCAGGTCGGGGGCCCCGAACACCAGGCGCCCCAGCCGGGCGTTCACCGCGGCGCCGGCGCACATGGCGCAGGGCTCGAGGGTGACCACGAGCGTGGCGTCGTCGAGCCGCCACCGGCCCAGGTGGGCGGCGGCGTCGCGCAGGGCCAGCACCTCGGCGTGGGCGGTGGGGTCGCCCGCGGCCTCACGCTCGTTGTGGCGCCGGGCCACCACCTCGCCGTCGACCAGCACCACCGCCCCCACGGGCACGTCGCCGTGGTCGAGCGCGGCGGCAGCCTCGTCGAGCGCCAGTCCCATGGCCTCGTGGTCGTCCACCGGCCGACCGTACCGCTCACCCCGCCGAGCTCGACGCCATGACGACCTCGACCGAGCGTCATCGCGTCGGGGATCAGGGGGCGGGCGCGCGCCGAACGCTCACGGCCGGAAGCTGGTGGGCGGCTCCCGCCCGAGCGCGGCGCACAGGGTGCGGGCCGACTCGACCAGCTTCAGGTCGTCGATGTGGCGGCGTCCGCTCCGGGAGAGGTACGACGTCAGCGCGGCACTGGCCGGCGCGTCGCGGCCGTAGAGGCCCGCCAACCGGTTGACGGCCTCCTTCCCCAACAGCTCCTGTTCGTTGGTGAGGCCCTCGTCGCAGTGCTCGAGGCCCCAGGCGACGAGCGAGGCGAGCGCCTCGATCTGCACGGCGAGCATGGTGAGGTTGCGCGAGTAGCAGCTGATGCTGGTCCTCGGTCGCCCGCCGGCGCGAGGGTCGACCACCGGGTCGTTGACCAGGTCCGGGAACCAGATGACCCGCTGGCGGTGGTGGGCCAGCACCACGCCGTCGCTCCGGGGGCTCTCGAGCTGCGCGTCGGCGAACGGAGGTGGTTTCAGCGCGCGCCACCCGGGTTCGGCCTCGGCCAAGGACCAGATCTCCGGGTAGGCGTCGGAGGCCGCGAACTGTGCCGCGTCGAACGTCTCGCCGACGATCCCCCGGATCGGGGCCGCCACGACGAACGGGCGACCGATGCCCGGGTGAGGGTCCTCCCCACCCGTACAACGCGCCGATCGGGTCCGATCGACGATCTCCTGGGCGATGTCGTCGATGAGCAGCTCCCTCGCGTCCCCTTCCCGGTCGCCCGGCCAGGTCGTGGCCCAGTGCGCCGTGCGGGCGGTGCCGAGTCGATCGGCGACCTGGCTCGTCGTCAGTGCGCTCTCCGGGTCGTCGAGGTAGAGCACTGCGATCACGGCGACGCCGTGGGGGTAGACCAGCGCCTCGAACCTCAGGTCGACACCCGGCACCTCGCTCGAGGCCGCGTCCGGCGTCACCTTCGGGTAGCGGAGGGGGACGAACCGGCGGTGGGCCTCTCGTGCCGTCACCTCCTTGCCGCGGGCCAGGCACAGGTAGTACCGCCAGAACCGTGACGAGGGCGTCGCGTCCGACAGCGTGCTCCGCCCCGCCCACGGCAGTGCCAGCACGCGGTCACGGTCGCCGAGCCGTCCGATCGCCGTCTCGTAGCCGCTCACGCGGGTCAGGTCCGGCAGCTCGGTGTCGTCGCTGCGGACGCAACGGCCGTCGAGGAGCTCGTCGAACCGGTCGAACCAGATGAGGCGCACGCGCGCCGATCGGATCGTGGTCATCGGCCGGCTCCAGTGGTAGTTTCTCGGGTGATTACGGGATGCGTCGCTTGGCACCGGATGGTGTCACCACTCCTCACCGAGTGGAGTACTGCCCTATGGCAGAGGCCGGATCCCGGTAGTGCTGGGCTCTGCCCAGCATGGCTACGGGCCACTACACCCCACCCCATTCCTCGGTACGTGCGGGGCGTCCACGTCACTCCGGCTCCTCGACCGAGACCACCGAGTGCCGCTGGCCGCTCCAGGTCACCTCGTTCGCCTTCACCAGCTTCGGCTTCTTGATCGTGCCCGTGGTCGAGTAGCGGCTCTGGGTGATGCCGCCCTTGGCCTCGTCGATCGCGGCGCGCAGTGCGTGGGTGGTCGCCGCGTCCCAGATCGCGCGGCGGGTGGCTTCGTCGTCGGTCTCGACCAGCACCTCGGGCGTGACCCACACCCCGTCGGGCACCTCCTTGATCTTCAGGAGGCGGCCCGCCCCCTCGGCGGGTGCGCCGGACTCCAGTCTCGGCCCCAGCGCGTTCCGGTCGAGGTAGGCCAAGAGGTCGTGCCAGTCGTCCCAAGCCTTCGGCGTGGCCTCGTCGATCGCCTTCTGCGCCACGTAGCCCCACACCCCGCCGATGGCGCCGCCGAGCACGAGTGAGATGCCCCACCACCACAGGAGATAGCCGATCGAGAACGCGGTGACGTCGGCGGTCCGGCCGGCCAGCGCCATCGCCCCCGCGTAGAGACCGGTGGCGACGATCGACAGGAACACCGCGAGCAGCACGAACTCCGCCGACTTCACGTCCGACCACGGCCACCTCGCGTCGGTGAAGCCGAACACACGTCTCGACCACCGGAGGGCGAACAGGAACAGGAACCCCGGGGCGAAGAGCAGCGAAGGGATGCCCAGCGCCACCAGCAGGACGGAGGACCCGAACACCGATGGGGTGATGTCGACGCTGGTGGCCGTCCTCGTGACGGTGCCCCCGCCGTCGACGCGGGCGGTGTCCACCACCACGGTGAGCTTGTCGGTGGCGGGTCGCACGCGGCCGTGCACCGAGATCGTGAAGGGGAACAGGCGGGTCGACCCCGGCGCCACCACCGGTCCGTGGACGGTCCCGTCGTCGTCCACCCTCGGGGTGACCGGCCGACCGTCGGCGTGGCAGTCGGCGGGATCGGCGACGCTGGCCTCGGAGAGGCCGCTCACGCTGATCCCACGCGGCGTCAACGTGGCGATGCACACCACCACCAGCGGCTGACGGGTCTTGTTCTCCACTACCAGCCGGGCGTCGGTGGACTGCAACTGGTTGAGGTCGCCGCCACCGGCATCGATCGACGCCTCGACGGGAGTCGCCGGTGCGAGCGGGGTGCTGGGCGTGACCTCGAGCGTGGACAGGAGCGGTGGCCCCGCCACGCCGCCCACCGACACCGGCAGCTCGACGATCGCGGTGGTGGCGACGGCCAGACGGCTGCCGGCGCGGACGACGACGGGGACCGAGGCCTGGCTCCCGGCGTCGATGGTCGCCGGCACCGTTCCGAAATCGAGCTCGACCTCGTTCGTCGTCACCGACGGGTCCCCCAGATGCACGGGCTCCGAGGTGGGATTGGCCAGCACCCATCGCACCTCGGCGGTGCTCCCCGGCTCGACCGGAACGGAGGCAGGGAGGAAGGTGGCGGTGGCGCGGGGCGCGTCCGCGCCACGTGCCGGCCCGGCGCGCAGGGTGAGGATCGACGCGACGGCGATCAGGAGCGCGAGCACCTGCCTCGGCGTGGTGGACATGCGGCTCCCCTCGCCAGCCACCGCCGGAGCGTAACAGAGCCCTGATCGCGACCATCCGGGGCGTTGTCGCCCGGCGAGTGTCGGGGTTGGTCAGGCGCCGGCGCCGGCCGCCGCCTCCGTGCGAGCCAGCAGCAGGTGGGCGTTGTCGTGCAGGACCCGCCGGCGGACGTCGGGGAGGCCCTCGGTGGCGAGCAGCACCTTGGCCAGCGACAGCACCAGGGGCTGCTCGGGCCAGTCGGTGCCGAACAGCACCCGGTCGGGGCGGACCTGGTCGAACACGCGGGCCAGGTGCTCGGGGGGCTGGCCGTCGATCTCCAGCCACACGTTGTCGTAGCGCCGCGCGTAGTCGATGGCCTGGTCGACCAGCACCAGCCCGGCGTGGCCGAGCACGAACGGCGTGTCGGGGAAGGCCGCCAGCGGGGCCTCGTACGAGCCCATGTCGGCCAGCTTGCGCAGCACCGGCGGCTCGAGCCCGGTGCACGCGGTGTGGAACAGCACCGGCAGCCCGGTCCGGCTCCAGCGCCGCAGCACCGCCATGATCCGGGGATGGTCGCTGGCCAGCAGCATCGTGTACGGGTGGACCTTCAGGCCCCTGGCGCCTCGTTCCAGGTACTCGTCCATGCGCTGCTCCCACCGGCGGTTGCGGGGGTTGACGCACACGAACGGCACCAGGTCGTCGTGGCGGTCGGCGGCGGCGAGGTAGGCGTCGGAGATGTGCGGGTTGCCGGGCAGCTCCATGGCCAGGATCACGCTGCGCTCCACCCCGAAGGCGGCCATCTCGGCGTGCAGGTTCGGCAGGGTCCACGTGGTCTGGGGGCCGAACGGCGGCGAGACCACCGCGCCGAGCCAACCCGCGGTCATCCGGGCGTTGTCCTCCCGCATCAGGTTGACCACCGAGTGCACGCCCAGGTCGACCGGCACGCCGGTCGGCGGGAAGATCGTCCGCGCCGGCGGGCCCTCGCGCTCGTAGTCGAACCGGCGGGTGCGCCCCAGCGGGCCGACGTGGCTGTGGAAGTCGATGATGGGCCCGATGGCCGCGTCGTCGCGCAGGGTGATCCGGCCCGACGGATCGTGCTCGAACCACGGCAGCTGCTCGACCAGGGCGGCCAGGTCGGGATAGTGGAGCGCATGGCTGCTCGGGTCGCTCGGGTCGCTCGGGGGCGGAGGGGTCGTCGTGGTCATGTCGTCACCAGTGGGTCGTCATGGGTGGGTCGTCGTCATGGGGTCGTCGTCAGGGGGTGGTCGTGACCAGGGGTGGCCGGCGGCCCAGGCCGCCGGTGTGCGGGCCAGGTTCCACAGCCAGCCCGCCAGCTGGCCGCGCCGCACGTGGGCGGCCGGCTTGAACGAGGTGGCCGTGGACGGGGCGGCGAGGCCCTGCGCCTGCCACCAGTCGGTGGCGCCGGCGAACCAGGCGCCGTCGTCGACATCGGCATAGGTGTTGGGCGCCGATCCGCCCAGCGCCCCGGACGTGCGGTGGAGCCACACCGCCAGGCGGGCGCGGGTGATGGCATCCCGGGGACGGAACCTCCCGTCGGCGGGGGCCGTCTCGATGCCGGCGTCGTCGAGCCAGTCGAGCGCGGGCTGGTAGCGGGCGCCATCGGGCACGTCGGCGTAGGTGGCGCCGTCACCGGTGGCGGTGGGCCGCCCGGCCAGGTTCCACAGCGCGGTGGCCACCTGGGCCCGGGTGGCCGTGCGCTCGGGCCGGAACTGCCGGTGCGGGTAGCCCGACAGCACGCCGTAGGCCGTGGTCCAGTCGACCGCTTGGGCGTACCAGGCCGCCGGGGGGACGTCAGCGAACCCGCTCGGGCCCGGTGACTCCTGCGATGCCGTCGACCACGGGCCCGGCCCGCCGGCGAAGGTCGCCCGCACCGTGAACGAGTAGCGCGTGCCCGGGTCGGGCGACGGGTAGGTGAGGGTGGCGGCGCCGGCCGGCGCGGTCAGCACCTCGCCGGTGGGCTGCACGGTCACCTCGTAGCCGGTGAGCGGTTCGTTCGTGGCCGGGGGCGACCAGGCCACCGAGAGCTGCCGGTCCACCACCCGCGTGGCGACGGCCGTGGGCGCCCGGGAGGGCTGGTACGCGCGGCACGGTTGGGCCCGCAGCGCGCCGCAGGCGGGCAGCCCCACCGGCACGGTCACGTCGGGCTGCACCGGCAGCACCACCGACGACGGCCGGCTCACCGAGTGGGCCACGTCGACGAACCGGTCGTCGGGGTACCGCAGGCTGGCGAAGTTCCAGGAGGGACGGTTGCCGCCGGGCGACTTGATCGTCAGGCGCAGCCGCGAACCCTCGCGGAACACGTGGGCGAAGGGGTAGATCGCCACCCTCGCCGGTACGAACTCGCCGGCGGGCAGCGCCTCGGCGTCGGCCGCCAGGTGGGTGGGGAACGGCAGCAGCTCGGTGGATGCCGCGGGGTCGAGATGGCGGTGCCCGGCCCGCAGCCAGCCGGACTGCACGTAGGTCTCCTTGCCGTCGGGCCGCACCTCGGTGAGGTCCACCTCCAGGTCGACGTCGGGGGCGGTGGCGCGCAGCCACAGGTCGACGCTGCCCGTGCCCGCCATCACCACGTCGCCGCTCATGGCCGGGGTGAGGAAGCTGAGCGAGTCGCCCTCGGGGTACTGGTCCCACCGCCACCTCGGGTCGGGGGCCATCAGGCTGCGCGACGAGCCGATCGTCTGCCCGCCCGTGGACCCGTCGTACCGGTAGGTGTCCTGGCCTCGGGCCGAGCCGTCGGGGACGACCGCCGGCGTGGTGGCCAGCGCCCCGTCGGGCTGGAGGTAGAAGCGCATGGCCTGGGTGGCCGGCGGGGGCCACGACGCGAACTGGTGGGAGAACGCGGCGTAGGGGTACCCGGGCGGGCAGGGCGCGGGGGACGCGTCCTGGTCGGGGCAGGGCCGCCCGCCCGTTCCGGCCGCGCCCTGCTCGAAGTTCACCCGCACCGGCGGCTCGGCCTCGTACGCCGCGAGGGCCTCGTCGTAGTCGTCGGGCCAGTCGCGGCTCGGCGGCAGGTCGATCCCCGGCGCCTCCATGAGGTCGGCGAACCCGAGGTGGGCGAAGCGGCGCATCCGCGCGTCGACGGTGGGCACCCGCCGGGCCACGTAGAGGTCGAGGAACTCCATCAGCCGGAGGTAGACCTCGGGGGTGTAGGGCTCGGCGTGGGCACCGTTGAGCAGCTCGACCCGTAGCGGGGGCTCGCCCGGGCCGCCCAGGCCGGTGAAGTCGTCGAGCATCGTGACGGTGTCGGCCCCCACCTGCTCGTCCTGCCACGCCTGGGCGAGGAAGGTGGGGACGTCGATGCGACCCACCAACGTGCGGGGCGCCAGCGCGTCGCCCGCCGGCTCGTAGAACCGATCGGCGGTGAGCTGCGGGCTGACGGGCACGTGCTGCGCGTGGAGCACCTGGTTGGCGGCGCACTCGGTGTCGCCGGCGGCGATCCGGTCCCGCACCCAGTCCATGGCCGCGGGTTGGGCCCACGCGTCGCGCTCCGCGGCCCACTGGGCCGAGTGGCCACCGTCGAGGATGCCGCCGGGGTAGAGGGTGGACCGGTAGGTGTCCGCGATGGTCGACAGCGGGCTGATGGCGGCCAGGTGCGGGGGCTGGGTGGCGGCCACGAAGAGCTGGCTGATCCCCGGGTACGACAGGCCGATCATCCCGACGCGGGCCGCCCACGGCTGGGCGGCGACGGTCTCGATCACGTCGTAGCCGTCGAGTTGCTGGAGCTTCTCGAAGTAGGCGAAGGCGCCGCCCGAGCAGGTGGTGCCCCGGATGTTCACGCCGACGACGGCGTAGCCGGCGGCACGGGCCACCCACATGGGCTTGTGGTCCCAGTCGCCGCTGAGCGGGTCGGGGTCGGACGGCCAGTAGCCCGAGTAGTCGACCAGCACGGGGTAGGGCGGCGACAGGCTCGGGTCGAGGGGCGGCAGCACGTTGACGCTGAGGGTGGTGCCGTCGCGGGTCTGCAGGTACTGGTAGCCGATCTCGCGATCGGGGAGGACGGCCGGGTCGGCGATGTCGAGGTGCTGCGCGTCGTAGAACGACTGGTCGGGGTGGTCGCCCGGGTCGAGGACGGTGACCGCCGGCGACGTGTCGGATCCCTGGCGGGCCCGGTAGCCGGCGCCGGGCGGCAGCGGCGTCTCGCCGACGGGATCGTTGCCGAAGACCACCGCACCCTGGCGGTCTGCGAGGGCGCTGGCCACCGTCGCGCCGGACCCGTCGAGCAGGTCGACCGTGGCCCCGGGGGTCGCCCCGGTGACGAACACCTGCTGCACGCTGCCCTGGGCCACCAACGTCACCGCGCCGGCCGCGGGAGGGGCGATGGTCGCCACCGTGCCGGCGGCCAACACCAGGGCGAGGGCGGTGGCCACGAGGCGTGCAGCGCGCCGGCCGCGCGATCCACCCACCGGTCGAGTTGTCGGCATCGGGCCAGGATCGGCGCGCCCGCCTACACGTCGCCTGCGCGGCGCTTGTCCGCTGCTGCCGCCGCCGCCGGTGGCGGTGGCGGTGGCGGTGGCGGTGGCGCCCGCAGCCAGCCTCGACGACGTAGTCCGGGCGACGCGCTCGCTGCGCAGGGCGTCGCGAGAAGCGCGAGCGTGGTCCGCCGGCGCCGAGTGAACCCTTCTGGCAACTGGTGGCGTCGTGCGCCAGCCCCTTCGGCGGGCTCCCGGGCGGCGCGTCGCAGGCGAAACGGCGCGACCAAGGGGGCCGGCCGCGATGCGGCTCTCGCGCTCGGTGCCCAACAGGCCCGCCGCCACCAGATCGAGGCAGCTCAGGCTGTCACACAGCGTCCGGTGAGGGCGCGAGCAACCGGGCGGCGACGGTGCCGTGGGTCTCGTCCGTTGGTGCCGTTCGGACCGATCGGCGAGGGTGGGCCGGCCGCGGGTGGCCCGGCGTGGGTCCCGACGGACCAGACGGCCGCTGTCCGCGTTCAGATCGACGACGGCTTTCGAACTCGAGGCAATGACCCCCGGGTTTGGGGTGCTATTGCCTCGAGTTCAACGCCTCGGCGTTCTCGAGGCAATGACCCCCGGGTTTGGGGTGCTATTGCCTCGAGTTCAACGCCTCGGCGTTCTCGAGGCAATCACCCCCGGGTTCCGACAGCTATTGCCTCGAGTTCGACGCCTCGGCGTTCTCGAGGCAATCACCCCCGGGTTCCGACAGCTATTTAGAGCCGCGGATGGATTGCGGAGGGGGCGTGGGTTCTTGGGGTTTGTCCATCT
>CAZWMT010000007.1:20933-159181 GCA_964635055.1 uncultured Microthrixaceae bacterium | reverse complement strand
AGGGCATGCGCTTCGACAAGGGCTACATCTCGCCCTACTTCGTCACCGACCCCGACCGCATGGAGGCCGTCCTCGAGGACCCGTACATCCTCCTCGTGGGCTCCAAGATCTCGGCCGTGCGCGACATGCTGGCCGTGCTCGAGAAGGTGATGCAGTCGGGCAAGCCGCTCGTCATCATCGCCGAGGACGTCGAGGGCGAGGCCCTGGCCACCCTGGTCGTCAACAAGATCCGCGGCACGTTCAAGTCGACCGCGGTCAAGGCCCCCGGCTTCGGCGACCGCCGCAAGGCCATGCTCCAGGACATCGCCATCCTCACCGGCGCCCAGGTGATCACCGAGGAGGTGGGCCTGAAGCTCGAGAACACCACCCTCGACCTGCTGGGCACCGCCCGCAAGGTGGTCATCACCAAGGACGAGACCACCATCGTCGAAGGTGGCGGCAAGGACGAGGACCTCACCGGTCGCATCGCCCAGATCAAGGCCGAGATCGACAACACCGACTCGGACTACGACCGGGAGAAGCTGCAGGAGCGCCTGGCCAAGCTGTCCGGCGGCGTGGCCGTCCTGAAGGTCGGCGCCGCCACCGAGGTGGAGCTCAAGGAGAAGAAGCACCGCATCGAGGACGCCGTCAGCACCACCAAGGCGGCCATCGAGGAGGGTGTGGTCGCCGGTGGCGGCGTCACCCTGCTGCGGGCCCAGGAGGGCATCGCCGATCTGGCCAAGAAGCTCGACAAGAAGGCCCACGACGAGGCCACCGGTGCCCGCATCGTGCTCCGTGCCCTGGAGGAGCCGCTGAAGCAGATCGCGGTGAACGCCGGCATGGAGGGTGGCGTCGTGGTCGAGCGGGTGCGCAACCTCGACACCCCCGCCGAGGGCCTCAACGCGGCCACCGGTGAGTACGTCGACCTGGTGAAGGCCGGCATCATCGATGCCGCCAAGGTCACCCGTTCGGCGCTGCAGAACGCGGCGTCGATCGCGGCCCTGTTCCTCACCACGGAGGCCGTCATCGCCGACGCCCCCGAGCCCGCCGCCGGCGGCATGCCCGGTGGAGGCATGGAGGACTTCTAGCCCGAACCCGAGGCAATGGCCCCCGGAAATCGGGGGCCATTGCCTCGAGAACGACGTAGTACCGAGGACCGGGCCCGAGTGGCCCGGTCCTCGTCGTTTCAGGCGGGGGCGAGCCAGCGGCGGCCGGGCCGGCCGGCGCGGGTGGCGACGATGCGGTGGGCGGTGAGGGCGAGGAACGCGCAGTCAGGCGAGGTCGGGCCGTCAGGCCATATCAGCGCAGGGTCGAAGCCGACCGGCGGGGCGACGGCCTTCACCGCATCCCACGCCGCGACGCGCTCGTCGTCGGCCAACCACCGGGCGGTGGCGTCGATGGCCACGGTGTCGTGGGCCGGGTCCCAGTAGAAGCAGCTCACCCGGGGGTTGCCCGAGAGGTGGCGCCGCTTGAGCGGCGTCGGGCGCGAGGTCACCAACGCGGTCGGCGCGCCACCCGACCAGGTCCACACCGGATGCATCAGGCGCGACCGCGGCTCGCCGTCGGGCGCCACCGTGGTGACGGTGCACCACACCACCCGTTCGACCACCTCGCGAGCGACGTCGATCACGTCGTCAAGGTCCGCCAGTTCCGTCGACACCGCCACCCACGCTAGTGGTGCTGCTCCATCGGTGACCCTGCTCAGCTGGTGTCGTCGTGGCGCCGGCCGGTGGCGTCGTCGGGGCCGGCCAGCGCGAGGGTGCCCTTGGCGGTGCGCTTGGCGCGGTAGAGCGCCGTGTCGGCCCGGTGCACCAGGGCGTCGGGGGTGGAGCCGCGGGGGTCTTCGACCACCACCAGGCCGGCCGAGGCGCCGAGGGTCACCGTCGTGCCGCTCGACAGGTCGATGGGCTGGCGGGCGGCTGCCAGCAGCCGCTCGATCACCGCGACGGCGGCCGCCTCGTCCTGCGGGTCGGAGAGCATCACCCCGAACTCGTCGCCCCCGAGTCGGGCGACCGCATCACCGGCGCGCACCTCGCGGGCGAACCGCCGGCCCAACTCGACGAGCACCGCGTCGCCGGCGGCGTGGCCGTGGCGGTCGTTGACCCCTTTGAAGCCGTCGAGGTCCAGGTACGCGACCGCGAGCGGTGCGTCGGCCTGGCCGGCGATGCCCAGCTGGGCGAAGAAGCTGGCCCGGTTGGCCAGGCCCGTGAGGGGATCGTGGTGGGCGAGGTGCTCGAGGCGCTCGTGGCTGGCCCGCCGATCGAGGGCCAGGCGCACCAGCGACTCGATGTCGCCCAGGTTCACCTCGAGCAGCCCCATGATGGCCGGCTCGTCGGACCACGCGGCCAGCAGGGCGCCCTGGGGCCGGCCGGGATCGGGCGTGCCCATGAAGGCGCCCCCGGTGACCCCGAGCTCGTCCGCCGCCTGGCGCACCGCCTCGGGCAGGCCGTCGGTGGAGGTGATCGTCACCGTCGACATGGTGTCGAGGGCCTCGGTCCACGGGGCACCCGGTGTGCGGTCCTGGCGGCCGTCGAACACGCCGCCCAGCTCGGGGGGCAGCGCGCCGACCGTGACCCGCCGACCCCGCGCGTCGAAGGCGATGAGCCCCGCGGGCCGGCTGGGTGAGAACGCGGCGGCCAGCCCGCTCAACGACTCCTCGGGGGGCGCCCCGGCCACCATCGCGCGGAAGGCCTCGTCGCGGGCCCGGTCGAACGGGTTCGGGCGCAGCGAGAACGCGAGCAGCTCCGACCCGTCGTCCTGCTTGATCACCACCGACGCCACATCGAGACTCACGTAGTCGCCGTCGGGGAGCCGGAACCGGAACGGTGAGGTGCCGAACCCGGCCTGGGTGTGCACCGCGCCGGCTGCCGCTGCGGCTCGCGGTAGGTCGTCGGGGTGGATCCAGTCCATGGCGTTGCGCCCGACGATCTGCTCGGGCAGCCACCCGTAGCGCCGGCAGGACTCGTTGGCGTAGAGGATCTCGAGGTCGGGCCGGACGATGAGCGCGAGCGCGGAGTCGTCGGTGACGACACGCGCCAGCAGGGCGTCATCGGGTCGTGCCGGTCGGTCCCCTCCGTGTCCCACCGCCGTCAATACTGGCACGGACCAGTCGCCGGCACCCCTGCGACCCGAGGAAGGCACGCAGGGGTGCGTGGGGCCGGCCCTTGCCGGCCGTCAAGGTCTCGACGGTTACACTCCGCCGAGCGAGAGGCGGAGGTGAGTCATGGTGAGCAGGCGGGTGCGCAGGCCGACGACGCACGAGTGGGCGACCGTGTTGCTGGTGGTCGTGGGTTTGCTGGCGCTCCTCGCCGCACCCGCAGGTGCCGCGCAGCCGTCGCCGTATCACCGCTCCGACCCCGTTGGCGTCACCGCACCCTGCGGCACCTGCGTCTACCAGCAGCCGGGCGACCTCACGGCGATCACCGTGGTGAACCGAGCCACCTCGCTGAAGCTGAAGTTCAAGACCCGCAGAGGCGTGGACCCGTTCACGTCGCCCAACTGGAACAACAACCACACGAACGCGACCTGGAACGTGTACACCGGCTCGGGAACGTGGCGATACAACGTGTTCCTGGGCAACGAGTTCGCGCCCGAGGTGCTCGACCTGCAGAACGGTCCGGTGTCCTGCCCCGGCGCCACCTCGTCCTACACGGAGCCGACCTACGTGGTGACCGTGCCCAAGAGCTGCCTCGGCGGGATGGTCAACGTCCGCGCGCAGGTCGACCTCTCCTACTACTCGGGCACCGATCCGGACTTCGACATCACGTTCGACACGGCGCCCGACAACGGGCCGACGCCCAAGATCACCCCGAGCTGACGCCACGACCCGCTGCAGGGCGGGCCGCGGCGCGAGCTTGCCTCTGGTAGCGGACTGACCCTGCCTTGGGTCCTGTCCTGGCGACCACCACGGGCACGCGGCCGCCGTCGGTACCCTCGACGCGATGGGAGGTGCCTCGAGGGGTCGCGTGGCCAAGGTGCTCAGCAACCGTTTCGACGGCCACGAGACGCGGCGAGGGCCTGACCAGGTGATCGTCGAGGAGCCGTTGGCGATCCACCTGGACGGTGTGCTGGTGGCCACCACCATGCGCACGCCCGGCCATGACTTCGAGCTGGCCGCCGGGTTCCTCCACGGCGACGGGCTCCTCGCCGGCGCCCCCATCAGCTCGTGCCGCTACTGCGGCACCGAGCCGGAGCCCTCGGGCCCCGGCGTGGGCGCCGACGGCTCCGTTGTCGAGGGAGCGCCGGCCGCGCTGCGCACGAAGCGGGTCAGCGCGGTCGACACCGGGTTCAACGTGGTCAGCGTCGACACCGGCGGCCGCGCCCCGGCGCCCACGCCCCGCCTCACCGCCGCGACCGCGGCATGCGGCCTCTGCGGCAGCGCCAGCCTCGACGAGCTGGCCGACCGGCTGGAGCCGCTTCCGCCCACCCCAGCGTTCCCGCTCGACCTGCTGGCCGCGATGCCCGAGCGCGTGGTGGGCGAGCAGGCGCTGTTCGCCGTGACCGGGGCGGTGCACGCCGCCGCCGCCTTCGACCGGTCAGGCGAGCCGCTGGTGGTCCGCGAGGACATCGGCCGCCACAACGCGGTCGACAAGGTGGTGGGGCGCCTGTTGCTCGACGGCCGCCTGCCGGCCACCGGCCTGGGCCTGTTCGTGAGCGGTCGGGCCTCGTTCGAGATGGTGCAGAAGGCGTGGGCCGCCGGCTTCGCGGCGGTGGTGGCGGTCAGCGGGCCGTCGTCGCTGGCGGTCGAGACCGCCCGTGCCGCCGGCCTCACCCTGGCCGGCTTCGCCCGCAACGCCACCCTCAACATCTACAGCCCCGAGCGCCTCCCCTGATCCCAGGGTCGGCGCCTCCTACACTCCGCTCCGTGGAGATCCCGGAGAGCGCGAAGGCGGTTATCGAGTCGGGTCGGCTGGCCCACTTCGTGACGGTGAACCGCGACGGCAGTCCGCACACCACCATCGTGTGGGTGGGCCTCGACGGTGACGACATCGTCATCGGCAAGCTCATGGAGGACCAGAAGGTGCGCAACATCGGCCGCGACCCGCGTGTCTCGCTGTCGATCGAGGCCGAGGGCGACCAGATGGGCATGCAGAACTACCTGGTGGTCGAGGGCACGGCGACGGTCACCCCCGGCGGGGCGCCACAGCTGCTGCAGGAGCTGGCCCAGCGCTACGTGGGCCCGGGGACGAAGTTCCCGCCCATGCCGGACCCGCCCGACGGCTACGTGATCCGGGTGTCGCCGACGAAGGTGCGGGGCATGGGCCCCTGGGGCACGCAGTTCTGACCCTCGCTCGGCGCCGACCATCGCTCGGCGGTCAGCCTCAGCCGTGTCGGCTGCCGGTCGTTCACGTTCCACCGTGTCGGTCGCTCGGCGGTCAGGCTCGACCGAGGATGCGGTCGACCAGGATCTCGATCGCCACCCGGTCGTCGCGGGCCCGGGGCGCCTGGTAGCGGTCGGCGTAGCGGCGCTCGGCCTCGGCCACGTCGGCCGGGTCGGCGCTGACGGTCGCCTCACCCTCGAGGCTGAGCCAGCGGCCGCCGTCGATCTGGCACAGGGCCACCCGGGCGTCGTCCCGCTCGACGATGTTCCGCGCCTTGCGTGACCGGCCCGACGTGATCACCCGCGCCAATCGTCGCTCGGGTTCGTAGGAGAACCCGACCGGGACGACGTGGGGGGTGCCGTCGGGACGCAGCGTGGTCAGCGACGCCAGGTGGCGCTCGGCCAGGAAGGCCAGCACCGCGTCGCCGGGGTCGCGGGGGTCGACGGCCATCACCCCATTGTCGCCCGGTCGGACGGGGAGGACCCCGTCGTGGGCCGCCGCTGGTCCGGCCGAAGGACGGCGCGGTCGGGCCGGTCGGTGCGACCGGCGCGGCCGGCTGGGGTGGGCCTCCGGGTCTCCGGGCCGTCCGGACGTGGCGGGTTGCTCCGGTCAGCCGCCCAGGGTCAGGTTCGTCAGTGCGGCGCCGATCAGGCGGCGAGCCTCGTCGGCGATGGGGCGGATCTCATCCTTGTCGACCAACGTGGACATCACGCCGGGATCCATGGCCTCGACGACCACACCGTCGTCTGCCTCTCGCACGACGACGTTGCACGGCAACAGCACACCGATCTGTGGTTCCGCGTCCAGCGCGCGGCTGGCCAGGCCCGGGTTGCAGGCGCCGACGATCACGTACGGGCGCATCTCCTTGCCGATCTTGGCGCGCAGGGTGGCCTGCACGTCGATCTCGGTGAGCGTGCCGAAGCCCTGGGCGGCCAGGGCCGACTTGGTCGCCGCGAGCGCTTCATCGAACGGCAGCGACAACACGACCGCTTCTTCGAACACCATGGTTGGTCCTCCTGCTCGAGGTCTCACACGACCGTACGGCCGATCGTATGGGCCCCACAGGGCCGGAGGGCCCGATCCGACACTCGTGTGGCCACCACCTACGCTTGCGCCATGTACACGGGGCGCCGGGCGTGGTCGGTGGTGGCGGTGGTCGGTGTGCTCGGTCTCGGGCTCATGGCCGCCTGCGGGTCGGCTGAGGACGACCCGGCGACGGGTGGTCCCGACGACTCCGGTGGCGAGCCCGTGGAGGCCAATGCCACCGGCCTGCCCGACGACTTCGTGCAGGCGGTGCTGTTCTCGTCGGGTGACGAGTTGGTGGCGCTGGCACCGCGGGGCGCGTCCGACCCGGCCACCACCGAGGTGCCGTCCGACGACGAGGGAACGTCGGCGCCCGCGTCCGAGATCGTGGCCTACCGGTCGAGCGACGCCGAGACCTGGACCGAGCAGGGGGTGGTGAGCGGCCTCGACTTCGGCGGGGACGAGTTCGTGTCGGGCGGCGCCGGCGACCCCGACACGCTGCTGCTCGTCGGTGGCGCGTTCTCGGCGTCGGGGGCGGACGGCACGCCGATGGCCCTCACCTCGGCCGACGGGCTCGAGTGGCGACGGGTGGCCGACGACGCGCTACCCGGGGTGACGGGGCTGTCGGCGGTCACCGTCGACGGCGACGGTGCCGGCTTCGTGGCGGCGGGCGCGTCGGCGGACCGCGAGCCGGTCGTCCTGCGCACCGACGACGGCGCCTCGTGGTCCACCGCCGACGTGTCGGGGCTCGAAGTGGTCGACGGCAGCGAGGAGGTGGACGCCATGGCCACCACCGGCGACGCGTTCGTGGCCTTCGGGCTCACCGAGTGCGACGACTGCTCCGACGATGACGTCGCGGTCGCGTGGGCATCGCCCGACGGCACCGAATGGGCCATCGCCGACCTGGGCCCGCTGGCCGACGCTCTCGACCAGCCCAACAGCGACCTGGTGCCGGCGGTGGTGGGCACCCCGTCGGGCTTCGTGGCGATCGTCGAGGGCAGCGACTCGGGCGACCCGCCCGGTGCGTGGGTGTCGACGGACGGCACGCAGTGGCGCGAGGGCCCGCCGCTCGACGTGCCCGACGACGCCGAGTACCTCGGCGCCGCCGCGCTCGGCGACGAGGCCGTGGTGCTGTTCGCGGTCGACGGTGCGCCCGCCCTGCGCCGCATCAGCGCCTGAACATCGGGTTCCCTGGTGTGAAACCACCTGACGGGCGGTTTCACACCAAGAGATCGCCATTCCTGGGTCGCGCCGGCTGGCAGCGACATACTGGCCGGGTCGGGGCCGGCCCGATCGGGGAGGTGGCGGGGTGACGGGGACCATGCATCGAGGGGGCAGCGGCTCGGGGAACCCGGCGCTGAGCGAGAAGGTGGTCGACGAGTACCTGGTGCCGGCGGCCGACACGCGGACGATGTCCGTTGGCGGCACTGCGGTGAAGACGCTCGTGCTGTTGGTCGTGCTGGTCGCGGCCGGCGCCTGGGGCTGGGCGTCGGCCACCACCGGCTCGTCCGCCGACGCCGCCGGCACGTACGGCACCACCACGGTCACGTTCCCACCGGGGATGTGGCTGGCCTCGTTGGGCGCGCTGTTCGTGGGCATCGCCTGCTCGGTGAACCCCCGGCGGGCCGCGGTGCTGGGCATCGTCTACGCCGTCCTCGAGGGCTACGTGCTCGGCGCGGTGTCGGCCGCCTTCGACGCGCAGACCGACGGCATCGTCGGTGCCGCGGTCATCTCCACCGTCTGCGTGTTCGTGGCCGCGCTGTTCCTCTACGTCACCCGGATCGTGAAGCCCACCGCCAAGCTGGCCTTCGGCGTGGCCGCCGGCATCGGTGGGCTGTGCCTGCTCTACTTCTTCGTGTTCATCGTGTCGATCTTCGACTGGAACTGGCTCTACAGCGATCAGTTCCGCACCATCGGCATCGCCGTGAGCCTGCTCGCCATCGTGCTGGCCGCCCTCAGCCTCACCCTCGACTTCGGTGCCGTCGAGGGCGGCGTCGAGGCCGGCGCGCCCCGGTTCATGGAGTGGTACCTGGCATTCAGCCTCATGGTCACCCTGGTGTGGCTCTACATCACCATCCTGCGCCTGCTGGCCTTCCTGAACCGCTCGTAGGGCCGCCGGTGGTACCGGCCGTCGCACGGTCGTGGATCCCCCGCCACGGTCGCGGCCCCCGACAGGGACAGACGCGCCACGGGCGCCCCCTTGTTTCGGCAATGATGCGGAGACGAGCGCGGGTCCGTCGGGGACACGCGGCGTCGTGCCGAGGAGACACAGCATGGGGTTGATGGACAAGCTCAAGGGCGAACTGGTCGACATCATCGAGTGGCTCGGCGACTCGCGCTCCACACTGGCGTGGCGGTTCCCCCGCTACCAGAACGAGATCAAGAACGGCGCGCAGCTCATCGTGCGCGAGGGCCAGCGAGCGGTGTTCGTGTACCGCGGCCAGTTGGCCGACGTGTTCGAGCCGGGCAACTACGAGCTGAAGAGCGAGAACCTCCCGATCCTCGGCACGCTGCAGGGCTGGAAGCACGGCTTCAACAGCCCGTTCCGCAGCGAGGTGTACTTCCTCAACACCCGCCCCGTCACCGACCTGCTCTGGGGCACCCCCCAGCCGGTCACGGTGCGCGACCCCGACTTCAAGATGGTCCAGGTGCGGGCCAACGGCATGTGCGTGGTGAAGATCGCCGACCCCGCCGTGTTCCTTCGCCAGGTCATCAGCACCGACAGCAGCGTGGAGATCGAGGAGATCACCGAACTGCTCCGCCGGGTGATCGCGCTGGCCTTCGCCGACATGGTGACCGAGTCGAAGCTGGGGGCGATCGACCTCCAGGGCCACCAGATCGAGTTGGCCGAGAAGCTCCGTGAGTTCGTCGCCGAGCGGGTGGACGACGAGTACGGCCTCGCCATCGACTCGATCACCATGACCATCTCCCTGCCCGACGAGATCACCCAGGCCATGACGCGCGGCGTGGCCCGCGGCGTCGAGCAGGCCGGCTACCTCGACAACGTGGGCCCGATGGATCGTCTGCAGCAAGGGGCCGCGGCCGAGGCGATGGTGGCGGCGGCCAACAACCCCGGCGGCAGCGCCATGGGCGACATCATGCAGGTGGGCATGGGCGTGGCGCTGGGGGGCCAGATGGCCAACCAGATGGGCACCGCCATGGCGGCGCCGGCGTCGGGCGGGCCCGGGGCGGGGCCACCGCCATTGCCGGGCCAGGCGCTGTTCCACGTGGAGATGGCCGGCCGGTCCGACGGCCCGTACAGCGTCGACCAGATCCGTGCGGGCGTGGCCAACGGCCAGGTCACCGCCACCACCCTGGTCTGGACCGAGGGCATGCCCGCCTGGGCGGCCGCCAACACCGTGCCGGCACTCGCGTCGATCTTCTCGACACCGCCGCCGTTGCCGCCGCCGGCCGGGGGGGCGCCCCCTCCGGCACCGCCGACCCCGCCCACCCCGCCGGCACCGCCGACCCCTCCGGCGCCCCCCGCCCCACCCGCCGCCGGCGGTCCGCCACCGGCGGCGTCGTAGGGCGGCGGCGATGACCCCGAACGAGCCCGCGCCGCCGCCGCTGCCCGGCCAGCCCCAGCAGGCGCCGGCCCCGCCGCCGCTGCCAGCGCAGCACCAGGCACCACCACCGCCACCGGGGCCGCAGCAGGCACCGCAGCAGGCAGCTCCGCCCCCGCCGCCGTACGCGGCGGCACCGCCACCGCCACCGCCGCCGCCGCCGCAGGCGCCTGCGGCGGCGGCGCCCGATCCGGCGCTGCACCACGTCACCGAGCAGACCCGCACCTACCCGTGTCCGAGCTGTGGTGGCGAATTGGTGTTCGACATCGCCAAGCAGAAGTTGGGTTGCCCCGCGTGCGGGCACAGCCAGGACGTGGTCGAGACCGCCGGCAAGGCCGTCGTGGAGCAGGACCTCAACGCCGCGGTGGCGTCGTTGCGCAGCGGTGCCGCGACCCGCGTCACGCAGAAGCTGGAAGGGGAGAAGGAGGTGGTCTGCCAGAACTGCGGCGGCCGCACCACCTTCACCGGCAGCCTCACCTCCACCCGCTGCCCCTACTGCGCCACGCCGATCCAGCGCGAAGACGTGCACGAGGCCCCGGACCGGCTGTCGGTCGACGGCGTGCTGCCCTTCCAGGTCGACCAGAAGGCGGCCACCGCGGCCATCGACCGCTGGATCAAGTCGCGCTGGCTCGCCCCCCGCGACTTCAAGCGGTACCACGAGAAGGGATCGTTCGCGAGCCTGTACGCCGCGTACTTCACCTACGACGCCGACGCCTTCACGCACTACCAGGGCCAACGGGGTGACAACTACACGGTCACCACCGGGAGCGGCGAAAACCGGCGCACCGAGACCCGCACCCGCTGGAGCCACCGGTCGGGCAACGTCCGGAACCGGTTCGACGACCTCACGGTGCTGGCCAACGAGGGCTTCGACACCAAGCACGTGCACGCGCTCGAGCCGTGGCCCACCCAGGGCGCCCAGCCGTTCTCGCCCGAGTACCTGGCCGGGCACCTCTGCCGCACCTACGACAAGGACGTCGGCCAGTGCTTCACCGAGGCCGAGCAGCGGATGAAGAACGAGATCCAGAGCACGGTCCGGCGCGACATCGGGGGCGACAAGCAGCGCATCGACAGCATCGACACCGACTTCCGAGACCTCACCTTCAAGCACCTGCTGCTGCCGATCTGGCTGCTGACGGTCAACTTCAGCGGCAAGCCCTTCCAGACCTTCATCAACGGCACCACCGGCGAGGTCCACGGCGAGTACCCGTGGAGCAAGGTCAAGATCGCCGCCTTGGTCGTCGCCGCACTGGTGGTCCTGGGGATCCTCATCGCCATCTTCGCCGGGTAACCGGGTGGGCCTCCTGATCCTCTCGGGGGTGCTGGTCGTCGCGGGCGTGGCCGCGGTGGCGGTGCTCGCGACGCGCATCAGGCGCCGGTACACCGAGAGCAACCAGGTGGTTCCCGGCCGGGCCACCTCGGCGCCGCCGGAATGGGCGGGCGCCCACACCCCCGAGGCCAGGCTGCACCGCCGCCTCATCGATGCCGTCGCCGCCCTCCGGGCCCACCCCTTGCTCGACGAGGGCTCCGGGCGGCTCGAGGCGCGGGTGTCGCTCGAGGAGACGATCGTCGGCGTCGACGAGCAACTCGTCGCGGTCGCGGCCCTGCCTGAAGGCGTGCGGGCCGAGCCTCTGGCTCGCCTGGAGGACCAGGTCGCCGTCATCGAGGCGGCGGTCGCGGCCATCGCCGTCTCGGGGGCGGCGGGCGCGGCAGCACCGGCCGCGCTCGAGCAGCAGACCGCCGACCTCACCGACCAGCTCGACGACCTGGCCGGAATCCGCGCCGACCTCGACGCGATGCCCACACCTCGCCCGCGATCCGCGGAGACGGGGGATGCCGCGGGGCCCGGGGGTCCCGCGGAGCCCCAGAGTCCCGCGGAGCCTGGAGAGCTTCGAGCCGAGCCGGGCTGAGCCGAGCGGGCACCCTCGGGCGGCCGTGCGGTCGGCCCCCGACGACCGGCCGACCCGCGGTCGGAGTCTCGTGAGGCGATGGCCGGCGGCCGCCCGGACCGAGGCGGGCCACGCGTGCGGGTGTCGTATCGTGGTGCCGCCCGCGGACGGAGGGACGGCGGCACGTGGCGACACCGGAGATCGAGGGCTACACCGACCTCGTCGAGGTCGGCCGCGGTGGCTTCGGCGTCGTCTACCGCGCGCCCACCAGGAGCGCGTCGACCGGGTGGTGGCCCTCAAGGTGGTCAGCGCCGACCACATCGACGAGACCGCCAAGCGGCGCTTCGAGCGCGAGTGCCGGGCCATGGGCAGCCTGTCGTGGCACCCCAACGTGGTGGCGGTGCACGACTCGGGGGTGGACGGCCGGGGCCGCCCCTGGTTCGCGATGGAGTACCTCGAGGCGGGGTCGCTGGGTGACCGGCTCGACCGATCGGGCACCCTGCCGTGGGACGAGGCCGTGGTGGTGGGCATCAAGGTGGCCGGCGCGCTGGCGGCGGCGCACGCGAACGGGGTGCTCCACCGCGACCTGAAACCCGAGAACCTGTTGGTGGCGCCGTTCGGCGAGGTGAAGCTGTCGGACTTCGGGATCGCGGTGGTGGAGGGTGCCACCCGCACCACTGCCGGGAACGCCTCGTTCACGGTGGCCCACGTGCCCCCCGAGGTGCTGGACAACCGCCGCCCCGACGAGCGGTCCGACGTGTACGGGCTGGGCTCGACGCTGCACACGCTGATCTCCGGGACGCCGCCGTTCGTGGGCTCGAGCCCGGGCTCGCTGGCGGCGGTGATCAGTGCCGTCCTGAACGCGCCGGCCCCGCGTCTCGACGACGTCCCCGACGGCCTGGCCGACCTGCTCCTCCGCACCCTGGCCAAGGACCCTGGCGGGCGACCCTCGTCGGCCGAGGCGTTCGGACGCGAGCTTCAGCAGGTGCAGGCCGACGCGGGCCTGCCGGTGACCGAGTTGCGGGTGGCCCGGTCGGGCGCGGACTCGACCGGTGGCGCCGGTGATGTCACCGCCGCCGGCGACGTGAGGACCGCCGGCGACGTGAGGGCATCCGGCGACGGCACCGCCGGCGGCGGCGGGGTCTCCGGCGGCTCCCGCGGGAGCGGCGGGTCGGGCGGCGCCGTCGCCTCGGGCGGCGTCGGCCCGGCAGGCGATCCTGAGGTGACCGTGGTCGGGCGGGGCCCCCGACCCGGCGGCGCCGCAGCAGGAGCGCCCCCGGCCCTGGTGGGCGACCCGACCGAGACGATCCACGGTGGTGCCCCTGGCGAGGAGGCCCCGGCGCCGCCGGCGCCCGTGGAGCGGTCCGAGGTCGACCCCAGGGGCGGAGGGTCGGGGCCGGCCGGGTCGGGGACCGAACCCGGCCGTCGCCGCAGGATGCTCGCGGTCGCCCTCGGGGTGCTCGCGCTCGTCGTCGTGGGCGTGGTGGTCGCAGTGGCCCGCTCGGGTGACGGGGGCGACGGGGAGGCCGCGACGACGGTCGCCCGCCGGCCCCCCGAGGTGGCCGACACCCTGACCGTGGCGGGAGTGGGCGAGGTCGGTGACCTGGTCGTGCTCGACGGCTCGCTCTTCGTGTCGAGCCAGGTGGCCGGCAGCCTGTCCGAGGTCGACCCGGACTCCGGCGAGGTGCTGGCCGCCGCCGACCTACCGGCGGCGCCCACCGACCTGACGGTGAGCGACGGGGCACTGCTGGCTGTCCTCGGCGCCACGAACGAGATCGCGCGCGTCGACCCGGCCACCCTCGAGGTGGGCTCGACGTTCCCGGTCGGACCGGTGAGCGGGACGGGCGTGGTCACCGTCGGTCGGATCGCCTCGGACGACAGCGCCGTCTGGGTCACCCTGTCGCGAGAAGGGACGGGCGGCGAGGCCGATCTGTTGTCGGCCGACATCGCGGGTGCGCTCGAGAGCGTGGTCCTGGGGCCCACCGTGCTGGTCGCCGAGGTGGCCGTGGGTGAGGGCTCCGCCTGGGTCGCCGGCGACGACCGGATCGTCCGGCGCATCGACGGGTTCACGAACACGGTGACCGCGCTCATACCCGTGAGCCAGGGCGGGGCCGGCGAGGTGGTGGTCAGCGACGGGGTGGTGTGGGTGGCCGGTCGCGACGTGGCCGAGGGCGACGCCGCGGTGAGCCACGTCGACCCCGCCACGAACACCGTCACCGAGACGATCGACGTGCCCGGGGGCAGCGCCGGGTTCATCGCCGCCGGGCTGGGGGCGATCTGGGTGAGCACAGAGGACGGGTCGGTCGCCCGCATCGACCCGGAGACGCTCGAGGTCACCGACACCATCGAGATCCCCGGCGGCGCCGGTGCCCTGACCGTCGGCGCCGGCTCGGTGTGGGTCGCCGGCCCCGGGGCCGACACCATCACCCGCATCGATCCCGGGACCAGCTGAGAACCTGCGAGCAGCCGGATCCGGAGCGCGAGTTCCAGCGGGTGAGCGCGCTCCCGTACAGTGGTGGCACGGGCGGTGTCACCAGTGATGGGGGTCGGATGGTGCGGCAGCGAGTGGGCAGGTTCGTCAGGTCGCCGTTCGTGTTCCTGCTGTTCCTCGCCGTGGCCGCAGCGGTGTGGGCGTCGCGCGACCAGTGGACCTGGCTGCTCGAGGACGGCGAGGCCCAGACGATCGGTGTCACCGCGCCGGCCCTGCCCGGCCTCGACGGCGACACCGAGCACCTCTACCGCATCACCAGTGGCAACGGCTCGACCCTCACCTACGTGGTCGAGGAGGACCTGGCCGGCGAGGACAACACCGTGCGGGGAACGACGCCGTCGGTGGCCGGCGACATCGCCGTGAACGTGGACGACCCGGCGGCCAGTCGCCTGGGCACGATCGTGATCAACGTCGAGCAGTTCGACTCGGACTCGAACCTTCGGGACAAGCGCATCCGCCACGACTTCCTCGAGTCCACCGACTTCCCGTTCGCCACGTTCGAGGCCACCCGGATCCGGGGGATCCCCGACGTGGTCGACGGCGAGACCACCGCCGAGCTGACGGTCCGGGGCAACCTCACGATCAAGGAGACCACCGCGCCGGTCCGGTTCACGGGCACGGTCACGGTCACCGACGACCGCCTCGAGGCGTCGCTTCGGGGCACGGTGCTCATGTCCACCTACGGCATCGGGCCGATCCACGTGCCCGCGCTGGCCCACACCGGCGACGAGGTGGGCTTCGAGCTCGAGGTGGTGGCCGAGCGCACCGACGTCGACGAGCCGCCGCCGGTGCAGGACGTCACGGGCCCGGGTGCGCCCGAGTTCGCCGAGGGGGCGTTCGCCGAGACCGTGCAGCCCATCCTCGAGTCGCGCTGCGTCAGCTGCCACGAGGACGGTGGCCCGGGCTTCCACACGGTGGAGCTGGACACCGCGGGCGACGCCGCGGCGATCGCCGACGACCTGGCCCTGGTCACCCGGACCCGGTACATGCCCCCGTGGCCGGCATCGGACCTCGGCCCCGAGTTCGAGCACGACTTCTCGCTCACCGACGACGAGATCGCCGCCATCGGCGAGTGGGCCGACGCTGGCGGGGGCCTCGACGTCGACCCCGACACGGCGATGGAGGCCGACGAGGAGCCCTTCGCGCCCCTCGATCGCGACCAGGTGGTGCCCTCTCGCGGCGAGTACGTGGGCGACCTGGACGTGCAGGACGACTACCGCTGCCAGATCCACGAGATCGACGACCCCGAGGGCGACGGCGAGTGGATCACCGGCATGGCCTTCGAGCCCGACGAGGAGGCGATCGTGCACCACTCGATCGTCTACCGGGTGCCGGCCGCAGGCATGGAGGAGGCGCTCGCGCTGGACGGCGCCGACGGACGGGCCGGCTGGACCTGCTTCGGCCGCTCGAACATGGCCACGCCGGGGGTCACCTCGATCGGCGGGTGGGCGCCGGGCCAACAGCCCCGGGTGTTCCCCGAGGGTGTCGGCATCCACCTCGAGCCCGGCGACTTCATCGTCAACCAGATCCACTACCACTTCCACGACGAGAACCCGCCCGACCGCTCGACGCTGGTGTTCGACACCCTCAGCCCCGAGGAGCTCGCGGCGCGGGACACCCCGATGACGTCGATCACCGGCAGCACCTACCTCACCCCCGCCGAGGGGCCGTGCACGCCCGCCGAGCAGGGTCCGCTGTGCGACCGTGAGGCGGCGCTGGACGAGATCGCCGAGAACTACGGGCTCCCGGCCCGCTACATCCCCGACGCGCTGATCTCGGCCTGCGGCGGCACCGTCGACGACTACGACGACCTCGACGGAACCCGGTTCGCCAGCTCGTGCGACATGGCCGCCCGCGACTTCGGCACGCTGCAGTCGGTGCTGGGCCACATGCACGAGTTCGGCGACGCGTACCGCATGACCCTGAACCCCGGCACGCCCGACGAGCGCATCCTGCTCGACATCCCCACGTGGAGCTTCGACTGGCAGCTGTACTACGTGCCCACCGAGCGCATCCGCATCGAGCCGGGCGACGTCCTGCGCTTCGAGTGCACCTGGGACCGGGCCAACAACACCATGGACGAGCCCCGCTACGTCACCTGGAACGAGGGCACCGTCGACGAGATGTGCTTCTCCAGCGTGTCGGTCATCCCCGACACCGACGTCGAGGGCAACCCCAACCGCTTCGCCCCCTGAGGCGGCGGCGGTCCGTTCCGCTTCTGGCACCGGATCTCGGTGCACGGGCACCGAGATCCGGTGCCGGTTCGGGATGATTCCGCTCAGGCCGAGGTGCGCACCTGGAAGGCCTGGCGGTACTTGACCGGCGACGTGCAGACGATGCGCTGGAAGTGCAGGCGCAGGTTGGCCGCGGTGCCCAGGCCGCACTCGTCGGCGATCCACTCGACCGAGCGGTCGGTGGTCTCGAGCAGGCGCTGGGCGAACTGCACCCGCTGCTGGGTGAGCCAGGCGTGGGGCGTGGTGCCCGTGACCGCCCGGAACCGGCGGCTGAAGGTGCGCGTGCTCATGGCACTGCGCGAGGCCAGGTCGTCGATGGTGATCGGCTCGCGGAGGTGCTCCATGGCCCAGGCCAGCGACTCGTCGAACCAGTCGACGCCGGGATCGTCGGCCACCGGGTGGTCGACGTACTGGGCCTGGCCGCCGTCGCGGTGCGGTGGCACCACCATGTGGCGGGCCACCAGGTTGGCGATCTCGGCGCCGAAGTCCTTGCGCACCAGGTGCAGGCACAGGTCGATGCTGGCGGCGGTGCCGGCGGACGTGAGGATGTCGCCGTCGTCGACGTAGAGCACGTTGGGGTCGATCCGGATGCGTGGGTGGCGGCGGGCGAGGTCGTCGGCGTGGAGCCAGTGGGTGGTGGCGGGCCGGTCGTCCAGCAATCCGGCGGCGGCCAGCACGAAGGCGCCGGTGCACAGCGACACCAGGCGGGCGCCCTTGTCGTGGGCCCGCACGAGCATCTCCAGCACGTCGTCCGAGAACCGGTCCTCGCCGGCGGGGACGATGACGATCGTGTCGGCCCGCTCCGCCTCGGCCAGGCCGTGGGGCGTGCTCAGCGTGTAGCCCATCCCCATGTCGATCGGGCCGGGCTCGGCGGCGCAGACCACGAAGTCGTACCAGTCGACGCCCAGGTCTGACCGGTCGTAGCCGAACACCTCGGCGGCCACCGAGAACTCGAATTGCGTGGTTCCCGGCAGGAGCAGCGCGGCGACGAGGTGGCGCCGTGGTGCCTGGGAGGCCATGGCTGGATACTCGCGAACATTGGCATTCCGGTCAATGGTGGGTCAGCGGTTCGGGACGGAAGATCGGGTCATCGCAACCGATCACCGCCAGGAGAACGTCCCGTGAACTTCCCCACCCACATGGACCAGTTGATCCACGACCACCTGGGCGCCCTCCACGCCGATGCCGGGGCCCAGCGACTGGCCCGCCGGGCGCGGGTCGGCCGGCGGGCGGCTCGGCGAGCACGGCGGCAGGCGGCGGCGTCCGTCGTGCCCGCCGCCGTCGTTCCGGCCGAGGCCGTCGGCCGGTCTCGTGCCCGGTCCCGACAGCCGCTCCCGCCCGCGCAGCCGGTCGGGCTCACCGGGTGCTGAGGAGCCGACGGGTCAGGTCAGGCCGAGTTGGGCGGCGCAGTCGGGCCACGCGCCCCAACCCTGCAGCTGCTCCAACATCTCGGCCCGCATGATCTGCTCGTCGCGTGAGGCGTCGGCGGGGTTGCCGGTGCCGCCGACCGTCTGCCAGGACTCGAGCGTGAACTGGAGCCCGCCGTAGAACCCGTTGCCCGTGTCGTCCGACCAGTTGCCGCTGGACTCGCACTCGGCCAACGAGTCCCAGGTCTGCACCCGCTGGGGCGACAGCGCGGCCACGTAGGCGGCGGCGTCGACGGTGGTGGTCGCACTGCCGGCCGCTGCGGTGTCGCCACTGCTGCCGCCACCACCCCGGATCACCAGGACCACCGGCACCGCGACGAGAGCGGCGAGGATCGCGCCGGCGACGATGCGGCGGCGGTGGACCGAGAGGCCCCACCACGCGGCGGGCAGGAAGGGCGCCGTGCCGTCCGGGTGGGTGTGGTGCGTCGCGTCGTCGCTGGGCGGTGAGCCCTCCCGTGAGGCCATGGTTGTCCATGATCGCGTGGCAGGCGCCGCGCCGGCGCCTACGAGCGACTATCACGGTGGCGTGTCGTTTCCCATCGACGTCGTCGCCGCCGCTCTGGCCTCGGTACGGGAGGCCTGCCTGGCCCTTCCCGAGGTGGAGGAGCGCCTCAGTCACGGTGCACCGACGTTCTTCGTCCGGGGCAAGCGCAGCTTCGTGATGTTCCACGACGATCACCACGGCGACGGTCGCCTCGCCCTGTGGGTGGCCGCCGCCCCTGGCGTGCAGGCCGAGATGGTCGACGAGGAGCCGGAGCGGTTCTTCGTCCCGCCCTACGTGGGTCACCGGGGCTGGCTCGGGGTCCGCCTCGACTGCGATCCCGATTGGGACGAGGTGGCCGGCGTCTGCGTCGACGCGTACCGCCAGGTGGCGCCGAAGACCCTGGTCGCCCGCCTCGACACCGGTACCGACTGACTGACGGCGAGGCAGCCCGTGGCTCGGTCCGCTCGGTGCGGGGGCGCGCCGCGGCAACGGCCGTAGGGTGTCCACGGAGGAAGGTGCCATGGTCGTCGCTTGGGTTGCCCTGGGGGTGCTGCTGCTGGCCGTCGAGTTGCGCCACCTCGCGTTCTTCGCGCTCTTCGGTGCGGCGGGCGCCTTCGCCGCGGCGCTGGCGGCCCTGGTGTGGCCGGAGCTGCTGGTCGTCCAGGTGCTCCTCGCCGTGCTCGTCGCCACGGTCGGCATCGTGTTGGTGCGACCGTTGATGAGCAACGTGCTGCCCCGGGCCAACGAGGGGCACCCGGCGCGGGGTGTGCACGGCACCCTCGTCGGCGAGGAGGTCCTCACCCTCGACGAGGTCGGCGATGCCCACCACGTCGGCCACGTCCGTCTGGCGGGTGAGCGGTGGCTGGCGGTGAGCGGCTCGGATGTGGCGATCCCCGCCGACACCCGCGTGGTGGTCACCGGCGTGCAGGGCACGACGCTCGTCGTCTGGCCCGTCGACGGTCACTCGCTGCTGCCGCCGTTCCCGATCGAGGCACCCGGTGACCGACCGATCGACGTACCCACGGACCCACCGATCGACGCGCGCACCGACCGACCGATCGACCCTACAGAAAGCTGACCGACCGTGAGCACCTTCAGCATCGCCGGACTGGTCGTCCTCGCCCTCGTCGTCCTCGTGCTCCTGGTGGTCCTGCGCCGGGCGGTGAACATCGTCCAGCAGGGCCAGGTGGGTGTGGTGAAGCGGCTCGGTGAGTACCGCCACACCCACGAGCCCGGGCTGGCCATCATCCTGCCCTTCGTCGACACCCTCACCACCGTCGACATGCGTGAGGTCCCCGTCCCGGGCGACCGCCAGGACGTGATCACCCGCGACAACCTGTCGGTCACCGTGAACGCCACCATCTTCACGCAGGTGGTCGACGCCAAGCAGGCGCTGTTCAGCGTGAAGAACTTCGACGTGGCCATCGACGCGCTGGCCCGCACCGCGCTGCGGTCCGTGATCGGCACGATGACGCTCGACGAGGCGCTGTCGGAGCGGGAGCGGATCAACACCGACGTCCAGGAGCAGATGGAGGTGGTCACCGACAAGTGGGGGATCCGCATCAGCCGGATCGAGATCGTCGAGATCGCCCCGCCGCCGCAGATCCTCCAGGCCCTGGCCTTGCAGAAGCAGGCCGATCAGGAGAAGCGGGCGCGGATCCTCGAGTCGGAGGGGCTCCAGACGTCGGCCATCAACGTGGCCGAGGGTGAGGCCCAGGCCGCGGTGCGCAACGCGGAGGGCCAGCGGCAGTCGGCCATCCTGCGGGCCGAGGGTGCCCGGCAGGCCGCGATCCTCGAGGCCGAGGGGCGGGCCCAGGCCATCGGCGCCGTCTACGGCGCCATCAAGTCGGCCGATCCCGACCAGGTCATGGTCGCCATCCTCCAACTCGAGACCCTCGGCCGTTTCGCCGACAGCGACAACGCCAAGATCGTCGTGCCCTACGAGAGCGTCGGCCTG
Organism: uncultured Microthrixaceae bacterium; assembly: GCA_964635055.1. Lineage (GTDB taxonomy): Bacteria > Actinomycetota > Acidimicrobiia > Acidimicrobiales > DATDAH01 > JAEUJM01. The sequence goes on along the minus strand of CAZWMT010000007.1, from coordinate 138,813 downwards.
ATGGGGGCGGCCGAGGCGTTGCGTGGTGCGCTCGGCGTGGGTGGCGACACCAGCACCTGATTCCGTCTCGCGGGCCGACCGGGTGGTTTCGCGACCACCGACCTCCGACCGGGCCCACCCGCGACGGCTGTGCTGTGATGGGTGGCGTGCGCACCAACGGGCCCTCGCTGACCGCACGGATCGTCGCGGTCCACCGCGCCGAGCTCGACCGGCCGTCGACGCCGACGGGCGACCCTGCCGCCGACGACCGGCTCTGCGCCGACCTGACCGAGGGCATGGGCGACGTGGGCGGTGACGTCTTCCCGTGGGTGGCGGCCCGGACCCGGTTCTTCGACGGTGAGGTGCTCGACGTGCTCGAGGCCGGTGTCACCCAGGTGGTGATCCTGGGCGCCGGCTACGACGGCCGGGCCCTGCGCTTCCGCTCGCCGGGGGTGACCTTCTTCGAGGTCGACCATCCCAACACCCAGGCCGACAAGCGCGAGCGCCTGGCGCGACTGGCCGTCGAGGCCGACGAGATCGTCTTCGTGCCCCACGACCTCGCCGCCGGCGGGCTGTCCCCGGCACTGGCCGGTGCCGGCCACGACGCCGCCCTCCCGACGCTGTTCGTGGCCGAGGGCCTGCTCCGCTACCTCCCCGAGGCCACCGTCCACGAGCTGTTCTCGGCCACCCGTGAGCGGTCGGCGCCGGGCAGCCGCTTCGCCCTCACCTTCTCGACCAGGGAACCGGGCGCGATCGCGGACCGCGAGGCGGAGGCCCGCGAGGCGTTGCTGGCCGACCTGGGCGAGACGGTGCTCACCCTGCCGCCGCGAGCGACCGCGCTGCACTGGTTGGACACCGCCGGGTGGCGGGCCGCGGTGGTCGACGACGTAGCCGGCACGGGCAACAACGACGGTGACGGGCGCCTCCTCATCCGGGCGGAGGGCGCCGGATGACCGTGCGGCATGGCCGCCGCGGTCCCCGGGGCCTTCACGAGCGTGGGTGAACGGTGTTAACCTCTGACCGGACACGAGCGCCGACGGGCGAGGGGGCAGGAATGCGAACGAGAGTGGTGTCGGTGGTGGTGGGCGTCCTCGCCCTCATGGGTGGCCTGGTGGCGACGGCCACCCCGGCGCAGGCGATCGGGCCGACGCCGCCCGGTCAGCCCGCGACGGGCTACGGGTCCGCGCAGGGCTATGTGGCCACGAGCTGGGCGACCGCCAGCGCGGGCTCGACCGCGGACGGCACCGCGGTCACGTGGTACGTGCCCAACGTGCTCCGAGGCGGCTCGACGGCGCCCGTGGTGGTCTACCTCCACGGCTTCTCGGCCAACAACCCGAGCTCGTACGCGCACCACATCGCCCACCTCGCGCGTCAGGGGCTGATCGTGATCTTCCCGCAGTACAACAAGGGCGGGCTCAACCTGTTCTCCGACAACGACCAGAACCTGATGCTCCGCCGTGCCATCGCCTCGACCAACGTGGCCCTGAGCCGCATCGGGGCCGCGGCCGACCGCACCAAGGTGCACCTCTTCGGCCACTCACTCGGCGGTCTGCTGGCTGCGGCCTGGACCGCGCGCGGCGGCGTGGCGCCGGTGAGCGCCACCTTCGCCAACCCGGCCATCACGACCGACTCGATCCCGTCGTTCGTCAACATCACGCCCATCAACGTGGCCGCGACCGCGCCGGCGACGAGGGCCCGGTCGGTCATCCTCACCGGCGACAAGGACAACCTGGCGCCACAGAGCGAGTCGCTGCAGCTCTACGGCCTGCTGACGTCGGCGGCCAACCGGGTCGTCTACCGGGCGACCTCCAGCCTGCGCACCTGGACCAAGGTCAAGGCCGACCACGTGGCGCCGCTCACGCCGGCCAACACCCTGGACTACCGGTACTACTTCGCCGCCCTCGATGCGAACATCGCCAGCGCCGCCGCGGTGTCGTTCGACATGGGCCGCTGGAGCGACGGCGTGGCCTTCCCGGCACCGGTGCAGCTGGCACCCTGAGCCCAGGCGCCGCTCCCTACCTACCGGTAGGTAGGCTGTACGGGTGACGGCCCTGATCGACGACCGACCGACCCTCGACACCCCACTCGAGACCATGCGCCGCGATGACGACGAGCGGGTCAACTGGCGGTCCTCCCTGCCGTTCCTGCTCGTGCACGCCTCGCCGCTGCTGTTGCTGTGGACCGGGGTCTCGGCCACCGCGGTGGGCCTGCTGCTCGTGACCTTCTGGGCCCGCATGTTCTTCATCACCGCCGGCTACCACCGCTACTTCGCCCACCGCACGTACTCGATGCGGCGGCTGCCGCAGTTCCTGATGGCGCTCGGCGGCACCATGGCCCTCCAGAAGGGCCCGCTGTGGTGGGCCGGGCACCACCGCGACCACCACCGCTACTCCGACACCGAGCGCGACATCCACTCGCCCCAGAAGGGCTTCTGGTGGAGCCACGTCGGGTGGATCCTCTGCGACAAGTACAACGAGACCAAGACCGACCGCATCCGCGACTTCGCCGAGTACCCGGAGCTGCGCTTCCTCAACCGCTTCGACTGGATCGGCCCGCTGGGCCTGGCCGTCGTGTGCGGGCTGGTGGGCGGCTGGTCGGGCCTCGTGCTGGGGTTCTTCGTGTCGACGGTCCTGCTCTGGCACTCGGTGTTCTTCGTGAACTCGCTGGCCCACGTGATGGGGCGGCGCCGCTACGCCACCGAGGACACCAGCCGCAACTCGGCCCTCATCGCCGTGCTCACCCTCGGCGAGGGCTGGCACAACAACCACCACTACGCCCCCCGGTCGTGCCGCAACGGGTTCTACTGGTGGGAGTGGGACCCCACGTTCTACGTGCTGTGGGCCCTCAGCAAGGTGGGTGTGGTGAGCGGCATCCACGCGCCGCCCGAGGGCGTCCGCGAGGCCAACCGCCTGCGCGACGGCAGCTTCGACCTCGGCATGTTCCGCGCCAACTGGTCGAAGGCGGCGCGGGCGGTGGCCGACGCGGGGGCGTGGCTCGACCTCCACGCCCCCGAGTGGCGCCCGAGCCCCGACGACGCCGGGCCAACCGCGGGGGATGCGGTCCGCGGCGACCGTCCGTCCACTCGCCCGAGCGTCGCCGCCAGCAAGGCGGCGCTGGAGGAGCTGGTCAGCTCGTCGCTCGACTCGGCCTCACAGCTGGCGGCGGCGATGCGGGCCGCGCAGCGCCGGTCGGCCCGCGCCGCTGGCGCCTCGACCTCGTAGCGGCGCCCGGCCGTGATGCCCGGTCACGAACCGTCGTGTTCGAGGATGCGCTTGAGGGCGGCGAGATCCTTGGCGTTGGCCCGGCGCATCGCCGGTTCCATCACGACCCGGGCGATCCTGGCGAACCCCGACGGCTCGCCGCGGTTGCGCAGCGTCATCCGGGTCGAGTCCTCGCCGACGGGCGCCCAGGTGTAGGTGGTCTCCATCGGGAACGGCCCTTCCTGCGTGCGCATGACCAGGCGCCGGCCGGGCACGAGCTCGGCCATCTCGTACGTGTACTCGAGGCGCCGGCCGAGGAAGTGGGCCACGAAGGCCACCCGCGACCCGTCCGTGGCCGGCGGGTCGGTCCTCCACTCGACCGAGTCGATGTTGGTGTACCAGGCCGGTGCGTTGGACGGGTCCGTGGCGTAGGCGGCCACGACCTCGGCGGGCCGGTGGATCAGGATCTCGGCCTTGACGTCGACGCTCATGGGGCCTCAGGCGTCTCGATCACGTCGGCGACCTCCGGCGGCAGGGTGAGGAAGTGCCAGCCGCCCTCGCCCTTCCAGAGCCAGAGCAGCGCCGTGAACTCGAACGTCACCCCTGGGACCCTACGACGTCCACGACCGGCCAGGCGTCTCCCATTCCCCATGTCGCGGTGACGTCCACGCGAACCGCACCGCGCCGAGGATCTCACGCCAATCGACGCTCGGGGCGGGTCGGGCTCAGCGCCGCCGCCACGCGGCCCAGGCGCCGGTGCACCACAGCGCCCACACGACCAGCACGGGCTGGAACAGCAGGCGCACGCCACGGGCCAGGTCCGAGTCGAGCCCGAAGGCGGCGTCGCCGTCGACGAACTGCGAGATGTTGCCCGGGAAGATGGCGACGAAGAAGGCGGCGACGGCCCACCCGACGAGGGCCCGGTGCCGGCGCAGCACCAGCAGCGCCGTGCCCAAACCCAGTTCGACGATCCCCGACAGGATCACCACCACGTCGGCGTCGAGGGGCACCCAGCCGGGCACCTGCGCCTGGAACTCGGTACGCGACCACAGGAGGTGGGCGGCGCCCGCGAACAACAGCACGCCGGCGAGCAGCCACCGGCCCACGGAACGGACCGCCGTCCCGTCGTGGTCCGGGCCGTCGTCGATCGAGCTCACCGCTGGTGCCTCACGACCCGACGCTACGCCCCGCGGCCACCACACACACGAGGCAGCTGGGACTGCCTGGCGCGGCCCAGCCGCGACGTGTGAGAGAGATGCTGACCCCAGAGGCAGGGCAACTCTCGGGTTGAGCGTCTCGCGCACGTGAGCTGCCATACCTCGCCAGGATTCAGGCCGCCGCAAGGCGCACGACGACGCCGGTGTGGTCGCTCACGTGCTTACCGTCGACCAACCGGCTGATTCCTGTGACCTCGTGGGCGCTCAGCTCGGGTCCGATGGCGACGTGGTCGATCACGCCGGCGATCGCCGCCGCTCGAGTCCTTCCCGGCGGCGCGAACTAGACGTTCCAGTTCAGCAGCCGCACCCGAGCAGTCTTCCCGAAAACGTTCCGCAGCGGAGCGTTTTCGGGCTGAGGGTCGGGGTGTGCTGCGTCGCCTCGATGATCTCGAAGTCAAGCTCGGGGGTCTGCCGGCGGGCGGGACCCCGCCATCGGCGCGCCGGATGGAGGGCCTTCTGCTGCAGCGTCCGCTCGCGCGAACTCGCAAGCGCCTGCCGCCCCGGGCCCGCCGTCGCGCGCCTCGCAGTGCGCCGCCGGAGCGTCAGGCGGGGGCGGCCACCACCGGGGCGCCGGTGGTCTGTCGGGTACGGCCGCTGCGGACGAGCCAGGCACCGCCGGCGACCATCGCCACCATGACCGCGGTGACCCCGAACCAGAGCACGGTCTCGCCGAAGCCGGCGTAGACCGCGGCCGCCGGCAGGGCGGCCAGGCCGGCCCCGCCGACCTCAACCGCGCCGGACAATCCGAGGGCCGCGGCCTGGCGGTCCTCGGGCACGCTCGACGACACCAGCGACTGGGCGGCGGTGAAGGCGAAGCCGTCGGACAGGCCGTAGAGGGCGAACAGCACCATCACCGGGACGAGCCCGTCGGTGAAGGCCAGCGACGGGGTGAGCACGGCGATGACGGCGAGGCCGATCACGGTCATGCGCAGGTTGCCCAGACGGTCGGCGGTGCGACCACCGATGCGGCTGACGGCGGCGAGGGGGATGGCGAAGGCGGCGAAGGTGAGGCCGATGCCGAAGGTGCCGACGCCCTCGTCGGAAAGCTGCAACGGGATGACCGCCTCGATGGCGCCGAGCAGCATCAGGTAGCCGCCGATGATGACGAGGCTGCCGGTGAAGGCGCGGCGGCGCAGCAGGGCGAAGCCGGACCGGCGCTCGTGGGACTTCTCGCCGGGGTCGGCAGGCAGGCGGAGGGCCAGCGGCAGGAAGCACAGGTGGGCCACGGCGAAGAAGAGCAGCGGCGTGCGCACTGAGCCGGCCGCGGCCAGGGCGCCGGCGATGACCGGGCCGATGACCATGCCGACCACCTCGCCGACCATGAGGCGGCCGAGGTTCTCGCCGACCTTGCCGGGGTCGATCACCGCCGCGACCCGGCGCACGCCCGGCAGGATCATGCCCTCGCCGAAGCCGGTGACGGCCCGACCGAGGACGAACACGGCGGTGCTCGGCGCCAGCGCCATGAGCAGCAGGCCGGCGGTGCCCAGGAGGAGGCCGGTCAGGATCATGCGTGGTCCGTGGCCGCGGTCGGCGAGGGGGGCGAGGGTGACCAGCGCGATCAGCGCCGCGACGAAGCCCGACATGACCACGACGCCGGCGCCGACGTCGCTCATGCCCACGGTGCCGCGCAGCTCGCCCAGCAGGGCGATGACCGCGCTGATCGACGCCGATCCCAGGGCGAACAGCAGCTGGTAGGGCAGCAGCGAGGGCGCCGGCGGCGTGTCGGGAGGCGCGGCCGTGGCCGCGTCGGCGCTGCTCATGGCTCCATCCTGGCGGGTGGGGACGGCGGCGGCGCTGTGGTTTGTGTCTCAGCGGCCGACGACACGGTCGTTCACGCCACGATCACGGAGATCGAGGCGGCGGTGACGCCGTGGTTCGTGCCTCAGTGGCCGGTGGTTCGCGCAGCGCACCCGAGGGCGGAGCGCTCGCCGGGGTGCATCAGGCCGGCCGGCGCGGGGCTCAGAATCAGCCGCGGACGACGGGGACGGGGCTGTCGATCTCGAGGGTGCCGTCGGCGTGGGCCTCGACCGAGACGTTGCCGTGGGGCGTCGGGACCGTGGCGCGGGCCCAGTCGAGGCCGCCGAGCGCGGGCACCACCCGGACCGCGGCGTAGCCGGGCTCGGCGGGCGTGATGCCGAGCACGTGCACGATGAGGTCGCGGGTGGGCGTCGACGACCAGCCGTGGCAGCGGGTGCCGCCGTTCCAGTTCTCGGGCCAGCTGGTCTCGCCGGCGTCGATGAACACCTGCCAGTCCCGGCACAGGCCGGCGATGAGGTCGGCCCGGCCCGCACGCGCGATGCCGTCGTGCAGCACGTAGCGGAAGAAGGGCTCGCACTCGACCATCTGCTCGTGGACGTCCCAGTCGGGCTCGGGGTAGCCGAGGGCGAGGTAGATCTGGCCGTCGTTGGCCCGCTCGACGGTGGCGGTGTCCATCACCCACGAGTGGCGCAGGAGGCGGGTGCGGTCGGTGAGGCGGGCGATGACCCGCTCGGTGCGGTCGGTGGGGACGAGGCCGGCGGCGAGGGCCGCCGCGCCGCCGTGTTGGGCGGCCACGGGAGCCTGCTGGCCGTCGACGACGTGGTCGACGTACACGCCCCGGCCGTCGTCCCAGAAGGCGTCGAAGGCGGCCGCCACCTCGCCGTAGCGGGCGCGGGCCCAGTCGGCGGTGGCGGCGTTGCCGACCCCGTCGGCTATGGCGGCGAGATCCTCCAAGGCCCGGGCCCACAGGGCGTTGATGGCCGACGAGCAGCCGGAGCTGTAGAGGCTGGCCCAGTCGACGAGGGTCCAGCCGGTGACGCCGTCGAGCAGGCCGTCGGCACCCTGGTAGGGCTCGAACCACCGCAGCGTGCGCTCGGCTACCGGCAGCAGCTCGGCCACGGTCTCGCGGTCGCCGGTGTACCGCCAGAGGTTGTGCACCGAGCGCACCCAGTGCAGCGACCAGTCGGGGAGGATCGTGCGGTCCTCGTAGGTGAAGTCGGCGGCCGCGGTCATGGGCACGAGGCCGTCGTTGCGGGGGCTGGCCGCCAGGACGGGGTGCCAACGGGCCAGCGACCAGTCGGGGTTGGCCACGAGGTCGACCATCTGGTGGACCACCGAGTCGCCCGTCCACGCCCGCTGCTCGCGGGTGGGGCAGTCGACGTAGGCGTCGTGGGCGCAGAGGTCGACCGTGCGCAGGCCGATGGCGTGGATGCGCTCGAGGGCGGGGTCGCTGCAGGCGAAGGCAGCACCGGTGGGGCGCGGGCGCAGGCGCTCGTTGACCGAGAGGCGCACCGTCACGGCGCCGGGACCGACGGTGGGGCGGTCGATCCCGCCGGGGGAGACGGTCGTGCCGGGGTCGACGCCGGTGGCGTCGGCGGCGGCGGGCGGGCGCACGGCGAGGTGGAGGTGACGGGCGCCGATGACGTCGCGCGACTCGAAGCGCTCGGCGCCGCCGCCCCGGCAGACGTAGCGCAGGCCGGCGTGCTGGCCCAGGGGAGCGAGGCGGCCGTCGCCGTCGACCTGGTCGGCGGCGGCCAGGTCGATGACGGTGCCGGCGGCGGCGCCCCCGATCTCGAGCACCACGGTGCCGGCGGCGACGTGGCCGAGGTCGAACCGCAGCAGCGCACCGGCGTCGGGGGTCGCCGGTCCTCGAGAGTGGTGACGCTCGAGCTCGGCGCCAACGAGGGGTCGGGCCCGCTGCTCGTCGGCCAGCACCTGGTCGACCGGGTCGAGGGCGAGGCCGTCCCGGTCGACCCCGGGGCCCCGGTCGACTCCGGCGTCGTCGGCCACGCCGGGGCTCGGGTCCACGCCGGCGCCCGGGTCCACGGCGCGGTCCCGATCCACGCTGGCGCCCGGGTCCACGGCGCGGTCCCGATCCACGCCGGCATCCGGCGCGTCGATCTCGTCGTCCCCACCATCGCCCGGGCCTTGGGTCTCCAGGCCGGAGTCCCGGTCCACCCGGGCGCCCGGTTGCACGCCGCTGTCCCGGTCCGTTCCGGTGCCCTCGTGGCCCTCGTGGCCCTCGTGGCCCTCGTGGCCCTCGTGGCCCTCGGCGTCCCCGTCACCCGAGTCGAGGGCCGCCGCGAACGGAATCGGCAGCCGGCCCACGAGGGTGGCGCGGTGGGGGACCGGGGGACCGGCGCCGGCGCCGGCGCGCACCGGCGGGCGCAGCAGGCCGAACGGCTCGCTGGGCGGGTGGGGGTCGCCGTGGGTGCCGGTGTGGACGGGCTGGATCTCGAGCGCCGGCGTCCACGCGGCGTCGTCGAAGTCGGGGCCCTCCCAGTCGGCGGGCAGCGCCCGGGCGTCGAACCACTCGAGGGGCAGGCAGGCGACGTCGCCGGGGACGGGCACGGGTGTCCACGCCTCGCCGGCCAGGGTGCGCCAGGAGGCGTCGCCCACGAGCCACTCGTCCCCGGCGTCGCGGTCGGCCGCAGGGTGGTCGGCGTCGGCCACGAGGCCATCACCCAGCCAGGCCTCCACGGCCAGGCTGCCGGCGCCGAGGCTGTACGACGGCGGCACGGGCGTCCACCACGATGTCTGCTGGGCGAAGTGGACGGCGGTGATGGTGATCACGTTGGCGCCGGCATGCAGGTGGGGGGCCAGGTCGAAGGTGTCGTAGCGGGCACGGCGGGGGTCGGCCCGGACCGGCCCGCGGGCCACCTCGACGCCGTTCACCCGTACCAGGTGGCGGCCGTCGGTCCAGATGCGACCGGGCGCGGCGCCGGGCACCGAGGTGAGCTCGAAGCGGCGCCGGAACAGGCCGACCCGGTCGCCGTCGACGACCCGCTCGGGGCGGGTGAGGGTGGTCAGGCGGATGGCCGGCCGCTCGAACCAGATCCAGCGCGACCGCCAGCGGTTCCCGAAGGGAGGGGGGTGCTCGACGCCCATGGCCGGCGAGCCTAAGGCGCTGACCGGCTCAGCCGACCCCGAACGGCTCGGGAGGCGTTCGCGGGGGCAGTTGCAGTCGTCCTGGGCGTAGGCGATCGGGCGCCGGCCGGGTCGTGCTCGGAGGCGACGTCGGCGAAGATCCCTCTAACGTATGTAGAATACGTACATGCCGAACAAGACGATCAGCGTTCCCGACGATGTCGTGCCCATCATCGAGAGTCTCGGTGTTCCGTTCTCGACGTGGGTCGCCGATCAGCTTCGTCACTACGCCGCGACGCGAACGGGGTTGAGCCTCGGCCAGCAGTTGTTGGCCGATGCCGCGTTGGCGGGCGCTGATCGGCCAACTGATGCGGAGTCCCGGGCGGTGGTGGCACGGATGGAGCGGTCCGCGCCGTGGTAGTGCGCGGGGGCGTGTACTGGATCGATCTGGACAAGCGGCGACCGTGCGTCGTCGTCTCCTCGGCCGATGTCCTGGGCGTCGAGGTGTGGCAGACCCATGTCGTACCGCTCACCTCCAATGTCGATCGAGCGGGCATCGCCGGCAACGTCTTGCTTCCCTCGATCACGACGGGCCTGCCCAGGGACTCCGTTGCCGTGCCCCTCGGCCTCGAGCTGGTTGACCGCTTGCTGCTGGTCGAGCAGTCGGGTCGGGTGCCTCAGGTCCTGCTCGAGGACATCGATGACGGACTCCGGGTCGTACTGGGTCTCTGACGACCAGGGCGACCTCGGGTGGTTTCTTGGGCGTTGGTCTCGCCATGGACAGCACCGTGGAGAGGGGGACCTCCGGCTCCATGAGCTGGGGCCGGCCGGCGCGACGTTGGGCGTGCAGAGAACGACCGAGGTGAGTGATCACGATGCTGCGAAAGCCCGTGTGGTTGATGCTGATGGTCGCGTTGTCGGCGGCGTCGTTGGCGGCGGCTCCCGCTGAGGCCCCGGCCGCCACCGCCAGCGCGCTACATCCGGCGTTCACCCTCAGTTGGGGCAGCTACGGCACCGGCGACGGGCAGTTCGCGTTCCCGTACGGGGTGGCGGTCGACCCGTCGTCGGGTGACGTCTACGTCTCCGACCACGGCAATGATCGGGTGCAGAAGTTCACGTCCGCGGGCACGTACCTCACCCAATGGGGCACCGAAGGTTCGACCTCCCAGCGGGAGTAGCGATCGACGCCGACGGCAACGTCTACATCGCGGATTCCCGGAACCATCGGGTGCAGGTGTTCGGGCCGTCCACCGACACCACCGACCCGACCGTCGACCTGCGCACTCCGCCGAGCGGTGCGGTGTACGCGCGCGACCAGGTCGTGACGGCCGACTTCAGCTGCGCGGACGAGGTGGGCGGCGCGGGCATCGCCATCTGCGATGGCACCCGTCCCGACGGGTCCGAGGTCGACACGGGGTCATACGGCAGCCACGACTTCACCGTGAGCGCCACCGACAACGCGTACAACTCGGCCGTAGGCACTCACCGCTACACGGTCGCCCGCCCGCGGCCCGATGCGTTGGTCAAGAAGGGCAGTGGCACCTCCGTCGGAAACGGCGTCTACAACACGACCGGCCGGAACCAGACCGTGTCCGGGTCGGCAGCGCGCGGCTCGACGGTCACCTACACCGTCAAGGTCCAGAACGACAGCCTGGCCCCCGATGTGCTCCGCCTGAGGGGCACGGGGTCCAACGCGGCGTTCAAGGTCACGTACGCGGTCGGCACCACCGACGTCACCGCCGCCATGGTGGCGGGTGCCTACGTCACCCCCGCGCTCGCACCGGGGGCCACCGTGGCGGTCGACGTGGTGGTCAAGGTGAGGTCCACCGCACCGACGGGGTCCAGCCTGACCGCCGCGCTCACGGCCAAGTCGGACACCGACCCCACCGTCAAAGACACCGTCAAGTTCGTCACGCGCCGGTCCTGACCGGCGACGCCGCCGGGATTGGGTGTTTACAGCGCCGCCGTGGTGGTCGAAGATGTGCCCCGGCCAGGGGCGGTCCCGGGCCACAACCGGGGGGTCATCAGATGCGCGTTTCGAATGTGGTCACTGCGATGGTGAAGGGCGGCCAGGTGGAGGCGGCGGTCGCCGCGGCGATCGAGGCGGCCGGGCTGGTCGGCCGCCACGGCGGCGACGTCCACTTCTACCTGGCGTCCGTGGCGGGCGAGCAGGCCAACACGACGGTGTTCTCCGTCGAGTACGAGAGCCCCGAGGCGCTGGGCGCGGCGTTCGACGCCATGAGCCAGGACGCTGACATCCAGGCGTTCACCACGCGGTTGAACGGCCCCGACTCACCGAGCGCGATCACGTCGACGAGCATGACCATGGAGCTCCCGCTCGGCCGCGAGCCCAAGCCCGGACAAGGCGGCATCCTCGAGGTCCACCTCGGCAAGCCCAACCCGGGGCGCATGGAGGAGGTCCTCGCCGAGGCGGCGGAGGTGTGCGAGTTCGTCGAGGCCAACGGGGCGGTCAACGCCCGGCTGCAGCAGCTCACCTACGCGGGCATGTCCAGCGGGATGACCGCCTTCACCTGGGAGGTCGAGAACATGGCGGCCCACGCCCGCCTGGGTGCGGCCTGGTTCTCCGACGCCGGCCTGGCCCTCCAGGCCAAGACGGCCGGCGCCAACCCCGCCAGCATCACGGTCTCCAGCACCCTCTACTCCAGGATCCCGCTGGGCTGACCGGGAGGCTGGGGCCAGGAGGTCGGGCCGGCGCCAGACCCCGTTCTGGCTCCCGATTCGACTGCCAGGACGGTCGAATCGGGAGCCAGTACCGGGACAAGGCCCGGGTGCGGCTGTCGGAGACGAACGTCAGTCGGGCGGCGGGAGGTCGGCGCGCGCCACGTTGAGGTCGAGCGCCGGCGGCTCGGTGGCGACGATCGGCTCGAACATCTCCCGGAAGGCGGTCAGCGACATCCCGGCGGCGCCGGCCAGGGCGGCCAGCTCGTCGGGGTCGTCGAAGTCGTCGCGGCGCACCCGCAGCATGTAGCGGCGGGCGATCGCGTATCGGGTGGAGCGGATGTCGACCACCCGCACGGCGGTGCGGCCCGTCTCGGGGTCGAGCATCTCGGCGAAGGGCACCGGCACGAACTGGCCCGCCTGCATGGTGACCATCACCCCGCTGCCGCCGGTGATCAGGTACTTGGCCGCGCAGTAGCCGAGGTCGCGGGTGTATTCCATGTCGAGAGGGATGGGGTCGGCGCAGCGCAGCTCGTAGCCCACGTCCTTGGACACGATCGTGGTCGACAGGCCCAGCTCGGCCAGGCGCTCGCGCACCCGCACCTTCAGGATCTGGCCGATGTCGACCTCGGCGATGCGCACGTGGCCGTGCTCGTCGCGCTCCACCTCGTCCAGCTCGGCGAGCTCGGCAGGGTCGAGGCTCAGCACCACCCCCTCGGCGATGACCGCCACCCCGTCGCGACGGCCGGCCCGGCGCCGCTTGATGACGCTGCCCACGAGGGTGTCGACGATCTCGGCCAGCCCGACCCGCTCGCCGTACTCCTCGGGGATCAGCGTGACCGTCGCCCCCGCGGCCTTGCCGATGCCAAGGGCGAGGTGGCCGGCCTTGCGGCCCATGGCGATCACGAAGTACCAGCGCCCGGTGGTCTTGGCGTCGACCATCAGGTTCGTCACGATCTCCACGCCGTGGTGGCGGGCGGTCTGGAACCCGAAGGTGTCGACCCACGGCGGCAGGTCGAGGTCGTTGTCGATGGTCTTGGGGGTGTGGACCACCCGCAGGCGTCCCGCGGAGCGCTCGGCCAGCCGCATGGCCGAGTAGGCGGTGTCGTCGCCGCCGATGGTGATCAACTGGTCGACGCCCAGGCGCCCGAGCGAGTCGATGCACCGGTCGAGCAGGGCAGGATCCTTGGTGGGGTTGGCCCGTGAGGTGCCGAGGATCGACCCGCCCCGGAAGTGGATGCGGCTCACCGAGCCGGCGGAGAGCTCGACCACCTGGTCCGTGTCGCCGGCCATGAGGTGCTCGAACCCGTCGCGGATGCCGACGATGGGCACGCCGGCCAGCTCGGCGCGGATGGTGGCCGCCCCGATCACGCTGTTGATCCCCGGCGCCGGGCCACCCCCGACGAGGATCCCGAGCTTGCTGTCCTGGCTCATCGTGCGCCTCCGCTCTCGACCGCCCTCAGCATGCCCGCTCCCGGCCGCGGCGGTGGCGGCGCCCCGTGAACGCCCGGAGAAGGCTCGGTGTCGGGACGGTCGGCCGCCGGTCGTGGACCCACCGGCGAGCGGTCACGAGGTGGGCGATGTGGCCATCGTCGGCGTCCCAGCCCGCGAGCGCCGTGAGTCAGTGGGAGCCGTGGTCGAGGCCCCGGGCTGCACGCCGAGGAGCGGATGTTCCCTCGCGGCTCGGGGCACCCGACGGCGTGCCGAGCATCCGACCTCGGGCGCCGCCGCCCGGTCAGCGAGCGAGGGGGAACGTCGCCGCCACGAGGGAGAGGGGCGGGAGTTGCAGGTCGGCGCTGGCGGCGGTGCAGGACAGGCCGGTGAAGGACGCCGCCTCGACCACGTGGGGATCGTCCCAGGTGTTGCGGGCCCGGGGGTGGGGGCCGGTGAGGATCTCACAGTCGCCCACGCCGCCGAGGGCGGTGCCGGCGATCGTCACCTCGAGCGGCGCCACCGCGTCGACGCTGCGGTTCACCGCGAACACGTGGAGGGCCTCGGGGCCGAGCACCGCGCTGAGGTCCACCTCGGGGACGGTGCCGAAGCGACGGGTCTCGTAGGTCGGCCCGGTGGGCGCCACGCGTAGGGCGTCGCCGTCGCGCCTCGTGCTGAACATCCGGAAGGTGTGGAAGATGGACTGCACGAGCAGATCGTCGCCCTTGGTGAGCAGGGGGGCGATGACGTTGACCACCTGGGCGATGTTGGCGACCCGCACGACGTCGGCGTGGCGCAGGAAGCTGTTGAGGAAGCCGGCCGCCACCAGCGCGTCCTCGAGGTTGTAGACCTCCTCGATCAGGTGGGGCGCCCGCCGGCCGAAGCGCGACGGGAGCACCATCCGGCCGAGGGTCTCGTGGGCGGTCTTGTACCAGACGTTCCACTCGTCGAACGAGATCCGGGTCGGGCGGTCGTGGCCGTGGCGGGCGCGGGCCTGGTCGCAGAGGCGGGCGGTCTCCTCGATCTGGTCGTCGACGGTGCGGCCGAAGCCCAGGAACTCGCGGCTCCGCCGGCGGAAGTTGCGGGCGTAGCGGTGGAGGCTCAGGTAGTCGAGGCCCTCCCCGAACTCGTCGAGCACGGTGACCGACCACGCCGGGTGGCTGGGCAGCTTCGGGTCGGACGAACCGCAGGCCACCACCTCGATGTCGGGGGTGACCTCGCGCATGGCCGCCGCCGCCTCCCGCGCCCGGCGGGTGTACTCCGAGGCGTTGGTGTGGCCGAGCTGCCAGGGGCCGTCCATCTCGTTGCCGAGGCACCACAGGTCCACGCCGTAGGGCTCGGCCCGCCCGTTGCCGGACCGCCGGTCGCCCATGGCGGTGCCGGCGGGCTCGTTGACGTAGGCGGCCAGCGACTGGGCATCGGCGGCGGTGCCGGTCCCGAGGTTCACCGCCATCATCGGCGTCCAGCCCATGCGCTCGCACAGGGGCAGGAACTCGTCGGTGCCGAACTGGTTGGTCTCGATGCTGCGCCACGCCCGTTCCTGGCGCTCGGGACGCTCGGACCGGGGACCGATGCCGTCGCGCCAGTCGTAGCCCGACACGAAGTTGCCGCCCGGGTAGCGGATGGCGGTGAGGTCGAGCCGGCGCAGGGCGTCGAGCACGTCGGTACGGCACCCGTGCTCGTCGGCGTGCCTGCTGGTCGGTTCGTAGACGCCCTCGTAGACGCAGCGGCCCATGTGCTCGAGCAGGCCGCCGAACACGCGTGGGTCGACGTCGGCGATCACCGCACCGGCATCGAGGGTGACCGTCGTTGGATGCAGGGGTCCGCTCACGGCGGCGACGGTAGTGCGCCGCGCTCGGGTCACAGCGCGGGCGCCGGAGACCGAGACCGAGACCGGCGACGACCGGACCCTGCGCATCGGCGTGGTGGGAGGCGATCGACGCGCGACGCGCGGCGGGAGTCAGGCCGGGCGGATTCGCCTCAGCGCAGGCCCAGAACGGTGGCCAGGGCCTCGTCGATGCCCCAGAGCTCTGCGCGACTCAGGTGGCCCGACAGCTCACCGAGCCGTTGTGCATCGACCGCGCCGATCTGCTCGACGAGGACCCGCGTCGTCTCGCCGTCGAGGTCGATCTGCGGCCGAAAGGATGCAGGGCGCGCGCTGCGAGACGTTGGTGCGACGATCACCACCGATCGCGGAAGGAGCTCGTCCGCCTGTACCACGACCCCGAAACGATCCCCGTGCTGCTCGTGTCCCACGCCCTTCGGGAGCTTGAACCGGTAGACGTCACCGCGGAGCACGCAGCGACTCCATCAACTCGCTGACGGCCTGCATCTCCGCGAGATCGTCGGGGTCGGCGTCGAGCGCGGCGACCTCGGCCGCCAGCTCGGAGCGTCGGCGCAGGCGCTGCGCCGCGTGGACCAGGGCCTCGCGGATCGCCTCGGACCTCGAGAGGCCGGCGGCCTCCAGTGTGCGGAGGGCCCGCTCCGCTTCGTCGTCCAAGCGGACCGAGACGGCAGCACCCATACCGCCAGCGTATCACGTAGTGTGATACACGGCGGGTCTAGCCGATCGGGTCCGACCGCCGAGTGGCGAGAACGCCGCCCTGTGGGGCACCAACGCGCCGTCGACCGGAAGCCCATCAGTCGCCATCGGGTCTGGGTCACATCGAGCCGCCGTCACTCGGGCCGGCCGACACATTGTCGTGCACGCCGGGCCACCCGACCGGGCTGCCGTACGGCGACACCAGCCTGGCGAGCGGCAAGGCCAGCGGGCGCGTGGACAGGCTGGTCGGCGGTGGCGCCTCGCGCGTGTCCGCCCACGTGGCGCTGGTCCCGGCCCGGCATCGGTCGGGCCCTCGTCCGCACTGGGTGATCGTCGAGGGGTTGACCGGAGACGACATCCCCGACCGTGACACCTGCCCCACGTCGATCCTGGGTCGACGGCGCGACGAATCTGACCGCGATCTGGGCGACGCCGATGCCGGGGCTACGGCGGGCGGGCCGAGATCGTGGACGCCGTGCGGGCGGTGGTCGCCGAGGGCACCCCTGCCCGCCCGGCGGATCAGAGGGAATTCAGAGCGGTCAGAGGGACAGGACGAGGCCGACCGCGGGGTCGGCCCGCCCGTCGAGCGTGTCGAGGAACGCCTGCTGCACCGCATCGGCGCCGGTGCGGTGCTCGACGGTCAGCCAGCGGTCGACGCCGCCGACGAACCCCCGCCACGCGTCGGGCAGGGCCGCTTCGGTCTCGGGGCCCCAGTGGTCGGGGGCGAAGAAGAACGTGGGCGCGACCCCGGGCGCCTCCTCGCCGGCGCCGCGGTCCCAGTGGGTGCCACCGATCATGGCCGAGTGGGCCAGGCGGTCGCCGAAGCGGCGGTGCACCGCGGCCCGCACGCCGGCGTCGCCGGCGAAGTCGAGGTAGACCGCGTCGGCCGGTTCGAGCCCGTCGACGTCGTCGTAGGCGACCACCTGGACGTAGGGACCGAGGGCGCGCACCATCTCGACGTTGGCGGTCGACGTCAGGCCGATCACCGTCACCCCGGGGCGCTGCGCCAGCAGGTGGGCGGTGGAGATGGCGGTCTTGGAGGACGCGCTCGACAGCACGACGGTCGATGCCCCGAACTGTTCGTTGCGGGCCAGGAAGGCGTCGAGCACGAACCCGGTGAAGAACAGCGGCCAGAGCAGCATCTGCTCGTCCTCACGGGCGGGGTCGTACATCGGGTCGGCGTCGACGAGCCGGTAGCGGTTGTAGGCCGGCGGCAGCCCGGCGCGGTGCTCGCTGGCGTCCACGACGGCCGACGGATCGTCCCGGCGCGGCCGCATCACCAGGTGGCTGGCCATGGGCACGTACCCGAACAGGCGGGTGCCGGTGGGCAGGTCGTCGGCCGTGCCGTCGACCACCTCGGCGAAGCCCCACGCCGGCACCTGGCCCCACTCGCCCGCCGACGGAAAGAACCCCCAGTAGCCGAGCATGTCGCCGAACACGGCGTAGCTGATGTTGTTGGCGGTGAGCCCGAAGGCGTCCACCCGCAGTAGGGCCTGGTCCTCGGCGAGCGCCGGCCGCGGCTCGGTGACGGCACGGGTCGTGTGCAGGTCGGCGCGCACCACCTCGAATCGGGTCATCTCGTCGGCGGTCACGGTGCCTCCTGCTCGTCGGTCGGCGTGGAGCCACTTGGTAGCACGGCCGGCGCCGAGGCCGAGCCGAACGCGGCCCGTGAACGCCCGCCAACGCCCGACGTCGGGAGGGTCGGCCGGGGCAGAGACCGAACGATTGCGCTGCCCGTGAGCCGCCGTCGGGAGGGTCTTCTGGCGCCGCGGTCGGGACGGTTGCGCTGCCCGTGAACGGCCGGCGACGCTCGTCGTCGGGAGGGTCGGTCGGTACCGGGGCCGAGAGGATTGCGCCGCCCGTGAGCCGCCGGCGACGCTCGTCGTCGGGAGGGTCGGTCGGTACCGGGGCCGAGAGGATTGCGCCGCCCGTGAGCCGCCGGCGACGCTCGCCGTCGGGAGGGTCGGCCGGTACCGGGGCCGAGAGGATTGCGCCGCCCGTGAGCCGCCGGCGACGCTCGCCGTCGGGAGGGTCGGCCGAGGCAGAGACCGAACGATTGCGCCACCCATGAGCAGCCGGCGACGCTCGATGTCGCGAGGCGGCAGGTGACCGGCGGCGTCCGATCTCGCGACGGTCGCCGGATCCGGGACCTTGGCCTCTTGCCCCCGGTCGGTCGCCGGTGCGTGATGGGGCCATGGGGGAGCCGTACCACCCACAAGACGAGCGGGAGGATCGTCCGTGGTCGCCGTGGGACCTGCTGCGCCGCCGGGTCGACCACGAGCTGGGCGCCGACCTCGACCAGCGCGACCCCGAGACCATCGAACGCCTGCAACCGCTGATCGGCGCGTGGCTGCGCTGGTTCGACCCCGAGGTGCAGGGGTTCGACAACCTGCCCCCTGAGGGGCCGTTCCTGGTGGTCGGCAACCACTCGGGGGGCGTCTACATGCCCGACTACTGGGCGTTCCTGCACCGGTGGGTGGCCGAGCGGGGCGCGGAGGCGCCGCTGTACAGCATGGCGTTCGACTTCCTCTTCGGGATCCCCGGCGCGGCGCCGCTCGCCCGCCGGATGGGGTCGGTCCCGGCCAGCCACGAGAACGCCGACCGCATCCTCGACCGGGGCCATCCCGTCATGGTCTACCCGGGGGGCGACTCGGAGGACTACCGACCGTGGACCGAGCGCCACCGGATCGAGCTGCAGGGCCGCACGGGATTCGTGCGCCTGGCGCTCCGCCACGGTGCGCCGGTCGTCCCCCTGGTGGCCCACGGCAGCCACGACACCATCATCGTGCTCGCCCGGGGCGAGACGGTGGCCAAGCGCCTCGGCTTCGACCGCCTGCGGATCAACGTGATGCCGGTGGTCGCCGGGCCGCCGTGGGGGATCGCCCCCGTCCAGCTGCCGACGTGGCCCCTGCCGGCGAAGGTGACCGCCCGGGTGGGCGACCCGATCGACTGGTCGCACCTCGGGCCGGAGGCGGCTGACGACCCCGCGGTCGTGCAGGCCTGCTACGACGAGACGGTGGAGCGCATGCAGGCCGAGCTCGACGACCTCCACGCCGGCCTGCCCCACCCGGTGGCCAACCGGGTGGCGACCGCCCTCGGCCTCGACCGGGTCCTGGGCGGCGGCGGGCGCTGACGCAATCACAACCTCGGCGATGGGCCGCCCCTCCGATCAGGTGACCGCCGTGTCGTGGCGGATCACGACCCGTCGTCGCTCGCTCAGGTTCGGCCGGCGGGGACGCGCCCTCCCCGACCTCGCTCCCTGACCTCGCGCCTGGCCCTTTCGTGGCACTGTTCAGCCGCGCTGGGCGGCTCCACGGTGCCCCGGAACGGTCGGCGAACCCCGGGATGAACGCGGTCTCGAGGTGGCGACGGCCCGACACCATCAGGCGGTGCGCACCTCGAGCCGGACAGCGACGTCGTCCCCGTGCTCGATGCCCTCGCCGACCCGCACGGCCTTCTTCACCGGTAGGACGAACGAGGCGTCCTGCTTCGATGGGAAGACCGAGGTCTGCCAGGTCGACCCACCGACCGTCACCTGCACGGGCACGGATCCGAATCCCTTCGCGTGGCCCTGGTCAGCCAGGTCGGCGATCTCGTCGGCGACATCGTGGGGCAGCGTGATGAAGTGCCAACCCTTGTCGCCGTCGTGGAGCCACAGGGGCGCCGTGAACTCGAAGCGCACGGCCGGACCTTACGGCGCCGAGTCGTGGCGCTCCGCCTGTGGCCGACCGCCGACCGCTACACGTCGTGGATGGGGATGCGCCTCCCCGCGGCGTCGGCTACCTGCTCGATGTGGGCGCGGTTCGACGTCACCACGGCCTGGCTACGACGTAGGGCGCCTTCCACCACGGCGACGTCGACCGTGTCGGCGAGCGCGCTCTGAGCACACAGGTTGCCGACCGCTCGAGCCTGCTCCTCGGTCAGGACCTCGATGTTGCAGCCAACGAGCAGCCGGGAGAGCCGATGCTGAGGGCCGCCCCGCCACGCCTCGGCCAGGACGCCGGCGGGCACGGTGGGACGTTGCCCACGTCCTAGTGCCGTCCGGTGGAGGGACCACACCAGCCGGTCATCTCGCTCGGCGGCGATGAGGGCGCCCGTGTCGTAGGTGAGTCCTTCGTCCGTCACGAGGGCTCGTCTCGCATGGCCATCAGCCGGTCGTACAGCGCCTCACCCTCGGCGATCTCCTCCGGTGTGAGCGGGCCGGCCTCGGCCTCCCACTCCCGTACCCCCTGCATGCCCTCGCGAAGGCGCAACTGCTTGTCGGCGGCCTTCGACAGCCAGGCTGAGAAGGAGAGGCCGTCGTCCTCCGCAGCCTGTTCCACCCGCGCGGCCACGGAGTCGTCGAGGGAGATCGATCGCTTGGTGACACCCATGACCGCAACGGTACGACCAGTGGTAGTACCAGGCAACCGGTTTGGGCACCCGTCGCGGTCTTCGGCCGCGCTCACGACGCCCGCCGCTTCGGCCGCCGCGGACGGTGGCCGGCCGATCGGGGTCGTTCGGCGAGCGGGCGGGGATCGTCGAGCCAGTACTTCCGCTTGGCGTGGTGGGCGCAGAAGTAGCGGTCGGGGATCACCGCCTGCAGGGCGGCGGGGTCTGCCGTGCGCAGGCCCCGCTCCGACGCGAACGCGGGCCAGAACTCCATCAGCGTCTCGAAGTGCGTCGGGTGCACGTCGAGCAGCTGGAAGGGGATGGCTTCGAGGCGGGGCCGTGACCAGTGGCTGAGCCGGACGTCGTCGACCCGCACCATGTCCGAGAGGCCGGTGAGGATGGCGACCATCAGGGTCTGGCTCCCGCCGACGACCACGAGCTCGGGATGCCCGTAGGTGTGCGCCAGGCCGAGTGTGGCGGCGAAGGCCGGCCGGCCCCGGCCGCGTTCCTCGACCGTCAGAAACGAACAACCCCAGCGGGCGATGTCGGCGTCGATCTCGGCGAGGTCGGTGACCAGCTCGAGGCGGTGGCTCGGGTCGATGTCATCTGGCATGCACCAGATCATGCTGAAGAGGTCTGACAGTTACTGAATCGCCCCGGAAACCAGTGGTCATGGGTAGGAACGCGGTAGTACCATCGGGGCATGGCCGTGAAGAAGCTGTCGGTCGCGCTCGACGAGGTCGTCGCTCGAGAGGTCGCCCTCGCCGCCGAGCATGACGGCGTGAGCGTGTCGGCGTGGCTCAACCGAGCAGCGGAGAACCGACTCGCCATCGAGAGCGGGCTGGCGGCGGTGCGGGAGTGGGAAGCGGAAAATGGACCCTTCACCGCCGAGGAGCTCGCGGCGGCCGACGCGATCCTCGATCGCGCCCTACCCCACAGTCGCCCGGCCGGCTGATCCGTTGACCGGCATCACCTACGACGCCGGCGCACTCATCGCCGCCGAGCGCGACGATCGGCTGGTCTGGCTGCTCCATCGACGCGCCCTCGACCGAGGCATCCGCCCCACCGTCCCCGCCGGCGTCCTCGGCCAGGCGTGGCGAGGTGGTCCTCAAGCGGGGCTGTCTCGTCTGCTGAAGGGGTGCCACATCGAGCCCCTCGACGAGCGGCGGGCGCGCATCGCGGGTCGCACGTGCGGCCGAGCTGGCACGTCAGACATCGTCGACGCGGTCGTCGCCGCAGGAGCCGTCGCGCGGAAGGACCTCGTGGTCACGAGCGACCCGGAGGACCTCGAGCACCTCGCCACCGCCCTCGGCGCCTCGCTCGAGATCGTGGCCGTGTGACGCAGCGGCTGCGGCGCACGGCTCCGACAACGGCGATGTGACCCACCGGTTGGACGCAGTCGACCGCCAGATCGCCGAGGCGGACGGTGGCGCCGAGGTGAGCGTCTTCGCAGATCGCCGCGTCAGTCCACGGATCCGGGTTCGACCACCCATTCGACCGGTTGGCCGGTGACCGAGGCGATCGTGTCGTAGTCGCGGTCGTAGTGCAGGACGGCGACGCCGGACCGCTCGGCCGCGGCGGAGGTGACGAGGTCGGGAAGGGCGACCCGATGGTGGCCCCGGCGGGCGAGGAGGCCCTGCACTTCCAGGGCTCGGCGGGACACGTCCTCGGTGACAGGCGCTTGGTGCAGCTGCGGCTGCGCCCGCTGCACCGCGTCCCATTCGGTGAGGCAGTCGGGAACGAAGACGTTCTGCGGACCAGCCCAGGAACGTCACGAGGAAGGTGTCGGGAGCCCGGCGGCGGGGCGAACTCGACGTTCCAGGTCAGCAGTCGCACTGATGTCCGCCCATCGAAGCGGTCGCGCGGAGCGCACCAACCCGTTGGGGCGCTAGCCGCCCCCGTCGGTCGCCCTCGGCTTCCGACGCGATGACAGGACCACCTTGCCGGCGATCAAGGCCGCGAGGATGTCGTCGGGCACTCCAAGGGGCCCGAGGAGCGCCTCGGGGGCCAGGTCGACGGGCGAGAGGATGTACGCAACGCACGCCCCGATCGTCAGCCACCCACGCCACGACAGACCGGCGCGGCGGCCCTCAGGCGCAGTGCCAGAGTCGGTGTGTGGTGGCTTGAACACGGTGGGCTCACTCTCGCTGGCCTGTTGTGTCTGCCAGACCTCATCGGCACGGTAGCCCTGTAGTTCTGTCGATGGGTGCTCCCGAGAACGGCTCGTTGCGTGAGCAGGCAGTTCGCTGGGCGGGGTGGCGGCCGCGTCGGAGCTGGTCACCCGTTCCTCGTCGGCATCATGGTCGTGGTCGTGTTAGCGCCACCGTGAGAGGCCACAGCCTATGGATCGCTGTCGGTCCGAAGCTTGATCCGCGCATGACGTCGCGTGGCAGCGTTCCGCTGCGGAACGCTTTCGGCGACCGGCGGCGAAGCGCCGCTGATCTCCCTTCGCAGGGGTGGCAGGCGCACCGGCAGGGTGGTCCCGTGCGATCCTGCGGGCGCGCCAGATCGCGTGGGTGGGATCGAGCGACAGGTATTCACGCTGCCCAGAGCGAACTGATGGGGCGGACGTGGAGGCGATCGCCAACGGTGAGCGACTGCGGTCCGGCGTGCAGGAGGATCCCGGCACGGAAGCTTCCAGGGGACGCACGGTCGAGGCGGTCTCGCAGCCATGCGACGTGGCGAAGCTGATCGACCGACGGCGACGCCGTCGCCTTCACCTCGACGGCGACGGTGCCGCCGTTGGCCCGTTCGAGGAGGAGGTCGACCTCGCGGTCATCGCGATCGCGGTAGTGGGAGAGCTCGATGCGATCGTTGGATGCTCCGATGAGGCGGGCGATCTCGCCGACCACGAACGACTCCATGAGGCGTCCGGTCGCTGGGGCGGTGGGGGAGGCGAGCGCCGCGGGGTCCACGTGCAGGAGGTTGGCGGCCAGTCCGCTGTCGACGAGGTGCAGCTTCGGCCGGTGGATGGCTCGCGCGAGCGGGCTCCGCGCCCAAGCGGGCAGTCCGTGGACGAGGAACACGGCTTGGAGCCATTCGAGGTAGGTCGTGACGGTCCGGCGATCGATGCCGAGGTCCCGGGAGGTCGTGGCGAGGTTGAGCTCCCCGCTCGTGGTCGTGGCCGCCCATCGGAGCAGCCGGGGGAGGGCGGAGGTCTTGCGCACGTCGGCCAGCGCGACGATGTCGCGCTGCGTGACGGTTTCGACGTAGTCCTGGTACCAGTCGCCCCGGTAGGGAGGATCGAGCGCCCGCGCCTCCGGGTAGCCGCCGCGACACAGCGCCTCGAGGTAGTCGTTCCGGTCGAGCTGGTCGGTCGCGGCCGGTCCGGGATCACCGTCGAACCACTGGCCGATCGAGGCCCCACGGCAACCGCTGAGTTCGGCCTGGCTGAGGGGCCAGAGCCGGAGGATGCGGGCGCGCCCGGCCAGCGACTCGCTTATCGATGGCACCGTGAGGAAGTTTGTCGAACCCGTGAACAGGAATCGTCCCGGGGTGCCGTCGGTGTCGACGAGCTGTTTGGCTGCTCGAACCAGGCGGTCACCTGCGAGCTGGACCTCGTCCACCACGACCGGAGGTGTCGGCTGGCTGAGGAACGTGATGGGATCGGCGAGGGCAGCCTGGAGGACCGTGGGATCGTCGAGCGTGAAGTAGGCGCCACCGCGTTTCTCGGCGACCTGGCGGGCGAGGGTCGACTTACCGCACTGGCGCCCGCCGTGCAGCACCACGACTCGGAAGTGATCGAGTGCACCGTCGACCTGCTCGGTGAGGTGGCGCTCGATGAACCGTTCCACGGGGAGATCCTAACCACTACTGCACGATTTGCCGGTACGTAAATGTAAGGTTTGCCGAAGCTCTCCAGTGCAATCTGCCAGCCCCCAAGTCGATCTCGGGTCGGGTCGACGGAGCCGGCCTCAGGTGACCCCGAGGTCGAGGGCCCGCCGAAGCCCGGCGTCGATGCGACGGATCAGCGCAGCATCGAGTGCGCCGATGCGTTCGGTGAGGATGGTCTTGTCGAGGGCCTTGAGCACGGTGAACGCTGCAGGGCCACATACGGGAACCGTCCGAGTCGCACGCTCCCCCCGCAGCGTCCAACCTTCGATCTGCACGTCGACACGCTCGTCGAAAGCGAGCTGCAGCCCCGGGGTGACGAGGGCACCGAAATCAGGCTGGAGGCTCTGGACCCGTAGGTCCTCGGCCTGGCCCGGCGCCGGCGGCATCAGGAAGTCGGTGGTCACGGTCAGTTGCTCCAAGCGCCACCGCCAACGTTGCACCGTCTGGTTACCCGCATCGTTGGTGTCGGGCTGGAAACCCTCACGGCGGAGCCGATCGCTGATCTCGGCGTACCGCTCGTCGTCGAGCAGGGCGAGCGACAAGCCGAGGTCGAGGTCGTTCGTGCCGGGATGCTCCTCGTGCTCGCTGTCAGCACCCTCGCCACCGAGGTCGATCAGGAGAGCGGGGACGAGACCGCCGACGATGCGCAGGTCTTCGAGCATGGCCCCGAGCGTGACCGCGACCGTCAGGCAGGCCGATCGGACCGCCTCGGTCTCCTC
Organism: uncultured Microthrixaceae bacterium; assembly: GCA_964635055.1. Classification (GTDB taxonomy): domain Bacteria; phylum Actinomycetota; class Acidimicrobiia; order Acidimicrobiales; family DATDAH01; genus JAEUJM01. The sequence goes on along the minus strand of CAZWMT010000007.1, from coordinate 113,996 downwards.
GGTCGTGTATCCCGACCGGTGGCGCGGCTTGTCAGGCATCGTTGCTCCAGAGGAGCCCGTCCTCCCGCAGTTGACGTGCGGCCTCGTTGGCACGCTCCGGCAGGTGGCCCAGGTCGAGGTAGGTCTGTACCGGTGACACACACGGCAGGCCGGCGACCTCGCGCTGCCCGTCGAAGACCCCATGGTCGTCGGGGCCGATGAGTTGCACGTTGGCGCCTGCTTCGTTCCGGCGCAGGTCCAGCGCTTGCGCCGCGTCACGTGGGTCATCGTCGACGTAGACGCTGTTGAGGCGGAACCGGACGAAGCGGCTGAGCGCCCAGGCGGCTGGCAGGCCGGTGAAGGCATGACCGACGCCGTGCTCGCTGAGGCCCTGGTGGAGCTGTCGAGCGAGCTCGATGCCCGAGCCCGTCATGTGCCCGACCACGAGGTCATGGCGATCGAAGCGGTAGTCGTCGGCCCACGCATCGAGGAGCAGGTCGGGATCTCGGGGTCGCAGCCGGTTGTGCTCTCGGTCGAGCAGCGCGTCGGCATCGAGCCTGCGCACGATCCGCGACACATGCCCGTCATCGAGGCGCGCGGTCTCGGCGAGGTCGGCCTGGCGCCACCACCGCCAGGGGTCGAGCAGCAGGAGCCGCGCGACGCGGGAGCTCTTGGGAGCGAACGGCGAGGAGGGTCGCCCTCTGGTGGCGATCTGGCGCGGGCGTCCCTCCACCGAGACGAACACGCCGTCCGCTCGGATACGGGCGTTGCCCGACAGGTCGATCCAGTTCAGGCCGCGGTCGGCAGCAGCCTTGGCGCCGGCAGGTGTCATAAACGGAACCGCCAGCATGGGCAGCCCCCGGTTCGGATCGAGCCGCTGTAGCTGTTCGGCCGCGGCGGCGATCGTCCCCGGGCTGCTCGAGGCCTTCACCTCGACCAGCCAGCGACGACGGGCCCCGTCCTCGATCACGACATCCACCCGAGGGTCGCTGGCCGCCTCGACCTGGACCTTGAACCTGGCCTCCTGCTGGCCGAAGAGCGACGCCAGGACGGTCGGCAGCTGATGCATGACCTCCCGCTCGAGTTCGACTGGTTGCATGGTCCTCACCCTCGTGGAGCTGCACGGGTGCCATCTCGACGTGCCCTGCGTATATGACTCTACCTGCTTACTCTTGCAGGATGAGTCTTTTATGCAGGACAGCCTCACCCGCAGAAGTGATGCGCCCCGGCTGGCACGAACGGCTGGTGAAGACCCGGTCGGAGTCCGGCTCGCAGAACGGGGCCGGTGATGGCGCGGGTCTTGGCGCATCGTCGGATCGTAAGAAACAGCTCTGACAACGACGCCGGAGGTGGCCTCGCCAAAGCGACCTCGTGGTGAGCGACTCCTTCGGCCACCGGATGCGGATCGGCCTGGCAGTGCTGACGAGCGGTGTCGCGGGCGACGGTCGGCCGCAGATCAGATCGAACGAGGACGTTCAGTCGCAGCGGAACGCACCGCTTGGTCGGGTTCTCGCGGCGCCGCCTCCTCGCGTGATGCAGACCTCGAGCTCGCCTTCGGACAAGATGATCGGACTGGTCGTGGACGCCACACCCTCCGTCTCGAGAGACGTTCCGCCCCGCTGGATCGCCGATCCCGGAACCGTGGGCATGGCGGTCTTCGACGCCACCTGTCTGTTCTCCAAGCACACCCGGCACCTGTTGCTCGGCTTCTCGGTCCACGGGATCGTGCTTGGTCGGTGGAGCTCGGAGCTGCTGGCCGAGGCGGCCGGCAGCCTTGCCAGGAACCTGCGTGGGGACTCGCTCGAGGATCTTGGCCATTGGCTGAAGCACGAGACCGACCTCGTCCGCGACGGTCTTGTGGACGACTACAGGAAGTGGCTCGAGGGATTGACGCTGCCGGACCCCGACGACGCTCACGTCCTGGCCGCAGCGATCGCGTCCGGCGCGACCGTCATCGTCACCGACAACGGCAAGGACTTCCCTGCCACCTACCTGGGCACCTACGGAATCACGATTGCGGCGCCTGACGAGTTCTCGGTCTCGTGCGTCAACGCGAATCCCGTGCTCGCGACTCGCGTCGTCACCGATCACCCCCAGCCTGAGCTCTTCCTGGACAAGCTCGCCGGCCAGCTGCCAATGGCCGCGGCGCTGCTCCGCGACCTTCTCGATTGACCGCAGGATCAGCCGGCTCGGGCCATCTCGTCTCGTAGCCTCGTCGCGCGCCGACGCTGGTCGTCGCGGAGGTAGCGGAGAGCTTCATCGACCCGCACTCGCCGCCGGTTGCCGACCTTCCGGCAAGGCAAGCGGCCGTCGTCGATGAGCCGAACCACGTACTGGCGAGAGACCCCAAGTAGGTTCGCGACCTCGCCGGTGCTCAGCTCCTTGGCCGTCGGCAGAACGCTGGGCTCGTGACCGTCGCCGAGGGACTCGAGCACCTCCAGCAGGCGATCAAGCGCGACCCGAGGCACCGTGACGGTCCGGTCACCCGCGAGCCCGGGGAGCGACAACTTGACGTCCCCCTCACTCGTTGGGACCGCCTCGAGGACCATCGCCAATTCGTCGGCGGCACTTCGCGCCTCGTGGGCCCGCTGCAACTGCCTGCGTTGTTCCTCCACACTTGCCATTACCGGACCTCCTTCGGCAGTGGAGCTGCCAAGGCAACCGATGAGCGCTCCCGCGATCAGTGTGCCGGAGGTTGCGGATAGACGCAACCAACGTCTGACGTCGTCCCCGAGCAGGAGCAAGCGATCGGGTCCTGAAGGCGCTCGGCGGCGACCTGAGCGAGCGATGTCGAGGTCCGTGCCTGCCCGTCAGGTTGACGAGTCGTCGGAGTTCGCTTCGTCCTGCCTTGTGCGCTCGAGCAGCGCCTGCACGGCCTCCATCAGCGGGTCGAGGTCGTTGTCGACGACGTCCTGCACGATGGCATGGTCCGTATCGAAGTAGCGGTGCGCAAGGTGGTCTCGCATGCGGGCGATGGCCCGCCACGGGATCTCGGGTGCAGCGTCGAGCAGACCGTCGCCGATGCCCTTGACCGCCTCGCCGATCTCGAGAAGGCGGACTCGAACCGCGTCATACACCAAGCCGTCCTCGAGTCCGCCCCTCGTCAGGTGCGACCTGATCGCCTCGATCGCCTCGAGAATGTCGAGCAGTCGAGACTGGTCCTGACGACTCACAAGCTGATGGCCTCCGCGAGCACCTCGTCTCGGACTCGCGCTCGGAGGGAGGCGGGTGTGCCGACGTCGACCTTGACCCCGAGGGCGTCCTCGAGGTCGGCCCCGATGGCAAGGATCTCGAAGGGCCTCGTACCCGGGTCGAGCTCGACCAGGAAATCGATGTCGCTCCCCGGTCCTTCGTCGCCTCGGGCGACCGATCCAAAGATTGCGACCGTCCGACCGTGATGGCGCGCGACGATGGCTTTGATCTCGTCGCGCCTGGCATCGACGAGATCACGCAGCGGTGTCGGCGCAGTGTCGGACATGGCCTCAGCCTACGGATCGCCGCCGGTCCGAGGCTTGATCCGTGCATGACGTCGAGTGGCGGCGTTCCGCTGGAACGTTTTCGGCGGCCGTCGGCGGTCCCGGCGCCGCCCCCCCGCCACGGACAGACTGGCGCCGTGACCGAGCCGCTGCCTCTCGGGCTGTACGAGGTGCTGGTCACCGATGTGCTTGCCGGCCAGCTCGCGGAGATCGAGGAGCGGTTGGTGGTCGGCGCCGGCGAGGTGCGGGCGGCGGAGGCGGCGGACCGGGTGGCGTTGCACCTGGGGCGGGTGGTGGAGCGGGCCATCGACGGCGCCCCCGAGGACCAGCGGGTCGACGTCGCAATCGCCGTGGCCCGCGAGCTGGTGGAAAGAGTGGCCGAGCTGGTGGCCTCTCGATCAGGCGATCTCGCCGGCGAGCGTCCCGTCGAGCCCGGCCAGGTCCTGCGATCGATCGCCCGCCGCCGGCCCGACGGCACCGCCGACGTCATCGACGAGCCGCTCATCCCGCTGCTCGACACGACGCTGTTGACCAACGCCCCCGGCGAGCCCGGCGTCGGCCACCAGATCCGAGCGGAGGTGGAGGTGAGCTCGGCCGACCGCATCGACGTGGCCTGACGAACATCGGTCGCAGCGGGATCCGTCCGCTGCTCGACGCGCTGCGCCGCCACTGCCAGCGGGCCGCCAACGGTGATCCCCGGGCAGTCCCGTTGCGGGTGCTGACCACGACCTACACGGGCTCGACCGAGCGTCGGGCCCTCGACGAGCTGGCCGAGCTGGGCGCCGACGTGCGGGTGTCCTACGACACGACCACCACCCGGCTGCACGCCAAGGCGTGGCTGTTCCACCGCCACTCGGGCCACTCGACGGCCTACATCGGCTCGTCCAACCTGACGCATTCGGCTCAGGTCGCCGGCCTGGAGTGGAAGGTGCGGGTGTCGGCCGCCCGCAACGCCGCGGTGGTGGCCAAGGTCGGCGCGGTGTTCGAGTCGTACTGGCAGAGCGACGACTTCCGGCCCTACGACGCCGACGAGTTCGACGAGGCGACCGAGCGCGACGCCCGGCCCGACGGTCCAACGGTGCTGTTGAGCCCGATCGAGCTGCGCCCCGAGCCGTTCCAGGAGCGCCTGCTCGAGCAGATCGCGGTGGCTCGCCGCCACGGCCACCACCGCAACCTGCTGGTGTCGGCCACGGGGACGGGCAAGACAGTGTTGAGGGACTATCCGGGCATTGATGGACCTGCGAGGTACCGGCTTCCTCGCTTCTCGCCGACGAGCTCGAGGAATCCCTCCTCGACGAGGCGCTGGAGCTCGCGAACTGCGGTGTACCGGGATACGCCGAACATCTCGCGATAGTCGGCGTTCTTCACGAACTCGTGGCCGCCGAGGAATGCCCGAAGTTGAGGTAGGCGCGCCTCGAGCCAGCCTCGGGCGGAGTAGAGATCGGGCGAGATGTGGTAGCTCGCGCCGGGACCTGACCGGTCTGGCGGACTGACCACGCCGGCATCGACCAGTTGCTGGATCTCCCGGTACGCCCGGTCTCGGTCGACGTCGTTGAGCTGGCGGTAGTCCTCGTTCGTGAAGGACTCGGGACGGGCTAGCAGGATCCTTCGTTGCGCCGGCGTGACCGGCAGTCGATTGACGACACTCGCCCACTCGGGCGTCGGTCCTTCGAACACCGGATCGTTCGAGAAGGCCACGGTGAAGGTGCCATCCGAAAGCGCGAACTTGGGCGGCTGGAGGAAGCTGGCCTGCATCTCCTCGTACATGCGGGGGACGCCCTCGCCTTCCTCCCTCATCAGCCCGACCTCGACGAGCACTCGGACCATCAGCGGGTTGCGGCTTGCGTGCACCGGCCGTCGCGAGCGCAAGGCATCGAGGGTCACCGGTGCCACGAGGTCGCCCGGGCTGGACACCTCCATCCGATCGTCGTACAGCCACACCTCCACCTCGCGGCTCTGGTCGGCGTAGTCCCGGTGAGCGACGGCGTTGACGAGGGCCTCCTGCCACGCCAACTCGGGGTACTCGGGCAGCTCGCGGAAGAAGAGGTCGTGCAGCTTCTCAGACCGTGGGATCTGGGCTTGGAGCGCGTCTCGGGTCTGCGTCAGCAGCGTGGAGATGGGCAGGTCGAACCGGGCGATCTGTGTGACGTTCCGGTCGGTGCCGTGGACGCGCTCCGAACCCTTGACGCGGAACAGCCGCACTCCCGCCCGGGGGTGCCACCGGACGGTGGAGTCCCGAGCGAAGAGCAGGAGAGCCCCGTTGGTGAGCTTGAGGCTGGACGGTCCCGCGTGATGAGCGAGGCCGTACCGGACGAGCTGGTCTTCGATGGAGCGCTCGCCCGTCACCGCTCCTCGCAGAGTCTCGCGAGCAAGTTCGAGGTCGAGGTCGTCGAGCGTGGCTTCAGGCCGAATGCGCTGCTCCCATCCAACCTGGCGGTAGGCCTGCTTGCGTGTGTTGATCACCTCCTGCGGCTCTCGAACGACAGTGTCGACGACACGGGTGGGGAATCCGTTGCCTTCGACCATGACCGCCTCGGTCGCCATCGGGACCGAGAGCACGAGGACCTCGACGTCGTCGAGCGAGACACGCGTGAGGTCGACGTTCACCTCCGGGCGGAGCCGACGACCGCCAACCTGAGCGAAGTCGTCGATCGCCTCGTCCGGATAGTCATGGCCGGTCGGTGTGCCATCGTCTTCGACACCGAGAAGCAGGGTGCCGCCGTCGGCGTTGGCAAAGGCAGCGATGTACTCAGCGATCAGGTCTCGGACGGTGCGGCGATCGAGCGGCCGGCGGACGGCCCCAGACCTGTCCCAGACGGACTTGAACTCGAGGAGCTGGCCCTCGGCGCGCTCGGTGAGCGCCCGGACCTCCGCTGCCGTGTACGAGCCCATCAGCCTGCCGCCCCTGGAGGCGCCAGGGTTATGTGCGCACATACCGACGACATAAGCCACATTCCCTCATCCCTCTGAGGCGGCGGCGATGCCGGGCCGGCGTTCATGGCCGCATGCTACGTAGCGCCACTGACAGGCACGGCAGGTCCGGTCGTGGCGCGTAGACGATCGGCGGTGTTCGGCCGATTGCAGCCAGTACACGACGTCCCGCGGCCGCGTTCCGCAGCGAACGCAGGGTTGGCGGTGTCACATCGCTCTCGCGGGTACCTCTCAATCGGGCGGCGGCTCGAGGGGCGGCCTGAACCCCCCGCCGCGCATCCACAGGACGATGTCGATGGAGCGCAGGAGCGTGAGCTCTGAACGGTCGGGTTCGGTCCACTCGGCGCCGCGAACGGCGACCGACACGGCGAGGCGATCCTCCGGCGTCAGCAACTGCCCACGCAGCGGCAGCCAGAAGTGCGTGTCGGGAACCCCCAGGTACTCCCTCACCTTGCGGTCGTAGACCGGGATCAGGTGTGGTCTCTTGGCGGCCAAGAGCTTCCCGGCGATAACCCCTCCGATTCGATTCGCGTCGTCGTCCTCGGGCCAGCAGCCGCTCTGAAGGCGGTGCCACAGCTGATCCGCCGGTGACCCGTCCCGCAGATCCGCCTCGTCCGCACGCCAGATGGGCAGGTCGATAGGGACCTGTTCGAGGAGCTCGGAGATCTCACGCCGGCCGCGCCCGAGGATCCAGGCTGCAGCGCCTGGAGCAACTTGGACGCTCAGCATCGTCACGGCAACGAGATCCTTCTCGGTGATCTCGTTGGGATTGGCTCGATCGGCGAGGACGTCGAACCAGCGACCCGTGTAGGACGCGTCGTAGGTCGCAAGCGCTTGTCTGTTCCACTCGATCGCGCGGTCGGGATCGCCCCCGGTCAGTGCGGTGATGAGAGGGCGTTTCCACGCCGGTGAGTCGCTCATGGCGGAACGGTATTCGGTCGCGGTGACGGCAGCTTGGGGCGGACCGGGCCCGTCCGCGTCTGGCCAATGAAGAGAAGGCAAGACTGGCGCCGTGACCGAGCCGTTGCCTCCCGGGCTGTATGAGGTGTTGGTCACCGAGGTGCTGGCCGGCCAGCTGGCGGAGATCGAGGAGCGGTTGGTGGTCGGCGCCGGCGAGGTGCGGGCGGCGGAGGCGGCGGACCGGGTGGCGTTGCACCTGGGGCGGGTGGTGGAGCGGGCCATCGACGGCGCCCCCGAGGACCAGCGGGTCGACGTCGCAATCGCCGTGGCCCGCGAGCTGGTGGAAAGAGTGGCCGAGCTGGTGGCCTCTCGATCAGGCGATCTCGCCGGCGAGCGTCCCGTCGAGCCCGGCCAGGTCCTGCGATCGATCGCCCGCCGCCGGCCCGACGGCACCGCCGACGTCATCGACGAGCCGCTCATCCCGCTGCTCGACACGACGCTGTTGACCAACGCCCCCGGCGAGCCCGGCGTCGGCCACCAGATCCGAGCGGAGGTGGAGGTGAGCTCGGCCGACCGCATCGACGTGGCCTGACGAACATCGGTCGCAGCGGGATCCGTCCGCTGCTCGACGCGCTGCGCCGCCACTGCCAGCGGGCCGCCAACGGTGATCCCCGGGCAGTCCCGTTGCGGGTGCTGACCACGACCTACACGGGCTCGACCGAGCGTCGGGCCCTCGACGAGCTGGCCGAGCTGGGCGCCGACGTGCGGGTGTCCTACGACACGACCACCACCCGGCTGCACGCCAAGGCGTGGCTGTTCCACCGCCACTCGGGCCACTCGACGGCCTACATCGGCTCGTCCAACCTGACGCATTCGGCTCAGGTCGCCGGCCTGGAGTGGAAGGTGCGGGTGTCGGCCGCCCGCAACGCCGCGGTGGTGGCCAAGGTCGGCGCGGTGTTCGAGTCGTACTGGCAGAGCGACGACTTCCGGCCCTACGACGCCGACGAGTTCGACGAGGCGACCGAGCGCGACGCCCGGCCCGACGGTCCAACGGTGCTGTTGAGCCCGATCGAGCTGCGCCCCGAGCCGTTCCAGGAGCGCCTGCTCGAGCAGATCGCGGTGGCTCGCCGCCACGGCCACCACCGCAACCTGCTGGTGTCGGCCACGGGGACGGGCAAGACGGTGATGGCGGCGCTCGACTACGCCCGCCTGCAGGGCGAGCTGGCCCGACGACTGCTGCCGTCGCGCCCTCCTCCCGCTCTTGGCGACTCCGTCGCCGGGCCGCTCGGGCCACCGCCCTCGTTCCTCGGGCTCGGGCCAGGAGATCCTCGACCAGAGCCTGGCCACCTTCCGCTACGCCCTGCGGGAGCCGTCGTTCGGTGAGCGTTGGGTGGGCGGCGACCGCCCGACCCGCTTCGAGCACGTGTTCGCGTCCATCCAGAGCCTGTCGGCCGCGGGCTACGCCAACCTGCCCGCCGACCACTTCGACGTCGTGATCGTCGATGAGTTCCACCACGCCGCCGCCAAGTCGTACGAGGCGCTGCTCGACCACGTGCGCCCCGTCGAGCTGCTGGGGCTGACGGCGACGCCCGAACGGGCCGACGGCCTGCCCGTGCTGGCCCACTTCGACGGCCGCATCGCCGCCGAGCTGCGCCTGTGGGACGCCATCGACCAGCACCGGCTGTCGCCGTTCACGTACTTCGGGATCCACGACGGCCTCGACCTCACCGACGTGCCGTGGCGGCGGGGCCGTGGCTACGACGTCGACGGCCTGACCAACCTCTACACCGCCAACGACGCCTGGGCCCGCCTGGTGGTCAAGGAGCTGGTCGACCGGGCGGACGACCCCGCCACCATGCGGGTGCTCGGCTTCTGCGTCAGCATCGACCACGCCCGCTTCATGGCCCGGGTGTTCAACGACGCGGGGATCGCCGCGGTGGCGGTGTGGGGCGACAGCCCCGACGACGAGCGGCAAGCGGCGCTCGCCGACCTGGCCGCCGGCCGGGTGCGGGTGGTGTCGGTCGACCTGTTCAACGAGGGCGTCGACGTCCCCGTGGTCGACACCCTGCTGTTGCTGCGCCCGACCGACAGCCCGGTGCTGCTCCTCCAACAGCTCGGCCGAGGTCTGCGCCGGGCGTCGGGCAAGACGGTGTGCACCGTCTTGGACTTCGTCGGCCACCACCGCAAGGAGTTCCGCCTCGACCGCCGCTTCGGGGCGCTTGCCCACAAGGATGCGCTTGACGTGAGCGCAGTCATCGACTGTCATTGTGCGTCAATCAGCCACCACAGTGATCGGGCAAGACTGTGTACTGTGCATCGTGCGGCTACGAACTCCCGGATTCTGCAAAGTTCTGCATCGAGTGCGGCACCAATCAGGCTACTGGGGCTGAGTCGACCAGCCGCCAGCCCGTTTACGAGAAGTGTGAGCTTGTACAGGTGCATGACGGGAAGGTGTACGCCTTCAAGAATTGGAGATGGGCCGTAGAGGCTAGGGTCATTGGGCCAAAAGGGCAGTACACAGCGGACACAACTGGGTTCCTCCCCGTGAACGGCGACCTGAGCGGTAGCACGAATGGCCCCGCCCGGTGGGGTGAACGCGACAAGCGGATATGGCGCCCTGCCGTTGAGGAACTGATGAACAGGCTGCTCAGCAGCGGATGGGAGTATGTTGAGCGACAGGGACCGTGGTTCGGACATCGGTTTCGTCGAGAGATCTGACGACGACTGCGCGTTGGTCCCGAGGAGCCCGGCGGCGGTGGCGTAGCCTTCGCGGGGCAACCAGCTGAAGGGGGGCGATGGCGGGCTTCCGAGGTGTGCAGGAGGACCTTGAGCGTCGGGCACGTCTGGCAGCGTTTGTATTCCTTGATGCGCAGACGGCCCGGCACGGCGAGATTCTTGACTGGTCGGTTCTCACGCGAGGCTTCGCGTTTGGCGGTAGGCCCATGTCCCTAATGGGTGCGTCGGGCATCTGGAAGCCTGAGATGCTCTCTCTGCCGATCAGCCTCACCACAGCGCCGCCGAAAGCAGGCAAGGCCCCGCCGTACGAGGATGGCGTCGGCGCAGATGGCCTGCTCCGCTACCGGTATCAGGGAACCGATCCAGAGAACCACTTCAATTCGGGCGTGCGTGAGGTCTTTCGTCGCCAACTCCCGCTGATCTACTTCCTGGGAGTCGACAAAGGCCGCTACACAGCCTTCTGGCCATGCTTCGTCGTCGAGGACCATCCGGAGCTCCTGTCCGTCTCCGTGGCGCTCAACGACGCTGGGTCGGTCGGAATCGACCTTGCCAACAGCGACGAGCCCGAGCTGGAGCGCGCCTACGCCCGGCGCCTGACGCTGCAGCGACTTCACCAAGCGGGCTTCCGTGAGCGCGTGCTCCGCGCCTACAGGCAGGCATGCGCCGTATGTCACCTCCGCCACGCGCAGCTCCTCGACGCGGCTCACATCGTGGCCGACCGAGATCCCCTCGGTGCCCCGGTCGTGTCAAATGGCATGGCCCTGTGCAAGATCCACCACGCGGCGTTCGATGGCCACATCCTTGGCATTCGGCCCGACTACGTCGTCGAGATCCGCGAAGAGATACTGCGCGAGCATGACGGGCCGATGCTGAGGCACGGGTTGCAGGAGCTTCACGGGAGCACGCTCTCCGTCCCCACCAAGGCATCAGACCGTCCCGGCGTCGAGCTTCTCGAGATCCGATACGAGGAGTTCCGCAGAGCCAGCTGATCGCCCCCCGAGCTGTTGTTGATGAGCGGTGGGTCGGCGGCGACAGCAAAGGGGACGCTTCGAGTAGGACTTCGCGCCGCGCTGGCCGACGGCGTCGACCTGCTGTGGCGCCACCCGCAGGTGCGAAGCGAGGTCGTCCAGCTGTGCGATGTCCTCGCCGACCGAGTCGACCACGTCCACGAGCCGCTGGCCGACCGCCCGGACGTCCCGCTGCAGATCCACGCAAGGTACACGCGCCTCGGGGTCCTGGCTCCTTTCGGCGTCGGCGCCGACCTGGCCATGGTGACGACGTGGCAGTCCGGCGTGTGGTGGCCGAAGATGCCGGCGCCGATCTCCTCGCCTTCACCCTGGACAAGACCAGCGGCGGCTTCTCACCCACCACCCGGTACCGGGACTACGCCATCAGCCGAGAGCTGATCCACTGGGAGAGCCAGTCGGCCACCCGCGCCGACAGCGCCACCGGCCGCCGCTACCAGCACCATGTCGAGCAAGGCACAGGGATCATGCTCTTCGCCCGCCTCCGCTACGACGACCGAGCCTTCTGGTTCCTCGGCCCCGCCACCTACGTGACCCACGAGTCGGAACAACCCATGGCCATCACGTGGCACCTCTCCATCCTCCTCCCCGGCGACCTCTTCGCAGGCTTCGCGGCGGCGGTGGCGTGACAGCGTCGATCCCCTTGGAGGACAGCAGCATGAGGTGGTCCCCAAAGTGGGAGCAGCGGCGCGATCCCATACCCTCACTCCAGGACACCGCATGCAATGGGAAGGATTCGTTATGGCCGACGATATCGACCTTCGGGCCGCGGTGAACGCCATTTCGGACGTTATCCAGAATCGACCCAGACCCCTTCGCCAGTTCGACCAAATCTATATGAAGGCGGGGGACATGGTATTACAGAGCGAGTACGTCGCGAACTGGGCTGACGGCCGTTCGTTGGCCTTTGTGGGCGATGGCGACTCGATCGCCGTATGCGTTGCATACCTTCAGGGAAGAGGAATCGTCAAGTATGGACCTAGCAGAATCAAGGTGTTCGACTTCGATGAGCGGATGGTAGGCGCTATCAATCGCTTTGCTGATCGAGAGCGACTCGATACACTTGAGGCCCGACTCTACAATTGCTTGGATGCCTTGGATGAGGCAGATGTATTCGAGCTCTTTTACACAAACCCACCTTGGGGGGCAAGCAACGGGGGCGAGAGCGTAAACGTCTTCGTGCAACGAGGCATGGAGCTCGTTCGTCACACCGGGGAGGGAGTCGTCGTCATCGCCGACCGCGACGCGGACCTACCATGGACTTCTGAGGTCCTGGCCAACGCGCAGGCGTTCGCCTCATCCCACGGTTTCTACGTGAGTAGGATGATGCCGCGCCTTCACTCGTATCACCTCGATGACAATCCAGAACTCAGGTCCTGCAATCTGCTGCTGCATTCCCGGCCTCACAACCGCCGCGAGGAGGGGAGCCATGCTATTACGGACCCGAAACGGCTTGCAAACTTCTACGGTGAAGGTGTTGGCCCGTCAGTGAGGTACGTGCGCGAGCGACATCGGGTCGACTATGGAAAGGCACATGACGACGAGTACGAGTTAGAGCTCCTGGGGGAGGACGTAGATGAATGATGCCTTCGAGGTTGGTGACGCGATTCTATTCATGAAGGTCGGCACGCACGCCAATGAGCCACTAGACTCGATAATCGAGCGGAAGCGCCGAGAAATCGAGCACGCGGGGCTCTCGATGTGGGGGTACGGCGGGAACACCTGCCATCCTCTGACGATGGTGCAGCCGTTTGTCGCTGCTCACGTTAGTCGGCATCGCCCGATCCGCTTATGCATGCAACCGATGAACTCTAGGCACTTCGCTGATCAAATCCGGGCCGAGGAGTACTCGGTTGACGGTGTCCAGTGGGAAGCGATCCCGGATGCTATTGATGTTCTCGGATCGCGCTACGCGCTCTGCATTCGGGACTTGCAGGCAGTTGACACGAGGTTGGCGCTGCAGGACACACGTGTTGCCGTTGGCAACAGTCGAGGCAGGAGTGGTGACGCGTACATTAGCGGCCACGTGGACAAGGCTTGTCTCGAGGTCGTCGGCGATGGTGACGAGGGCGACTCTGTGCCTATCGGCCTTGTAGCGGAACTTGTAGCGCCTTACGCCGTCTTTCTCAGGAACTGAACGGATCCGCTGACGTTACATTTGGCGCTGTCGCACGCACCGCGTCGGTGTAGCTGCTCAGCCCCGTCGCATCAATCTCCGGTACCGACTCCAAGCTGCCGCAACTCATACAGATTGAGGCCGCCTTGTCTATCGCTGGCTCGCCGCAAACATGTGCCCGCACGGTGTGAATGTCAACATTCTCAATGAGGGCGGCCAGCAACTGCTCGAAGCAGGCGACGCGTCCCCGGAGCTCCCCCAACAAAGACGTGCTTCCCAGGAGGTGCTCGGCGGCCTCGATCGCTCGCTTGTCGCCTGTCACGACGGTGGCGACATGCCGCGACATTGCTATCGCAAAGAGCTGACTCTCCCCTACGTCCAGAGGTACGCCCTCAATGACAGCCGCTTCCTCGATCGCAGTTGCGAGGGCGATTTCCTCATCGGTGGGCTCAAGGAAATCTAGCGATGCGACTGCGGACTTCCACTCCGCGACCGCCCGCGCTGGATCAGCAATGAACCGGTGGCGGGTAATGGTGCTCGGGACTACAAATCGAGCCGCCGCGAGTACGCCCGCCCTTCCCGACGCGATGTGGCCAAGGGCGACGACCAGGAGCCTGTACGCCGACAGCTTGATTAGAACGTCATTGTCGGCGAAGGGACCGACGCTCACGACGGCTGGCCCATGATGGTCCGCAGAAAGGCTTGGTTGTCGACCGTCAGTGCGTCCCAGGCAAACTGACCAGCAGCAAGGTCGTTGATGCGTCGTGTCACGTCTTCCTCACCGGGAGGAATCCTCTTTAGTGCGCCAATCGCCTCCTGCCACTGTCCAGTCCTGTGCGCAAGGCACAATGCAATCACACCGGGGTCGATTGCGCGGCTGGCTCCCTCCTTCATGGCCGCCGCGGCGAGCTCGATGACCGTGAAGGATGCCCGGTCGGTGTCGATTTCGGGACTCTCACTGCCGGTGAGGAGTTCGAGTGCAAAGCGATCGGCCGCCGCCTCCTCCTCGTCCGGGTGCGGCTCGGCCTGCAGTGGATCATCCACATCCAGGAGTGCTGCAGAGTTCGCGACGTGACCGGACATGATGTGCCCAAGTTCGTGAGCGATGTAGAAGGCCACCTGCGACGGAAACCGTGACTCGCGGCCGACCAGGATTGCGTAGCGGCTGTCAAGTCTGGCGGCTACGGCGTGCATGCGCTTCTGTTGCAGCGGGAAGATTCGAAGGTGGATGACGGGGATGCGGAGGCTCCAGCACCCAACGAGGAGTGCTTGTAGGCCCACGGTCGGACCTAGCTCGAGAAGGTCAGCCCGAAGGTCGAGCGCCGCAATTCGGGGTGGTGTGCCCCCGATTAGCGGAGTTGCGCCGATTGCGCATCGGCCCACGGACACACTGAACGACGCCAGAACCGCCGCCTCGTGATCGTTGACGGCACCGAGGTTCTTGAAGCGTGTCTCGTCGTGCCACAGGAAGGTCGGGCGGTCGTCGAAGAGCGACGCTGGCGAGATCCCAAGGCGCCGAGCCACGGTGAACCGGAGCTCGGTCGTGGCTGAGGGTGACCCTGAGGCATCCTCGCTCCACCACTCTGGCCACACCGCGTCGATCGCCGACGTTGTGAGGCCGACTGATCGGAGCGTGGCGCGAAGTTCACTCTCTGAGGTCATCAGGCGCGACCTCTCCAGGGTCTCCGGTTGCGGGGCGAACACACGTTCGCTACGTTAGCCACGGGGCCTCCCATGGAATGACACCCTCGTGCATCCGCGTCTCCGGTGACGCAGGTCCGTAAGGTTCATCGAGCAGGACAGCTCGATGACTTCCCGACGGCCAAGGGAGGCCCAGATGCTACTGCCGGCGGCATTTTGCTGGTCCAAGTTCGGGACGGAGGCGGGCGAGGCCGCATCCTCGATCGTGGATAGGAAAGATCGCGAGCGTGAACTCAACGAAGGTGTCTTCCTCTGGGGAATCGGAAGCAGCATCCGCCCGTCACTCTCGCTGTTGCTAGACCTGGTGGACGACCCTGAGGTCGTCTTCACGCCGATGCTGTCGGCGCCTGCCACGAGGGACGTGCGACCCGGCATTGTCGGTCGATGGAACTCTGCCGTCGGAATCGATGGTAGCGACTTCAGGATCCCGGAGTACTCGCTCGTCACGAGTGGGAGTCCGTCCGGCACAACCCCCAGGCGTCACTACGCGTTGGTTTGTGAGCGCTCCGAGCCGTTGCAGATCGCGCCAGACGAGGGCTGGTTGGACGACGACGCTGTTCGCAACCTGCGAAGCGGGAGCCGGGTGGGGTCTTCACAGGTCACTTCTGTCGTGCGTTCTGACACCCGCCGCTCAGAACGAAGGCGGTACCGCATCGCCTTCCGCGCTCGGCTACGGCCTCCCTACCTGCTGCAGTTGGGTCACTGGAGCCCAATCGAAGCGGTCCCACCGGCCTAGGTCTGCTCAGCGATAAGGCAGGTCTCGATCGGTGTGGTTGACGTCCATAATGTGCCTCCGGCAATCGGCTACTCGTGAGGGCGCCTAAGGTGTGAGGTGACCCCCTGGACAGCGGATTATCTTGTCGTATCTACCGATCCACTCGTGGCAGTCCGAGCACCAGGTGGCACGAGCGAACGCCAATACAGCCTCTCCGAACTCCTCCGCCTCAGAGAGGGAGAGCGACTCAGCCCACTGGTTATAGTGAGCTCCCGCAAGATTTCGTAGGGAGTACAGTGTGTCGATCTGCGCACACAACGAGCTGACCGAAGTCCTCTTTAGCGCCTTCGCGACTCCTGGCCATAGATCGCCCAGCGTGTACTTGTCCCCGGGTCGACGAGTAACCGAGGTTCCAAGTCGCGACGACAGCTGATCGCTCGCCTGTTCGAGCAGGCGACCCGCAGTACCGCAGATCGTTCCGGGATCGCCTGAGCGCAGCTGCAGCTCCAGGTTACTCGTGAGCGATGGGAGCTCGCCGAGCAGCGTTGGCCCGTTCTCGAATGTCCACCGTCGGAGTTCCCGCTCGACGAATGGATGCCCCGCGCGGTGGAAGGCCGTACGTAGCTGCTCGAACCATAGGCGGTCGTGCACTGTGAGGATAAGCTGCCAGTCCCGAAGCCTCTCGAGCAGGTGGGCCACTGCTCCTAAGCGGACACTTGCGTCCACACTCTGGAAGACGTCATCCAAGATGAGCACCCTTGCTTGCCCATGGTCTGCAGAACGTGTTGCGACTGCGACGAAAAATAGGATTGCCAGAAGGTCGCTGTATCCCTCCGAGAACACCTGCTGTGGAAAGCACCGAACTCCCGACGTAAGTTCGACCACGATATCTAGCGAGACTGGTCCTGACCGGCCGAACACGGCGCTGATGCGTCCGACATGGGGAGCCCGGCTGATGGCTCGAAAGGCGGAAGTGAGCTCATCGCCTACGTCTCCGAGGATGTCGCCGATCAGAGCAGCATGCTCCTGATATGCCACGGGATTCAGTACCTCGGAAGCCTTCCGCCGCTCCTTCTTGATGGCGCCGAGCCGCGCGGTGATGGCGAGAAGGTGCTCCGCAGGTATCCTCACTGCGTCGGGGATTAGCTGCCAGCGCCCCGAGGCTCGTGCTGCATCGACCGACTGACCGTCGGTAAAGCGGTCTTTCAAGACTCGAAGGAGGGCGTCACGGGCGGCGATGGCTTCTGGCGCGACTCCGAGCTCGTCCCCCAACTGCTCTGCTACCTGCGTTCGTTGGATCCGTAGCTGGTAGTCCTCGTCGTCAAGACGCCGCACCGACTCTTCGGGTCGGATCGCCATCGAGCTGGCTGTGGCAGGAAAGTAGTCAAAGAAGACGTGGCCACGTGCAAGAGCGTCGGTATCTAGAAAGCGAAGAATGTCCTGGCGCTTGAGCGTGATAGGTGCCAGGCGGAACCCCGGACGCACGGCGTCACTATCCGCAGACAGCCGCCCGGAGTCTCGCTCGATCAAAGCGCGAGTGACCTTGGAACCGTCGTCCAGCACCACCTCGACCTCTGGTCGGTCCGATCCAGCGAACGATGCTGCAGCTGGGCCGAGAGGGCTATCAAAGGCAAGAGAGCGCCCTATCCGGCCCTGCAAGCCAAATTCGATGGCATCCACCAGGGTGCTCTTTCCCACGCCGTTATCGCCGATGACCAAGGCCGACGCGGGTGTACCGTTGCGTGAGAAGTCGAGAACCATCTCCTCTGGTGATCCCCGAAAGCTCTTCAAGCGAACTGAGAGTACACGGCGGGCCTCATCGGAGCGCTCGTAGGGAGGCGGCGAGACTTTCTTGAGATCGGGAAGGCCGTCCACTAGTGATGCAGCCGCCATGGAAAGATCTGGCACGGCAAGATCACCGGCGTCTGGAGGCGGGACCAGTCCCGGACGAACTCGCTTCACGTGAGTCTCGAAGTCGAGCCACGTCAGACCTAACGCTTCTGGAAGGCCCGCACGATCGGCGGTCGACAAGTCGAGCGACTTCACGGCGTGCCTATACAGTCCAGCACGTGGGTGCCTAGAGAGCGGGAGTAGGAGCAGTACAGCCAACAGGGCCGCACGTTGCCCGGCCGTTGAGGTCTCGTTGGACTTTGACACCCACCAAAGGCCGTCAACCAGCGCATGGATTGCAGTTATCAAGTCGGTCTGATCAGGTTGCAAAGAGGCACTCGTGGCTGCTCGCTCCGCCTGCAAGAAGGCAAGTTCACGGCGCCTCCGAAACGTTACCTTGATCGTAAAGTCCTGAACGGCGGCGAGCTCATCGTCGGTCGCTTGGTACCAGTCGTCCACGGTCGTCTGGTCTATAGGAGCGATCTGCTCGCGCTGGCGCACGATCTAGAGGAGCGCCCGACCCGACTCCTGAATGGCGGCGGCTAGGTACTCGGGGTAAGGCCCAGAAGTCGGCCCGGCGATTGGCTCGTCAGGCACGGCGCATCCGGACGGACATCGGGCGATCGCCGCTATGGCTTACTGGCACCACGAGGCCGCGGTACTCGAAGGCGACGTCGGTCTTTTTCTGGCGGGTCCAGAGGTGGATCTGGGTGCCGGTGCTGAGGGCGTCGAGGATCTCGTGGCCCTTCTTGGAGTCGGGGCCGACGCTGTTCTGGGAGCTCCAGACGAACGTGTCCGGGCCCTCGAAGTGGTCGACGTAGTCGGCGCCGTGGGTCATGTGCTCGCTCTTCTCCAGCGTCACGAAGAGGATGGCGTGGCCCGGGATCGACACGTGGCCGCTGTTCCAGTTGCCCGGGCTGAACTCGGCGCCGTACAGGGCCGGGATGTCGGAGCGCTTGTAGAGCTCGCCGATCTTGTCCGCCAGCGGGTTGATGTCCCGCTGGTCGAGGCGGCGCACGAGGCGGGCGACGATCGTCATGTCCGTCGTGCCGGCGATCGGCGGTGTGTCGGGGTTCGTCGACGTCAGCTGCCAGCCATCACCGTCGCGTTCGAGGACCTTGAGCGCCGTGGCGGTGACGGCGGCCGTCGTGAGCTGGACGAGGACGACGGAACCGACCAACGCCTGGCGATCCAAGTTGCGTACCCACTCCATCAGCAGGGCATCGCCGTGGCGGATTGGGTGGGCCCCGCCGTCCATCGAGTCGCCCCGAGCGAACACGACGAAGTGCTCGGTCGGGTCGCCAACCACCGAACTGCTGACCTCGATGGTGGTCGAAGCAGTCGCCGGGTCCCCGCCGGCTCCGAAGGCACCGCACGCCACCTCCAGCGACGGGAACAGCGGGATCACCTCACGGGTGACGCCGGTGGCCTCGTCCGGGCGCATGATCCAGCGGCCGTCCCGCTCCCCGAGGATGACAAAGTGGCGAGTGCCGGCGTGTCCCGCGGCCGGACCGAACCAGCCCCTCAGCAAGCTGTGCAGCGCGTTGCCCTGCTCGCCGGGCCTGGTGGCGACGTTCAGGGCGACCTTCACGAACCGGCCGACGTACTCGTCGCCGTTGGCGTAGAAGGTCGCCTCGCCGGTGGGGAGCGACGGATGCCGGTCGTGGTCGGTCATGACTATCGGGCGTCCGTCGGCGTGGTTCACCTTGCAGCGGATCTCGCCGCTGCTGGCAGGCGTCTTACCGAGCAGGTAGTCGGCCAGGCGCCACTCGACCAGCTCGGCCACGAGCGAGTCGAACGTGTCGCCGACCTCGTCCGGCACGGAATACGTCGGCTCGAAGCGGTCGCCGGCGAGGCGGAAGAGCGCGGCGCCGCCCTTCGCGTTGGCCAGGTGCTCGAGCGGCCACTTCCGCCAGAACGCTTGCCAAGGCTCGGGAGGTTCGGCGTCCAGGGCCGCCAGTCCTTCTCGGTCGAGGTCGGCTCGCAGTCGCGGGTCGGCCTGGATCAGCGAGCGGGCCGCCGCCGCGGTGCTCGCCACGGTGGTGCCTGAGCGGAGCGTCCCTTCGTGGCTGAGGGCCATCAGCGTCACGAGCTTGTAGGCCTTCGTGATCGGCTCTCGCTCGACCGCGGCGAGGGTGTCCCCGCACTCGTCGAGGACTCGCTGTGAGGCGTCCGACAGCAGCTGGATGTCACCGAGCAGGCCGAACCAGTGGCCGTGGCCCTTGCGGGCGGCTCTCGGGTTCATGCCGGCTCGGAACGCCTGGAGTGCCGTGGGCCGCCGGCCGACGTCGGCCTCGTAGGACAGGCAGTACTCCGCCAACGCCTCGCCCCCGCGCTGCTTCACGAGCGAGGCCAGGAGGTCGATCGCCTCCAGCTCGTAGTGCACCGAGCAGCCATCCGGCAGGTCGAACTCGCCGGCCTTGACCGCCCGCACGACCTCGGCGTCGGTCGGCGTCGACCGCCGCCCGAGTGACAGGAGCGACCGAGGCTTGAGCAGGAAGCTGCGGTGGTTGCCGATGAAGTCGATCACCGCCAGCCGTTCCTTGCCGGCGGCGGTCCGCAGGCCTCGTCCGAGCTGCTGGAGGAAGATCACGGGCGACTCGGTCGGCCGCAGCATCAGGACGCAGTCGACCTGAGGGAGGTCGACGCCTTCGTTGAACATGTCGATCGAGCAGATGACCTCGAGCTCGCCAGTGCGGAGCCGGTCGAGCGACTCCGCCCGGGGTGCGGACGAGGGGCCGGAGTGGACGGCCACCGCGCCGACCCCCTGCTCCCTGAGGAACTCGGCCATGTAGTCGGCGTGCGAGATCGAGCAGCAGAAGGCGAGCGTGCGGCCGCCGCCTCGGTCCCGCCACTCGTGGAGGGCCTGCTGGGCCCGCTCCCTCGTCTCGACCGCCTGGGTGAGGGCCTCGGGGTCGAAGCGCCCGTTGCGCCACGGGATCGGAGCGAAGTCGGTGACGTCGGCGATGCCCCAGTAGTCGAAGGGCACGAGGTTGCCCCGGCGGATGCCGGCCACCAGGTCGCAGTCGAACACCAGGTTGTCGCCGCACAGGGCCAGCAGGTCGGCGCCGTCCATGCGCTCGGGGGTGGCGGTGAGGCCGAGGAGGAAGCGGGGCTGGAAGTAGGCGATGGCCTGGCGGTAGGTGGCCGCCTCGGCGTGGTGGAACTCGTCGATCACCACGTAGTCGAACTCGGCGGGGTCGAACTCGTGGAGGCGGCGGGCGAGGGTCTGGATGCTGGCGAAGACCACGTCGGCGCCGGGCTGCTTCTCCTCGCCGTAGAACAGACCCAGTTCGGCGTCGGGCCGCACTTGGCGGAACACGTCGCGGGTCTGGCGCAGGATCTCCTCGCGGTGGGCGATGAACAGGACTCGGCGGAACTCGGGGCGGGCGGTGTCGAACGCCGCCACCCAGGTCTTGCCGAGGCCAGTGGCCATCACCACCAGGCCGGCGGCGAAGCCCTCGGCGCGGGTGGCTTCGAGGTCGTCGAGCGCCTCGCGCTGCACGGGCCACGGCTCGACGGGCTGGCTGGGCGGCTCGGTCTCGACGCCGATGGGCACCACCTGGCCGGCCTGCGGCCTCCACGCGTCGCGGTAGGCGCGCAGGAAGTCGTGGTCGAGGGGCTGGCTGCGCTCGTCTGACCAGAGGCGCTCGAAGCTGGCGATGAGGGCGCTGGTCTGGCCGACGCCGAGGTTCCACTCGACGCCACCGTCGATGCCCGACCGGCTCAGGTTCGAGCTGCCCACGAACCCCCGGGCCAGCTGCCCATCGGAGGACCGGAACAGGTAGGCCTTGGGATGGAAGCTGACCCGGGGGTCGTGCCACACCCGCACCTCCAGCGAGCCGGCGACGTAATCGGCCGCCGCGCACCACTCGGCCACGTCGAGCAGCCGGGCCAGCGCGTCGGCGTCGGTGACCGCCAGGTAGTCGGTGGTGAGGACCCGGACGGCGGCGCCCCTGGTGAGGGCCGACTCGAGGTTGCTGTCGATGGCGGCGAGACCCGACTTCATGACGAAGCTGACCAGCAGGTCGATGCGGTCGAATCGCTCGTTGATGAGGCAACGCTTGAGCTCGAGCAGGAGGCGGCGGTCGACGCCGTCGAACAGCTCTGGGCTCGCAGCGGCGGTCGCGCCTGCGATCGGCGTGGGCGCCTGCGCCGCGCCGGGATCGAGGTAGTTGCCCAGAGCGGGGATCACATGGCGGATGCCGCCCCGAGGGTCGGCCACGTCGTCGTGGTAGCGGGGGATGACGTGGAGGTGCAGGTGATCGACGGTCTGACCGGCGGCGACGCCGGCGTTGAACCCGACGTTGTACCCGTCGGGCTCGGGGCGCTCGTCGAGCAACGCCTTCACCTCGTCGACCAGGTCCATCAGGTCGTGGCGCTCGTCGCGCGACGCCTCCCACCAGGTGGCGATGAGGCGGCGAGGCACGACGAGTGAGTGGCCGGCGCTGACGGGGTGAGCGTCGGCGATCGCATACGCGGATCGGTTCTCCGCCAGCCAGTCGGCCGGCGGGATCTCAGCGAAGGGCGACGAGGACGAGGTCACAGGGTGAGCGTGAACCCTACGCAACTTGGCTGTCGGACCCCCTGGGAACGGTCGAGACCGCTGATCGATCACCAGTCCCGGACCTTCTACGCCGTCCTGCGAACTGAGGTGCCAGCACTCCCAGGAGCCAACCCCGATGACCCGCCACGCCTTCATCGACGAATCGACACGAGGCCGGCGCTACCTCATCTGTGCGGTGACGATCTCCTCGGCGGACCTCGGCGCTGCTCGGGCCTCACTCCGAGCACTCCGGCCAAGCGGCCAGCGTCGAATCCACTTCGTTACCGAGAGTGACCAGCGCCGGCGCTCCCTCCTCAAGGAGATGTCGACCATCCACGTCAGCTCGACCATCTACGTCGCCGATCATCGCGATCAGGTCCGTGCCCGCGGCGCGATCGTGGCTACAGCGGTCACCCAGTTGCATCGAGCGGGTGTGAGCCGCCTCGTCCTCGAGTCTCGCGACAACCAGGATCATCGCGACCGTGCGGTGATCTACCAGGCCCTGGGGGCTGATCCTGCTCCACCGCTGGAGTACACGCACGCGACCGCGGCCGCCGAACCCTTGCTCTGGATCCCGGACGCCGTGGCGTGGGCATGGGGCCGGGGCGGCGACTGGCGGAAAAGAGTCGAAGCCCTCGGCCTCGTCGACGCCGTACAGCACGTGAACACGGCCCAGACGCGCAAAACCCGGCTGCTCACCGTCCGGAGAGGAGCCGGGCTCACTTCCTCGGGCTAGTGCCCTCGGCCTCGTCATTATCGGCGACGCCGCCACGGACTGCAACGGATTCCAGACGAACCATTGGCGCTCGCAGGCGTGACCCTGCCGTCGGCCGTCTCAGAGAACGAGACAGCGACCTTCCACGCCTCGACCCGCTCGGCAGCGTCGGCACCGTCCCAGAAGGGCTCGGGCTCGTTGTCGATGGGGATCGCCCCGATCGTCGGTTGCCCACCAGGGGCTGACCATCGCACGTGAAGCGCGCTCGGGTACGCGCCGAGCACGAACACTGTCGGCTGACTGCCGCGGGCCGGCTCTCGCGGAAGCACCGGTCGTCCAAAGGGAAACGTCTCGTCGGTCATCGTTCCACCACCTGCGTCGGTTGCGTCATCCTCGTCCATACGGCGAGGTCGTGACGGCTCGGCGTGCGATCGCGTGAGCGAAGACCGCCCATCCCGTCATTCTTGTCAGAGGCCGCGGAGATGATTGCGCCATGGCTCTCACCCCGGTGTTCGTCAGCTTCGACTACGACCACGACCTCGATCTGAAGACCCTGCTCGTCGGGCAGGCGCGTCATCCCGACACCCCGTTCGCCATCAGCGACCACTCGGTGACGTTGGTATCGCCGGACTGGAAGGCAGACGCCCGGCGCAGGATCCGTCGAGTCGATCACGTGATCGTGCTGTGCGGTGAGCACACGCACACCGCGACGGGCGTCAGCGAGGAGGTCCGGATCGCCCAAGAGGAGCAGGTGCCGTACTTCCTGCTGTGGGGTCGGGCGGACACGACGTGCACGAAGCCGACCGCCGCACTCGCCACGGACACGATCTACAAATGGACCTGGGACAACCTCAAGAAGCTGGTGGGAGGCGCGCGCTAGATGTCGAAGGGCGAGGGAGTCGATGTCCGGGTGCTCGACCTCTACAAGCTGACGGTCGAGATGGCCGATCGTGTGTCCGCGCGTCGGGGCGCGGCCAACAGCTTCTTCCTCACCATCCAAACCGCGCTGGCCTCCGCAGCTGCACTCCTCTCGGGTACCGACCGAGCCCTTGACGCCGACAGGCTCGGCGCAGTGGTCATCAGCGTCGTCGGCATCGTCCTCTCCTGCTCATGGTGGGTGCTGCTGCGCAGCTACCGGGATCTCAATCGGGCCAAGTTCAGCGTGATCCTCGGGATCGAACGCGACCACTTGCCCGTTCAGCCGTTCGGTGACGAATGGGAGAGCCTGAAGGCAGACCCGGTTCCGTGGTGGCGCGGCCGCTACGCCGAGCTCAGCACCGTCGAACGCGTCGTACCGATCGCGTTCCTGCTCGTCTACCTGGTGCTGGGTCTGCGAGCATTGATGGCGTGACCTACTTGGAGGAGATCGCCTCAGACATCGAGGCCGAGGTCGATCCCAAGCTCGTCCCCGATGAGGACACCACCGGTCTCTTCCTCATGTATGCCGTCCTTGCTGACGCCCGGGGCTCGGAGGTGACCGCCCAAGACGTCCACGACGCGTGGTCCGCGTGGATGATCCTTCGCGGCGAGGAACACCGGTCCCTCGTACCGTTCGATGAGCTGCCCTCAGAGGTGCAGGCCCAGGACGAGCCCTTCGTCGAGGCCATTCGGCGAGTGGCGCGGCGCCGCGCCGGCGGAACAGACCGCAAGGCCAGCTGACCCGTTTTCTCCGCAGGAGCCCGTCCCGTGAGGGACGGCGATGGTCACATCTCCTGCTCGAACTTCGCCCGCAGCCGGTCCTGCCAGTCCGGGTAGCGGCGGACGCGTCGCCTCGCATTGCAGAGTCCTGTCCGCTCGCGCCAGACGGTGCATCACCGTCTGGCCACCACGACGCCAACGTCATCGTCCGCGCACCTGCGGACCGCTCGGTGTTCCGTGACACGACGCTGACGAACAGCGACCTTGGACCGGAGATCCGGATCGCCGACGAGGCGCAGCTCATCTGGGACCTCCAAGATCTCGGCGGCGCCGACCGCCTCGAGCAAGCGGGAAAGGTGCGCAAGTGGCTGCTGAACCACCCCTGAGCCGGATCGCGCTGGGTGCCGCTTCTCTTGCCGACGACCTCAGCTTCGTCGCGCTCAGCGACCTGGCCGCGGCGGTCGCCGCTGAGGGTGCGACCTACCGCATCATCGGAGGCCACATGGTGACTGCCCTGGTCGCGCGATGGGGTCTCGGGCCGGAGCTCTACCGGGAGACCGGCGACTCGGACCTCGGTGTGCCGCCGATCGGAGTCACCGATGGCGATCTCCTCGGTCGTCTACGCGAGCTGGGCTACGGAACTCACGAGGTCGCCGTGAGCGGGTCATCTCTGACGGCGATGGACTGAGACATCAGGCCCGGCGATACCGCCGACGAGCTCCGACATCGGTGGCTACCTTGCGACTGCATGGCCCCTTCGCCGGCGAGCCAGTACGAGGTCGACCGCATGCGCCACGAGGTCGCAGAGCTCAAACGGCGCGTCGCCCGGCTCGAGCACGAGCAGCGCGTGCGGTCGTCCGCCTTCCGGCACGAGGTTCCGGAGCTCGAACGGCGTGTCGCTCGGCTCGAGCACGAGCAGCGCCGTCGGTCGTCCGCCTTCCGGCACGACGTCCCAGAGCTCGATCGGCGCGTCGCCCGGCTCGAAGAAGAGGAGCGTCTGCGGTCGTACGACCTTCCTCCCTGGTTCTGGGTGATGATCGCGACGTCGATCCTGCTGTCGGCGATCACCATCGCCGCCCGTGTCGGCTGACAGGCGACCAGGCCCGAGGTCGGGATCGCCTCGTCCCTCCCGTCGAGAGCTGAATGAGAGGTCGCGCCGGCGTCCCGCCTCCCGGTCAGTGGGGCCGCTCGGGCCCGTCGAGGGCGTCGAGGAGGTCGGTCACCGCCTGCGCCGCTCGCCAGAGGTGGTCCTCGGGTGACTCGTCGAAGCCGGTGTGGGACCGGCGCCAGTCCCGGTCCTCGTGCTGATCGAGGACGTCACGCAGGTGGCGGCGGGAGGCCGCCAGCTCGGTCGTGAGCTGCGCGGTCCACTCGTCGCTGTTGGGCTCGACGATCGTGAGACGGTCCAGCCGGCGGTCGCGCAACGCCTCGATGGCGGCATCGTCGGTACGGTCGCCGGCGGCCCAGAAGCGGGCGAGCCGTCGGTCCCGCACGTTCCACGCCGGCCAGGCCGACGGGCGGTACGACCAACCGATCGGCCGCTTGCCGAGCCGCAGCTGGGCGGAGACCCACTCGGCCGTGGGGTCCCGGGTGAGCCACGTCAGCTGGTCGGGCGGCAGGTCGAACACGAGGACCACCGACCCCCACTCGAGGGCGTCGGTGGGCGTGAGCAGCTCGCCCGTGACCCACATCTCGGTGAGCGGCGCGGCGCCGAGTGACCGGGCTCGGCCGACGAGGTCCGTGGCGGCGTCGCCCAGCTCTACGAGGTGCCGGATCGCCGTTGCCCGCTTCATCGCCTCCAGCTTTGCACCAGGGGTCCCGCACGGGACGGGCGTCGTCCCCGGAACCTCCCGCCCGCCGATGATGCACGAGCAACCCCCCGGTTGTTGTCAGAGGCGAGGAGCTCGCTGCGAGTGGTCGCGGCCGATCACGACCTCGCGAAGGCGACGAGCGGGCCGAAGTCGTCGCCATCGGCGGCGCGCAGGGCGTCCAGATACCGACGACGCGCATCGCTGTCCTTGTCGAGCGTGCCGCCGGCGCCCCAGGTGAAGATGGGTTGGCCGCTCGCCGTGAGGTAGAGGTCAGCGAGCAGGCGGGTGCACCGGCCGTTGCCGTTCGGGAAGGGGTGCACGGCGACGAGGCGGCGGTGGATGCGGACCGCTCGCTCATCAGCGGAGAAGGCGTCGTTGTCGTGCCACCAACGGGCGTCGCCGATCGCTTGCTTCGCCTGATCGACGATCTGTGAGGGATCGACACCGATGTTGGTCACACGGCGACGTTGTGTCCCTGCCCAGCGCCAGACGTCCTCGAACATCCTACGGTGCAGCCCGAACAGGAACGGGTAGTCCAGTACGCGCTGGACACCGCCCCGGCGGGCCTGGTCGAGCGCCCACGGCACCGCCTTCGTGATGTTGTCGTACTCGACGATGTTGAGATCGGCCCGCGTGGCCACGAACGCGGGGATGAGATCGACGAGCTCGTCCTCCTCGAGCGGCGTTGCCCCGTCGGGCTCGGGTCCGAGCGTGCGCAGGTTGAAGCTGCTCACCTGCTGGACCATTGTCGGTTGGCCTCGATGACCCGTCGAGCCTCTGCGGCGATGAGCTCGCCATCACGGTCGGGATCGATGGACTGGTCCTCGAGGCCCATCGTCGTGCTGACGTAGCCGAGCGTCGACGCCGCGACGTGTTCGGCCTGCCTCTGCACGGTGTCCTCGAGACTGCTGTTGGGCACGAAGGCGTAGACGAGCTGGCAGTCCAGGGCCCGGGCGACCTCGGCGAGCTTGCCGAGGCTGATCGTCTCGCGGACCTCGTTGCGCTCCAGCTTGGACACGTTCGGTTTGGCGATCTGCAGCCGCGCGGCGAGCGCTTCCTGGCTCATGCCCAGGCCGTTTCGCACGGCACGGATCCAGCCCCCTCGGGGGCGGGCGCTGACCGGAGCGAGGTCCGCAGCAGCGAATCGACGGTCGAGCTCGCGCCTGGCTTGCGCAGCTCGTTCACTCTTCTGCATACCCACAGGGTAACAGTTCTCGCTGTTCTGCTATCTCAAAGGGTTAGATTTCTCGGCGTTTTAGCATCCCCTGGGGTTACTTCGGGGCCGGGGGATGCTGTGCCCGCCGTCGCCGCTACCCGGCGGCTGTGGCAGGCGTCGCATGAAACCTCACAAGAGTGCCACTAACACGGGTTGTGGCAGCACCCTTGACATGTGACTTATTGGTCACCTATTGTCACTCGCATCGACACCGTCTTCAAAGCCCTTGCGGACCCGACCCGGCGCCAGCTCCTCGACGAGCTGTTCCGCCAGGACGGCCAGACGCTGAACGCGCTCGAAGCGCAGGTGCCGATGACCCGGTTCGGGGTGATGAAGCACCTCCGGGTGCTCGAAGAGGCCGGCCTGATCACGACCCGCAAGCAGGGCCGGGAGAAGCTCCACTTCCTCAACCCCGTGCCGATCCGGCTCGTCCACGACCGGTGGGTGAGCAAGTACGCCGAGCCCTGGGCGGCCACGCTCAGCGGGCTCAAGGCCCACCTGGAGGATGAGACGATGGCTGACACCGACACGAGGACGACGGTCTCCTGGGCCGAGGGGACGGCGCCGGTGGCGTCGGGCACCGCGGTGTTCGAGGTGTTCATCAAGACCACCCCCGAGCGGCTGTGGGACGCGATCACCGACCCCGACCAGCGCAAGCAGTACAGCTTCGGCGTCGAGACCCACTCCGACTGGACGCCCGGCTCGGCGTACCACGCCGGCGTCCCCGGGGTGGTGGACATCGCCGCCGGCGAGAACGTCGAGGTCGACCCGCCCCGGCTGCTCGTCCAGACCTTCAACGCGCTCTGGAGCGACGACGTCAAGGCCCAGGGCACCACCCGGGTCACGTGGGAGATCGAGCCCGTGGGCACCTCCTGCCGGCTGACCGTCACCCACGACCAGCTGCCCGCCGGCGCCAACTCCGAGCTCTACGGCGGCTGGCCCATGATCCTGTCGGGCCTCAAGACCCTCCTCGAGACCGGCGAGCTGCTCGACACCCCCGGGTCGCTCCAGTACGCGTAGCGGTGCCGGGGGCCGGCCCCGGCCCCGGACCGCCGGCACCTGGCGTCGTACACTTCGCCCGTGGTGGCGGCGGAGATCCCCGAGGGCACGGTCACCGTCCTGTTCACGGACCTCGTCGACTCCACCCGCCTCAACCAGGCCCTCGGCGACGACGCCGCCCGCACGCTGACCCGGCGGGTCGAGGCGGCCGCCCACCGCCAGATCGAGGCCCATCGCGGGGTGCTCATCAAGGACATCGGCGACGGCACCATGGCCGCCTTCGCCTCGGCGCGGCGGGCGGTGGCGGCGAGCCGGGAGATCCAGTCCGAGGTGCGCCGCCTCAACCGGGAGGCGGCCGGCGCGAGCGACGCCACCGTGGCCCTGCGCATCGGGCTGCACACCGGCGAGGTCATCTCCGAGGACGGGGACCTGCACGGCGAGACGGTCATCATCGCCAAGCGCATCGAAGGACTGGCGCCGCCCGGCGGGATCCTCGCCTCCGACACCGTCCACGGGGTGCTCGGCACCGCCCGCGACGAGCTGGTCGAGCAGGGTCCGGCCGAGCTGAAGGGCATCGACCACCCGTGGAACCTCTACCTCGTCCCGCTGCTCGACGACGAGCCGACCGAAGGCCTCGCCGACAACGACCCCACCCCGTACATCGGCCGTGCCACCGAGCGCGAGCGCCTGCGCATCATGCTCGAAGGGGCCGCCGCCGGCCACGGCTCGATGGTCCTCATCGGCGGCCCGGCCGGCGTGGGCAAAAGCCGCCTCGGTCGGGAGATCGCGGCGCTGGCCCACCAGCTCGACATGACCGTGCGCACGGGTGCGTGCCTCGACATGGCCTCGCCGCCGCCCTACCAGCCCAGTATCGACCAGCTCGAGGAGACGGGCCGGCGCCTCGACCCGGCCGACTTCCGGGCCCTGCTCGGCGAGAACGCCCCCGAGATCGCCACCCTGATGCCGTCGCTGCGCCAGCGCTACGACGACATCGCCGAGCCGCCCGATCTCACCCCCGAGCAGGAGCGCCGCTACATGCTCCATGGCGTCGGCGAGTTCCTGGCCCGCGCCGCCGCCATCAAGCCCCTCGTGCTCGTGTTCGAGGACCTCCACTGGGCCGACGAGTCCACCCTCCTCCTGCTGCGCCACCTCGGCCCTCGCCTGCCCGAGGTGCCGATGCTGGTCGTCGCCACCTACCGCGACGACGAGGTCCGCTCCGACCGGCCGCTTTCGGCTGCCCTCGGCCCCCTCGTGCGCGACCTCGGCGCCGTCGACCTGCATCTGCGCCTGCTCGACGAGCCCCAGATCGCCGCCCTGCTGGCCGCCCGGGCCGGTCAGGACCCGCCGCCCGAACTGGTCCGGCTGGTGTTCGACGAGACCCACGGCAACCCGTACTTCGCCGAGGAGCTCTACCGCCACCTGCGCGACGAGGGTCGGCTCTTCGACGAGGAGGGCGGCTGGCGACAGGGCTTCGAGATCGGCGACACCGAGGTGCCCCAGGGGGTCCGCCTCGTGCTCGGCCGACGCCTCGACCAGCTCGGCGCCGACCACCGCAAGGCGCTGGCCGTCGCCGCCGTCATCGGCCGCACGTTCGCCTTCGGCGTCCTCGTCGAAGCCGCCGGCGCCGGCGAGGACGACCTGTTCGACGCCCTCGAGGCGGCCGAGCGGCTCCACCTGGTGGAGGAGGCGCCCGCCGCCCACGACGCCCGCTACACGTTCGTCCACGAGCAGGTGCGCCAGACGCTGCTCGGCGAGCTGTCCCTGGCCCGCCGCCAGCGCCTGCACCTGCGGGTGGCCGACGCTCTCGAGGCCGCCGGTTCGGGTGGGGCCGGCGGCGACGGGGCCGGCGGCGCGGTGATCGAGTTGGCCCACCACCTCGTCCACGCGGGGAAAGCGGCCCCGGCCGAGCGCACCGCCGTCGCCCTCGTGGGTGCCGCGGAGGCGAGCCTCGGTTCGCTGGCCTTCGAGGACGCCCAGCGCCACCTCGACGGTGCCGCGGCCCTCGTCGGCACCGACGGCGGCCTCCACCGCCGCATCGAGGCGCTGCGGGTGGACGCGCTCCGGGGCGCCGGCCGGATGGACGACGCCCTGGCCGTCCTCGACCGCCAGCTGCGGGCGGGCCCCGATCCCGACGAAGCCGTTTCCCTGCGCCTGCGGCGGGTGCAGCTCCTGAACGACCAGTACCGCGCCGCCGAAGGCCTCGACGACCTCGCCGCCCTCGTTACCGCGGCCGAGGCCCAGGACGACCCCGGCCTGCTGATCGAGGTGCTCCTGGCCAAGGGCCGCGCCCACTACATCCTCTCGCTCGACCAGCCCGACCACGCCCACGAGTCGAGGGCCGCGTACGAGGCCGCCTACCAGGCCGCCGCTGCCCGCGGCGATCAGCGCCACATGGCCCTCGCCCTGCTCCCCACCACGTGGTTCGTCGACTACTGGGCGGACTACACCTCGACGGCCAGCGCCAACATCGAGGAGGCCGTGCGCCTCGCTCAGGCCGTCGGCGACGAGGACCTGCTGCTCGACGCGCTGGCGGCCAAGAACCGCGACATCGGGGTCCGGGCGGACGTCGCCGACGCCGACGCCCTCCTCGCTCGCCTGGAGGCCCGCCGCGATCCCGTGCGCCTCGGCGCCCACTGCTTCTGGCTGATGTGGCAGTACCTGGCGGTGGGCCGCTTCGCCGACTCCGTCGCCGTCTGCGACCGGGGCATCGAGCTGGCCGAGCTCATCGGCTCCGCGCCGGTGCAGTACGGCTCGATCAAGGCCCTCGCCCTCGTCGAGATGGGTCGCTACGACGAGGTCGACGGCGCCTTGGCCCAGGAGGTCACCGACGACGACCACCTCTTCGGCCAGGCCATGGCCTCGCTGGGCCGCTCGGCGCTCCTGCGACGGCTGCAGGCGTGGGGACCGGCGGCCGAGTCGCTCACCGACACGATGACCCGAGCGACGGACCTGTCCCGGGTGTGGATGCAGATGTGGACGGGGCAGATGATGGTGACCGTGGCGGCGCAGCTGCAGGCACTCGGGGAGGACGACCGGGCGGCGGCGCTCCTCGAGGTGGCCGGACCCTGGGGCGATGTCCGCCACGGGATCGACGCCGCTGAGGTGGCCTTGGCTGAGGGGCGGGTGGACGCCGCGGTCGCGGCCGTCGAGCGCATGCTCCCGGCGGAGGGCGCCGAGCTCGAACGGGACCACGTCGCCGCGCTCGAGGTGACGGCCCGCGCCCGCCTCGCCGACGACGATGCCGACGCCGCCCTCGCGGCGGTCGACCGGGCGCTTCCGGCCGCGGCGGCGATGGGCCACGGGGCGCTGCGGTGGCGCCTCCTGGCCATCCGGGCCGAGGCGCTCGCCGCGAGCGGCGACGACGTGGCCGCCGCCGACGCCCGAGCCGCCGGCCTCGTCGCGTTCACCGAAGTCGCCGACCGCATCGCCGACCCCGAGCTGCGGGCCTGGTTCGACCGCCAACCACTCGCTAGGGCGCTCGCCGGCGACGGCTGACTTGCGGCGGGCGGCAGAAGATCTGCTTTTGAAGGTGGCGGCGGGTGGCCGAGTCGACGCAGATGCCACCCACCGTGACCGATGTGTCGTCCCAAGACACCGTTGGAGGAAATAGCACCCGTATACGGGAGGTATTTCCTCCGACGACTTCCGCTCGGGGCATGGTCGCGCCTTCTGGCCACCGTGGGTGGCAAAGCGGCGAAGCCTGGCTCCGATCCGCTGCCCATCCCCCTCCCTCGCGTCCTTTCACCGAAGGGCCACACGATGGCAGGCGCGCCAGGCCTGGGCTCGACGCGTCCTCGCCGTCACCGACCACGGGCCGCCGCCAGCCGCCATGGGCCAGAATGCGGGCGGAGGAGGTGCTGCGGGTGGCGGTGCTGGAGCCGGGACGACCAGAGGACGTGGGACTCGACCCCGAGCGCATCGGGTGGGCTCGCGACCTCTTGCACGACCAGGGAGGCCTCCGGGCGCTCGCCGTCGGTCGTCGCCGTCGTGGCCCGTCACGGCCGCGTCGTCCTCGCTGAGGCCGCCGGCGTGCAGCACCCCGGCGGCCCGCCGCTGACGCTCGACCACGTCTGGCCGCTGGCGTCGGCCACCAAGCCCTTCACCGCCGCCGCCCTGCTGAGCCTCGTGGAGGAGGGGCGGGTCGGCATCTACGAACCGGTGGTCCAGCACCTCTCCGAGCTGGAGGGGACCGGCAACGACGACGTCCTCGTGCACCACCTGCTCACCCACACCGCCGGTTGGGAGTCCGAGCTGCTGAGCGGACGCCTCGAGGCCGGCATCCTGTCGGGCGACATCCCGCCGATGCCGCCCGACCGCGACGCGTTCACCGCCATCTTCCTGGCCTTCGCCCTCGATCCCGTCCGGTTCTGTGCGACCGGCGCGGAGATGGCCTACGCCAACGGCAACTACGAGCTGCTGGCCGAGATCGTCCGCCGTCAGACCGGCGCTTCGCTGGACGCAGCAGTGCGCCAGCGCGTGTTCGAGCCCCTCGGCATGCAGCGCAGTGCGATCGGGCTCAGCGACGACCTCGTCCCCTACGCGGTGACCCGCGACCCTGACCTGCCGATGGGGGCCAACAGCATGCCGTCGGTCGACGGCCCCCTCTGGCGGGCCAGCGATTCGGGGGCGGCCGGGATGTACAGCTCGCCGCTGGACGTGGTCCGCTTCGGGCAAGCCATCCTCGACGGGGGCGCGCTCGACGGCCGGCGCATCCTCGCCCCGGCGACGGTCCGGTCGATGACCACGAACCAGATCCCGGGCATCCCCGCCCGCTTCGTCGCCGACCAGACGGCGCCGGAGGCGTCGTGGGGCTACGGCTTCGCGATCACCTGCGAGACCCGCTGGGCCTGGTTCGGAGGCGGGCTGGTGCCGTTCGGCACGGCCACCCATCCCGGCGCGGGTGGGGTCAGCTTCTGGATCGACATCGAGCACGGGATCGTCGGTGTCTGGTTCGAGGTCCTCACCGAGATGTCGCCCGACCTCGAGCCGGTGTCGGGCAGGACCCAGCGCTTCCAGGACGTCATCACCGCCGCGGTGGCGGCGTGACCCCCGCCCCCGCCCCCAGCCTCCTCGACCTCGGGCCCGTCGACCCCGCCGAGGTGGGGATGTCGGCCGCGCGTCTCGACGATGCCGCCGCGCTCATGCAGCGCCAGTACGACGAGGGGAAGTCACCCACCCTCGTCGCTGTCGTCGCCCGCCATGGCCGGGTGGTGTTCACCCACGCGGTCGGCGAGCACCGCCCCGGCGGCCCGCCGGTGACCATCGACAGCATCTTCCCGCTGGCGTCGCAGACCAAACCCATGACAGCGGCGGTGCTGCTGTGCCTCGTCGAGCGCGGCCTGGTGGGCCTCCACGAGCCCCTGACCAGGTACATCCCCGAGCTGGCCGGGCAGGGCCACGACGAGGTCCTGGTCCACCATCTCCTCACCCACACCACGGGGTGGCACGAGGACGACGTCGCCGAGCGCAGGGACGCGCTCCTGACCGAGATCATCGAGAGCTGGGCGCCGGGTGGGCTCGACCTGCTGGGCCAGATCATCCTGCTGCCCGGGCTGGAGACCGACCGGCGCGAGCCGGCGGGGAAGGTCATGCAGTACTGCAACGTCAACTACTCGGTGGTGGGCGAGATCATCCGCCGCACCACCGGCGACTCGCTCGATGTCGCCATGCGCCGCTTCGTGTTCGAGCCGGTCGGCATGGCCGACAGCGCGGTGATCGTGCCCGACGACTGGGCCGACCGGGTGATCGAACGCCCGCCCGGCATCCCGTTCGGGCCCGAGCACGCCGAGAGCCCGATCTCGTTCAACGATCCCCTGTGGGCGAGCAGCGACGACGGCGCCTCCGGCGTGCACGCCACCGCGACGGACGTCGTGCGCTTCGGGCAGATGATCCTGGATGGCGGCCGGGTCGGCGACCGACGGGTGCTCAGCGGCGACGCCGTGCGGGTGATGACCACCAACCAGATCCCCGGCGTGCCTGCCGTCCTCCTGTCGGTGAACAGGGCCGAGGCGGGTTGGGGCTACGGCTACGGCGTGGCCGGCACCGAGCCGTGGCTGCGCTTCGCGGGCGGCACGATGGCACCGGGCTCGTACCACCACGGCGGCTCGGGGGGCATCGACGCCTGGATCGACCCCGCCACCGGCATCGTGGCCGCCTACTTCGAGGTCTTGACCGAGAACAGCCTGGAGATCGGCCCGATCTCGTGGGCCGCCCACCGCTTCGAGGACGTGATCACCGCGGCGGTCCTGGACGCGCCCCCGCCCGGCTGAGCACGCCATGCCGGTCCGCTCTGCGCGCGTGTGACCTCCGTCGCTGGTGAGCGAGGCAGCGGCGGGGGTTCAATCAGGGCCATGGCGGCAGACGAGGGGGAACCATCTCCCCCGCCTCGCATCCACCTGACCAGGGCAACGACAGGAAGGGCCGAAGGCCCCTGCCGCCGCAGCGCGCACCGCCGTACCGTGCCTGTACACGAGTGGTCACGAGAGGAGCGGGCCGATGGCGAACGAATGGGGTCCACTGGGAGCACTGGCGGGCGAGTGGGAGAGCGATCAGGGTGGATTGGACCGCGCCTACTCCCACACCGAGCACGAGGTGCTGGACACGCCCTACCTGGAGCGGGTGACGTTCAAGCCGTTCGGGCCGGTCGACAACGGCGACCAGCACCTCTACGGGCTCGACTACAAGACCGCGATGTGGCGCGGCGACGAGGAGGACCCGTTCCACACCGAGGTCGGGTACTGGCTCTGGGACGCCGCCACCGGCGAGGTCCTCCGGGGCTTCGTGGTGCCCCGGGGCATCACCGTCCTCGCCGGCGGCACCGCCGAGGCCGATGACACGACCTTCACGATGCGGGCCGACGCCGGCGACGCTCGCTACAACATCGGCGAGAACGCCTACCTGGCGAAGAACGCCAGCACGCTCAGCTACGAGGTGACGATCACCCTCGGCGACGGCACCTGGTCCTATGCCGAGACCACGATGCTGCGCATGCGGGAGTTCGCCGAGCCGTTCGCCCACACCGACCACAACACGCTGCGTCGCGTCGCCTGAGCAGACCGCCGCCCTGGCGGCGGTCGCAGGGGCCGCCGCTCCTCAGGAAGGCCGGGGGCTGTAGCGGACGGGCAGGTGTTTGATGCCGTTGATGAAGTTGGAGCGGAGGTACTCGGGCTCGCCGACGGTCGTGAGGTCGGGGAGCTGGCGGTAGACCTCGCGCAGGGCGACGGTGACCTCGCGGCGGGCCAGGTGGGCGCCGAGGCAGAAGTGCGGGCCCGGGGCGCCGAAGCCCACGTGGTCGTTGGGCGTCCGGGTGATGTCGAAGCGGTGCGGGTCGTCGAACACGTCCTCGTCGCGGTTGGCCGACCAGTACCAGAGCACGACCTTGTCGCCCTCCTCGAAGACCTGGTCGCCCAGGCGCACCCCGTCGTGGGTGACCGTGCGGCGGAAGTGCATGACCGGGCTGGCCCAGCGCACGATCTCCTCGACCGCGCCGGGGAGGTGGGTGTCGAAGTCACTCAGCAGGAGGTCACGCTGTTCCGGGTGCTCGCTCAGCGCGTGCACCCCGTGGGCGATCGCGTTGCGGGTGGTCTCGTTCCCCGCGGCCACGAGCAGGATGAAGAACGAGGCCAGCTCCTCGGGGCTCAGCATCTCGCCCTCGACGTCCGCGGTCACCAGTGCCGTGATCAGATCGTCGGCGGGGTCGGCGATGCGCTCCTCGGCCAGCTCACGCACGAGCGTGGCCAGCTCCTGGCCGGCGGTGACGAGCGCCATCGTGATGGCCATCGGATCCTGGTCGGCCACGTACTCGGTGTCGGTGAACCCGAGGATCGTGTTCGTCCGGTCGAAGATGAACTGCTCCTGGCTGCGGGGGATGCCCATCAGGTCGACGATGATCCGCAGCGGGACCAGCGCCGCCACCTCGGTGACGAAGTCGCACTCGCCGCGGTCGGCGATGTCGCTGACGATCTCCGCCGCGATGGTCTCGACGTCGGCCTTCATCGAGTCCAGCACCTTCGGGGTGAACGCCCGGGACACGATGCGGCGCATGCGGGCGTGGCGCGGGTCGTCCATGTTGATCATCGAGCCGAAGAAGTCGAGGAACGGCACGGGCATGTCGATGATGTTCGTGCCCTTGCCCGAGCAGAAGTCCGTCGCCCGCCGGCTGCACTCCACCACGTCGGCGTGCTTGGTGAGCGACCAGTACCCGGGCCCCACCGGGAACAGGCCCTGCGGGTCCTCGATCTCGGGCTCCGGCAGGAAGATCCGCGGCTGTTCGGCTCGCAGCAGGGCGAACGCCTCCTCCCGCCGGCCCGGCGGTTCGGCCCAGAACTCGATGTCGGACAGGGCGACCTCGGCGATCTCCATGCCCTGATCCTTGCCGCGACGGGGGCGCCCGTCGATGACGCCCTCCGCGACGGCATCAGTCGACGACCTCGCGGCAGGCGATTCGCCGAAACAAGACGCGCTGCGAGCGGTCAGTCGGCGTGACCGAGCCCGAGGTCGAGCTGTTGATCGCCTTCGACGGCCGGCATGTCGATCGGGCCGTAGATCCGGGGTTGCCTCGTAGATGCGGTCACGCTCGCGTCCTGTCACCCGAACCCTACGCAATCTTGGTTGTCGTACCCCCTGGGTACGGTCGAAGCCGACGATGAGACACCCGCCGATTCGCCATCTGTGAGATCCTGCGAGCAAGGGAGCAGTGATGGACCATCCGTACGACGAAGCGAAGTTCACCGAGTTCGTGCTCTACGTTGCCAAGCGGCTCGAGGGCGACCCCGCGGCCGGCGCGGTCAAGCTGAACAAGGTGCTCCACTTCGCCGAGTGCGCCGCCGTTCGAGCACTTGGCCACCCGATCACCGGTGCGGAATACCAGCGTCTCCAACTGGGGCCGGCGCCCCGTCGCCTCAAGCCGGTTCGGCGGCGGCTCGTGGACTCGGGTGAGGCACGTGTCGTCGAAGAGTCCTACCTCGGCTACACCCAGCAACGCCTGCTTCCCCTGCGAGAACCCGACCTGAGCGCTTTCGGTGCTGACGAGCTGGAGATCATCGACCAGGTGCTCGCCGAGTTCGCCGGATGGTCAGGCACGGCAATCAGCGATCTCTCTCACCAGGATCTCGGATGGCAGATGGTCGACGAGGGCGAGACCATCCCCTTCGAAGCCGCCTTCTTGCGGCCGCCGGTGCTGACCGAGGCCGTGCGCGCCCACGGCCTCGAGCTCGCTCGCAACCGAACGCACTGAGCCGTGCCCACCCGACGACGGGTGACCCGCTCTGAAGGCTTCGTAGAGCGGGCCCTCGCCCTGTACCCACCTGGCGGATCGGCCGATGGCACGCCCCCGTTCGAGATGTTCGAGTCCGGACCGCTCCGAGGTGTCGAGCTACTCGACGTGATCGTGCATCCCGACTACTTCGATCTAATCAGCGATGATCCCGACGACTGAGACCGAGTCAGGCGTGCTCGGGCTGGCACTGACTGGAAGAGGTCGTCCTCGCGCAGCCACTCAACCGTCACGTCGACGCGCCACGAGGTCGACAACCTGCGATGCGAGGTTGCACGGCTCGAGCGTCGCGTCGTTCGGCTCGAGCACGAGGAGCGGCTGCGGGACGCCGCCAACTCGAGCGTGAGCTGCGCGGTCCACGCACCCTCGGCGGGCGACCGTCGACGGCATCGAGTTCACGTTCATCGAGGCGCACCCTTGCCACCTCGAGAGCCTGACCGGCGTCTCGTCGCTGATCCTGGCCCAGTACCTCCGGCGATCGATACCGCTCGGTGGGCTCCAAGTCGTACTGCCTGACCGCTACTTCTGCGCCTGCCACGCCCGCGTGCGCTACTGGCTCGACGACCCCCGTCCCCTCCTTCCGCACCGTCGATCACGTTGGCGTTCTGTGGTCCGTGTGCTGGGATCGGCGCACCGAGTCATGTCCAACCCCTTCCACCGGCCGACCAGGTGATCCGATGCCAACGATCGAACTGAGAGCGGATCTGAACAGCGAGGACGACCAGGGTCGTTGGTGGTCCCTGCTGCGGGAGGCCACAGAGCCGGCGCGCATCGTGCCCGGCGCCGTCGTCGTGGCCGGCTCCGAGCGGTTCGGGTCGGTGGTGCGCATCGAGCAGGTCGATGCCGACGGGCAGGTCCACTTCGTCGCCGTTCCGGATGAGGACTCCGTCGTTGCCGAGTCGCCGACACGCTCCGACACGGCGACATAGAAGGGCCCAGAACCCGGCGACTCACGCCGGCCAGTCGTCTGGCGTTGGTCGGCGGTAGAACTCTTCGGCGTTCAGGCGGGTGAAGGTCCCGAGGTCGGCGATGGCCAGTAGCGGTTCGATCTGGCTGGCCTGGGCCCGCAGCGCCGCCACCTTGCGTTCGGCCAGGGCCTCGTCGCAATGGAACCAGACCGCCAGTTGGTCGGCAGGCCAGGAGGTCGGCGGGAGGTCGGCCATCATCACCTGGTCGAGCGGCACCACCTGGCTGAACTCGGCCAGCCACTCGGGCGTCATGGCCGCGTAGAGGAACTCGGCGCGGTCGCCGGTGGCCTGCACGGCGCGGGTGGTCCAGCGGCTGACGGTCATGTGGTCGGGGTGGTAGGTCTGGCCGTCGGGCCCGAAGGTGAGGACCGTGTCCGGCTGCACCTCCTCGAGCAGTTCGCACAGGCGGCCGACCGGGCCGGCGTCGTCGAGGTCGGCGCAACCGCCGTCGGGCAGGTCGAGCCAGTGGTGCTCGCGGACGCCCAGCACGGCCAGGCAGGCCTGCATCTCGGCTTCGCGCACCGCGGCCCGCTCCTCGAGGGAGCGTGCGTCGTCGTCGGGGAACCCGAGCTCGCCTTTGGTGGCGGTCACGCAGGCCACCCGCCGGCCCGCGTCGGCGGCGGCCGCCATCAGGCCACCGGCGAGGTAGGCCTCGTCGTCGGGATGGGCGAACACGGCCAGCAGCGTCCCGAGGTCGCCGTCGTGGTGCGGTGGCGCCATGTCTCCCCTTCGGTCTCGTCGGCGGGCATGGCCCTACGGCCGCTGCTCGTCATGGTGGGTGCGGTGACCAGCAACGTACGCCGTGTCGACGTCACCGTCACTGGGCACCGCACTACCGTTCGGGCCGTGTCGACCGACGTGGGCGCCTCGGGTCCTGAGCTCTCGAACGAGGCGGGGTTCACCCGGGTCGACGACCAGAGCGACACGGACTACGTGGTCGCCACCATGGACCAGACGGCGCGGTGGCCCGCCACCATCGCCCTCCGGGCCTTCGAGGCCGAGCGCCTCGACCTGCGGCCGGGCCAACGCCTGCTCGACGTCGGTTGCGGGCGGGGCGAGGTGGCCTGCGCCCTCGCCCCCCGCCTCGTCCCGGGCGGGAGCGTGGTCGGCATCGACGCCAGCGAGGCCATGCTGGCCGACGCCCGCAGGCGGGCCGGCTCGATCGCCGTCGGCGACGACCTCGACGTCACCTTCCGGGTGGGCGACGCGACCGCGATCGACGAGCCCGACGAGTCGTTCGACGCCGTGCGCTCCGAGCGGATGCTGCAGTGGTTGGAGGATCCCGCCGCGGCCGTCGCCGAGATGGTGCGGGTGCTGCGCCCGGGCGGCCGCTTCAGCCTGATCGACAGCGACTGGCGGACGCTCGTCATCGACCTCCCCGACCTCGACCTCGCCGCTCGCTTCCAGCAGGCGCTGGTGGCCGCTCGGGGCCGGCCGGCCGCGGCCGGGGGCCTCCTGGCCAACCTCGTACGGGCCGCCGGGCTCGTCGACGTGACGGTCGAGGCCGCGGCGCACACGTGGACGGCCTGGGACCCCGACACCGCGCCGGCGCCGTCAGGCCTGTTCCCGCTGGCGGGGGCGGTCCCGCAACTCGTGGAGGCCGGTGTGCTCGACGCCGGCGACGCCACCGCCTTCCTCAACCAAGCGGTCGAGGCGGGACGGTCGGACCGCTTCTTCATGTCGCTCACCGTCGTGGCGGTGGCGGCCCGCACGCCCTGACGCCGAGTCGGGCCGGGTCGCCGGTCGCCGGGTCAGTTGGGCGCCACGGCGAGGCCGGCCAGGCGATCGAGGCCGAGGCCCACCGCCTCGGACATGCGGGCGCGAGCGGCCTCGACCGCAGGGTCGTCGCGGCGGGACGGGTCGACGCGGGCCGGGTTCAGGGCGCAACTGTTGGCCCAGGCGACGATGTCGGGCTCGGCGTCTTGGCCATCGTGGGGGTGACCTCGCGGTCGACCCGCAGCATCACGCCGGCGGCTTCGAGGCGCAGGAAGAGGTCGTCGAGCGACTCGGCCTCGGCGGCGGCGATCACCCGTCAGCCTCGGCGGCGTCGGATGCTCACGTGCCGGACGCGGTGCTGCTTCCGTAGGGGCGGGTGAGCACCTCGAGGAAGTGGCCGGAGGGGTCCTCGAAGTAGAAGCCCCGCCCGCCGTCGCCGTGGTTGATCTCGCCCTGCCGGCGGGCGGCGGGGTCGGCCCAGTAGGTGAGGCCGCGCTCGGTGACGCGAGCGAAGATCTCGTCGAACTCGGCCTCGGTGATGAGGAAGGCGTAGTGCTGCGGGGCGATCTCGCCGTCGGCCTCGATGAAGTCGAGCGAGACGCCGTTGGCGGCCTCGACGACCAGGAAGGGGCCGTAGGGCGCCGGCGCCGGCAGGCCGAGGATCTGGGACAGGAACTCGGCGGACTCACGGGGGTCGTGCGCCGCCACGATGGTGTGGTTCAGCTGGGCAGGCATGGCACCAGTGTGGCGTCGGAAGGGCGGTCGGTCACCTGGTCTCGGGCAGTGGCCAACGGCGGCGCCGGATGCGTCGGTCAGCAGCGCAGGACGAGGATCGTGGGGCTGAAGACGTCGGCGTGCTTGGTCACGAGGGGGACGCCGAGCGCGTCGGCCAGGCGCAGGGTGACGGCGGTGTCGAGGCCGTCGTGCAGGTCGCCGACGGCGGCGTCGAGTGCCAGCGGTCGGGCGGGGAACCACTCGCTCACGATCCGCGTC
This sequence comes from uncultured Microthrixaceae bacterium, assembly GCA_964635055.1. GTDB lineage: Bacteria > Actinomycetota > Acidimicrobiia > Acidimicrobiales > DATDAH01 > JAEUJM01. The sequence goes on along the minus strand of CAZWMT010000007.1, from coordinate 72,651 downwards.
GCGGCGGCGAAGTCGGACCGGCAGCGGTCGGGGCAACCCTCGTGGCGCACGGCCAGATACTCGGCCACCAGGAGGGTGGTGGCGTCGAGGACCAGCACCTCGTCGACCTCGTGGGATACGCCCTCCATGACGCCGGCCAGCACCAGCAGTCCGCCGGCGTCGGCGACGACGCTGTCATGCACCGTGCATCGGCCCTTCAGTCGCCCAGTTGCTCGATGGCGGCGCGTCGGCGCTCGGCCACACGCCGCTGGACCTCGGCGAACTCGCCCTCGGTCATGGGGTCGGTCGCCAGGGAACGTTGCGCCACGAGCTCGGCCGGCGACAGCCGGGCGGCGGTGCGTCGCAGGGTCTGGCGGATCCACTCCTGCTGGCTCACGCCCTCGGCATCGGCCTGTGCGGCCAGACGCGCCATCACCTCGGGCTCGACGTTCTTGACGTTCACGTCCATCCCCTCAGGCTAGTGACCTGGCGGCGGGCGGTACCAGGTTGGCACCAAGACGAACTCGCAGGCGGACGGCGTCAGCGTTGCCGGGCGAGGACGGGCTGCCCACCGTGATGAGCCGGGAGAGCGTGGCGCCGGGCGGTGCACTCGTTCGGGCGGTGACCCGCACGGTGAGGCGAACGAAACTGCCCGATGCGACCGGCGCCGAGGCGAACGTGCCGGCGCGGACCGCTCGGGTCACGTCGACGCCACCGACGAGGTACCGGACGGCGAACGCGCTGGTCGCTCCGTCGGCGTGGACGGTGAGGGGCCCGGTGGCGTCGCCGTCGTTCTCCAGGCGGGCGACGAAGGTCGCGGTCGAGCCGGCGGCCAGGGACGAGCGCAGGGTCTGGCCGGTGCCGTCGGTGCCGTAGCGGTCGGCGCCGACGAAGGTGCCGGCCGGCGCCCGCTTCAGGAGCGCATCGGGGCGGACCGTCCCGGTGGGCGTCCCGTCGTCCACGAAGGCGGAGCGGGCCACGGCGAGGAGGTGGTCGCGCTCGCCGGCCGGAGCGGCGCGGTCGTGCGCCTGGGGGATGCTCCACACGATGGCACCACCCAGGCCCTGCGACCGCGCCCACGCGCCCTTGGCCTGGATGGAGGTCTCGTCCTCGTACGACACGAACGTGCACCGCTGCGGGCCGTGGGGCGTGGCGAACGAGAGGTAGGGCGCCTGCGCCGCCGAGTCGTAGCGGGAGGCGCTCGGGTCGGCGTACGACGACCGGATGTTGGTGATGCTCATGACGTTGTCGTCGGCCACCAGCGCGGAGCCGCCGACGGCCTGGCGGGGGCCGGTCACGCCGCCGGCCCAGCAGGAGCCGTAGAAGCCGATGCCGACCCCGAGCCTGGCGGCGGGCACCCCGGCGTCGAGGTAGGCGGCGACGCTGACGTCGACCGCCGACGGGGTGGCCCCGCCGGCGCCGTGCAGGGCCGACGAGTGCCACGTCTGCCAGCCGTCCCACGCGCCGGCCATGCCGTAGCTCATGACGTTGATGCGGTCGAGGTCGTCGGCGAGCGAGCCGTACACGGACGACACGTCGGGGAAGGTCGTGGTCGCCCAGCCGACCGGCATGGTCAGCACCGCCGACGGCCGGGCCACCCGCAAGGCGTGCGCCAGCGCGGCCAGGTCGGCCTCGTCGGCGGCGGGGACGGGCTCCCAGTCCAGGTCGAGGCCGTCGTAGCCCAGGTCGTCCATGGTCGACAGCAGGTTCCGGACCAGCGCGGCCGGGTGGTTGTGGGCGGCGGCGGCGAAGGCGTCATGGGTGCCGGCGCCGCCGATCATGAGCAGCGGGACGACACCGTGCGCGTGGGCCCGGATGGCGAGGTCCCGGGCGAACGCCGGCCCCGACGCGGCGTCGATGTCCATCGCCGTGTCGAGCGAGCCGTCGGCGCGGGGGATCACCGGACCGACCACCACGTGGGTGAGCGCCGACCACTCGATCTCGTCCGCGGGCATCAGGTCGCGCTGGTAGCCGGGGAAGTAGCCCAACAGCCAGGGCGACTCGGCGGCGGCGGCCGGGACGGCTCGGATCCCGGCGCCCTCCGAGGCCAGCCCGACCGTCGTGGCGACGAGCGTCACGAGCACGGCCGCGGCGGCCCAGCCGAGGCGGCGCCGGGGGACAATGGTCATGGATCCGCCTTCGGCATCGTGTCCGTCCTCGTTGAGGCCGGCGGGGACGGGGGCGTCGGGCTCGTCCATCGAGCGAGAGGTGAGGATAGGACGGGGGTCGTGGTCGAACCGCCGGCGGCCAGGTCTGGAACTGGCTCCCGATTCGACGGTCCTGGCGGTCGAATCGGGAGCCAGAACGGATTGCAGACGCCGAAGTCGGCCAGCAGCGACGCCATCGTGACGGGTCCCGACGGGCTGGCCTCGACAGGATCAGGGTGTCCGCTCACGCGTCCGATCGGAGGTCGGGTTGGCGGCTCACGGCGCCCCGAGGGCCTCGACCACCACGGCGGCCACCGCCTCAGGGGCCCGCCACAGGACGAAGTGGTCGCTGTCGACGATGCGGACGTCGTCGAAGCGGCCCGCGGCCCACGCCTGCTGCGCCGGCGACTGGGTGGTGTCGGAGCGCCCGAGCACGACGGTGGTCGCCACCTGCCGCCACGGGGACGTCGCCTCGCCCTCGGCCCAGGCGCCCAGGGCGACCGGGCGGCGAGGATGGTCGTGCAGGTGCGCCTGCACGTCGGGCGGCATTGTGGCCACCTCGTCCTGGGCGAGCCACCAGTCGTCGTCGAGCACGCAGGTGCCCTCGTCGCGGAACACGACGTGCGAGAGATCGATGTCGTACGGGGGTGGCGCCTCGTCGGGCCCTGGCCCGGTCGGGAAGCTCGCCACGTAGAGCAGGCGCTCGAGCCCGAGGCCGTCCGGGTGGAGGCTGTCGATCACGGCGCCCCCGTACGACCAGCCCACCAGCACCACCGGTTGCGGCACCGCCCGGATCGTCGCCTCCAGCTCGGTCACGTCGTCGGCACGGGTGGCCGTTGCGGACCGGTGCGAGGGCAGGTCGACCGCCCGCACCTCCACGCCGTCGGCCTCCAGCAGCGACGTGACCCACCGCCAGTCGTCGGGGTTCGACCAGGCGCCGTGCACCAGGACCGCGCTGCCCTCCATGGGGCGATCGTACGGGTGGCCTCCTGCACTCCGACAGGGCCACAGGTCCCACCCGCGCCCGGTTGACGGCGCACGGTGGGTCCCGCGTGGATCGAGGCCGACGGTCGCCAGGAGCGATCGACGGGGGCGATCGACGGGGGCGGTCGACGGTTGTCGCTCACCGACCCTCTTGAGGTCAGCGCGTCGCGGTACCGGTCCGATGGTCGGGGTGACCGACCGGCGGGTCCGACCCGGTGGACGTGGCGGTCGCTCACGACCGGATCCAGCGCTCCACGGGGATGTCGCTCTCGCGGAGCATCCGCTCGAAGTCGTAGGACCCGGCGCCGGTGTACGACCGCTCGAGCACGTCGAGCACGTCGTCACCCTCACGCCCACCGAGCAGCACCACCAGGCGACCGACGTCGGCGGCGGCGACCGTCGTGACCCACTCGTACTCCCCGTCGGGCGAGACGATCGCGGTGCCGGGCCCGAGGTCGTGGCCGTCGACCCTGAGCGCGCCGTCACGGGTCACCGACGCCGTCAGCCGCCGGAAGTCCTCGCCGTCGTCCTCGAGGCGGAGCGTGACGGTGCGGGCACCGCGCCTCCTCCGTCCGAACATAGCGTTCTCCCCTGCTCGCTCGGCGGGGAGCGTAGGCGTCACCAGGCGTTCGCGTGCACGAACTGGCGCCCGATCCGGTCGCCCCAACCACCGGATCGGGCGCCAATTCCCGTCTTGTGGGGTGGCCGGACGCCGCCTCGACGCCGGCGCTCTGGTAGGACGTCGCCATGCTCGAGGTCGGGATCCACCTTCCCCAGTACGGCCGGGTCGCCGGCGCCGAAGCGGTGGGGCGGGCCGCCCGGCTGGCCGAGGACCGGGGCTTCGCCGGCCTGTGGGTGAGCGACCACCTGGTGCAGCCCGCCGAGCAGACGTACCCGTCGCCGTACCTGCTCGACCCGATGGTCTCCCTCACCTGGGCGGCGGCGCTCACCGGCACCATCGGGCTGGGCCTCAGCGTCCTGGTCGCCCCGCAGCACAACCCGCTGGAGGCGGCTAACCAACTGGCGAGCCTCGACAACCTGTCGGGCGGGCGGCTGACGGTGGGCGTCGGCGTGGGGTGGTCGGCGGGGGAGTACGCCGCCCTCGGCTACGAGTTCGGCGACCGGGGCGACCGACTCGACGAGATGCTCGACCTGTGGCGGGTGGTGTGGCGCGACGACCCCGCCACCTTCCACGGCCGCTACAGCAGCTTCGACGACCTGCGGGTGCTGCCCCAGCCGGCCCACGACATCGACATCTGGGTCGGCGGCTCGGGGCCCCGGGCCCACCGGAGGGCGGTGGAGAAGGGCGACGGGTTCCACCTGATCGGCCTCGACCCCGACGAGGTGCGGGCGCCGATCGCGGCGCTGCGGGCCGAGCGGCCCGAGCCCGGGTTCCGCATCTCGCTGCGCACCGGCTGGGATCCCCAGGGCATGGACCACGACCGCATCCGCGACGAGCGCGACCGCTACGAGGCCGCCGGCGTCAGCTACGTGGTGGCCGCCCCCTGGCGCAGCGACGTCGACGACTGGCTGCGCTCGATGGAGCTGCTCGCCGACCTGGTCGGCCTCGAGCCCCGCTGACAGGCAGCGCCGACGGGCCGAGGCGACCGGGGCTCATGGCGGCGGCGTCCGCCGCCGCCCCCGGCCACATGCCACACTGACGCCTCGCAGGTAGGTGGCCTTCACCCGGGTGGACCGGGTCGGTCGCCGCCGCCGTCCGTTACGAGGTGATCCGGGCCGCCGCCCGGGTGAGGGGAGGACCGATGGCCGACGATCGACCGCTGCAGGACTCGGCGACGATGTGGGAGCTGGTGGAGCGCCGTGCCGCGCTGACACCCGACGCCCGGGTGCTGGTCGATCCGGCCGACCGGTCGCTCACCTTCGGCGAGCTGCGCGACCGGGCCGAGCGGGTCGCCGCCGGCTTCCACGCCATGGGCATCGGCCCGGGCGACAAGGTCACCTGGCAGTTGCCCAGCCGCATCGAGACCGTGCTGGCGTCGATGGCCCTCGCCCGCCTCGGCGTGGTGCAGAACCCGATCCTGCACATCTACGGAGAGAAGGAGGTCGACTTCGCACTCCACCAGTTCGCCCCGAAGCTCTACCTGGGCCCCGGCGAGCTCTTCGGCGTGGACTACAACGCCCGGGCCGAGCGCCTGGGCGCCGACGTCGACCCGCCGGTGCAGGTGCTGTCGGCCTACACCGACCTCCCCGAGGGCGACCCGTCCACCCTGCCGCCGCCGCCCGAGAGCGGCGACGACGTCCGCTGGCTCTACTACACCTCGGGCACCACGTCGGACCCGAAGGGCGTGCAGCACACGGACAAGACCCTCATCGCCGGCGGCTACGGCCTGGCCCACGCCATCGAGTGGGACCCGGCCGTCGACGTCGGCTCCATCGCCTTCCCCTTCGCCCACATCGCGGGGCCCGACTACCTCGTGCTCATGCTCGTCACCGGCGTGGGCGCGGTGATCGTCGAGGGCTTCAACCTCGAGGCCATCCTGCCGGCGTTCCGCAAGTACGACGTCACGTCGGCCGGTGGCTCCACCGCCCACTACCTGATGTTCCTCGCCGAGCAGCGCAAGGACCCCGACACGCGCATCCTTCCGTCGCTGCGCCTGCTGGCCGGTGGCGGCGCACCCAAGCCGCCCGAGATCTACTACGAGGTCAAGCGCGAGCTGTGCCCGCTCGGCACCCTGCACGGCTACGGCATGACCGAGTGCCCGATGATCGCCCAGGGGTCGCCGAGCGACACCGAGGACCAGCTCGCCAACACCGAGGGCAAGCCCGTCGCGGGCTGCGAGGTGCGCATCGTCGGCGAGGACGGCAATGTCTGCGGCCCCGGCGAGGACGGTGAGGTGCGCCTGAAGGGCCCGATGGTCTTCAAGGGCTACACCGACGAGTCCCTCAACGCCGACGCCTTCGACGAGGACGGCTACTTCCGCACCGGCGACCTCGGCCACCTCCGCGAGGACGGCCACGTGGTGCTCACCGGTCGCCTCAAGGACATCATCATCCGCAAGGGCGAGAACATCAGCGCCAAGGAGATCGAGGACGTGCTCTACACCCACCCCAAGGTGGGCGACGTGGCCGTCATCGGCGTGCCCGACCGCGAGCGGGGCGAGATGGTGGTCGCGGTGGTCCAGAGCGCCCCGGGCGAGGAGGCGCTCACCTTCGACGAGATGACCGAGCTCGGCCGGGAGTCGGGCCTCATGACCCAGAAGATCCCCGAGCGCCTCGAGGTGGTCGACGCCCTGCCCCGCAACGAGACCCTCAACAAGATCCTCAAGTACAAGCTGCGCGAGCAGTACGGCTGACGCCACGATCGACCACGGCGCCCGGCGGCCCGTCCGGTGGTCGCCGGCCCTGTGGCCCGGCGGTTCGGGTGGCTCGTCGTTCCAAGTGTCCGAACAGTAGGGAACACGGCGTCCGAAACGTAGGGTTTGTGCCGTCCAAAGAGTAGTTTTCACCAGATGGACTATCAGGCGCGGATTGTGGATGGGGAGCTCGACGAGCTGCTCGCCGGCCTGCCCGCGGTTTCGCTGGAGGGGCCCCGTGCCGTCGGGAAGACCGAGACGGCGATGCGTCGAGCGGTCACCGTCCACCGACTGGACGACCCCGGACAGCTCGAGATCCTCCGTGCCGCGCCGGACCGTGTGACTGCGGGCGGACCCCCAGTGCTGATCGACGAGTGGCAGCGGCTCCCGTCCTCGTGGGATCTGGTGCGCCGCGCCGTCGATCGCGACCCCGCACCGGCGCGGTTCCTGCTCACGGGTTCAGCCGCGCCATCGGAAGCGCCGGTCCATTCTGGGGCCGGGCGGATCGTGACCGTTCGCATGCGCCCGATGTCGATCGCCGAACGCGGCATCGAGGCGCCGTCGGTGCGGCTGGGCGAACTACTCAGCGGCTCACGACCAGCGGTGGCCGGCGCCACGACGGTCGGGTTGGCCGAGTACGCCGCCGAGATCACGGCGTCGGGCTTCCCCGCCATCCGTCCGCTGTCCGGTCGACTGCTGCGGTCCCAGCTCGACGGGTACCTCGACCGCATCGTCGAGCGGGACGTCGCCGAGGTCGGGCACCGGGTCCGGGATCGGGGCGCGCTGCGTCGATGGCTCACCGCCTATGCGGCGTCGTCGTCGACGACCGCCTCGTTCGAGACCATCCGCGACGCTGCCTCTGCCGGCGAGAACGACAAGCCGGCGAAGACGACCACGGGCCCGTACCGCACCACCCTGGAACAGCTGTGGATGATCGAGGACGTCCCGGCCTGGGCGCCGACCCGGCATCGGTTGCGCCGCCTCGGTGTCGCCCCTGTGCACCAATTGGCCGATCCGGCCCTCGCCGCCCGTTTGCTGGGGGTCGACGTCGATGGCCTACTCGAGGATCGGCCCGCAGGTCCGCCCATTTCCCGCGACGGCACCCTGCTCGGTGCGCTGTTCGAGTCCCTCGTGACCCTCTCCGTCCGGACCTATGCGCAAGCCAACGAAGCTCGGGTCCGCCACTTGCGCACCCGTGGCGGCGAGCACGAGGTCGACCTCATCATCGAGCGGGGCGACGGTCGCATCGTGGCGCTCGAGGTGAAGCTCGCCGCGACCACGCGGGACCAGGACGTGCGCCACCTCCGCTGGCTGGCGGAGACGGTCGGCGACGATCTCCTCGATGCCGCCGTCATCACCACCGGTACCGAGGCCTACCGGCGCGCTGACGGCATCGCGGTGATCCCGGCGGCACTGCTGACCGCGTGACGCTCCCGACGGTGCCCCTCGCTCGCTCTCGTGGTAGGTGCGGGACATGTCGACCCCGGCCGCGATGACCTGACGGCGCCGGGTCAGCGTCGGACGAAGCCGGCGCGGACGAGCTCCTGGTAGAGCTCGTGCACGGCTGCCGGCTCGCCCTCCTTCGCGAACGCGTCGATGTCGTGGGCGCCCAGCAGGAACCGCGTCGTGATGGGCTCCTGGACGACCTCGGTGTGAGCCGGGACGAGGACGCCGGGCTCGGGGTGCTCCTCGTCGACGACACGGCGCGCGGGGACGTGGACGTGGCGGACGTAGTACCCCGAGGCGTCGTGGCGGAGGCGGCGGTTGAGCTCGCCGTGGCGGCCGGCCATCACGATCGCCGCGACCTTCTCGCGGGTCGTCGGTCGGGTGGCGGGGCGCTCGGCTCGGGGCCGCCACGGCCAGTACGGGTCGTCGTCCAGCACCCATTCGAGGTGGGACAAGGCGTGGCGTCCGATGAGCCCCTCGGGCAGGAGGCGTCGGAAGTGGGCGAGGCGCTCGCCGAGCGTGGCGTCGCGCAGTCCAGGCTCGCGCTCGACGGTGCGCTCGGCCCACCGCATCAGCGGCGCCACCTTGTCGGCGGCGCGGCGATCCCAGACCATGTCGGAGATCGCGCCGCGGGCCTCCCAGGTGAGGTCGCCCTCGAAGTCGTCCGGGTCGTCGTGGGTCGCCAGATCGTGCAGTGCGGCGCGTACGCGCTGGCGCTCTCGTGCGTGGGTGTTCGCACGGTCGATCCGGGCACCGCGGCGGCGGGTGCTCGGCAGCACCGAGCGCGCCATGTCCCGGGCCTTCTCGTCGTGGTTGCGCATGGGCCTCTCCCGAGGCCGGTGGGGGTCGGCGGTCCGACCCACGTGATCACCGACTCCTTGGCTGCATGCGAAACCCCTTTCGATCTGGTGGAAGCGAGCCGGTCAGCGTCGCGCTGATGGGCGGTGGTGTCGAGCGATTTCTCCAGACTCGGAGGATCCCCGGGCCGGCCGGCTGACCCTCGCGGTGGTCACGGGGCGGCGACGGTTGTCACGGCGCCGCCGCCCCCTGCAGATGACTCATCCAGAGCGGCCCGAGGGACATGGCCCTACGACGGCCGACCAACCTGCGGCGAGCCATCGGAGGGCCGGTCCGACGAGCGTCAGGGCGTGATGCGCAGGACGGCGCCGACGGTGCCCTGGTAGAGCACCTGGTCGGGGCCGATGGTGCCGGCCAGTTGCAGCGGGTCGGCGACGGAGGCGTCGAGGTCCTGTTCGGCCAGCAGGTCGCCCGTTGCGGCGTCGATCACCGCGTAGGCGTAGCCCGCCGTCCCGTCGGGCTTGATGATCGTGGTGATGGTGCCGTCGGCCGTCGAGAGACGGGGCACGGCCGCCGATCGCACGTCGGTGTCCCACACCACCTCGCACCCGGCACCGTCGGGCGCGACGTCGACCCGGGTCATCCCGCCCGTGAACGGCGCGGTGGCGGGCCGGCTGGGCCCGGCGTCCTCGGGGAGCCGCGGGTACACGTAGCCGTAGGTGCTCGCCACGACCACGGTGTCGCCGGCACCGATCGGTGAGTTCTCCGAGCCGGGGCCGCCGCGCGCGAGCACGACCGGTGCGCACACCTGGCGACCGGCGTCGGGGCCGGTGGCCCGGACGACCACCAGGTGCACCTGCGGGTCGGCGTTGTCCACCACCGCCACGTAGTCGGCGCCGTCGGTGGGCCCGAAGAACGTAGGCGTCGACCCGGTGCCCCAGCTCAGCTGGCCGGGCTTGCGGGCGGGGCCGCGGTCGTAGGCCAGCCGCCACTGCACCTCGGGTTGGCCGTCCGGGCCCGCGTCCAGGAGGTAGAGGGCGTGGTCGGTGGCCACCGTCATGCCCGCCGGTGCGGTGGAGATGCTGTTCGACACGCGCTCGCCGTCGCCGAGCGCGAGCGTGCGGGTCGAGCCGGTGCCGGTGTCGACCAGGCCGACCGTGCCCCCACCGGTGGCGAACCACACGCCGCCGGCGTAGTCGGGCGCCACGCTGGTGACGGTGTCGCCCGCCGGGACGGCGTCGGCCAGCGGGGTCCGCTCGTCGACCTCGAGGGCCCAGCCGCCCCCGGCGCGCCGGTGGGCGATGCGCAGGAGGTCGGCGTCGCCGTCGACCAGCACCATCCGGTCGTCGTCGTCGAGATAGCCGTACACCCCGCCGAACAGGCTGCCGGCGGTCACCTCGAGCGAGGCCAGCGGCGCACCGTCGTCCGGGTCGAGCAGGTGGACGACCGGGCGCACGTCGCTGACGCGGGTGCACAGCGCGACCGGGTAGCCGTCGGTGCCGATCAACACGGTGGGGCACACCGCCCCCAGGTCGATGGACGCCACGTCGACCGGGCCGGCGCCGGGCCCGGCCAGCGGGGTGGTGTCGGACGACCCGCTGTCGCCGTGCATGGTGGCGGTCCCGGCGGGACCCAGGTGCGGGTTCTGCGCCAGCGGAGGTCCGAACGCCGCCCCGGACGCAGCGCCGGTGCTGCTCGGCGGGGAGCCGCCGCCCTCCGATCCGCCGCCGCCCGATCCGCAGCCCGGGACCCCCAAGGCGGCGACCGCCACGAGGGCCAGGGCGAGGCGCGCCCGCCTTCGGGCCCGCGCCCCGGGGGACCGGCGTGGGGCGGTCGGCGACGCCGTGGCGGGGCGGCTCAGGTCCGCGACGACGGGCGCCGCGAGCGCTGCGTGGTGCGCTCGTGCGTCGTCGTAGTCGGCGCGAGCGGACACCGCCGGGCGCGATGGTCGGGGGGTGATCGCTGGCGGCACGGGCGGCTCAGCCTCGGCCCGCGACGGTGGGCGCTGGGAGCCCTGTGTGGAGCGCGCGCGTCGTCGTGGACACCGCCGGGCGCGATGGTCGGGGGGTGTTCGGTGGCGGCATGGGCGGCTCAGCCTCGGCCCACGACGGCGGGCGCAGAGCATGCTGCGTGGAGCAGTCGTGTGTCGTCGTGGCCGGCGCGAGGAGACAGCGTCGGGGGCGCCGGTCGGGGGTGATCGGTGGCGGCACGGGCGGCTCAGCCTCGGCCCACCACGACGGGCGCCACGAACTCCTCGAGCATCGCCCGCTCGTCGTCGCCGTCGGCGCCCGGGTCGGCCAGCAGGGACACGAGCACGCGCACCACCCAGCGGGCGCGGCGCCTCGTGGCCGGATCGGCACCCTGGCCGAGGAAGCTCGCCACCAGCGCCTCGATCACCTCGGACGACTGGGCCAGCCGTGCGGTGCCCCCGGCGTCGCCCTCGGTGAACCAAGGCGCGAGGGTGGCGTCGGCGCGGACCAGCCGGAGCGCCGTGGCCATGGCCTCGACCAGGCGCTCGCCGGGATCGTCGATGCCGGCGAGCCGGGCGGCGACCTCGGCGCCGAGCCGGCGGGCCTCGCGGTGGACGTAGGCGGTGCGCAGCGCGTCACGGCTGTCGAAGTACCGGTAGAGGGTGGCCCGGGAGCAGCCCGCGGCACTCGCCACGTCGGCCATGGCCACCGCGGCGACCCCGTCGCGGGCGAAGAGCACGCCGGCGGCATCGAGGATCTGCTCGGCCGCCAGGCTGGCCCGCTCGGCCCGCAGCCACCCGGTGCTGGTCACCCGGAGATCCCGGCGGCGCCGGCGGTGAACGGCTGCGACTCGTGGCGCCGCACGTGGTTGCTGCCGGCGAGCTCGCCGGCGGCGTGGCAGAGCGGTTCGGCCGCGGTGCCGGCCGGCCCGGCGCGCCGCCACCCGGTGCTGGTCACTTGGAGATCCCGGCGGTGAACGGCTGCGACTCGTGGCGCCGCACGTGGTTGCTGCCGGCGAGCTCGCCGGCGGCGTGGCAGAGCAGTTCGGCCCCGATGTCGGCCGGCCCGGAGCGCAGCCGCCCGGGGCTGGTCACCCGGAGATCCTGGCGGCGCCGGCGGTGAACGGCAGCGACTCGTAGCGACGCACGTAGTTGCCGGTGGCGAACCGGCCCGCCGCCGCATCGACGGAGAACTGCGGGCAGTGCCGGAGCAGCTCCTCGAGGGTCACCCGGGCCTGGAGCCGGGCGGCGGCGGCACCGAGGCAGTGATGGGCGCCGTAGCTGAAGCTCATGATCTGGCGGGGCCGCCGGGTGACGCGGAGCTCCTCGGCGTCGTCGCCGAACTCGCGTGGGTCGCGGTTGGCCGACCCGTACAGCAGCAGGGCCTTGCGTCCGGCCGGGATTCTGGTGTCGCCGATCGTGACGTCGCGCGTGGTGGTCCGGGCGAGGCCCTGGACCGGGCTGGTGAGCCGCAGCAGCTCGTCGACAGCGTCGCCGATCAACTCGGGCGACTCGACCAGCAGGGCGCGCTGGTCGGGGCGCTCGGTGAGCAGCTCGGCGGCACCGCCCAGCAGGCCGGTCGTGGTGTCGTTGCCGCCCGCCACCATCGTGAACGCGAAGCCCAGGATCCGCAGCACCGGCACAGGCTCGGCGGTGCCGTCGCCGGCGTCGGCAGGGTCGCCGGCGTCGCCGTCCGCGGCAGCGACCAGTTGGCTGATGGTGTCGTCGCCGGGCTCGCGCCGCCGGCGCTCGATGAGGTCGGAGAAGTACTCGAAGAGCTCGCCGACCGCGTCGGGGGTCGCCAGCGGGTCGCCTTCGGCGGCCGCGGCCACGATGGCCTCGGTCCAGTGGTCGAAGCGGGCCCGGTCGGCCTCGGGCACGCCGAGGTAGTGGGCCACGACCATGCTCGGGAGCGGCTTGAACAGCTCGGGCACGATGTCGCCGCCGCCCCGCCGGCACAGCCCGTCGAGGCGATCCGTGACGAAGGCCCGGACCTTCGGCTCGAGCTCGGCCACCTGCCGGGGGGTGAACCCCCGGGCCAGCAGGCGCCGGAAGGCGGTGTGCTCCGGCGGGTCGAGCATCACGATCGGCGTGGCCTCGGCGAGGCCGGCGGCGTCCATGTCGCCGTAACGGAAGGTGAGGCCCTGGGCCGACGAGAAGGTGGCGGTGTCGCGGGCGGCGGCGAACACGTCGGCGAACCGGGACAGCACCCAGTAGTCGCCGTGGGCCGCGTGGTGCACCGGGTCGTGGTCGCGCAGCGCCGCGTACATGCCGAAGGGGTCCCGCCACGTCGGGCCCGACCGGGGGACGAAGCCGACATCGCTCGACACATCAATGCTCATGTGTCGAAGATGAGACATGTGCAGCAGAATGTCAAGATGCGGGTGTCGAGCGGCGTGGCTCGACGGGGAAGGCGGCGTGGCCGGCGACCGGGGGCGGACGCTCGGACGACACCGGGCAACGACGAGGGTCGGTCGGCCCACCGAGGACCGGGCGGACGGGCACCGAGCCGAGGCCCGGTCGACACCGGTCGACACCGGTCGCCTGCGGTCCGCGGCGTGTCAGCTGGCCTGTCGGCCGGCGTGGCGCAGGATCGACGCCACCGAGCGGTCGACGTCGTCGGCGGTGGTGGCGCAGCTCGAGACGGACAGGCGCAGCAGGCGGCGGCCCTGCCAGTCGGTGGTGGCCAGCCAGCACGTGCCCTCCTCCTGGACGGCGGTGGCGATGGCAGCGTTGCGGGCGTCGTCGCCGAAGTCGGCCAGCACCTGGTTCAGCACCACCTCGTTGGCGATGCGGGCCCCTCCCGCGGCCAGGCCGTCGGCGATGCGGCGGGCCATCGCGCACAGGTGGTCGACCAGGTCGGCCACGCCGCTGCGCCCGAGGTGGCGCAGCAGCGCCCACGCGGAGAAGCCGCGGGCCCGGCGCGACGACTCGAGGGTGAAGTCGGACATGCCCAGGTCGGCGCCGCCCGATCCGGTGAGGTAGGCCGCCGAGTAGCGCACCGCGGTGGCGTGCACCTCGGGGTGGGCGCAGATGGCGAACCCGGAGTCGTAGGGCAGGTTGAGCCACTTGTGGCCGTCGCAGCCCCACGAGTCGGCCAGCTCGATGCCGTCGACCAGGACGCGGGTGCGGGGGCTGGCCGCGGCCCACAGGCCGAACGCCCCGTCCACGTGCACCCAGGCGCCGTGCCCGCGAGCGGCGGCGATCGCATCCCGCAACGGGTCGCAGGCCCCGGAGTTCACGTTGCCGGCCTGGAGGCACACGATGGTGGGGCCCGGCGCTCCGGCCGCCAGCACCCGGGTCAGCTCGTCCGGCCGGATGGCGCCGTTGGCATCGACCGCGACGGGTTCGAGCGTGCTGGTGCCGAACCCCAGCAGGCGCAGGGCCCGGTCGATGGTGGCGTGGCGCTCCGCGCCGGCCACCACCCGCACCCGGGGCGCCCCCGCCAGCCCGTCGGCCTCGACGTCCCACCCGGCCTCGGCGAGCACCTCGTGGCGACCGGCGGCGAGGCCGACCGTGTTGGCCTCCTGCCCGCCGGTCACGAAGCCCACCGACGCGGTGGCCGGCAGCCCGAGGAGGTCCTTCAGCCAGCCGCCGGCCGCCTGCTCGGCGGCGGCGCCCGCCGGGGTGAGCACGTGGTTGTAGGCGCACTGGTCCCACCCTGCGGTCACCATCTCGGCCGCCACCGCGAGGTCGTACGAGCCACCGATCACGAACCCGAAGAAGCGCCCACCGGCGGTGTGGACCAGCCCCGGGTCGGCGGCGGCCACCAGCTCGTCGAGCACCCGGGCGCTCGGCAGCGGTCCGTCGGGGAGCGCGACACCGAACGCGGCGCGCAGCTCCTCGCCGGTCGCAGCGGCCCGCACGGGTCGCCCGCCCACCGAGTCTCGATACGCCGCGGCCACCGCCGCGGCACGCTGGAACAGGGCATCGGCGTCGCTCATCCCCCGAGCCTGCCTCATCGACGCGGCCCCGTCCGGATGAGCGGTCGATCGGCGCCGCGCCCCAGTTGGCCACGTCCCGCCGGGTCGAGCGTCGCTCACCGGTGAAGGTGTCGGCGTGACGCCGAGACCGGTGCCCGACGAGGCTCAGCCATCACGACGTACTCGTCGGGCCGCGCCGACCCCACCACCTCGCCACTGTCGGTGGCCACGAATGGCGGCAGCGCACACCGGCGCGGACCGATCCCGGGTCAGAGCGAGAACAACACGAGGCCGACGGCGACCGATGCCAGGTTGGCCACGGCGGCCACGCTCAGCGACGCCGGCCAGGCCGTGGCGGTGGTGGCCCGCACCAGCGCCGCCTCCAGCAGCCAGACGGCCACCTCGGCGACGCCCACCTCAACTACGGTCGGGGCGCCGGCCCATCGGCCCAGCGGCTGCAGCGCGAACCACAGGAAGGGATGCGACACCACGTTGACCAGCACACCCACCGCCGCTCCCCTTGTCGCCGACAGCGGTGCAGGCGCGAGCCGGGGGAGCAGCACGGCGTACAGCGGCACCTCGACCGCCAGCGTGGCGCCGAGGGCGACGGGGTACGAGAGGTCAGCGATCGTGGGCCTCGGCGTGGCGATGGTGATCGCGCTCGGGTTGGCGCTGTCGGTCCCGCTCGACGTGGTGGTCTTCGGGCTCCTGGCCATCGGCATGGTGCACGTGGCCCTCGAGGTGCGGTACGTGTCGGGTCGCTACCACGGTGTGCTGCACGGCCGGTTCCTGGTGGGCGTGAACGTGGTGCTCGTCAGCATCGTGGTGAGCCGCCTGCTCCTGCCGGGGGTGCTGCCCCGCCGGGTCGAGATCGTACTGCTGGTGGGGATGCTCGCCGTCACGGTGCTGCTGGCCCGCTCGTGGCGGGCACGGGCGGTGGGGCTGGCGGTGCTGGCGCCCGTGGCGGCGTTCGCCCTGCTCCGGCCCGACACCTGGTTCGTGCTGCAGGCCAACCTGCACAACCTGCTTCCGGCGGTGTTCCTCTGGGAGTGGTCGGCCACCCTGGCCGACCCGGCCAAGCGCCGGGCCGTGCGGGGCACCACGCTGGCCTGGGCCGTGGTCGTGCCGATCCTGCTCCTGTCGGGCGTGCTCGACCCGTGGCTGGCCGCCGGCAGCACCACCGCGTCCGCCACCGCCGGCGCCACGGTCGTGCCGTCGATCGTGCTCGACCCCGCCGGCCCGGCGGCAGCGCGCTTCCTCGCCCACTTCGGGTTCGCCCAGGTGATGCACTACACGGTGTGGTGCTGGTTCTTCCCCCGCCACGCACCCGAGGCCACCGAGGCGTTCGAGGCCACGCCGGTCGGCTCGAAGCTGCGGGGGCGGCGTCTGCTCCTGCTGGCGGCCGGCGCGACCGTGCTGGTGGCGCTGGTGGCCGCCCACGACTACGCCCAGGGCCGCACGCTGTACACGTCGCTGGCCTCGTACCACGCCTACCTCGAGTTCCCGGTGCTGATCGCCCTCACCATGGCCTGGGCCGGCGGCCTCGGGCGCGGGCGCGGCCGCAACCCTGATTGGATGGTGCCATGAGCCTGTTGCTCCGCTTGGTCGTCCTCGCCGACATCCCCGACGAGAGCAACTCCACGTCGTCGTCACCCGTGCTGCTCATCGTGGGCGCGGTGCTGCTGGTGGCCGCCGCCGTGGGTGTGTGGCTGTTGATCCGCCGCTCCCGCCGATCGTCCTGACGCCCACGAGGGGGGTGACGGCTGGTTCGACCGGCGGTCGACGGGGACCGGCGTCTGATGAGCGTGCCGGGCGCGCCGCCGGCGGGCGCCTCGGTCGGCATCGTGGGCCGGCGAGGTGCCCCGGCATCCGACCGGCGGTGGGCGACCCCGCCGATCCGGCGCCGCGCGGCGTCAGGATGCCGGGTGGCGGATGCCGGATGCCGGGTGCCGGGTGCCGGGTGGCGGTGCCGGTCAGGCGGCGGTGGTGGGCGTGGTGTCGGGCGGGTTGGTGACGGGTGGCTCGGTGACCGGAGGCTCGGTGACGGGTGGCTCGGTGACCGGGGCGCCGGTGGACGCCGGCGTGTCGGTGGCCGGTGTCGGTGTGTCACCCGAGTCGTCGCGGGTCAGCACCACCACGATGAGCACCGCCACCGCGATGGCGACGAGCACGCCGATGATGGCCAACGCCGGCGAGCGTCGGGGTGGCGCCGGCGGCGGTGTGCCCTGCGGGCCGGCAGTGGGGCCGGCGGGGGCCCGCAACTCGCTGCCGGGGATCGGCGGGATCGCCACCTGATCGGGATCGGGCGGCAGCTTCAGCGTGACACCACCTCGCGACACGGCGTCGGTCCAGCGCAGACCGTTCCAGTACCGACCGTCGGCCTGCCCGAACGGGTCGATGTACCAACCCGCAGGTGTGGTGCTCTCGGGCATCGTGGTCTCCTGTCGTCGCCCCGGCGGCGCACGCCGCCTCCCGAACCGGTGGGGGCCACGCACCGGTCGGGTCGCGCACCCCGATCGGCTCAGTCGGGCGACGCTCGACCCTCCCCGGGTGGTCGCCGGCCGACCTCACCCGTGCGCAGGGGCCTACCGGTCGGGGAACGTGTCGTGGATGGCGCCGATGAGCTGGGGGAACGCCAGCAGATGGGTGCCGAGCATGGGTTTGCCGGTGGTCAGCAGCGCCACCACCAGGTCGCGGTCGGGGTCGGCCCAGGTGAGCATGTTGGACATCCCCAGGTGGCCGAAGGCACGTCGATGGTCCCAGCCGTAGAGGCTGAGGCCCTCGTTGCCGAGCATGAACGCCGAGCTGTACCGCATCGGCAGGCCGAGCATGCGGTCGAAGGGCGTGCCCACGTCCTCGGGCTCCAGGGCGCGGGCGATGGTGTCGGCGGCGAACACGCGGGTGCCGTCGATCTCACCCTCGTTCAGCAGGCACTGGTAGAAGGTGGCGGCGTCGCGTGCGGTGACGATGGCATTGCCCGAAGGCACCACCGCGGTCAGGAACCGGGGATCGTTCGACATGCGCAGCAGGCGGCCCCACGGGGCGCCGAGGGCCCGGTGGAAGAAGATCTCGAGCGGGAGCAGGAAGGCCAGGCCCGTCTCGACGTTCTCGGCCACCAGGTCGACCTCGGCGGGGTCGACGCCGAAGCTGAAACGGGACAGGCCGAGGGGCCGGCGCACCTCGTCGTCGAGGATGTCGCGCAGGCTGCGACCGGTGGCGTGCCGGGCCACCATCTCCATCACGAACCCGCCGACCACGGCGTGATAGGCGGGTGGCCCCCCGATCGGCGCGGAGGGGCGCAGCTCGCACAGCACCGCCTCGGCCCGCTCGGGGTCGGCCAGCATGTCGAGGTCGAACGACTCCCTGGGCATGGTGGGGATGCCGGCCTGGTGGCTCAGCACGTGGCGCAGCGTGATGTCGCCCTTGCCGTGCTTCGCGAACCCGGGCACGTGGTCCGCCACCCGATCGTCGATCGAGAGCACCCCCTGCTCCTCCAACTTGTGCATCAGCATGCCGGTGACGGCCTTTGACGCGGAGAACAGGTTGACGGGCGTGTCCAGTTGCATCGCCACGGCCTCGTCGGGGTCGAACGGGCGGTCGGGACGCACACCTCGGGCATGGCCGATGGCCCGGTCGATCACCACCTGGCCCTCGTGACGGACGCACATCTGGATGCCGGGGTGCATCCCCGTGCGGTAGAGCGCCTCGACCCGCTCCCACACCGCGTCGACCGGCACCGTCGCCGCCGCCTCGTGGCCCCGCACCGTCACCGTCTCGACGGCGTCGGGCACCGCGCTGCGGCGCGCCAGCGCACCCACCGTGGTGTCCACCATCCACCTGATCACGAGCCTCTCCCCCTCGAGCGTCCGAGTGAGGCTACGCAACGCGGCACCCGGCGCCGGTCGCCGGGCGACGCGGGGGCGAGCACCCGCATCGCGTGTCCCGGGCGAACCCGCTGAGCCCAGGGCTCAACCCGCCGGGCCCGCCGGGCCTACCGCGCCCGGCCGCCTCAACGACCGGCGATGATCGCGGCGATCGTCGCCTCGGCGACCGGTCGGTAGTCCCACACGTCGACCCCCACGTTGATCTGGCGCCCCTCCATGCGCCACCGGTCGTGCACGTGGCCGTGCAGGATCCAGCGGCCGTCGTCGTGGGGGCGGAACTCGGTGTAGCGGTCCACGGGCTGGCTGTCGCCCTGGTAGGGGAAGTGGCCGGCGAGCACACCCACGCCGCCGACGGCGAGCTCGACGGTGCCCTGGTGGATCTCGTCGAACCCGGCGTCGAGGTAGGCGGCGGTCCACTCCTCGGGCCGCGCCCGGGGGCGTCCCCGGTACCCGTTCCAGCAGCGGTCGTGGTTGCCCGCGACCAGCACCTTGCGCCCGGACAGGCCGGCGACGAGGGTCAACGACTCCCGGATCGGCCCCATGGCCAGGTCGCCCAGCACCCACACCTCGTCACCGGCGGCGACCACGTCGTTCCACCGCTCGATGAGCGCCGCGTTCATGGCCTCGACGTCGGCGAAGGGGCGGTGGCAGTACCGGATGATGTTCTCGTGCCCCAGGTGGAGGTCGGCGGTGAACCAGCGGGACACGGGTCCATCCTGGCGGCGGAACGGCACGACACCGACCGGTGCGACCCCGAAATCCGGTCAGAGCGGAACGGTGACCTGCCGCCACCACCCGGTGGTCGCGTCGCAGTCCTGGGTGTTGAACAGGCGGCTGCGCCTGGTGAGCTCGTCGACCAGCCGCCGCCGGGGCACCTCGGTGCCGTGGTCCTCGTCGCCGTGCTTGCCCGACGTGGTGGACAGGAGGGTGACGAGCCGCTCGTCGGGATCGGGGAGGTCCTTGCGGGTGAACCCGCCCCACAGCATCGTCCGTGGCGTGGCGTTGAGGCTGCCGTGGTGGCCCACCTTGTACACCTTGGTGGCGGCCAGCCGCTTGCGGATGTCGGCCGCCTCGGGCGCGAGCTCGAGGGCGTAGCGCCAGTTCTCGAGCTGCGCGTCACCGGGGAAGAGCAGCCGG
The DNA here is from genome assembly GCA_964635055.1 of uncultured Microthrixaceae bacterium. GTDB lineage: Bacteria > Actinomycetota > Acidimicrobiia > Acidimicrobiales > DATDAH01 > JAEUJM01. The sequence goes on along the minus strand of CAZWMT010000007.1, from coordinate 53,070 downwards.
CTGTCGCCCACGGAGAACAGCAGGATCAGGCTGGTGTTGTTCATCACCCCGTCGAGGATGCGCACCAGTGCCAGCAGCTCCTCGGCCTGCATCTTGTCGATGCGTGGGATCAGCCAGCGGGCCTCCTGCGCCCGGGCGCGGGTTCCGGCCTTGCGGGCGCCCGGGAACAGCGGCTCGTGGCCGCCGACGACGGCCCGCCCGGCCGACGCCGCCAGCAGCGACCAGAACTCGTCGGCGTCGGTGTCGGCCATGCGGGCGATCTCGTCCGACTGGGCCAGCGTGGGTGGGCCGAGCACCTCCACCTCGACCCCCGGCAGGAGGGACCCGATGCGCAGGTCGGTGCCGAACGACGCGTACACGCGCCGGTTGCCGAGCGCCTGGAGCGCCCGCACGGCCTCGACGTTCTTGAGGTTGGCCTCGCCGATGAACGCCAACTGGTCGGCGACGGTCCTGGTGACGCCCTTGGTGGCCCGCACCCTCGGCACCTGCTGGAGCACCTGGTCGGCGGCCTCGTGCAGGGTGTCGAGCCGGGCGGCGAAGCGCCGGGCGGCCATGCCGCGTGCGGCCACGCCGCGGGTGCCACCGGCGCCGCCGCCACCCCCACCGCCCGCACCGCCGCCACCGCGCACGCCGGCCGCACCGGTGGCGTCGACGGCGAGATCGGGCTTCTCGGTCCACGGCTGCACCACCAGATCGGGCTGCAGGCCGGCGATGATGCGGCCCGACTCGCCCGCGAACCCCGAGATGTGGTCGCGGTGGCGATGGGTGGCCACCACCATCTCGAGCTTGCCGCCGCAGTCGTCGGCGATCTTGCGGGCCACGGCCTCCATCGAGTCGGGCCGGAACTTCGGCGCCCGCTTCGTCGTGCCGAAGTCGACCAGCACGTGGCGCGCCGTGCCGTCCGGGTACGAGAAGCGCAACAGCACGCAGTCGCCGAAGCCCACGTTGTAGACGATCATCGTCGCCTCGGTGGGCCTGGTCACCGCCATGGCACCGCCCGCCGTCTCGTCACGTCACGCCTCACGTCACGCCTCACGTCACGCCTCACGTCACGCCTCACCAGGTCTCCTCCCGTCGCGACGCCACCGCGGAGGCCCGCAGCCGGTGCACGTTGGCCAACCGGGCCTGGAAGCGGGCACCCCGGGCGAAGGCCCCCGACTCGTAGAGGTAGTCGATCTGCGCCTGGGCCCGCGCCAGCGCCTCGGGCTCGGAGCGCGACGGCAGCCGGTTGGAGATCTCGTACTTCAGCATCCCGTACTCGTCGAGCACCAGGGTGGTGCCCCCCTCCAACGCCACCTCGGTGTCGTCGGCCATCCCGGTGGGCTTGCGGAGCCCGAAGGCGGCCAACTCGCCCCCGGTGAGGTCGAGGTACTGGATGCAGGTGGCGACGGTCTCGCGCACGGTCAGGCCGTCCTCGGGCTCGACCCGGACGCACGGCCACAGGTCGCTGACCCAGGAGTAGGCGGTGAGGGGCAGCTTGAGCGCATCGCGGTTGGCCCAGATCAGCCGGAACATCTCGGTGGGGTCGGACTGCACGCTGCTGAACCGGACGCCCGGGTGGTGGAGGAGCCGGTCGGTGCGCTCCCACAGGCCGTCGGCGGTGCCGGCCGCCGGCGCGATGCCGTAGGCGCCGAACCACGACCGCAGGGCGTCGCGGAGGTGGTACCGGCTGTCGTCGGAGCGGACCTCGGCGTCCGCGGTCAGCGCCGCCGACAGGAAGTCGCCGAAGCGCAGGTGGACGGGTGGGGTGTAGTCGAGGGCGCGGATCATCATCGTCAGCAACAGGCCGGCGATGGTGGCCCCCTCCTCGACCGCCCGGTCGCGATCGATCGTGGTGCTGCCCGGCGGGGTCAGGGCCCGGAGCCGCGTGGTCCAGACCTCCAGGAAGGCCCGGCACACCGCGGCCACCAGCACCTCGCCGCGCCGGTGCGAGTCGGCGAACTCGGGCCACTCGAGGATGGTCGGGTCGGGGTCGAGGCTCACCGAGCGCCGCAGGGCACCGGTGAGCCCGGGATCCACCTCGTCGGCCATCTCCTCGGCCAGCGCGAACAGCGCCGACCGGCGCAGGCGGTCGGCCCGGAACCGTGCCTTCGGCACGTACTGGCCCGGTGGCCGGTGCTCGCGGTCGCGGCCGACGTCGTCGACCAGCCGGGCGGTCACCTCGGTCATGGCGAACACCGACAGCAGGGCCACGATGTCGGCGAACCCCTCGTGTAACGCGGCCTGGTCGGGTGACGACGGCTTCATGAACCGCCGGCGCAGCCCGTCGAGCAGGGCGTGGGTGGTCTCGTGCACCACCACGTCGTGGGACAGGCAGGTGAACACGCGCCGGCCGCCCCGGCTGAAGTAGCCGAACAGGAGCGCCTCGCTGTCGGGCGCGTAGAAGGCGTTGGCCACGTCGAACGCGTGGGGGACCACCTTGATCTGGTGCGCGGGGAAGCCCCAGCCCACCCGGCGGCCCAACGCCTGCTCGAAGCGGGCGACCGTGCCCATCACCAGCCCGTAGACGTTCTGGGCGTGGAAGCCGGGGTCGCCCAGGATCTCGTCGGCGCTCGGCTCGCGCTGCCAGTCGTGGCGCCGGCTGGCCTGGTACAGCGTCTTGCTGGAGCTGTCGTAGTCCACCACGCTCACCCGGTGCCCGGTGGGGCCGGGTTCGAGCTCCTCGGCGGGGAAGCTGACGAGGCCGGTCAGGATCCGCCCGCCGACCCGCACCGACGGGTCCTGTGCGACCACCCTGACCTGCATCGTCTGGGCGCCTGCCATGGCGTCGTCCCCTCGGCGGCGGTTCGGCGTGAACGCTGGGACGACGCTACGTCCGATCGCCGGCGGGTGCCACCGGTTCCGCCGCCGACGGGCCCGCGGGCGTGCCGGAGCGCCTTCGGTGATGCGTGCGACAGGATGAGGGGTGCAGCCGCGCCGGCGCACCCATCCCCGCGCGCCCCGTCCCGTCCCACCCCACCCCGTCCCGTCCCGTCCCGTCCCACCCGAAGGAGCACCAATGCGAGCCGTCCTCTCCACCCACACCGGTGGGCCCGACACCCTGGAGCTGCAGGACCTGCCCGCGCCGACGGCCGGGCCCGGGCAGGTGGTGCTCGACGTGAAGGCGGTGTCGGTGAACTACCCCGACGTCCTCATCATCGAGGACCTCTACCAGTTCAAGCCCGCCCGCCCCTTCGCCCCCGGCGCCGAGGTGTCGGGGGTGGTGGCGTCGGTGGGCGAGGGCGTCACGTCGCCCCGCGTGGGTGACCGGGTGCTGGCCGTGCCCGGCTTCGGTGGCATGGCCGAGCAGGTGGCCGTGGCGGCCGACGCCTGCATCCCCATCCCCGACGACATGCCCTTCGACGACGCCGCCGCGCTGTTGATGGCCTACGGCACCAGCCACTACGCGCTGAAGGACCGGGCCCACGCCCGGGAGGGCGAGACCCTGTTGGTGCTCGGCGCCGCCGGTGGGGTGGGCCTGGCCGCCGTGCAGCTGGGCAAGGCCATGGGGCTGACGGTGATCGCCGGCTGCAGCTCCCAGGAGAAGGTGGACCTGTGCCGCCGGCACGGCGCCGACGCCGGCATCGTCTACCCCCGCCAGCCCCTCGACCGCGACCAGCAGAAGGCCCTGTCCAACGAGATCAAGGCGGCCGGCGGCGGCGGGGTCGACATCGTGTACGACGCGGTCGGCGGCGACTACGCCGAGCCCGCCGTCCGGGCGCTCAACTGGGAGGGGCGCTTCCTGGTCGTCGGCTTCCCCGCCGGCATCCCCAAGCTGCCCCTCAACCTGACGCTGCTGAAGTCGTGCCAGATCGTGGGGGTGTTCTGGGGGGCGTTCGTGATGAGCCAGCCCGAGGCCCACGCCGCCAACGTGGCCGAGCTGTTCCGGCTCTACGCCGAGGGCCGCATCAAGCCCTACATCTCCAGCCGCTACCCGCTCGAGCGGTCCGCCGACGCCATCCGCGAGCTCGGCGAGCGCCGCGCCGAGGGCAAGGTGGTCGTCACGGTCTGAGCGGGCGGCGGCCTACGGCTGGGCCGGACGCCACGCCTTGACCACGAGCAGGCCGTCCATGTTCGACTCGTCGCCGAAACTGGTGCCGATCTCGACCGTCAGCCCCTCGCCTTCGAGCAGCGGCCGCACCACACCCGCGACGTCGACCAGCACGTTGTCGTGGCGCTCGACCTCGCGGGTGTACCTGCCGTCGGCCTGCCGCACGAAGATCGTCTGTACCCGGGCGAAGTGGTCGGGGCCGTCGCTGACCCGTTCGAGCACCAAGGCCCAGTCGTCGCCCACCCAGCCGGTCGGCGGGCGGGCCATCTGGGCGTCACGGGTCGACAGGTCCTCCAGGTCGAGGGCCAGCACCCCGCCCGGCCGGAGCGCCCTGGCGCAGGTGAGCAGCGCCGCCCCGAGTTGGGTGCTGTCGGGCAGGTAGCTGAGCGCATGGCCGGTCGACACCACCGCATCGCACTCGGGTAGCTCGTCGTCCGGCAGCACCAGCAGGCGATGGTCGACGGCGTCCGGCGCGTACGACCGGGCGATGGCCAGCATCGACGGTGACGCGTCGGTGGCCAGCACGTCGAGGCCGGCGTCGGTGAGGTGCTTCGTGAGCAGGCCGGACCCGCATCCGACCTCGACGACCAGGCCCTTGCGCCGCCGGACGTCCTCGAGCAACGCGAGGATCCCCGGGGCGCAGGCGTCGGCGTGGAACCCGAACCCCTCGTGGTGGATGCGGGCAAGGGCCGTGCGGTAGTAGGGGGCGGGAGGCGATGACGCTGGCTGGTCCTGCACGAGGCTCATCCTCGCGTCCCCGTGCCGGCCGCGGCTCGCTGCGGTGGCGAGGGACGCCCCGCCGGCTGAACGGGTGGGCTCATGGGCTCCTTCGTACCGGTGGATGGTGACGGGTCGTCACGCCGGGCCTGGACCGAGCCCTGGGGCGCCCGGACGGGGCCGGGGGCGTCGCAGCCGCGCCAGCGCGGTCTTGTTGAAGGGCTCGACCCGGCCGATGGCGGTGAAGCGGTACAACGCGATGTCGAGGCGGTCGGCCAGCGACCGGGCGTTGCTGCTGAAGCCCCACGCCGAGAACAACGCCACCTCCTGGCCAGGTTCGCGCTCGTCGAGGTACCACTCCAGGCCGCTCAGCGTCAGCTTGCCCGGGTTGGCGTGGACGCCGGCCAGCACCCGGGTGCCCCGCAGCACGAACGAGGGTGAGCGCCGGGCCTTCTCCCAGATGAAGTCGGTGTCTCCGTAGCCCAGGTCGCGCAGCAGGGCACGCGACGACTCGATCAGGTCGATGGGTACCAGCGCGTTGAGGCTGTCCTCGTACACCCACCGCCCGCTCCGGTCGCGCAGCGGGCGGAGGGGGTCGTTACGGTCGGGGGCGGTCATCGGAGGCTCCTGCGGTCGGGCCGGCCGGGACGGCGCGGGCGGGGGCGGTGCCGGTCGCGGTCGGGCGGCGGGCGGCGGTGGCGCGGGTCGCGGTCGGGCGGCGGGCGGCGGTGGCACGGGTCGCGGTCGGGCGGCGGGTGAGGGCGGGGGCGGGGGAGTGGTGGAGCGTGGGGCTGCGTGCGGGGGCGAGGGGGTTCCTCGTGGCGGTCGCGCCCAGGGAGCGTCGCTGCCGGCCTCGGTCGCCGGCACCTCGATGAACGGGCCGCTCGGCGCTGGCCATGTGGCCGCCGGTCCGGGTGCCCACCGGGGGTGCCCGGGCGCCGGTCGGGGGAACAGAGGCCCTCGGGGCGCCGCCGCCGGGGGCACCCCGCGGTGGGTGGGCGTGGGCCGGGTCGGGACGGCGATCGCGGCCACGAGGGCGGTGAGACCGGCGACCACCAAGCCGATGACCACGACGGCGAGCGTGAAGGCGGCGGCCACGACCAGAGCTGCCAGGCGGACGAGCTCGACCAGCAGGCTCGCGCCGGAGGCGGCCCGGTGCCGTCGTGACGACCGTCGTGTGCTCACATCACGCCGGTACGGCGCCGTTGTGACCGCGGGCCCCGCTCGTGGTGCCGGCCCCATTCTCGACGACATGGCCGTGCGTGAAGGGCCCTATGTCGTCGAGGTCGCCACGGTCCGGCCGCCCTGTACGGACGCGTGTCAGGCGGGGGCGAGGGCGAGGAGGCGGGCCGCGTTGTCGTGCAGCACGGCCCGGCGCAGGGCGTCGTCGCCGTCGGTGGCGATGAGCACCCGGGCCAGGGTGAGGGCCTGGTGGTAGAAGGGCCAGTCGGTGCCGTACACGATGCGGTCGGCGGGCACGGTGTCGAGCACGGTGCGGATCACGTCGAGGCCCAGGCTGGCCAGTTCGAACATGGTGTTCGGGTAGCGGTCGGCGAAGGCGAGCGCCTCCTCGCACTGGAGCGCGCCGGAGTGGCCGAGCACGAAGGTGGTGTCGGGGTTCTCGGCGATGGCCTTCTCGTACCGACCGACCTGGCAGCGCCGGTCAGCCGACTTGGTGGCGATGCCCACCGGGCCGCAGTGGAACAGCACGGGGAGCCCCTTGGCGCCGCAGCGGCCACAGAGGTGGACCGTGCGGGGGTGGTCGGGGCCGATGGACTGCACCGCAGGATGGATCTTCACCCCTCGGGCCCCCGCGGCCTGGTGCCGGTCGAGGTGCGCGTCGACGTCGCGGCGCAGCGGGTGCACCGAGCTGAACGGCACCAGCTCGGGGTGCGAGGCGCACGCGGCCAGGACGACATCGGTGTTCTGGGCGCCGACGGGCAGGTCGATGGGCAACACCACCGAGTGGGCGATGCCGAGCGCGCGCATGTCGCGCAGCAGGTTGGGTGCGGTGTGGGTGGTGCGCATGCCCTTGCCGCTCAGTGCCAGCGCGGTGAGGTCGAGCTGCATCATGAACAGGGCGCCGGCGTCGAAGTTGCGGTTGGCGTAGCCCTCCAGGTCGACCGGGAGCGTGAGGGGGAAGTAGTACGCGGTGGCCGGCGTCTCCACGGTGACGTCCACCTGCAGCGCCCGGAGGTAGCCCATGGCCAGGTGGGTGTGCATGTCGATCACCGGCCCGACCGTGTCGTCCACGACCAGCCGGTTGCCGCCCTCCACCTCGAACCAGGGCAGGCGGGCCAGGTCGAGGGTGGAGGCGAAGGTGGTCGGGTGGGTGGTCACGCAGGCTCCGGGGTCGTCCCACCGGCGCGGGCCGCGGGCGGGCGGCCCAGCCTAGGGCTGGGCCCCGTCACGAGGCCTTGCGCACGTCGACGGTGGCGTCGTTGAACCGAGCGCCGCCGGCCAGGTCGGACAGGCCGTCGGGCGCGAACACGTTGGCGGTCCAACCGTCGGGGGTGGCCGAGCACCACAGGCCCTTGGGCATCACCGCCACCCCCGGACGGACGTCGGCCGCCACGGCGACGGGCACCCGCACCTCGTGGCGCCCATCGGTGACCACGACGGCGTCGCCCTCGGCGAGGCCCCGATCGGCGGCGTCGGCGGGGTTGAGGCGCACGGCCGGGTCGGGCGGGTCGTACTCGGCGAACATCGACGTGATGGTGCGGTTGGTGGCCGGCGTGAGCAGCGTGAGGGGCCCGCCGGCGACGTCGTTGTCGCGGTAGGTCGGCACCCGGTCGGCGCCGGCGGCCACCGCGGCCGGGGGCGCGACCAGCCGGGCCAGGGGTGGGCCGCCGTCGGCGTGGCGGGGGAACACGTCGGCGAACTGCACGAACCCGTCGGCCTGGAGGCGCAGCGGCAGCTCGAAGCCGCCGAGCAGGGCGTCGCGCATGCGGGCCGGGGACGGATCGAAGCGCTCGCCGTCCAGACCGAGGCGCACCGCCAGGCCGTGGGCCACCTCGTTGTTCGAGCGACTCTGGCCCACCGGCGCGATGACCGCCGGGGCGTCCTGCACCACGTACGAGCCGTAGCCGCCGACCAGGTCGTCGACTTCGAAGCTGGTGGTGGCCGGTAGGACGATGTCGGCGAAGCGGGCGGTGTCGGTGAGCACCTGGTCGTGGACGACGGTGAACAGGTCGGCGCGGGACAGTCCCTCGTGCACCCGCGCCTGGTTGGGGCAGGTGGCCGCCGGGTTGGATCCCTGTACGAACAGCACCGCGGCACCGCCGTCCTCGCCGCACAGGACGGCGCCGATCCGGTTCATGTTGACCACGCGCCGCCGTGCGTCGGTCGCCGGGGGGACGGGGTCGTCGCCGAAGACCAGCCGGCGCAGGGCGCCACCGGTGGCGTCCTCCTTGGGACTGGTCGAGCCCACCACCCCGGTGCCGGGTCGGCCGAATGCGCCCGCCAGTGCCCACAGCGAGATCACCGCCCGGTGGGCCGAGCCCCCGTTGCGGTTGCGCTCCATGCCCCAGCCCACCCGCAGCAGGGGGCGGTCGGCCGTGGCGAGGTCGTCCACCAGGCCGCTGATCTCGCGGGCGTCGAGACCGCACACCTCGGCGGCCCGGTCGAGTGGCCAGGCGCGGCAGGCGTCGAGGTACTCGTCGGCGCCCTCCACGTGGGCGTCGACGAAGGCGCGGTCGACGCCGTCACGCCGCTCGAGCTCGGCGGCCGCGGCCATGGCCAGCACCACGTCGGCCCCGGGTCGCACCGCGAGGTGGCGGTGGGCCTTGCCCGCCAGCGGCGTGCGGCGGGGGTCGATGACCACGATCCGCACGCCGGCCCGGCGGCGCTGCTCGAGCACCGCGGCGAGGTGTGAGTTGGACACCGTCGGGTTCGCCCCCCACACCACCACCAGGTCGCTCCGGGTCACATCGGCAAGATCGCCGCTGGGCATGGCGCCGAGCACGATGCGCCAGGCCTCGCCGGCGGTGGCCGCGCAGATCGTGTCGTCCACCTCCGTGGTGCCGAGCGCCTCGAACAGCAGCGGCGTGAGGCCCGCCGACGCCAACACCGCGGCGGACGAGTTGTAGAGGTAGGGGACGACCGAGCCGGGGCCGTGGTCGGCGATGGCGGCGCCGATGGCGGCTGCGGTGCGGTCGAGGGCCTCGTCCCAGCTGATCTCGGCGAACTCGCCCGACCCCTTGGGCCCCGTGCGGGCCAGCGGGACGGTGAGGCGGTCGGGGCCGTGCACCCGCCGGGTCATGCGCCGCACCTTGCGACAGATCCACCCGTCGGTGAGCGGGTTGTCGGCCTCGCCCGCGGGCACGGCGTCGATGGCGGTGATCAGGTCGCCGTCGACCGTGACCTCCAGCGAGCAGCCATCGGGGCAGTCGAGCGGGCAGGCGGTGCGCACCTTCGTCATGGCCCGAACCCTAGGGACACGATCCGTGGCGTGCCCGGGGATTCCTGACTCGATGCGACGTCGGCGCAGGCTCCTGGCGCCGGAAATTGCGCCGAGTTCGCTGGTCCCGGGCGGCGGGCGACGCCCGGCTAGGAGTCCTCGAGCTCGGCCTGGCCCCCCGTTCTCGAGGCAATGGCGCGCGCCCGGCGCGCGCCATTGCCTCGGGTTCGACGTTCCTAGCGGAGGGCGGGCTCGGGCTCGTCGGCGCCTTCGTCGGATCCGGCGCCGGCGCCGGCGCCGGATCCGTCGCCCGACGGGGCGTGGGCGGGCAGGTCGTCGGCGGCGTCTTCCAGGTGGCCTTCGACGTCGATGTTCGGTAGGAGCCGATCGAGCCACCGCGGCAGCCACCAGTTCTTGTCGCCGAGCAGCTCCATCGTGGCGGGGACCAGCAGCATGCGGACGATGGTGGCGTCGAGCAGGATGGCGGTGGCCAGGCCCACACCCATGAGCTTGACGGTGCGGTCCTGCTCGAGGATGAAGCTGCCGAACACGAACACCATGATCGCGGCGGCGGCGGTGATGACCTTGGCCGTGGCGGCCAGGCCATCGGCCACCGACCGGCGGCTGTCGCCGCTGCGGTGCCACTCCTCGCGGATGCGGGAGAGCAGGAACACCTCGTAGTCCATGGACAGGCCGAACACGATGGCGAACAGCATCATCGGCATCCAGGGCTCGATCGGCGCGGGCTGCACGCCGGTGATGTCGCTGAACCAGCCCCACTGGAACAGGGCCACGATGATGCCGTAGGCCGCACCGATCGAGAGCAGGTTCATGATCACGGCCTTGAACGGCACCAGCAGCGACCGGAACACCACCATCAGGAGCAGGAACGACAGCAGCAGCACGGCCCCGAAGAAGTACGGCAACCGCGAGGTGAGGTAGTCCGAGAAGTCGATGTTCACCGCCACGCTGCCGGTGACCTTCACGTCGACACCCGCGGCCTGCTCGGCCGGGGGCAGCACGTCGTCACGGAGCCGGTTGACCAACTCGGTGGTGGCGGCCTCCTGCGGGCCTGTGGTGGGCACCACGTTCCAGATCGCCGCGGTGGGGTTCTCAGGATCGTTGGGCTGCGCCGGCGACACGAAGGCGACACCGGGGTCGGCACTCACCGCGTTCTCGACCGCGGCGAGCGACTCGACGCTGGTGCCGTCCGGCACCTCCGCCACGAGCAGCAGCGGGCCGTTGAACCCGGCACCGAAGCCCTCCACCAGCAGGTCGTAGGCCTGCTTGGTGGTGGTCTCCTGGGCGAAGTTGCTCTCGTCCGAGAAGCCGAGGCGCAGGCCGAGGACCGGCAGGGCCAGGATGAGCAGGACGAGGGCGCCGGAGATGGCGCTGATCCACGGGTGGTGCTGGATGATCCGGCTCCAGCGGTAGGCCGTGGTCTCGTGGCGGGGCTTCACGGGGCGCCGGGGCACGTCCGCCCGCAGGCCCTCCAGGGGACCGATCCAGCGTCCGAGGATGCTGACGAGCAGGACGGCCACGGCCAGGAAGAAGGCCACCATCGCCACCGGGGTGACCTTGAGGCCGGCGGCCATCAGTCCGACGGCGATGAGGCCGGCGGCGATGAGGCCGCGCCACCGGGTGCGCTCCACCTTCTCGCCGGCGAACCCGAGGAGGGCGGGCAGCAGCGTGAGCGACGCCAGCACCGTGACCGCGACCACCGAGGACGCGCCCACGGCGAGGCCCTGCACGAAGCTGACGCCCATGAGCAGCATGCCGAGCAGCGAGATGACCACCGTGATGCCGGCGAAGACCACCGAGCGCCCGGCGGTGTCCATGGCGATGGCGACGGACTCACGCGAGGTGTGCCCCGCGTGGAGCTGCTCGCGGTACCTGGTGACGATCAACAGGGCGTAGTCGATGCCCACACCCAGGCCGATCATGACCCCGAGGAACGTGGTGAAGTCCGGGATGGTCAACACGTTGCTGAGCAGGGTGATGACCGCCGACCCGATGCCGATGCCGAACAGGGCCACGCCGAGCGGCAGGCCCATGGCCAGCACCGAGCCGAAGGCGAGGATCAGGATGATGATGGCGAACCCGATGCCGAGCACCTCGGAGGACGGGTTCTCGAACTCGGCGAAGATGAAGCCGCCCAGCTCGATGCGCAGACCCTCGATCCTCGGCGCGTCGCGCAGGATCTGATCCCGGATCTCACCGGCCTCGGTGAAGTCGATGTCGTCGGGCATCTCGATGTTGGCGTACGCGATCTGGCCGGCGTGCTCGCCCTGGGCCGAGATCTGAAGGGCGCCGCCCTCGGTGTACGGGCTCTGCACGCGCGTGACGTGGTCGAGGGCCGCCACCTCGTCGAACAGGTCCTGCATGGCCGCCTGCACCTCGGGGTCGTCGACGCCCTGGTCGGCCTCGAACACGATGGTGCCGGTGATGCCGGCGCCCTGGCCGCCGAACTGCTGGTCGAGCAGGTCGAGGCCCTGCTTCGACTCGACGTCGGGCAGGTTGAACTCGTCGCGGAAGGCGTTGCCGACCACGCCGCCGGCCACGTTGGCCAGGATCAGTGCCACGACCCAGGCGGCCAGGATCCACCGCCGCCGGTCGTGGCAGAACGGCCCGATCCGGGCGAACCACCCGAGATCGAGGTCCTGATCCTGGTCGGGACGGGCGGGGGTGTCGACGCTCACCTTCGGGGCTCCTTGCTCACGGTCACACGGGAGAGACCGACGGCCGCCCGCAAACTCATCGGTGCACAGCGGCGCGGGGAACGCCCTCGGCCCCGACACCCCGGCGGAGGCTACCGGCGACGTCGCCGGCGGACCACTGGATTCGGGGCCGTGTGATGGAGGTCACAGTGCCACGGCGGGGGTCCCGTGGCGCGCCCTCGTGCGACCCGTGAGCGCCACCGGGGTCAGGCGCTACGTTGTCCGCCACCCGCCTGGAGGCACCCATGAGTGGCACCGTCGGCCCGTTGCTCCCCGCGGACGAGCGCTTCGACCACCAGATCGTCGACACCTTCGCCACGGTGGCGCAGACCGATCCGAGCTGGACCGAGAAGGTGTGCGGCCAGGCGTGCGCTCGTGACGGGTCGCTCCAGATCGCGTTCGGGCTCGGCAAGTACACGAACCGCGACGTCATGGACGCCTACGGCGGCATCTCGCAGGGCGTCCAGCAACGCACCGTGCGGGCCAGCCGGCGCCTGTCGCTCGACCCGTCGTCCACGGTCATCGGCCCGCTCAGCTACGAGGTGCTCGAGCCGCTGAAGCGGGTGCGGGTCCGCCTCGAGCCCAACGACGTGCAACCCATCGCCTTCGACCTCACCTTCGAGGGCAGGGTGCCCTGCTTCGTGGAGGAGCGCGAGGACTGGCGGGTGCCCAACGGCTACCGCCACCAGGCCCACCAGATCCGCTACCACCAGTCCGGCGTGGGATCGGGCTGGGTCGAGGTGGCGGGCGAGCGGACCGAGATCACCCCGGACACGTGGGTGTCGACCCGCGACCACTCGTGGGGGATCCGGCCCGATGTGGGGGTCCCTGCCCCCGACGTGGAGCACCCCGACCGGCCACCGGGGCTGTCGGTGCTGGCCATCTGGAACCCGGTGCTGCTCACGCGCGACGACGGCAGCCAGTACGCGTTGCACCACTACCTGCGGCGCCTCGAGATCCCCGACGTCTACCGCAGCGAGACCTTCCAGGGCGGCATCGAGCACGCGAACGGCCGCAAGGAGCTCTTCGCCTCCCACGTCCCCGAGATCCGTTTCGATCCGGTGAACCGCCGCTTCCAGGGTGGCCGCTTCGGCTTCACCATGGCCGACGGCACCGCCCGCCCGGTCGAGGTCGAGGTGGTGGGCGACACCGGCTTCCACCTGGGCACCGGGCTGTACCACGGGTTCGACGGCTGGCACCACGGCAGCTTCCGCGGCGCGCTGAACCTCGACGGCGAGCACGTGCCCGACTGCAGCGAGCGGGCCTCGGCCGAGCGGGTGCACCAGATCCGCGACTGCGTCGTGCGGGTCACCGACCCGGTGGGCGGCGGCGTGGGCATCGGCAACTGCCAGACGGTGGCGCTCGGCGCGTTCCCCGACTGGGGCCTGCCGACGGCCGACGACTCGTTCCTCTGACGGTTCGCTCACCGTCCGTCGAGCCGGAGGAAATAGCAGTCACCGGTGACTGGTATTTCCTCCGGTCCGTGGTTCGGCACGGCGCGTGCGGTCCGGCGGGGGCAAGACTGCGGGGGTGACGTCGCCGCTGCATCGACTGCGTGACCGCCAGGAGTGGAGGTTCTTCGGCGTGCTGCCCAAGGCGGCGCCGGGACTGGCCACCGCGTGGTGGCTGGTGCTGGCCCTCCGGGGCGTGTTGCCAGCCGCCTTCGCCATCGCCATGGGTGTGCTGGTGGCCGCCATCGAGGGCGGCACGTCGCTGACGGGCCCGCTCGTGCTGATGGGCGTCGTGTTCCTGCTGCTGCAGGTCGTGTTCCCGGTCCACGCCGCCATCAGCGCCAACCTGGGCGACCGCACCGCGGCCTGGCTCTACGACCAGCTCACCGATGCGTGCGTCGAGCCCCCGGGCATGGCCCACCTCGAGGACGCCGAGCTGGCCAACGACCTGCAGGTGGCCCGTGACTTCGACCTGGGCATGACCGGACCGCCGCTGTCGGTGTCGATGGACTTCATCGCCCAGGGGCTGGCCCAGATGGCCGCCGGGCTCGTGTCGGCCGCGCTGCTCTTCGGCTTCGCGTGGTGGGCGCCCCTCGTGCTGGCCGGCGGCTGGCTGTCGACCCACTGGCTGTTGAAGGAGAGCGGCGTCTGGAAGGACCGCAACACCGACGAGGTGCGGGCCGCCCAGCGGGACGCCGACTACGCCTACCGCCTGGCCGTCGACCCCCCGGCATCGAAGGAGCTGCGGATGTTCGGCCTGGTCGACTGGACCATCGACCGCTTCATCGCCCGGCGGACGCGCCTGCACGAGCTGCAGTACGAGGCCACCAAGATGCGTGAGCGCTCGGTGGTCGCGAGCGTGATCGTCGTGGTGGCCGCCAACGCCGTCGTGTTCTGGGCGCTGGCCTCGGCGGTCATCAGCGGCGAGCTCGACCTGGCAAGGGTGGTGGTCTACGCCCAGGCCGCCCTCGGGACCGCCCTCATCGCCTTCGGGGGGCTGAACTGGGCGCTCGACGGTTCGGCCGCCCCCGTGGCCGCCGTGCTGCGGTTGAAGCCGGCCATGGGCCCGAAGGGCGACCTGCCGTCGGGTGACCGCCCCGCCGAGGGGTTGCCCGCCCGCGAGCTGCGCTTCCGTGACGTCACCTTCGCCTACCCGGGCACGGACGGCCCGCCGGTGCTCGACGGCTTCGACCTCACGGTCCCGGCGGGGTCGTCGCTGGCGATCGTGGGTCAGAACGGCGCGGGCAAGACGACGCTGGCCAAGCTGCTCTGCCGCCTCTACGACCCGCAGCAGGGTGCCCTCGAGGTGGACGGCATCGACGTCCGCGAGCTCGACCTGCACTCGTGGCGCCGCCAGGTCACCGCGGTGTTCCAGGACTTCATCAAGTTCGAGCTGTCGCTGCGCGACAACGTGGTGCCCCAAGGCCCGAGCGGCCGCTCAGAGCGGGAGGGACGTGGCCCCGGCGGGCACACGGTCGACGGCCGTCCGATCGACGGTGCCGCGCTCGACGAGCTGGTGGTCCAGGCCCTGGCCGACGCCGGCGCGGCCGACCTGGCCGCACTCGACACGATCCTGGCCAAGGGGTACGAGCAGGGCACCGACCTGTCCGGCGGGCAGTGGCAGCGGGTGGCGCTGGCCCGGGCGCTGGCTGCGGTGCGGCTCGGCGCCGGCGTGGTGCTGCTCGACGAGCCCACCGCGCAGCTCGACGTGCGGGGCGAGGCCGAGATCTTCGACCGCATCCTCACCGCCACCAGCCACTGCACGACGATCCTCATCTCGCACCGGTTCTCGACCGTGCGCCACGCCGACCGCATCTGTGTCCTCGAGCACGGCCGGGTGATCGAGCTCGGCACCCACGACGAGCTGATGGCCCACTCTGGGCGGTATCGCACCATGTTCGACCTGCAGGCGCAGCGCTTCGCCGCCGGCCTGCCCGCCGACGAGGACGACGCCGACGTCGAGGAGGTGACCCTCGATGTCTGAGTTCGCCGCCGCCAGCAAGGACGAGGAGCTGCCGCCGGCGCTGTCGTCGATGTGGCGGCTCTGCAAGCTGGGCTACCGACACGAGCCCGCCCTGATGGCGGTTGCGTTCGGCCTGGCCCTCCTCGCGGCGCTGCCCGAGGCGATGCTGGCGCTCGGGTTCAAGTTCCTGGCCGACGCCATCACCGACGGCGACGACGCCCGCATCCGGACGGTCATGATGGGGCTGGCCCTGGCGGCGGTGGCCACCTGGTTCCTCACCACGGTGTCGGCCCGGGTGCAGCGTCGCTTCCGCGACCGGGTCACCATCGCGCTCGAGTCGCACGTGGCCCGGCTGCAGGCGTCGGTCACCACCATCGCGCACCACGAGCGACCCGACTACCTCGACCGCCTCTCGGTGCTGCGCGACCAGATCTTCGTGCTCGACCACATGTACATGTCGGTGTGCTCGACGGCCGGGTGGATCCTGCGCCTCGGCGTCACGATCTTCCTGCTGATGACGATCAGCCCCGTGCTGATCCTGCTCGCCCTGTTCGCGCTCCCGACGGTGCTCACGTCGTCCTGGCGCCCGGCCGTCGAGCGGTCGGCGCGCGAGCAGGGTGCTCGCCACGAGCGGCTGTCCCGCCACCTGTTCACCACCGCAACGACCGCGGCGCCGGCGAAGGAGGTGCGGGTCACCGGCATCGGTCCGCGCCTGGCCACCGATCGCCGCGAGGCATGGGAGCGGTGGTACGGGCCGCTCGCCCGTTCCCGCAACGCGTCGGCGGCGTGGCACACACTGGGGTGGGCGGTGTTCGGCATCGGGTTCGTGGGCTCGGTCGTCTACGTGGCGTCTGGGCTCGACGCCCCCGCCGCCGACGTCCTGCTGGTGCTGGCCGCCGGCTCGCGCCTGTCCGCCTACATCGGGGCCACCGTCGGCGAGATCGGCTTCCTCCGGGGCATCTGGATGGACGGCTCGCGGCGCCTGGCCTGGCTGGAGGACTACGCCGCCTCGCTGGTCGCGGACTTCGACGAGCCGGTGCCGGATCGTCTGCACGAGGGCATCCGCTTCGACCACGTCGACTTCGCCTACCCCGGCACCGAACGGCTGGTGCTGCAGGACGTCGACCTGTTCCTGCCCGCGGGCGCCGTCGTGGCGGTCGTCGGCGAGAACGGGGCGGGCAAGACGACCTTGGTGAAGCTGCTCTCGAAGTTCTACGAGCCGACCGCCGGCAGGATCCTGGTCGATGGGGTCGACCTGGCCCGGATGGCGACCGACGAGTGGCGCGAGCGCCTGGCCGGCGCCTACCAGGACTTCTTCCGCTTCGAGTTCCGGGCCCGCCACAGCGTGGGGGTGGGCGACGTGCCCCGCCTCGACGACGAGGCTGCCGTGGTCGCCGCGGTGGATCGGGCCGGCGCCGACGACGTGGTGCGGGCGCTGGGCCACGGCCTCGACACGCAGCTGGGACCGACCTGGCCCGAGGGCGTCGAGGTGTCGTTCGGCCAATGGCAGAAGGTGGCGCTGGCGCGGGGCTTCATGCGCGACGAGACGCTGGTGCTGGTGCTGGACGAGCCCACCGCGGCGCTCGACGCCGAGACCGAGCACGCCCTCTTCGAGCGCTACGCGGCCGGCGCTCGCGAGGATCGCGGCGACGGGAGGATCACGGTGTTGGTGTCCCACCGCTTCAGCACGGTGCGGATGGCCGACCTGATCGTGGTGCTCGACGGTGCCCACGTGGTCGAGGTGGGCACCCACGACGACCTGGTGGCCCGCGGCGGGCAGTACGCCGAGCTCTACAACATCCAGGCCGCCGCCTACGGCTCGGTCTGAGCCGGAGGCGGCGGCGTCCGGGTCAGGCCCGGCTCGTTCCGTCGGCCGCGCTGTGCTCGTGCGCACACAGCACGGCCGGCAGAACGGGGACCGTCAGAGGGTGATCCGGAGGGGGTCGCTGTAGACGCTGACGCCGTCGCGGTCGTGGAGGTAGTACGACACCTCGACGCCGGGCTCGTCGACGTCGTAGAGCGCGTGCCAGAACGTGCGGGCCCCCTCGACCGGCGCCTCGAAGCGCACCGCCCGGAACTGCTGGCGGATGTCGTCGCGGTCGACGACCGCTCCGTCGGCCACCTGGTCGGTGAGCGTGTTCCACCGCCCGTAGGTGATGGCGGCGGTGCCGACCGGGCCCGAGTCGTCGGGCAGGGTCGATCCGGCCGGCCACCGGTGCAGGAGGTGGTTCGTGCAGACCAGGCGACCGTGGGTGCCGGCGGGGACGTCGACGATGAACTCCTGGTTGTGCCCGGGCGAGCGCTCCCACACGAACGCGTCGCCCGACCGGTCGGCGACCAGGAAGTGGCACGGCGTGAAGAAGTAGTACTGCTTCGCCCGCAACAGGGCGTCGCGTGCCTCGTCCGCCGTGGCGCAGGTGTCGAGCAGGTACCGCACGATCTGCTGCTCGGACACGCCGACCTGGGCGCCGCCCGACGGCTCCGGGTTCGGCGACTCGTTGTCGGCCATCAGCGCAACGGACAGGCCGGCCTCGTTGACCCCGTCCATGGCGCCCTGGACGTCCATGATCCCGAGCACGACGGACGCGTAGCCGCCCCGGGGGCGGAGCTCGACGATCCACGGGTCGGCGGCCAACGGCCGTTCGCCCGCCTGGCGGCCGAGGCCGACGATCTCGCCGAACGTGGCGGTGGGGAAGTCGAAGTGCCGCGACAGGATGCCGTGGCCCTCCTTGGTGCCGTCGGCCGGGTAGAAGACGACCGAGCAGCCGGCGGGGAGGTCGAACGTGCCCAGCCAGGCCAGGTCGTGGGCGTCGTCGTCGGTGTCCACGCCGAAGGCGTCGGCCACGCCGCGCATGCGCTCGGACATGGCCGGCCAGTTGGCGGCGAACCAGTGGCGGCGAGCCCGCTGCACGCGGGTGTCGGCGGCTGGGAGCGGGCCGGCCGCCGCCCCGTGGGCCTGGCGGGCCGCGAGTGCGAGCGCCTGCCCGATCTCACGGTTCGTGCCCTCGACCCGCAGGTGGCGGACGGTGAGGAAGTCGTCGGCGACGCCGCCGGCGACGATCGTGGGGGTCGGTGTGGGAAGGGGTGCGGGTTGCATGGTGCCTCCAAGTAGTGCGATGTCGTAGTAGTATGGAGATAATGCGAGATCGCACTACTTCTGTCAACCCCCCTTCTCGGCCGTTGGGTGTCCGGGACGACGGCACGACCGTCCTGCTCGACGTGTGGCTGGTCTTCCGGTCGACCTCCGAGCTGCTGGACCGGGCGCTGGTGCCGGCGGGGCTGAACGCCGACGAATTCGCGGTGTACTCGGTGCTGAGCGTGGAGGGCGGGCTCACCCCGTCCGAGCTGGCCGGGTGGATGGCGGCGCCGCCCACCACGGTCTCCAGCTACGTCAAGCGCTTCGAGGGCCGCGGCCACGTGACCCGGGTGCCCAACCCGGACGACCGCCGCTCGTACCGCATCGTCCTCACCGACGAGGGGCGCGCCGTGCACACCGACGCAGCCACCCGGTTCGTCCCGGTGCTGGGGCAGGTGGTGACCGCGCTCGACCGGCCCGAGCCCGAGGTCGCGGCGGCGCTGGCCTCCCTGCGGGCCGCCCTCGACGCCGTTCGCCAGGTCGACGGCTGACGAGCGGGCCCGCTCAGCGAGCAGGAGCGGTTCTGCCGGCACGTGGGCGCCCCTCCATGACACACGGGTTGCGGGCAGAACCGGGCGCGGGTTCGGAAGGCGTCGCGAGGGCTGCAAGACTCGTCGGAGACGCCGTCGGGGGAGCACACGATGCGATTCGCCATCATCGGAGCCGGGATGTCCGGGATCCTGGCCGCGATCAAGCTGCAGGACGCCGGTTTCACGGACTACGCGGTCTACGAGAAGGCCGATCGCCTCGGCGGCACCTGGCGGGAGAACACCTATCCCGGCATCGCCTGCGACGTCCCGTCCCACCTCTACAGCTACTCGTTCGCGCCCAACCCGGACTGGAGCCACACGTTCGCACCGGGTGACGAGATCGAGGCCTACTTCGAGCGGGTGGCGGCCGACCACGGCGTCACCCCGAAGATCCGGTTCGGCGAGGAGGTCACCCGCACCGAGTGGCGCGACGGCCGCTGGCACCTGACCACCGGCACCGGTCGCACCGACGAGGCCGACGTGGTCATCGCCGCCACCGGCGTGCTGCACCGGCCCCGCCTGCCCGACATCGAGGGCCTCGACTCGTTCGCCGGCCCGTGCTTCCACAGCGCCCGCTGGGACCACACCGTCGCCCTCGACGGCAAGCGGGTCGGCATCGTCGGCACCGGCTCGACCGCGGTCCAGATCACGTCGGCCATCGTCGACGAGGTCGGCCACCTCGACGTGTTCCAGCGCACGCCACCGTGGATCTTCCCGGTGCAGAACACCGCCTACACCGACGCGGAGCTGCACGCGTTCCACGAGCGCCCCGAGCGGATGCGCCAACTGCACGACACCCTGGCCGAGCTGTTCGCGGGGTTCGCCGCCGCGGTCACCGACGCCCACTCGACCCAGAACGAGAGCATCGCCACCGCCTGCGTCGCCAACCTCGAGCACAGCGTGACCGACCCCGAGCTGCGCGAGCGGCTCCGGCCCGACTACCAGCCGGCGTGCAAGCGCCTGATCATGTCGGGTGACTACTACGAGGCCATCCAGAAGCCCAACGCGGGCGTGGTGACCGAGGGCATCGAGTGCGTCGTCCCCGAAGGCGTGCGCACCAAGGACGGTGAGCTGCACGAGCTCGACGTTCTGGTGCTGGCCACCGGCTTCCAGGCCGACGCCTTCATGCGCCCCATGGGCATCGTGGGCCGCGGCGGCGTCACCCTCGCCGACGCCTGGGACCCACGCCCAAACGCCTATCTGTCGATCTCGATCCCCGAGTTCCCCAACCTGTTCATGCTCAACGGCCCCAACGGCCCGGTCGGCAACTTCTCGCTCATCGAGGTGGCCGAGCTGCAGATGGGCTACACGATGGGCCTCATCGACGAGCTCGCCGCCGGTCGCTGCACCGAGATCTGCGCCACCCAGGCCGCCATGGACGCCCACGAGGAGGCCCGGGTGGCGGAGATGGGTCACACCATCTGGGTCACCGGCTGCAAGAGCTGGTACCTGGACGACCGCGGCATCCCTGCGACGTGGCCGTGGCCCTTCGAGGACTTCCGCACCGCCATGGCCGCCCCCGACCTCGCCGCCTACGACCGCCGCTGACGCCGACGTCCGGTTGCGCCGGTAGCTTTCCCGATCTGGCGCCCGATCTTGTCGCCACACGGCGACCGAATCACCGCCAGTTCGCCGGGGCTCGTGTCAGCCGGCGGCGGTGTGGGGACGCGCCTCGCGTGCGACCAGGGCGCGGATGGCATCGGCCTCGGCAGGGCGGACGTTGCGATCCTGCAGGCGGTGGGCGGCGACCGCGGGCAGCGCGGCACGGGCCGCGGCCTCGGCACCGCTGGCCCGGAGGAAGGTGCCCACCAGTCGGCGGCGCAGCCACGGCTCGACGCCTCGCTGGATGCGGGTCACCAGGCGGTGGGGCAGCGAGCCCGTCGGCGGTGGCTGGTCGTGGTCGAACGCCGCCATCAGCAGCCAGGTGAGGGCGATGTCGAGGGCGGGCTCGCCCCCGCGGGCGTTGGCCCAGTCGATCACCACGGGGCCCGCGGGGGAGAGGATGACGTTGCCGGGGTGGAGGTCCTGGTGGACGATGGCGTCGCCCGGCAGCGCCGGATGCGGGGCCAGGCCGGCGGGCGGGTCGATGGTGTGGAGGCGGGTGTGCAGCTCGGCCAGCATCCGGGCGAGGGTCGTGACCCGCCAGGGCCGAGTCTCCAGGTCCTCGAGCATCGTGGGGCCTTCGACACGGGCCAGCACCATCTCGCCGTCGCCGACCCGGAAGACCTCGGGCACCGGGTAGCCCGCGGCCCGCACGTGCTCCATCACCGAGGCCTCGGCCCGCAGGTCCCGCCCGGCGGCGGTGCGGCGCAGCACCCGGTCGTTGCCGGCGGCGTGGACCGTCGCATCCCGGCCGGCGGCGATCAGCTCGCCCACCTCGCGGTCCGGCGTCCGGAGATCGTCGACCTGCATGGGATCACGGTACGGGCGGGGCCGTGCCGACGCCGGACAGGACGCAGTAGCGTCGCCGGCGTGCTCGAGATGCGTGAGACGTGTGAAGCCTGCAGCGCGCCGGTCCCCGCCGACGGGCCCGCAGTGATCTGCAGCTTCGAGTGCACGTTCTGCGTGGCGTGCGCCGAGGACGCGCTGGCCCACACCTGCCCGAACTGCGGCGGCGAACTGGTCGCCCGCCCGCGGCGCGCGACCGGCGCCTGACCAGCGCCTGACAGCGCCGGTAGAGGGTCCTGGTCGAAGCGGAACGCGGCGAGCAGCATCATCCGACCGTCGAGAACACACATCGGTTGCCCGACGGGGCAGTAGGTTCGCATGACGTGGAGGTGGGCCCATGAGGGTGCTGGTGGTCTACGAATCGATGTACGGCAACACCCACACGGTGGCTGCGCACATCGCCCAGGGCCTGGCTGCGGCTGACCGCATCGACGTCGTGCCGGTCGGCGACGCCACCCCGGAGGCGGTCGCCGCCGCGGACCTGCTCGTGGTGGGCGGGCCGACGCACATCCACGGGCTCAGCACCGAAGCGACGAGGGAGCAGGCACTGACCCCCGAGCGGTTGGATCGTGGCGACGACATCGAGGTCGATCCCGATGCCGAGGGCCCTGGCCTCCGGGACTGGTTCGACCAGCTGCAGCTCGGCCATCGGCTGCTCGCCGCCGCGTTCGACACGCGCAGCCAGGGCTCGCCGTTGCTCACGGGGAGGGCCTCGAAGGGCATCCGTCGACGACTACGGCATCACGGGTGTGTGATGGTCACCGAGCCCGAGAGCTTCGTGGTGGCCAGCGACCAGCACCTGGTCGACGGCGAGGCCGACCGGGCGGTCGCCTGGGGGCGCAGCCTGCTCGCCCACGTGGCCGAGCGTGCGGCCCGCGGTGGTCCAGGCGAGGACGGTGGCCCCGACGTCCTCGGCGACATCATCGAGTCCGGCGGGCGGTTCGAGCCACCCACCTGAGCTCAGGTGGGACGCTCGGCGCGTCGACGGGTCACAGCAGCGGCCACCTGGACCAGCAGACCCACGAACGCGGTCGTCCACGCCGCCAGCGCGATCGCCAGCGTGAGCTTCGGGAGCCAGTCGAGTGTGCCCAGGTCGACGACCGCCAGCATCTTGAAGGTGGACGCGCCGTACATGCCCAGGGGGAAGACGAGCGCCCAGTAGGCGGGCTCGTAGCGCAAGGGCACCCGCCGGACGAGATGGCGCCACACCCCGATGGCGATCATCAGCGGGAACCAGAACGTGGCGGTGGCCCAGGCGAGGGTGACCATCCCCTCGACGAACGGGGCCATCCGGGCGACGCGCTCGGACGCAGCCTGGACGCCCAGCAGGTTCGAGCCGGCCAGGACGGTGATGGCGACCGCGCCGGCGGCGATCCACGCCGGCGGCGCCGCCTCGGTGGGCTCGAGCTCGTGGAAGGTCCAGCGCAGGAACACCATCGTCATCACGATCAGGTAGAGCACGATGCCGAGCAGGAACGCGGCGAGGCACAGGAAGGTGAGCGTCTCACTCGGATGGAACGGCAGCAGCAACGCTCCGAGCACGGCCACCGACTCGGTGGACACGGTCAGCAGGAACCACGTGCCGTTGATCCCCGCACCGAGCCCCGGCTTGGGGGCCCGGAGCACGACGGCGATGAGCGTGGCGTACACGAGCACGGCCCACAGGGCGAGGCTCGCCCACCACAGCGCCCACGCCAGGTCCCACCACCCGTGGATCACGCCTGAAGCGCTGCCCAACACGTTGGTGCCGGCCACGATGGTGAGAAAGGCGAACCCTTTGGCGTGGCTGGTGAGGTCGTCGGCCAGGCGCCGAGGGAAGCGCACCAGACGGACGATGGTCAGGACCGCCAGGACCAGGTAGGCCGCCGCGGCGACCGCGTAGAGCGGCTTCGCCAGCCACCTGAGCTCCTGTTGAGCGGCGCCGATGGCCACGATGCCCGTGGCCATCACCATCGCGAAGTAGCCGGGGAAGAGGGTGGCGATCGCCGAAGGCCGGCGCGTGGCCGTCGCCGGATCGTGCGCGGGCCCGGTCACGGTCGGAGGTACCGCAAGAGGACGGCCGAGGCCGCCGCGAGCACGACCGACACCGCGGCGGTCGCCCACGCCAGGCCCTCCTGGTCGGTCTGGAGGGCATCGACCGCGACCGTGATGAGGAACACCTGGAACGCCACCAGGATGACGACGTAGAGGACGACGGCCGACGTCGCCCGCCGTGCCCCTGGCGAGGCCCTCACCGGTGTGCCCCGAGGGCCCACACGACGTCGTCGCGGAGCTCGACGTCGATCCTGCCGAGGGCCCGCGTCGGTGGGCCCGATCGCACCGCGCCGGTGCGGGCGTCGAAGTCGCCCTCGTGGCAGGGGCAGTGCCAGCGCTGTTCCTCGGCCTCGAAGAACACGACGCAGCCCAGGTGGGTGCACTTCTGGCTGAAGGCCACCACGGTGCGCTCGTCGACTCGGAGCAGGATGGCCGGGTCGTCCTGGGTGGGGTAGCGGAACAGGTGGGTCTCGCCCACGGGAACGTCGGCGAGGGCCACGATGGCGCGGGGCTCGCCGGTGTTGATGGTGCGCAGCTGGGTCCAGATGGCGAGGCCGAGGTTGCCCGCGGCCATCACGCCGGCACCGGCGACCAGGTAGCGGGCGAACTCCCGGCGGGTCACCTCGTCCTCGGCATCGGACTCGTAGGGGAAGTCGCGCTTCCAGATCGGCTGCGGATCCGGGACCGGCGTGGCGCCACTCATGGCGTGACCGCTCCCGACGCGCTGTCCGGCAGGCCCCCGTGCATGCCCTCGTCGAACCCGAACGGATCGTCGAGCCACGTGCCGGTGCCGCCACCGCCGACCACGTCGATCGGTCCGCCCCCCACGTCGTCGACGACGGCGTGCACCTTGGTGTGCACCGACTGTCGGCCGAACAGCCAGTTGTCCACCAGCGACCCCTGCCGGGTCGCGCGGAACTCCTCGACCGTGCCGTACCAGAGCGCCTCGCTGGGGCACACCGACGCGCACATCGGCGCGTACCCCTCGGACGTGCGGTCGGTGCACATGTCGCACTTCATCATCTGGTCGACCTCGGCCACGTACTTGGGCACGCCGAAGGGGCAGGCCAGCACGCAGTTCGAACAGCCGATGCACCGGGGCTTCAGTGCCGACTGCACGATGCCTCCCTCGGTCTGCTTGATGGCGTCGGCGGGGCAGACCTGGGCGCAGGTCGGGTCCTCGCAGTGCATGCAGACCATGGGGGCCGTCTGGGTGGAGGCGGCGCGGTCGATGCGCTCGAGGTGGATCAGCGACCGTCCCCGATGGGTGCCGCACTCCATGCACGCGGCCACGCAGGCCTCGCAGCCGATGCAGCGGCTCTGGTCGATGACGAACACCGGCGCGTCGTCGACGCCGTACCGGGTGGTCCTCACGGGGCCCCCTCGTGCAGTCCGAGGTCACGCCGGTCGGTGGTGGCGCCCCGCCCGCCGGCGGGCTCGACCCGCACCGCGGCCACCTTGAACTCGGGCATCTTCGAGCGGGGGTCGACCGCCCGGATGGTGAGCTGGTTGGCGGCCTTGGCCCCGGGCCAGTGGTAGGGGATGAACACCGTGTCGGGCCGGATGGTGTTCACCACGTGGGCGGGCAGGGTGATGGCGCCGCGGCGGGATGTGACGGTGACCAGGTCGCCGTCGCTCACACCGTGGCGCTCGGCCAACCGGGGGTGCATCTCGCACAGCGGCTCGGGGTACTGCGCCACCAGGCCGGCGATGCGCCGGGTCTGGGTGCCGGAGAGGTACTGGCTGACCACCCGCCCCGTCGTGAGCCACACGGGGAAGTCGGGATCGACCACTTCGGCCGACTCACGGAACGGCACCGCGTGGAACCGGGCCTTGCCGTCCGGGTGCGAGAACCGGCCGCCTTCGTGCAGGCGCGGTGTGCCGGGGTGACCCACCTCGGGGATGGGCCAGAACAGACCCTTCTCGGCCTCGATTCGCTCCCAGGTGGCGCCGGTGTAGTCGGCGGTGCCGCCCGACGACGCCCGGCACAGCTCCGCGAAGATCTGCCGGGTGTCGTCGTACCGGAAGTGCTCGCCCCGGCCGAGCCGCTCGGCGATGTCGAGCAGGATCTGCCAGTCGAGCCGTGCCTCGCCCGGTGGCTCGACCGCGGCGTTGATCTTGATGATGCGTCCTTCGCCGCTGGTGGAGGTGCCCTCGTCCTCCTCGTGCAGCGAGCCGGGGAGGAGCACGTCGGCGTGCTGGCCGGACTCCGACAGGAAGAAGTCGATGACCGCGTAGAACTCCAGCTTGTCGAGGGCCTCGGCGGTGAAGTGCGAGTCCGGCGCCGACACGAGCGGGTTGAAGCAGATCGACAGCAGGCCCTTGATGCTGCCCTCGTGGATGGCCTCGATGATGGCCTCGGCGGGCAGGCCCTTGCCGGGGATCTCGGACTCGTCGCACCCCCACACCTCGGCCACGGCCGCCCGGTGCTCGGGGTTGGAGATGTCGCGGTTGCCCGGGAGCTGATCGCACTTGTGGCCGTGCTCTCGTCCGCCCTGGCCGTTGCCCTGGCCGGTGATGGTGGAGACCCCGCAGCCGGGCTTGCCGAACTTGCCGGTGGCCAGGCCGAGGTTGATGGCGGCCAGCACGTTGTCGACGCCCTTGGACTGTTGCTCGATGCCACGGGCGTGCAGCATCATGCCGGTGGCCGAGGTGCCCCAGAGCTCGGCGGCCTGCTCGATGCGGGCCGCGGGCACCCCGGTGATCTCGGCGGCCCACGCCGGTGTCATGGTGGCCGCGGCCGCGGCGGCCTCGTCGAAGTCGACCGTGTGGGCGTCGATGAAGTCGTGGTCGAGCCAGTCGTTGCGGATCAGGGTGTGGAGGACGGCGCCGAACAGGGCCGAGTCGCTGCCGGGGCGCACGGGCAGGAACAGGTCGGCGGTGCGCGCGAGTGGCACCACCCGGGGGTCCTGCACGATGAGCTTGGCGCCGCGGTCGCGGGCCCGCCAGATGTAGCTGGTGGTGATGGGGAAGGTCTCGGCGATGTTCGAGCCCGCCACCCAGACCACGTCGGCGAGGGGGATGTCGCTCCAGGGGTTGGGGGCGCGGTCGATGCCGAGGGCCAACTTGTTGCCGACGCCGGCCGACACCATGCAGAAGCGGCCGTTGTAGTCCAGGTTCGCGGTGTGCAGCGCCAGCCGCGCGAACTTGCCGATCAGGTAGCTCTTCTCGTTGGTCAGCGACACCCCCGACAACATGGCGAAGGCGTCGTCGCCGTGCTCGGCCTGGATGCGCTGGATCTCGCCGACCACCCGGCCCAGGGCCTGGTCCCAGCTGATCTCACGGAAGCCGCCGGGGGCCGACGGGTCGCGCTCCATGGGGCGCAGCAGGCGGTCGGGGTGGCTGCCCTGGAGGTAGCGCTTCACCCCCTTTGGGCAGAGCTTGCCCTCGTTGAACGGGAAGTCGTACCAGGGCTCGAAGCCCACGACCTCGTTGTCGTGCACCTTCAGCTTGATGCCGCACTGCTGGCCGCAGAAGCAACAGTGGGTCTCGACGACGCGGTCGATCTCCAGTCCGGCGTCCCAGCCGCCGGGCGGGGCCTCGTTGAGGTGCGGGCCGAACCTGGCGAGGAGCTCGTCGTCGGTGACGGGCGGACGGGCCATCAGCCGAACCCGCCGACTCTCGCGGCCTGGGCCAGGGTCACGCTCGCCCGCCGGCACTGCGGGCAGGTGTCCTGGTAGTTGCCGGTGCGCGCTCCGCTGCCGTTCCCGGAGCGCTCACCGATGCCGTAGTCGAAGCCGACCTGGGGCAGCACCTCCTGCAGGTCGGCCATCTGCTGCGCGCTGGCGAAGCCCTCGCCGCAACGCCGGCAGGTGGCCGGTGGCCCCACCGCATTGGCCCGCTTGTAGTACGCCACGCCCAGGTTGCCGGGGCGCTGGAAGATGTGGAAGAGCTTGCCGAACGGCAGGTACATCAGGCCCAGGATCACCGTCAGGGCGTGCACGGTGTTGAGCGCCGAGTAGTAGCGGCCCTCCAGCCAGGTGCTCGACACCGTGAGGAACAGGCCCGTCACCGACACCGCGAACAGCCCGGCGAGGGCCAGGAAGTCGTTGCTGCGCTCCACCGCCAACGCGCCCGGGTCGTGCAGGCGCCGTCGCAGGAAGACGAACACGCCGGCCAACACGAGCACCGCAGCGACGTCGAGGGCGTGGAAGACGAACCACCCGATGATGCTCCCGGCGTCGAAACGCATCGTGCCCACCCGTGACACGTACACCTGGTAGCGGTCGGCCTGCTGGCCGACGCTCTCGAAGTGCAGGAGGCCGAGGGTCAACGGGAACGTGACCAGCGCCGCGAGGATGCAGCCCCAGAACACGAGCTGGTGGGCCAGCCAGCGCGAGCGCGAGCGGCGGCGGATGAAGCCCTGGGTGACGAGCTGGGTGGTGACGAGCGCGGGAAGGTCGGCGAGGCTTCGACCCGTGCGGGACCGGAACGCCTCCCAGCCGCGTCGGTTCAACATGGCCGTGGGCGGTCGGCGAAGCCAGACCGCGTACCGGTAGGCGATGCCGAACACGGCGAAGATGGTGCCGAACAGGTAGCCGACGAGCGCGGCGTCGAACCACACGAGGCCGTCGCTGCCGACGAACGTGAGCGCCAGAACGACGGCGACCGCAACCAGGCCCCAGGCGACGCCCCTGCGGTCCAGCGGTGCCGGTCGGCTCATGTCGCCTCCTCGTGACCCGAGCCTAGGTGCGCCCAGCACGCGGCGTCGGCGCCCTGATCCTGGCGCCCCACTCTGTGGGGCCGCTCGGGCCCCTGGAGCGGCAGCGCCATCAGCGCGCCGCCGCCTGCTGCTCGAGGGTGGTGACCGCGGGGAACAGCATGTTTGTTCTCCTTGTGGACGTGCGGGTGCGGGCGCCGAGCCATCAGGTCGGCCGGCGCACGAACGTCGGCGTGATGGGCACGTCGCCGCGCTCGTGGACCCCGTCCATGAGCCGCTCGAGTGCGTGGGCCATCTTGCGGGCCTTGGTCTTGGCGAGGTCTGCGGTCGGGCCCACGAACCAGTCGTCCACGGTGTCCTCGAACAGCGCCAGCCAACGCGCGTAGTGCTCGGGGCGGAACGGGGTGTCGGCCTGGAGCGGGCGGTGGGCCTGGAGCGGGTTGCCGTCGTAGTCGCGCTCGCCGAAGAGCTGACCGGCCCAGAAGTCGACGAGCTTGGGGATGTGGCCGGCCCAGTCGACCTGAGCGGCCTCGAAGACGGGGCCGAGCAGGTCGTCGGTGGCGGCCTGCCGGTAGAACGAGCGCACCAGCACCTCCAGGTCGGCGCGATCGGACAGGTCGCGCGACGGTGCCTCGTCCTCGCCCAGGAGGTGGGCCCAGCAGGCCGGGTCGCCGCCCTGCTCGCCGGCGACGTCGTCGTTCACGGGCGGCCCGCGGCCCGGTGCTCGATCTCGATCACCGCGGGGAACAGCACGTTGTTCTCCTTGTGCACGTGGAGGTGGGTGTCGGCCTCCAACTCGGCCAGGCCCTCGTAGAGGGCCCGGTAGCTGGCGCAGCCGTCGTCGGGGACCTCGTACCCGTTGGTGAGCCGGCGCAGTTCGGCGAGAAGCTCCCCGGCGCGGTCGTGCTCCATCATCATCACCCGGATCGGTCCCGTCTCGAGCGACCCGCAGTGGGGCGCGGCGGCGCCGGCCGACGCGACGAGCTCCCGGATGAGCGGGAAGAGCACGTTCTCCTCCTTCATCAGGTGCGGCTCGAGGTCGGCTCGGAGCTCGGCGTAGGTGGCCTGCACCTCGACGAGCTCCGGATGGCGTTCGCCGTGCACCGACGCCACCTTGTCGGCCAGCGCGGTGAGCCGGTCGAACTCGTTGTGCAGATAGGCGTGGTGGGTCGCCTCGAGGTGGTCGATCAGCTCGGCCGGCGCCATCCCGGACCAGTCGGGGGCGTCCTGGGGTGGGGACGCGGTGAGCGCATCGACGACGACCGCCGGGTCCACCCCGGCCTCGGAGCAGGCTTCGGCCAACGTGCGCCGGCCGCCGCAGCAGTAGTCGAGCCCGTGACCCTCCAGCACCCGGGCGGTGCGGGGATCGGCGGTGACGAGCTCGGCGAGGGTGCGGTCGGCGGAGGTGGTGGCAGTCATGGTGGGTTCCTTCTTCCTGGACGTTCTGAGGTCAGTGCGCCCGCTCCGCGGGCGTGACCGACGCCGGAGCGGCGGCCGGTTCGGGGTCGGCTCATGCGAGGACCGTGCCGGCGGCGGTGACCAGCACCACGCCGAGGCCGAGGGCGAGTTGGCGCATCCCCACGACCTTCGCGGCCGACACGGGTCGGTGGGCGGTGAGGCGTTGGACGACGACCACGACGACGATGGCCAGGGCGCCGGCAAGGAGCGAGGGGTCGAGCGCCACCGCGGCGCCGGCGAGGGCGAGGGCGACGAGGTCACCGGCGGTGGTGGTGGCGGGGGAGGCGGTGCGGCCGTGCAGCGAGGCGATCTGGGCCCGGACCTGCGGGATGGAGGTCGTCGCGCGGGCGGCCAGCACGATCCAGAGGCCCACCGCCAGCGGCACCGCGGCGCCGCCCGCGATGGCGATGGCCGCGGCGGCGGCGCTGACCCCGACGGCACCGGCCAGCTCGGGGACCAGGCGACGCCCCCGCGACCGGATCTCGTACCAGGCCTCGACGGCCACCAGGGGCGCGGCTGCGGCCACGGGCAGCCAGAGGCTCGGCCCGGCGAGGGCCGTCGCCAGCACCGCGAGCCCGACGAGCACGAGGGACTCGACGACCGCGATCCGGGTGGCCAGCGCGGTGCGCTCGAGGCGCCGGCCCCGCCGCCGGTCGACCACGGCGAGCTTCAGCGGTGTGCGCACGAGGAAGGCGAGGAAGGTGGCCGCCGCGAGCGCGGTGCCGGCCAGGCTGGGTGCGGCCAAGAGGCCGAGCAGGCAGGGCTCGAGGGTGAGACCCCACCCGCCGTGCTCGGCGGGGAGCGCCACCGCCTTCCACGGCGCCCGTGCGGTCGGGCGGGCCGCCCCCGCCGCCGCCGGGTCGCCGGCGTCGCCCTCGTCGGCGGGGCGGGCGTGGGAGACGCCGGAGCGGGCGGTCATCGGGTGCTCCGCGACCGCAGGCCGGCGAGGGCCGTGTCGGCCAGGCGGCCGAGGAGCTCGGCCCGGGCGTGCACCCACGGCTGATGCAGGGCGCACGGCCCCTCAGCGGCGCAGGCCCGGTCCTCGAGGACGCAGCGGCCGTTGTCGGTGGGGCCCTCGATGGCCTCGATCACGTCGAGCACGCTCACGTCGGCGAGGTCGGCCACGAGCCGGTAGCCGCCCGCAGGTCCCGGGTCGGAGCGGACCCAGCCCTTGGCCACCAGCGGGGACATGGCCTGGGAGAGGAAGCCGGGTGTCGTGCCCACGGTCTCGGCCAGTGCGGAGGCCTTGGTGCGCGTGTCGGTGACCTGCAACGCGAGGAGGGCCCGGGTGGCGAGGTCGGTTCGGCGCGTGATCTCCAGTCGCATAGTCACAGACTAAGCGATTCCTGATCCCCCTCGGCAGGGTCGAAGGTCCCGCCCGCCTCGGCGCGCCGGTCGGGTTCCGCTGCCGGCCCTCAGCGACGTCGGGCGGCCACCCACGTGAACGGTTGCGCCGCGCCCGAGGGCGTGGTGTGGACGTCGCGACGGGCGGCGAGCACGTCGAAGCCTGCATCGGCCAGCAGCGCCCCCAACCCGTCGGCGTCGTAGCGGCGGACGGGCAGACCGGAGCAGGACTCGGGGCCGTTGGCGGCGAAGGTGCCGATGATCACCGCCCCATCGGGCACGGCGGCGTCCAGCGTCGCCAGGTAGGCGCGGCGGGCATCGTCGTCGACCAGGAAGTGGAGCACGGCCCGGTCGTGCCAGAGCCCATACGAGTGAGGCGGCGACCACGCGCACACGTCGGCCACCACCGTTCGGAGCCCGGCGGGCGCTCCCGCGGCGGCCACGAGCGCGTCGAGCGCCGTGGCGGACAGGTCGACCGCGGTCAGGTCGCGGAAGCCCCGGTGGTGCAACGCGGGGAGGAACGGGGAGGCACCGGCGCCGACGTCGACCACGGCGACGTCCCGACCGACGTCCAGCTCGTCGACGAGGGCGAGCGAGACGGTGGCTTCGGCCTGGTACCAGCTCACCTCGTCGGTGGCCTTCTCCCGGTACACGTCCTCCCAGTGCGCCTGGCGTCCACCCATACCCGGGAGGGTATCGAGCAGCCCACGGTGACCTACCATGCCGCCATGTACTCGAGGCTCGTCAACCGGTTCTCCGCCACCAAGGCGGGCTCGTGGCTGGTCAAGCACTGGGCGGCGAAGGTGGACCCGTTGATCTTCACGTGGACCAACGGGCGCTTCACCAGCACCGGCAAGCCGACGCTGCCGATGCTGGCCTTGACGGTGATCGGCCGGAAGTCGGGTGAGCCCCGCACGGTGCAGCTGGCGTTCCACCGGGACGGCGACGACTACCTGGTGGTGGCCAGCGCCATGGGCCAGGAGCGTCACCCCGCCTGGCGCTACAACCTCGAGGCCAACCCCGACGTGGAGGTGCTGGTCCGCGGCCGCACCTTCCGGGCCCACGCGACCGTGCTCGACGCCGACGAGAAGGCCCGCCTGTGGCCGGCCATCGCCACGACCATCCCCCAGATGCACACCTACGTCGAGCGCACCGACCGCGACATCC
This sequence comes from uncultured Microthrixaceae bacterium, assembly GCA_964635055.1. Taxonomy (GTDB): domain Bacteria; phylum Actinomycetota; class Acidimicrobiia; order Acidimicrobiales; family DATDAH01; genus JAEUJM01. The sequence goes on along the minus strand of CAZWMT010000007.1, from coordinate 21,016 downwards.
GCGTCTTCCGCCTCACCGAGAAGCCTGTCTGATCCGGCCCCTCCGTTCTCGAGGCAATACCTGGCGGAACCCGGGGGGTATTG
>CAZWMT010000007.1:0-20833 GCA_964635055.1 uncultured Microthrixaceae bacterium | reverse complement strand
CCTCGAGTTCGACACCGCACCGTTCTCGAGGCAATGCCTGGCGGAACCCGGGGGGTATTGCCTCGAGTTCGACACCGCACCGTTCTCGAGGCAATGCCTGGCGGAACCCGGGGGGCATTGCCTCGAGTTCGACGGCCACCGGTTTCTCGTGGCAAGTGAGTCGTGTTCTCCGGGGGGCTGGCGCGTCGGGTTCGGGGTGACCGTCGACCTGCCGCCGGTCAGCCGAGGCCGAGCGCCGCAGCCACCAGCGCGCCGGCCACCAGACCGGCCCCCAGGCCGGCGGTGACGTCGAGGGGGTTGTGGGCGCCGACGTAGACCCGCCCGACCATGACCGCGGCGGTGAGCAGGGCAGGGACGCCGACCCAGGCCAGGCCCAGGTCGTCGACGATGACGGCGGTGACCGCGGCCACCAGCACCACGTGGCCCGACGGGAAGCTCATCCCCGACGCGGGCACGTCGGACCCGCGCAGGGTCGCGCCGGGCTCGCTGGTCCCGGGGCGTTGGCGCACCCCGAGGTACGGCGTCATCCAGTGGCGGATGGCGCGCTCGGCGACCAGCTTCAGCGCCGCTGCCAGCACCACTGCGACGGCGAGGCGCCCGTCGTGCCAGGCGAGGGCCAAGGCCAACCCCGCCACGGTTCCCACCACCAGGTTGCCCAGCTGCATGGGCACCCACAACGGCACGTACAGCCAGTCGGGCAGTCCGTTCACCACCCGGAACACCCGTTGCTCGGCGGGGTGGATCACCGGGTGGCGGGCCTCCAGGAGCGACAGGCCCAGGATGACGGCCCCGGCGATCAGCGCGGTCAGCGTGGACGGGTGCATGGCCAGACCGTAGGCCGGGCGCGCGACGGCTCAGGCGCCGGCGGGGGAGACCTCGACCGGGATGCCGTTGACGACGGCGTTGTTGCTGAGGGGGTCGGTCAGGTGGCCCGGCGCCAGCAGGTTGTTGTTCACACCGGGGTGCTCGCGGGCGACCGAGAGGCGGGTGCCCGACTTGTCGTGGCCCCAGCCGTGGGGGAGCGACACCACGCCCGGCATCATCTCGTCGCTCACCTCGACCGCCACCTCGACCTGACCGGCCTCCGACCCCACGACGGCCAACTCGCCGTCGGCGACGCGGGCGCGCGCGGCGTCGTCCGGGTGGATCAGCAGCGTGCAGCGGTCCTTGCCCTTCACCAGCACGTCGACGTTGTGCATCCACGAGTTGTTCGAGCGCAGGTGCCGGCGCGAGGTCAGCACCAGGCCGGCCGACGGTCGGTCGATGCGCTCGGCCAGGCGATCCAGGTCGGCGGTGATGTAGGGCGGGGCCAGCTCGATCCTCCCGGAGGGGGTGTTCAGCAACTCGCGCACCCGGGGCACCATCGGGCCCTTGTCGATGCCGTGGGGGTTGTCGCGGAACGACTGCAGGCTCAGCCCGTCGGGAACCTCGCCGTAGCGGTCGCCGAACGGGCCGGTGCGGATCTGCAGGTCCAGCAGGCGCTCGGGGCCGCCGTGGTCGTAGTGGGCCATCGTGGCCTCGCCGTCGACGCCCTGGAGCTCGCACAGCGCGGCGAAGAAGCCGTCGTCCAGCATCGCCACGTCGATGTCGTCGGCGGGGAAGCCGGCGATCATGGCCGCGAGGCGGGTGAGGATCTCCCACTCGGCGGGACGGTCGTCGGCGGGCGGGAGCACGGGCGGTGAGTAGTTGCCGATGCTGGACGCGGCCCACATCGTGATCAGGTCGTCGAAGTGGGGCTGCTCGAGCGCGGAGAGGCCGGGGAGGATGACGTCGGCATGCCGGGTGGTCTCGTTCACCCAGTTGTCCACGCAGATCATGGCCTCGAGCTCGGCCAGGGCGTCGTCAAGGCGCCCGGCGTCGGGTGCGCTGATGACCGGGTTGCCGGCGATCGTGACCAGCGCCCGTACCTGGCCCTCGCCGGGCGTCACGATCTCCTCGGCCAGGCACGACAGCGGCACCTGGCCCAGCACCTCGGGCGTGCCCCGCACCCGGCTGGACCAGCGGCCGAAGGTGACGCCGTCGGCGAAGTCGGGCAGGGGGAGCGAGTTCACGCCCCAGGCGACGGGATTGCCGAACATCAGCCCGCCCGGGGTGTCGAAGTTGGCCGTGAGCAGGTTGACCAGGTCGACCAGCCACGAGGCAAGGGTGCCGAACTCCTGGTTGCAGGTGCCGATGCGCCCGTACACGGCGGCGGTGGGCGCGGTCGCCACCTCGCGGGCCATGCGGCGGATGGTGTCGGCGTCGATGCCGCAGGTGGCGGCCACCTGCTCGGGCGCCCAGTGGGCGGCGAGCGCCTCGACGTCGTCGAGGCCGCTCACGATGTCGGCCAGCCCGCCCAGGTCGACCAGCCCCTCGTCGAAGAGCACGTGCACCATGGCGAGCAGCAACGCGGCGTCGGTGCCCGGCACGATCGGCACCCACTCGTCGGCCACGTCGGCGGTGCCGGTGCGCCGGGGGTCGACCACGACGACCTTGCCGCCACGCTGCTGGATGCGCTCGATCTCGCCCAGCACGTCCGGGCAGGCCAGCAGGCTGCCCTGGGAGGCCTGCGGGTTGCCGCCGAGCACCACCCAGTGGTGGGTGCGGCGGATGTCGGGGGTGGGGATCCACCACATGTGGCCGTACATCAACATGGTCGACACGTTCTTCGGCCACTGGTCGACCGTGCCGGCCGAGTAGATCACGGGCAGGTCGGCCAGGCCCACGAACAGCCCCACGTAGCGGCCCAGGGAGAAGTTGTGGGCGGTGGGGTTGCCGATGTAGGCCGTCACCGCCTGCTTGCCGTGGCGCTCGACGACCCCGCCGAGCAGCTCGCCGCAGCGGGCGAAGGCCTCGTCCCAACCGGCTTCGCGCAGCTCGCCGTCCCGGTCGCGGACGAGCGGCGAGCGCACGCGGTCGGGATCGTGGTGGAGGTGACCGAGGGTGGTGCCCTTGGGGCAGAGGTACCCCTTGCTCCACACGTCGTCCCGATCGCCGCGGATGAGCGCCACCCGCTGATCCTCGACGTGCACCTCGAGGCCGCACATGGCCTCGCAGAGCGGGCACGTGCGCAGATGGACCGTCCGTTCCCGCGCCTCTCCGCTCTTGGATCCTGCGTCGCCGGGCCGCGGGGCCAACGCTTCGCTCATGGCGGCGCAGCTTAGGCAGCACCCGTCGGCCGGGACGCCAGGGCCAACAGCGTGTCGAGGATGTGGTCCCGGGCCGGCAGCAGTGCGCCGCGCGACGAACCGGACAGGTCGGACCAGCCGTGCTCGGCCGCGAACAGCAGGCGGGCGAAGCCCTCCCGGTCGACCGTCGGCGGCAGGGCGCCGGCGTCGAGGCACCGCTGCACGATGCCCAGGAGCTCCTCGAAGGCCGGGTAGGCCGCGTCGATGAGGCGCCGGCTCAGGTCGAGGTTGTCCGGGTCGAGGGACTGGCCACCGAACATGGCCCGGTAGACGCCGGGGTTGGCCCGGGCGAACGCCATGTACGCGTCGTGGCCGGCCCGCAATTGGCCGAGCGCGTCGTCCACCGTGGCGGCGATGGCGCGCAGCGTCTCGGTGAAGGTGGCGAACCGGGTGGCCACGGCCTCCACCAGGAGCGCGTCGCGGTTCGCGAAGTGCAGGTAGACGGCGTTGGGAGCGGCGCCGACCCGCGTCGCGACCCCCCGCACCGTCACCGCGGCAGGGTCGCCACTGTCGTCGAGCAGCGCCACCGCCGCGGTCAGGAGCTCGTCACGTAGCCGCTCGCCCTGACCGCGGGCGTTCCGGCGTCGGGGGGTTGCCAACCGGGTTCGGCTCCTTTACTGTACTCCGTACATGGACGCTGTACATGGACATCGTACAGGTAGATCGCACGGTTGCGGCCTACCGGTGCGGCGCCCTTGCGTTCACCGTAGGCCAGGGCCGACCACGACAGGAGCACTCCCATGACGCTGACCACCGCCGACCAGTCCGGCGAGCCCACCACGTCGGGACCGCCCCGTTCCTACGTCGACGGGCCGTTCGCCCCCGTCGCCGAGGAGCGCACGGCGTTCGATCTCCCGGTCACGGGCACCCTGCCCGCCGAGCTGACCGGTCGCTACGTGCGCAACGGGCCGAACCCGATCGAACCCGATCCGGCGACGCAGCACTGGTTCACCGGGGCGGGGATGGTGCACGGTGTGCGCCTCGACGAGGGTCGAGCGCACTGGTACCGCAACCGCTACGTGCGGACGGCCAACGTCACCGAGGCGCTCGGCGAGCCGGCCATCCCGGCCGCGCGCCAGGCCGAGGGCGTCAGCGGCTCGGTGAACACCAACGTCGTAGCGCTCGGTGGGCGCACCCTCGCGCTGGTCGAGGCCGGGTCGTCCCCGGTCGAGCTGTCCTACGAGCTCGACTCGATGGCCTCGGTGGACTTCGACGGCACGCTGCCGGGGGCCTTCAGCGCCCATCCCCACCGCGACCCGCGCACCGGCCGGTGGCACGCGGTCACCTACTACTGGCCCGAGGAGGCGGTGCGCCACGTGGTGGTCGGCCCTGACGGCCGGGTCGAGCGCAACGTGGCGATCGACGTGGGTGAGCGGCTCATGGTGCACGACACCGCGATCACGGCATCGAGCGTGCTCCTCTTCGACTTCCCGGTCACCTTCGACCTCGAGGCGGCCATGTCCGGCATCGCCGGTGTGCTGCCCTACTACTGGAACGAGTCGCGTCCGGCCCGGGTGGGGGTGCTGGCGCTGGACGGCAGCGCCGACGACGTGCGGTGGTGCTCGGTGCCCACGGGCTTCGTGTTCCACGCCTTCAACGCCTTCGACCGCGACGACGGCCGCATCGAGCTCGACGTCGTGCGCTGGCCCCGCGTGTTCGACCTCGACCGCCTGGGCCCGGGTGAGGGCTCGTCGAGGGTCGAGCGCTGGACCCTCGACCCCGCGAGCGGCACCTCGTCGACCGCCGTCGTCGACGACACCTCGGTCGAGTTCCCCCGCATCGACGAGCGGCGCACCGGCGCCCACCATCGGTTCGGCTACGCGGCCGGCATGCCCGTCCCAGGAGCGGCGCACGCCCCGCTCCACCGGTTCGACTTCGACCGGCAGGTCGCCGAGTCGTACGACTTCGGCCCCACCTCGGCCGCGCAGGAGTTCGTGTTCGTTCCCCGCGAGTCCGGTACCGCCGAGGACGAGGGCTGGTTGCTGGGGCTGGTCACCGATCGGGCGTCGGCCACCACCGACCTGGCCGTGCTGGCCGCCGACGACCTGGCGGGCGGCCCCGTGGCCCGGGTGCACCTGCCGGCCCGCGTGCCCGACGGCTTCCACGGCAACTGGCTGGCCGACGCGGCGGGCTGAGCGACGGTTGCGGCGCAGGGGACGGCCCGAGCGGCGACACTGGGAGTGACGCCCACCCACCGGGAGATCGCCCATGTGCCGCAACATCACCACCCTCCGAGGCCTCGAGCCCGCCGCCACCGACGAGGAGATCGAGGCCGCCGCCCGCCAGTTCGTGCGCAAGATCAGCGGCATCCAGAAGCCGTCGGCCAAGGTCGAGGAGCGCTTCGAGCAGGCGGTGGCGGAGATCGCCCACATCTCCGCCCACCTGCTGGCGGACCTGCCACCCCGCAAGCAGCCACCGCCCACCGTGCCGCCGCTGCGACGTCTCGCGGCCCAGCGCGAGACACCTGTCACTGCTTGAGCCGGCGGCGGGCGGCCCCGGGCCGCACGGTGGGCGAGACCTAACCTGCGGGCATGACCCACTGGCGGCGCCTCGGCGGGGCGATGGTCGCCCTGCTGCTGGTGTTGGTGGCCGGGACGATCGGCTACCTGGCCTTGGGGTTCGGTCCCCTCGACGCGGTGTACCAGACGGTCACCACGGTGTCGACGGTGGGCTTCCGCGAGGTCGAGCCGCTCACGCCCGCCGGCAAGGTCTTCACGATGGCGCTCATCCTCGTCGGGGTCGGGGCCGCGCTCTACGCCTTCAGCGTCCTCATCGAGACCTTCCTCGAGGGCCAGCTCAACGAACTGCTCGGGAGACGTCGCATGGAACAGTCGATCGCGTCGATGCGCGACCACGTCATCATCTGCGGATGGGGCCGGGTGGGCCGCTCGATCGGCAGTGAGCTGGTCGAGGGCGACCGCGACCTGGTGGTCGTCGAGCGCAACGAGGCCAAGCTGGACGGCGGGCCACCCGCGGTGGTGGGCGATGCCACCGAGGACGCGGTGCTGCGGGCGGCCGGCATCGAGCGGGCGTCGGCGCTGGTGGCTGCCGCCGACAGCGACGCGGCCAACTCGTTCATCGTGCTCAGTGCCCGCGCCCTCAACCCCGACCTGTTCATCGTCGCCCGCACCCGCAACGAGGACAGCGGCGACAAGCTCTACCGGTCGGGGGCCGACCGGGTGGTGAACCCGCAGAACATCGGCGGCGCCCGCATGGCCGCCTTCGTGCTGCGTCCCCACGTCGCCGAGTTCCTCGACGTCGTGATGCACGAGGGCACGCTGGAGTTCCGTCTGGAGGAGGTGGCGGTCACGGCGTCGTCGCCGATCGCCGGTCGGAGCCTGCGCGACACCCACATCCGCGACCAGACGGGCGCGCTGGTGCTCGCCCTGCGTGACGAGCACGGCCAGTTCCGCACCAACCCGGACCCCGACGCCGAGGTCCGGGCCGGCCACGTGATCATCGCCATCGGCACTCAAGTCGAGCTGGACGCGCTGGTCGCCCTCGTCGGGGGCTGAGCACCGCCGGCGCGCGGGGTGGGTCGGCGGCCGCGGGTGGTGACGGCACCGTGGACCCGGCACCGACGCGCCGCCGAGGGCCTACGAGCCGGCCGCCCGCTCGGCGGGCTGGCGGCGCCGGAGCCGCGCTGGTGCGGTCTGCGCCCATCCCGACTCGGACACCTCCTGGTGGCTCGCCGCGGCCCGTAGCCGCAGCAGGTCGACGCGCGTCACCATGCCCACGCAGCGCTCGTCGGTGTCGATCACCGGCAGGTGGGCGAGGTCCTCGTCCAGGAACCGGTGCAGCACCGACAGGGCGCTGTCGCCTGGTGCCGCGCCGGCCACCGGGGTGGTCGCCACCTCTGCGACCGTGGTGCCGGGGCCCGAGTCGCAGTCGAGCAGGTCGGCGGCGGTGACGATCCCGAGGCAGCGGCCCGCTCCGTCGATCACGGGGAGGGCGCCGTGGCCGGTTTCCTCGAGTCGGTCCTCGGCGCCGGCCACCGTGGTCGCGGCGCTCACGGTGTCGACCGGCGCCGACATCACCTGGCGCACCGTCGTGGCCCGGAACACGTCGGGCTCGTACTCGCGGTGCACGCGCAGGCCCCGCCGCTGCAGCTTCTCGGTCATCAGACGGTCACGCAACAGGGTGCCGGCCACCAGGTCGGCAACGACGGTGGCGAGCATCAGGGGCAGGATCACGTTGTAGTCACGGGTCAGCTCGAAGACGAACACGATCGACGCGAAGGCCGCCCCGGTACTGGCGCCGAACGTGGCGGCCATGGCCACGAGGGCGAAGGCCTCCGGGGCCAGGTGGGCACCGGGCACCAGGTGGGCGAACAGCGCGCCCACGAGGGAGCCGAACCCGCTGCTGATGAGCAGCACGGGGGCGAGGGTGCCGCCCGAGGTGCCCGAGCCGAGCGCGAGCCACCATGCCAGCAGCTTGGCGAGGACGATGGCGGCCACGACGTCGAGGGCCACGCGGCCGTTGACGATGTCGTCGATGACGCCGTAGCCCACACCGAGGGCGCGAGGGACGACCAGGCCCACCAGGCCGAAGGCCAGGCCACCGATCACCGGGTGCCAGAACTCGGCGACCGGGAGTCGCCGGTACCCGGCCTCCACCAGGAAGAGCCCTTGGCAGATCACCACCGCCAGCAGGCCACAGGCCAGGCCGAGGGCGACGTAGAACGGCAGCTGGTCGAGGCCCGCGTAGTCGTGCGCCGGCACCGAGAACAGCGGGCCCTCGCCCAGGAGCAGGGTGTGCATGCCGGCGGCGACCGCACTGGCGACCACCAGCGGGATGAAGGCCCGGCTGGAGAACTCGAACAGCAGGAGCTCGATGGCCAGCACCACCGCGGCGAGCGGCGTGCCGAAGGTGGCGGCCATCCCGGCCGCGGCCCCCGCGGCCAGCAGGATCTTGCGCTCGGCCGGGCTCATCGACAGCACCTGGCCGAGCAGCGACCCGATGGCGCCGCCAGTGACGATGATGGGCCCTTCGGCGCCGAACGGCCCACCGGTACCGATGGCCACCGCCGCGGACAGGGGCTTGGCCACCGCGGTGCGGGGCTGGATGCGGCTCTGCTTGGTGAGCACGGCCTCCATGGCCTCGGGGATGCCGTGGCCGCGGATCACCGGCGACCATCGCGCCAGGAGGGCCACGACGAGCCCGCCGAGCATCGGGACGATCACGAGCCGGGGGCTCCGGGGCAGGTCGGCGAAGTCGGGGAGGCTCCAGCCCCACTGCCCGAACAGGGCCACGTTGGTGATGGCCGCGATCAGGTGGAGGAGCAGCCACGCGGCGCCGCCCCCGAGCAGGCCCAGCAGTGCGGCGAGGCACGTGAGGAAGGCCAGGCGAGCCGGGGGCGTACGTTGAGCACGATGGTGACGAGCCAGGCTCCGCAGGTGACTGTCGATCCGTTGCCGCATCCGATCAATATATCGTGGCACGATATAAATGAGCCGATGACCGGCACGCGGCGATCGCAGTGAGCGAGCTGCCGGTCACCGACGACCAGTACGAGCGCCTGCTCGAGCTGCGCACCGGGCTGCGCCGGTTCCTGGCCTGGAGCGAGGCGCAGGCCAAGGCCCAGGGCATCACACCGGCCCAGCACCAGCTGCTGTTGGCGGTCCGGGGCCACCGCGGCGAGCGACCCCCCACCGTCGGCGACGTGGCCGACTCGCTGCTGCTGCGACCGCACAGCGCGGGGGAGCTGATCGACCGGGCCGTCGCCGCCGGCCTGGTCGAGCGGGTCGCCGACGAGCGGGACTCGCGGGTGGTGCGCGTGCGCCTGCTCCCCGAGGGCGCCCGCCGGCTCGAGGCGCTGGCCGCCGCCCACCACGAGGAGCTGGCCCGCCTGGCGCCCCAGCTCCGGCCCCTGTGGGACGGCCTCGACGGGGACGCCTCGGGACCCGGCCGCGGGCCCTCGACGCCGTCACGTGGGTGACGGCGCCGCGCTCCCGGGGACCGGGCGAGGGGGAATGCTCCGGCGCGTGGGCTCGGGCTGTGGGCCCCTCGCCCTGCGGGACCCGGCTGCTCCGCCGCTCAGCCGGTGAAGCCGGGGTTGGCGGGCAGGGCCGGTGCCGGCCGGGTCACCGATACGGGCGATCCGGCGATCTGCAGCACCCGGGCCGCCGACGAGGGAGGGATGAGCTCGGAGCCGAGCCCCGGCCCCGGGCCCTGCCCGCCCGGACCCTGGCCGGTCGGCGTGCCCTCCGGGCAGTTCGGGAGCGCGAGGTCGATGGTGAGCAGCCCGGGCAGGGAGGCCGACAGCGACAACAGGGTGCTGGCGGGGAGCTGGCTCAGCGCTTGGAGCTGCAGCCGGAACCCCACCGCGTTCCCGAGGTGCGCGCCCAGCGACGAGGTGGGCAGATCGGACACCGCAGCACCGACAGCCGCGGTGACGGGCTGGAGGTTGGTGGCGATCACCTGCAGGACCTGACAGACCGAGGTGGTCACCGTGGTGACGATCTGGCTCGCCGTGTCGCGCAGGTCGTCGATCGCGGCCAGCCCACCCGGCAGACCCTGGACGGTGGATGAGGGGAGCGAGCCCACTGCGCCGAGCGCACCGAGGACTGCGCCGGGATCGGTGCCCGTGGGGGTGGCCACGTCTCCCGGCGCCGAGCCGGGCCCGGGAAGGCCCGGCAGCGCGGTCGATGGGCCCGGGGTGCCTGCGGGCGACGGCAGGGAGAGGCCTCCACCACCGCCCGCCCCCGGCGGCGGATCCGGGAGCGGGAGTGGGGGAAGCGTGGGGGGAGCGGGTGTCGGTGCCGGGGCAGGGGCGGGCAGCGGGAGTGGCGGCACCGGCGGCAGTGGCGGCAATGGCGGCAATGGCGGGATCGGGACCGGCAACGGCGGCACCGTGACCGGGGGTATGCCGGTCTGTGCGATCGCGGGGCTCGCCACGGACAGGCAGGCGCCGACCAGCAGGGCGGCGGTCAAGGAACGCAGCTTCACGATGGTGCTCCTCGTCACTCCGGCCCGTCCGCCGGGCTCGGTGCTGCGACAATATTACACCTTCAATAATACTGTCAACCAATTGCCGTAGGGTGCCGAGTGGCGCAGGCCCGCCGCATCGAGGCCCGGCCTGCGCCACGGTGCACGGTGTGCCAAGGAGCTCATCGACCCAAGCGGGCGGCCAACCACAGAGCGTCGTGCCAGCCGTCGCCCCCGATGTCGTTGTTGAAGTAGGCGTAGGCATCGCAGCCCTCGTCCAGCCATCCGGCGATCCGTTCGGCCGGGCGCCACAACCGTCGACCGCCGTAGCGGCCCGTGTACTTCTCGATGCGCGCGTGTGGTCCGTGGAACCGCACGTAGGCCCAGTCCGTGGTGCGGACCCACGGGTGATCGGCCAGGAGGTCGTGGACACAGAGTGCGGCACCGTGGCGGGCCAGGGTGTCGAACACGTCGTCGTGCAGCCAGGTGGGATCGCGCACCTCCACCGCCCAGCGCAGGCGGTCGGGGGCGGCGTCGAGGAACTCGTCGAGCCGGGACACGTTGCGGTGCCACCGGGGCGGGAGTTGCAGGAGGTTGGGGCCCAGGTGGGCGCCCAGCCGCTCGACCCGCTCGAGGTGGTGGGCCAACCAGGTCGGTGCGTCGCGCAGCTTGCGGCGGTGACTGCCGTACTGGCCCACCTTCACCGAGTAGACGAAGCCGGGAGGGGCCTGCTGGGCCCAGTGGTCGACGGTCTCGGGGGGCGGCAGGCGGTAGAAGGTGTTGTTGATCTCGACGGTGTCGAAGTGCGCCGCGTAGTGCGCGAACCACCGGCGCTGGGGCAACCCGGGCGGGTAGACGGTTCCCCGCCAGTCGCGGTACACCCACCCCGAGCAGCCGACCCGGGCCTGCCCTCGCCCTCGCGCACCGCCGGTCGTCACCCGTTCAGCAGACCACGGCAAAGCGGCCGTGGGGCGGTCACCCATCGAGCGTGAAGCCGACCGCGGCGCCGCCGCCGACGCGGTTGCGGGCCCACACCCGACCACCGTGGCGTTCGACGATCTGGGCCACGATGGCCAGGCCGAGCCCCGAGCCCGGACGGGTCCGCGCCAGGTCGGCCCGGTAGAACCGCTCGAAGACGTGGTCCAGGTCGCCCGGGTCGATCCCCTCGCCGCGGTCGCAGACCTCCACCGAGGTGGGTGCGACCCGAACCTCGACGTCTGCGTCGTCGGGGCTGTACTTCAGCGCGTTGTCCACCAGGTTCGCGATGGCTCGTTCGATCATCCGGGGACGGGCGCTGACGAGTCCCTCGCCGGTGATCGCCACCTCGACGCCCCGACGGTGGCGCCGGCGGGCCCGCGTCGCCACCGCGGTCGCGAGCTCGGCCAGGTCGGTGGGGTGCGCGGACTCGTCGCTCGACCGATCGGTGGCCAGGTCGACCAACTCGTCGGTCAGGCTGGTCAGCTCGCCCACGTCGACCCGCAGCGCGGCCAGCACCAGCGGTCGGTCATCAGGCGGCAACCGGTCGTAGGCCTGGAGCAGTTCGGCGTTGGTGGTCAGGCTGGTCAACGGCGTGCGCAGCTCGTGGCCGGCGTCGTCGACCAGCCGCCGTTGCTGCTCACGTGAGGTCGCCAGGGCACGAACCATCGTGTGGAAGCTCTCGGCCAGGCCCCGCACCTCGCCGGCGCCCTCCGCGGGCACCGGGGTGTGCAGGTCCTGGGTTCGGGCGATCGTGGCCGTGGTGTCACGCAACCGCGTGATCGGTCGGGCGATCCGGCGGGCGACCAGCCAGCCCGCGACGGCGCCGGCCGCCGTGGCCGCAACGGCGAGCAGGGCCAAGCGCAGGCGCAGCGCGTGCAGGACGGTCTGGGCCTCTTCGCCATCACGCGCGACCTGCAACCACCCGCCGCCGTGGAACGCGACGGTGGCGACGCGGAGCGTGGTGCCGTCGGCCGAGACCGTGTCGAGGGTGACGGTCGAGCCCGTCGGCCGAGACGCCACCGGGGGCAACGTCACCCCGTCGCTGACGCACGACGTGATCGTGCCGTCCGGGTGGAGGATCTGGGCGGCCACGGCGGGCTCGAGCAGCCCCGCCGGGGGGCAGCCCTCGCCGGCGTCCGAGAGGTCACCGTCGAGCGGTCCACCGTCGGTGTCCCCGTCAGTGTCCCCGTCGGGGCCGTTGCCCACTTCGCGGGCGGTCGCCGTCAAGGTGTCGTCGGCAGTGGCCGCCAGCTGGCGTTCGGTCGACACGTAGGCGCCCACCGCGGCCGCGGCGCTCACCGCGGCCACGATGGCGGCGACCGCCAGTGCGATCTGCCAGCGCAACGTCACGGCCGCACCACGTAGCCGACGCCGCGCACCGTCTCGATCAGACGGGCGTCGCCGCCAGCCTCGGTCTTCTGCCGCAGGTAGCTGATGTGGACGTCGAGCGATCGGGAGGAGGTGTCGAAGTCGATGCCCCAGATGCGGTCGTAGAGCGTGTCACGGGTCATCACGATGCCCGCGTTGTGGACCAGCAGCTCGAGCAGGTCGAACTCGGTCTTGGTCAGGTCGAGGGCCCGGCCCTGCCGTCGTGCCGTGCGGGCCTGCGGGTCGACCACCAGGTCGCCGACGGCCAGCAGGTGATCGCTACCGGTGATGCTGCTGCGCCGCAGCAGCGCCCGCAGGCGGGCCGCCAGCTCACCGAGCGCGTAGGGCTTGACCAGGTAGTCGTCGGCCCCGGCGTCGAGGCCGTCGATGCGGTCGACCACCTCCTGGCGGGCGGTGAGCATGAGGATGGGCAGGCCGGGGTGCGACGCCCGCAGCCTGCGGCACACCGTCAACCCGTCGAGGCGGGGCATCATCACGTCGAGCACCACCACGTCGGGGACCGCGTCGGCCACCGCGTCGAGCGCCTCGACCCCGTCCGTGGCCACCCGGGTGGTGTAGCCGTGCAGGGCGAGCCCGCGGACCAGCGACTCACGCACCGCTTGGTCGTCCTCCGCGACCAACACCTCGCCGCTCCCGGTGGGCTCCATGCGGCGCACGGTAGAGCGCTCGTGCAAAGAGATCGTAAGGATCGGGATTTCCCCGCTGCTCACGTGCCCCTAACACGCCCCTTACGTTGGCCGCCGACCATCAGGGGGGAACCGATCCAAGGAGACCCCGTGACCACCACACCCCGCTTCTCGCGCCTCGTGCGCCCGGCCCCGGCGATCGCGCTGCTGGCGGTCGTGGCGCTCGCCGCCTGCGGCTCGAGCGACGAGGCCACGTCCGCGACGACGGCGGCACCACCCTCCACCGCCGTGACCACCAGCACCAGCTCCACGGTGGCGTCCGAGCCCGACCTCGGCCCGGGCGGCCCCTCGGGTGTGGCCGCGCCGACGCCGACCGAGGCCGACGTCGCGTATGCGGACACGTCGGGGGCGCAGACCCTCGACCTCTGGCTGCCGGAGGGCGCCGACGAGCCCGTCCCGCTGGTGGTCTGGATCCACGGTGGTGCGTTCAAACTGGGCGACAAGGCGATGGTGGGCGGCACCGTCCAGCCGCTGCTCGACGCGGGTTACGCCGTCGCCAGCCTGAACTACCGGCTGTCGGGGGAGGCGCTGTTCCCGGCCGGGCCGCAGGACGTGAAGGCGGCGGTCCGCTTCCTGCGGGCCAACGCCGACGAGTACGGCCTGAACCCCGAGCAGTTCGCGGCGTGGGGTGGTTCAGCGGGTGGCAACCTGGCCGCCCTGCTCGGCGCGACGGGCGATCAGGACACCGTGCTCGACGACCCGTCGCTCGGCAACGGCGACACGTCCAGCGCCGTGCAGGCCGTGGTGGACTGGTTCGGTCCGACGGACTTCCTCCAGATGGACACCCAGGCCGCGTCGGGCGAAGGAAGTTGCACCTCGCCGGAGCAGCACGACCCGGCGAGCTCGCCCGAGTCGGAGTACCTCGGTGCGCCGATCCAGACGGTGCCCGACGATGCGGACGCGGCCAACCCCATCACCTATCTCGACACCGCGGACGACCTGCCGCCGTTCCAGATCGCCCACGGCGACGCCGACTGCAACGTGCCGTTCCAGCAGTCCGAGATCCTGGCCGAGGCGATCCAGGCCGCAGGCGGAGAGGCCACCCTCACGATCCTGCCGGGGGCGACCCACGCCGACCCGCAGTTCGACGCGACGCAGGTGGAGCCGGCCATCGCCTTCCTCGACGAGACGTTCGGGCGGAGCTGAGCCCGTCTCGAACGGCCCGGGGCCGTGCCGGCGGTCGCCGGCACGGCCCCGCGTACCTCAGATCCCGAGGACCTTGGCCTTGGCGGCGGCGAACTCCTCGTCGGTGAGCAGGCCCTGGGCCTTCAACTCGCCGAGGCGGGTGATCTGGTCCGCGGGCGTCTCCTCGGCGGCCGCCGGCGCCGGCGCGGGAGCCGGTGCCGGTGCCTGCTGCTGGGGCGCGGTCTGCTGCTGGTAGGCCTGCTCGCGATCGGCGTAGATCTGGGCGTCTCGGCCGGCGTACTTCTCGGCCTGGCGGCGCTGCACGCGGCCGCTCACGGCCGTGGCGGTGCCGGCGACGACGGCCGTGCGGGCCACGCCTCGGAGTAGTCCTGGCATGTGTGTCTCCTCTGTTCTCGTTCGGTGGTTCGGCCGGTCAGTCGACTGCGTCGAGCGCGTCGAGCGCGTCGAGTGCGTCGAGCACGTCGCCGGCGTTGATGCGGGCGGAGGCGACGAGCTCGCCGCCGGCGCGGCGGACGGCGCCCACGAAGGGGGCGGCCCAGGCGTTCTCGTACACGAGGAGGGCCCCGACCTTGCCCGCCTGGAGGGCCTCACCGGCGGCGACGATGTCCTCGTCGTCGAGGATGCCCGACTGGGCACCGGCGATGGCGCTGAAGTCGCCGGCGTCCCCCGCCGCGGTCTCGGCGAGGTCGACGGCGACGACGTTGCCGTCGAGGTCCTTGACCAGCAGGGCGACGTCGAAGAGGCGGATCGTGCCGCTCTCGACGAGGTCCAGCACCGCCGCGGTGGCCTCGCCGCGCACCTTGTCGGGGTCGAGCTCGATGAGGATGAAGTCGATCGGCCCGATCGCTTCGGCGTCCGTGGTCACCAGCGGGCTCCTGTCTGTTGTCGATCCGATGATGTCGGCCGAGGGTAACCCAGTGCATCCATCGGGTCACGCCCGGACTGGGCGATGCGCGCGCGGGGCTCAGCCGGGGAGCGTGGCGCCCACCTGGGCCAGGAACGGACCCAGCACGGTGCTCACCTGCTCGGCGGCCACCGCCGGCGGCACCGTCGGCACGGTGGCGTGGCTGATGGCCAGTCGAACCAACAGCTCGCACACGAGGCGGGTCTCGGTGACGGGCAGCTCGGGCCAGTTCCCGAGCACGAACTCGGCGAGCCGGTCGGTGCTGGTGAGCAGGATGGGGAGGCCCGCCGAGCTGGCCACGAGGGCGTGGAGGCCCTCGGCGCCGGTGGCGGCCTCGAGGGCTCGGACCAGGGGGTGCTCAGCGGCGAGCTCCAGGAAGACCCGGAAGGCGTCCTGCAGGGCGCCGCCCAGGTCATCGGGGCGGGCCCCCACCACCCGCTGGATCTCGTCGAGGAACCGCTCGGAGGACCACAGCACGTAGGCCTGGGCCAGCTCGTCGCGCGTGCCGAACTCGTTGTAGAGGGTCTGGCGGCTGACCCCGGCCTCGGTGGCGATCTGGGCCATCGTGATCGATGCCCACGGCCGGTCGGCGGCCAGGTCGTCCATGGCGCCGAACACGGTGGCGCGCAGCAGCTCCTTCGATGCCGCTGCGTAGCCGCGGGGCGGTTGGTCGGCGCTCATGCGGCGTCGGCCGAGGTGGCGTAGGAGGCCAGGAGCCGCTCGCGGCGGCGGGGGTGCAGGTTCACCCGGGTGATGTCGCCGTCGTAGAAGGCCAGCACGCGAGGGTCCATCACCCGGCGCCAGAGGGGCGGCACCGTGGCCAGCACCACCATGCCGGCGTAGCCGGTGGGCAGCTGGGGGACGTCGTCGAAGTGGCGCAGCGTCTGGAAGCGGCGGGTCGGGTTGGCGTGGTGGTCGCTGTGGCGTTGGAGCTGGTAGAGGAGGATGTTCGACGCCACGTTGCTGGCGTTCCACGAGTGCTCGGGCCGGCATCGCTCGTAGCGGCCGTCCTCCCTGCGGGCCCGCAGCAGCCCGTAGTGCTCGATGTAGTTCACGACCTCGAGCAGCGAGAACCCGACGACGGCCTGCACGACCAGCCACGGGGCGATCGACCAGCCGAACGCCACGAGCAGGGCGCCGAAGAGCACCACCGTCATGGCCCACGCGTTGAGCAGGTCGTTGCGAGGGGACCAGAACCGCTGTCCCGCGCGCCGCCGCCGCTCGCGCTCGAGGTGGACCGCCGAGCGGGCGCTGCCGACGACGGTGCGGGGGTAGAACTCGTAGAAGCTCTCGCCGAACCGCGAGCTGGCCGGGTCGTCCGGGGTGGAGACCCGCTGGTGGTGGCCGCGGTTGTGCTCGATGCAGAAGTGGCCGTAGGCGGACTGGGCCAGGGCGATCTTGGCCAGCCACCGCTCGAGCGCCGGGTGCTTGTGGCCGAGCTCGTGGGCGGTGTTGATGGCGATCCCGGCCACGCACCCGACCGTGAGGGCCAGGCCCAGCGAGTCGAGCGTGGACAGGTGGCCCGAGGCCCACATCGAGCAGGCCCACACCAGCGAGGCGAACTGCAGCGGCAGGTACAGGTAGGTGCACCGCCGGTAGTAGCGGTCGGCGTCGAGCGCGGGCACCGCCGACTCGGGCGGGTTCAGGCGGTCGAGGCCAGCGGCGCGGTCCAGCACCGGCATGAGCCCGAAGATGACGACCGGCCCCAGCCACCAGAAACCGCCCCAACCGGTGGCCGCCACCAGGGCCCCCGCCCCGAAGGGCAGCAGCGGCACGATGAGCGCCAGCGGCCAGAACGGCTTGCGGGGGTCCCGCCAGGCGCGGGTGGCCGGGGTCGGTGGGCGTGCATCACCGTGGAGATCAGCCTGTACATGGACGGGAGCCATGTCGTCATCTTGTACAAATCCGCCTGATATGTCAAGATGCTCGACGAGACCCCCTCTCCTGTCCGAAAGGCTCCGCAATGACCTCCAGCACCGCTGCTGTCGACCACCTGCTGGTCGAGGCGACCAGCGTCACGAACTTCACCTGGGACTACGAGCAGTCCAACGACCAGCTGACCAGGCTGTACGAGAAGGGCAAGGTCTCGCAGTGGAACGCCACCACCGACGTGGACTGGACGCCCGAGGTCGTGTGGGGGACGCCCGACCCCGACGCCACCGAGGAGGAGCGGGCCATGATCGGCCAGTTCCTGGGCCTCGACGCCGACGACTCCCCGTTCCGTGCCATGACCGAGCAACAGCGCATCGAGGTGAGCTGGGAGCTGCAGGCGTGGATGACCAGCCAATTCATGCACGGTGAGCAGGGGGCGCTGGTGGCCACCGCGCGCCTGGTCGAGACCGTGCCCGACATCGAGTCGAAGTTCTACGCCGCCAACCAGGTGAACGACGAGGCCCGCCACGTCGAGGCGTACGCCAGGTACCTCGGCACCAAGCTGGCCGGCCACGAGTACCCGATCTCGCAGCCCCTGGAGGCCCTGCTGGTCGACATCATGACCGAGAAGCGCTGGGACATCACCTACCTGGGCATGCAGATCATGGTCGAGGGTCTGGCCCTGGCCGCCTTCGGGATGGGCAACATGATGTTCAACGACCCGGTGATCAAGCAGATCACCGACCTCGTGATGCGCGACGAGGCCCGCCACGTGGCCTTCGGCGTGCTCGCGCTGAAGGAGGTCGTGCCGCAGTTGAGCGCGGCCGAACTGGCCGACCGCGAGGAGTTCCTGCTCGAGGCCACCGACTTGATGTACCGCCGCTTCCTGCTCGAGCAGCTCTGGGAGCGGCTGGGGATCGACGTGGAGGAGGGGAAGGCCTTCGCCGCCGGCAACCCGCTGATGATCATGTTCCGCCAGGTGCTGTTCTCGAAGATCGTGCCGAACGTCAACAAGCTCGGCCTGATGACGCCCCGCGTCCGCCAGCTGTTCGAGGACCTGCAGGTGGCCCAGTTCGCGGACCACGCCGACACCGCCAGCGAGGAGCTGGCCTCGCTGGCGCCGGCCGACTCGCTGGCCGACGTCGCCCGCGCCGGCTGACCGTCGACGACCAGGCGGGTCGCGGCCGTCGCCGAGGGGCGGTGCGCCCCGACGATGGGCGAGTGCTCCCGGTTACGATCCCCCTGCGAGAGGGAGGGCGCGCGTGGGCAGTGTCGCGGTTCGACTGGGGCGGGGGCGCCGTGCCCGGCCCGGGGCCGCGCCCGTCCCGACCGGGGCCCCGGCGTGCCATGCGCCGTTCACGACGCTGTTCCTGGACCAGTTGGGCGCGGTCCACGGGTGCTGCTACAGCCGGGGGTACCCGCTGGGTCACATCGGTGCGCAGCGACTGCCGGAGATCTGGGCGGGGGCGCGTGCGCGGGCGTTGCGCGCCGCGCTCGGGCGCGACGACTACTCGTTGGGTTGCGAGGTGTGCGACTGGAGCCAGGAGGTCGGGAGCGCCACCTACGCCGGTGAGTACGAGCGCTTCGCGGTGGAGTCGGCCGAGCCGGCGTTCCCGAAGCAGATCATCTTCGCGATCAGCAGCACGTGCAACCTGCAGTGCGTGATGTGCGACGGGTTCATCTCGTCCGCGATCCGGCTGCACCGCGAGAAGCTCCCGCCGCTGCCCGATCACTACGGCGAGGAGTTCTTCGAGGATCTCCGGGCGTTCGTCCCTCACCTGGAGGAGGCGTCGTTCATGGGTGGCGAGCCGTTCCTGGTGCGCGGCAACTTCCGTATCTGGGACATGATCCTCGAGCTCGCGCCCCGGCTGCCGGTCTCGGTGACGACCAACCTGACCCGCTGGAACGCCGAGATCGAACGGGTGATGACCAGCCTGTCGGTGTGGGTCAACGTGTCGCTCGACGGCCACACGAAGGCGACGTTCGAGGCCATCAGGCCCGGCTCGAACCACGAGACGGTGTTGGCCAACCTCGAGCGGTTCCGCGCGGTGGCCGACCGGGGGATCCAGGTCCTGCACTGCCTGATGCCGCAGAACTTCCACGAGTTCGTCGACCTCTTGTTGTTCGCGGAGGAGCGGGACATGCCCGTGGGGGTGAACGTGATCACGCGCGGCCGGCCGGAGCACTGCCTCGAGCGCCTGCCGCGCTCCGAGTTGCTCAAGGTCCGGGACCTGTTCGCACGCCAGGCCGACGAGGTGCTCCACCGGCTTCCACGCAACGGGTCGGTCCTCCTGGCCCAGATCGATCGACTCGATCGCTGGCTCGCACAGGACCACGAGCCCTTGCCCCTCGGGGGCATCCTCGACGTGGCTCGCCGCGGGGGCCCGAGTGACGATGTCGCGGCGCGCCGCGCGGTCGAGCGCTTCGCCGGGCCCGGACGGTCCGGCGTCATCGCAGTTGGCCCGGAGGGCCTCGTCGTCGACGCGTCGCCGTCCGTGGACGCGTTGGCCGGGGTTCGCGTGGCGCAGCTCGTCGGCCAACCCGCCGATGCCCTGCGACGGGGATTGATCGACCGCTACGGGCAGGTCGGCGACATGCGGACGATTCGACGGACCGACGACGTGGTCGAGCGGTTGGTCACCTTCGGTGAGACCGAGGTGCTGGCCGTCACCGTGGCGATCCGGCTCGATGGTGCCGACGCCAACGAAGCGAGGATCCACTTCTCGGTCCGCTGAGCGTCGCGCCGCCCATGCCGCTGCATCATCGACCGGAGGTCAGGCCTCACCGGCCCACGCTCGGGTGGGGTCGTCGTCGGGCAGTTGGACCACCAGGCGGACGTCGGGGGCGCCGGCGGCGATCAGCACCTGGTAGCTGAAGGTCAGCTCGCCACCCTGGGGGTGACGGAAGCGGCGCCGCCGGGTCGAGAAGCCGGCCACGTCGTGGCGGGGCCACCACTGGTCGAACTCGGGGCTGGCGGCGCGGAGCCGGTCGACGAGGGCGACCACCGCGGGGTCGTCACGCCGCGGCGTGACGTCGGCCCGGAACTGGGAGAGCACCCGGCGGGCCTCGTCCTCCCAATCGACGATCAGGGCGCGGGCGTCGTCGCGGGCGAACACCACCCAGACCAGGTTTCGCTCGTCGTCGGGCAACGTGTCGAGCACCGGGTACAGGCGGGCCTGCGCCCGGTTCCACGCCAGGTACTCCCAGCGGGGCCCGAGGAAGTACGCGGGCGCAGGCTCGAGGGCATCGAGCAGCGCGTCGGTGCCGGCGGGCAGCGTCGCGTCGCCGGTCTGCGCCAGGACGCCCTGGGTGGTGTGCCCCGCCAGCTCGAAGAGGTGGTCGCGCTCGACCGCGTCGAGGCACAGCACCCGTGCCACGGCGTCGAGCACGTCGGCGGACGCGTTGATGGGCCGACCCTGCTCGAGCCACGTGTACCAGCTGACCGACACGCCGGCGAGCAGGGCCACCTCCTCGCGCCGGAGCCCGGGCGTCCGGCGGCGGCCTCCGGGGGACAGGCCGGCGTCCTCGGGGGACACGGCGGCGCGCCGGGCCTTCAGGAATTCGGCCAGGTCGCTGCGCCGCACCCGGGTAGTGGACCACACCCGGGGGCCGGCGTGGGTGGTGGTGGCGGTCCCCGGATGGACACGCCCTTCCGCCGGCACCTCCGGCGGGCGACGCTGCCCGGATGACGCTTCTGGGGGACGCCGGCCTCACCGGCGCCACGGGTCCGGCCGGCGGCACGGATTCGGTGGGCGCCACGGGTC
>CAZWMT010000006.1:137301-165674 GCA_964635055.1 uncultured Microthrixaceae bacterium | reverse complement strand
CAGCGTGCGGACCTTCTGGGCCTTGCCGTAGTAGGCGTCGTAGTAGCCCGCCGACAGGGCGTAGGTGCCCAGCATGATCCGCCGCTTCACCTCGGCACCGAAGCCGGCGGTGCGGCTGGCCAGGTTCATCTCGGCGGTGGTGGGCGCCTCCACCCGCAGGCCGTAGCGCACGCCGTCGTACCGGGAGAGGTTGCTCGACGCCTCGGCCGGCGCGATCAGGTAGTAGGCGGAGAGCCCGTAGGTGACCGCCGGCACCGACGCCTCGTCGACGACGGCCCCGGCCGCCTCGAGCGCCTCGGCGGCCTGCCGGACGCGAGCGGCCACGTCGGGTGCGATGCCCTCGCCCATCAGCTCGGAGATCAGGCCGACGCGCAGGCCGGCCACGCCGTCGTCCAGATGCTCGCGGACCGACGGAGCGGGCTCGGCGATCGACGTGGAGTCCATCGGGTCGTGCCCGCCGATCACGTCGAGCACCAGCGCGGCGTCGGCCACCGTGTTGGTGAGCGGGCCGATCTGGTCGAGCGACGAGGCGAACGCCACCAGGCCGTAGCGCGACACCCGGCCGTAGGTGGGCTTCAGGCCCACCACGCCGCACAGGGCGGCGGGCTGGCGGATCGAACCGCCGGTGTCGCTGCCCAGGCCCACGGCCGCGAAGCCGGCCGCCACCGCCGCCGTGCTGCCGCCGCTCGATCCACCCGGCACCCGGCTGGTGTCGCGGGGGTTGCGGGTGGGGCCGAAGGCCGAGTTCTCGGTGGAGCTGCCCATGGCGAACTCGTCGAGGTTGGTCTTGCCCACCACCACCGCGCCGGCGTCGGCGAGCCGGGTGACGACCGTGGCGTCATAGGGCGGTAGCCAGCCCTCGAGGATCTTCGACGAGCACGTGGTGGCCACGCCGCGCGTGCACAGGTTGTCCTTGAGGGCGACCGGAACGCCGGCCAGCGGGCCCGGGTCGTCGCCGGCCGCCACCCGTCGATCGACCTCGTCGGCGGCGGCGAGGGCCCGATCGGTCATCACCAGGTTGAAGGCGTTGATCTCGCCCTCGCGGGCATCGATGGCGGAGAGGTGGGCGGCGAGCACCTCCCGGGCGGTGCGTGCGCCGGAGCGCACGTCGGCGGCGATGGCGGTCGCCGTGTCCGGTGTGTCGGGGGTCGGGACGGCCATCAGGGCTCCTGCCCGAGCGCGGGCGGCACCCGGAACCGATCGGCCTCGACCGACGGCGCCTGGGCCAGCACCTCGGCACGGTCGAGACTCGGTCGCACCACGTCGTCGCGCAGCACGTTCTGCAGCGGCAGCGGGTGCGACGTGGGCGGCACGTCGTCGACCTCGAGCGCCTCGACGTCGGCGGCGTGGTCGAGCACAGCGGCGAGCTGCCCGGTGAACTCGTCGAGCTCCTCCTCGGTCAGCGCCAACCGCGCGAGGTCGGCGACGTGGGCGACGTCGTCACGCGTGATCTTCTGGGGCACTCCGCGATGCTAGAGGGGTCAGCCCGCGGCCGGCGCACCCGTCACCCGGTCGGCGAAGGCCACGGCGCGGGCCTCGATGAGGTCCCGGTCGTGGTCCAGGGTGGCGACGTGGTAGCTGCGCTCGAGCGTCACCCGCTCGACGGGGCCCGAGACCGAGGCGGCCAGGTGGTCGCTGTCGGTGGGCGGCACCACGTGGTCCTGGGGGCTGGTCATCAACAACACCGGGCAGGCGATCTTCGCCAGGTCGGGCCCGAAGGCCTCGGCGGCGTCGAACATCGACAGCAGCGGCTTGACCGGCGTGGCGTCGTAGGCCGCCAGCTCGACGACGTCGGGATCGGCGATGTCGGAGGCGATGGCCGGCAGCATCTCCTCACCGGCAGCCACCATCTGCTCGACGAAGGCGACCATGTCGGCGCTGGGCTGCACCGCCGGGTTGATGCACACGATGCCGGCGATGTCGGGGTGACGGGTGGCCAGCCAGCAGGTGAGGGCGCCACCCATCGACAGGCCCGCCACCACCACCCGCTCCGACCTGGCCGCCAACGACTGGTAGACGGCCTCCACCGCGGCTGACCAGTCGTGCCACGACGTGGTGGCCAGGTCGGCCACCGAGGTGCCGTGCCCGGGCAGCAGTGGGAGCTCCACGGCGTAGCCGGCCGTGCTGAAGGCGGCGGCCAGGCCCCGCAGCGAGTGGGGGTTGCCGGTGAACCCGTGGATCACCAGCACACCGTTGCCGTTGCTGCCGTCCGCCGACCAGGGCTCGGCGCCGGGGATGATCGCGGGCGATGTCTCAGGCGTAGGGGTCATCGATCTCGGGTTCCTCCCACCAGTCGGCCGGCGCGGGTCGCCAGTCGGGGTCGTCGTGGATGCAGTCCACCGGGCACGGGTCGAGGCACTTGCCGCAGCCCGAGCACAGCTCCGGGATGATGATGACATCGATCCCGTGGTTGAAGATGGCCCCGAACTGCGGGGGGCAGTGACGCAGGCAGGCGTCGCAGTTGATGCAGATCGACATGTCGATCCGCAGCGGCACCGGCTTCCACTTGGGGTTGCGCTCGTGGCTGGCGAGGCGCTCGGCGCGGTTGGCGGCGGCCACGCCCGCAGCGTAGCCAGCGCGACCGGGCGGGTCTTGACCGCCTGGTCAAGAAGTGTTGTAGCGTCGCGTCCGAATCGAAACCGGCACGTCGAGGAGTGAGCCCTGTGGCCAAGTACCCGTTCCTGAGCGCAGAGTGGATGGAAGAGGCGCACAAGATCCGCGAGGAGTTCGCCGGTCAGACCGCGGCACCGGCCCACGCCGTGCGCATGAACCAGATCATCACCGACGTGCCCTTCAGCGACGAGCCCATCAACGCCTACATGGACACGAGCAACGGCGACCTCGAGCTCGACCTGGGGGCGCTCGACAACCCCGACCTCACGGTCACCGTGGACTACGAGACGGCCAAGGCCATCTTCGTCGAGCAGAACCCGCAGGCCGGGATGCAGGCCTTCATGGCCGGCAAGATCAAGGTGCAGGGCGACATGACCAAGCTGATGGCCATGCAGTCGCAGGCGCCCGACCCGGTGGCCCAGCAGGTGGCCGAGCGGGTCAAGGAGATCACCGAGTAGTCAGCGCTCGGGCGCGCTCCTCGGCTCCGAGGCGCGCGTCAGGTTCGAGGCGCGCGTCAGTACGAGGCGCGCGTCAGGTACGAGGTGTGCTCCGCACGAACCAGGCCAGCACCAGCGCCACCGCGCCGGCCGCCGCGCCCACCAGGTAGGCGTCGTGGTACGACGCCTGCTCACCGACCACCTCGGCCCGTGACACCTGCACGGTCTGCATGACCTGGATGCCGGCGAGCAGCCCCACCTCGGTCATCATCTGCTGCGCGGCGCCGACCACCCCCAGGTCACGCTCCTCCACCGAGTTGGCGATCGTCGCGGCGGTCGCCGGCAACGCCGCCCCGGCGCCGACGCCGGCGAGGGCCAGCGCCGACATGATGAACAGGTCGCCCGTCCCGGGTGCCACCATCGCCATCCCCACCATCGACAGGCCGACGAGGAACGCCCCGGTCATGGCCGAGGTCCGCTCACCGATGCGGACGGTCACGTAGCCGGCCAGTGGGCCGGCGATGGCGAAGGCGAGGGGGCGGGCGATCGACACGAGGCCGGTCCGGGTCTCGCCGTAGCCCAAGACGTTCTGCAACAGCAACGGCGTCAGGATGAACCCGCCCATGTAGGCGAAGTTGATGAACACCTGCACACCGATCGGGAACGCGAAGTTGCGGCGCCGGAAGTACTCGAGGGGGATGAGCGGGTGGGCGGCGTGACGCTCGATGCGCACGAAGACGCACAGGACCACCGGCGCCAGCAGGAACGCGGTCACGACCGGGACGCTCGTCCAACCGGTGACCGGCCCGCGGTTCATGGCGAACAGCAACGACGTGACGCCCAGAGCCAACGCGATCGAGCCGGCCAGGTCGAACGCCTCTCGCTCCCCGCTCCCCCGGGTGTCGGGCAGCACCGCGGCGGCCAGGCCCAGGGCGATCAGCATCAGCGGCACCTGGGCCACGAAGATCATGCGCCAGCTGAAGGCCTCGACCAGCGGCCCACCGATCACCACGCCCAGCACGGGGCCGCCGGCCATCACGAGCGACCAGTACCCCAGTGCCTGCACCCGACGCTCGGGCGGGAACGAACGGTTGATCATGGCCATCGACGCGGGGCCGGTCGCGGCGCCGATGCCGGCGGCGAGGATGCGGAACGTGATCAGCGAGCCGACGTTCCAGGACACGGCCGTGAGCGCGGCGAACACCGCTGCGCCGCCCAGCCCCACCAGGTAGATCTTGCGGTACCCCCAGAGGTCGCCGAGCTTGCCCACCGACGGGCCCAGCACCGCGAAGGCCAGGACCGGGCCGGTGATCAGCCACGTGAGGGTGGTCTCCGAGGCCCCGAAGTCGTCGGCGATCGTGGGGATCGACACCGCCAGGATCGTGATCGTGCAGGTGACTGCCAACAGCCCGAACAGGGCCGTGAAGAGCACGATCCACGGCCCCCGGTCGTGGCGCTCGATCCGACCCTGCACCCGGTGGCGGAACAGCAACGGCCAGGGGAGGGTGCCCAGCTCGTCGGTACCCACCCCCTCGCGGATGAGGTCGGCGTCGTAGTCGTGGCGACCATCGCCGTCCGACGGGCCGTCACCACGCGACGGCCGGTGCTGGTCGACGCTGGACATGGAGCGCTCAGGCTACGAGGGGCCACGCCCCGCGCCTCGGGGACCGGCTCCGGGGCTGCGGTTCAGGGGACGCGCGCCACCGGGCGGGACGAGAACAACAGGCGGGCGTGGTCGGCGAACCCCGTGGCGTCGCGCATGGCGACGATCGAGGTGCGGAACTCGACGTCGCCGAAGGTGGACAGCACGTCGATCTGGTCGTCGGCCTCGCCCAGCACCCGCTGATCGGTCATCGAACCGTGAGCACGCTCGACGAGCTCCTGGATGCGTCCCACCGGGTGGCCGACCACGTCGGCGGGCTCGACGCCGAGGGCATGTGCCGCGGACGGGCTGCACTCGGTGATGGTCTCGCCCGAGCCGATGCGCACCACGTGCACCTGGCCGTCGTCGGCGAAGGCCGCGAGGTCGGTCCTGGCGGGCGCGTCGTCGTGCGTGCGGTCGGCCCACCGGGCGAAGGCGAAGGGGCCGGCGTCCTGCATGCCCCACAGCGCCTCGTGGTCGATACCGGGGTCGTGGCCGTCCAGCCAGGAACCGATGCGGGCCACCTCGGTGCGCCAGGTGTCGGCGTTGAGCTCGAGGCGGTCGCTGATGCGCTCGGACTCCTCGAGCAACGACCCGTGGATCGCGGCGATCTCCGTGGGATCGATCCGGGCGATGCTGCAGTGCTCGGGATAGTGGACCACGCTCACGTTCACCCTGATGCCCCGCTCCTCGGCGAAGAGCAGGAGCGCCCCGAACTCGTGGTGGTTCTGGGCCATGAGGCAGAAGTTGATCGACACGTCGGTGCCCACGCGGGCGGCGTAGTCGCAGAAGCGGTCGATGTTGGTCATCACCGCGTCGTAGTCCGAGTCGATGCGGATCGACTCGTAGGTGTCGCGGGTGATGCCGTCGATCGAGAACGTGGGGGCGATGCGGACCTGCTCGAGCACCCGCTCGACCCGCTTGTTCCACTGCGTGGCGTTGGTGACCACCCGACAGGTGAGGTCGGGCGCCACCTCGGCCACGATGTCCCACGCCCGGAAGTTCTCGGACCCGAGGAACGGCTCGCCACCGGCGAACTGGCAGGCCTCGAGGTGGGGCAGGAACAGCCGGAGGTCCTCGAAGAAGTCGTCGCCGTAGACGGCGGGCTGCGCCGGGCGCTTCTCGCGATGGATGCGGATCGAGGACGACAGGTCGCCGTTGCACTGGATGCACTGGAGGTTGCAGGAGTTGGAGAGGTTGAACTCCATCCAGCGGGGCCACTCACCGCTCGCTGGGTCGGCGGTGAGGTGGCCGGCCAGCGCCTCGAACGACTGCGCGTACGAGCCGTCGCGGCCCTCGGTGTTGATCTCCCACTCGCACCCCTCGCAGCCGTGGGAGTAGTCGTCGGCGGCGAGGCGACCGACCAGCTCGTGACGGCGTGCGCCCTCCCAGATGTCGGTGAGACGGGTGGAGCCCACGTTGCCCAACGGGTAGCTCATGTTCCGACAGCAGGCCCGGACGTCACCGTCGGGCTGGAAGTAGAGCTGCACCGACGGGGCGTAGCACGCCGAATAGGGCCGCGGTGGCGGGCGCCGCCGGGCGCGGGCCGCGCTGCGCACCTTCACGGGGATCACTCGGCGGAGGTCTCGCGACACCCGGGTCAGGGTAGTGCCCCGTCCGGCGATTCTCGGCGCCCCGGCCCGCTCAGACCGTGCCCGCCCCGCCGCGTCGCTGCGTGACCAGCACGATGCTCGACCCGCTGTCGACCTGCACCCCGGCCGCCGGGTCGGTGCCCGTCAAGATGCCGTTGGGCGGCCCCTCGACGCCGTCGACCACCAGGCCGGCCGCCTCGAGGGCGGCCTGCGCCTCGGCCACGGTGTCGCCGGCCACGTCGGGGATGATCACGGGCTCGGGGCCCAACGAGACGATCACCACCACCTCGCTGTCGCGGGGGACGAGCGTGCCGCCGGCGGGGCTGGTGCCGATCACCAGGCCCTCGGCCACGGTGTCGCTGTAGTCCTCGCCCCGGACGGCCCGCAGCTGCACGTCGTCGAGACGGGCGGCCACCTCGTCGAAGGTGAGGCCGGCGCCGGCGAGGCCCTCGGGGATGGGACGGGGCTTGGGCCCCTTCGACAGCACCAGGGGCACCTGCGACCCGGCCGGGACCTCGTCGTAGACCATCGACTCCCCGAGGACGATGCCGGCGGGCACCAGCTCGCCCCACTTCTCGCTGATCTCACCGGGGCGCAGGCCCACGGCGTCGAGCGCGGCCTCGGCCTCGCCCTGGGTGAGCCCGGTCAGGTTGTCGGGCACGGCGACCAGCTCCGGGCCGCGTGACACCGTCACCGTGAGGGTGTGGCCCTCGCGCAACGCCGCACCCGCTGCCGGGTCCTGATCGACGATCTCGCCCTCGGTGGTGCCGTCCTGGCGGGTCTGCACCCGCTCGATCGTCCAGCCGTTGCCGTCGACCAGGGCGGAGACCTCGCTCACGTCGACGCCGTCGAGCCGGGGCACCTCGTGCTTCGGGCGGAGCAGCTCGCGCACCGTGAGGGCACCGGCCACGAGGGCGATGACCGCCACGACGCCGCCGGCCACGAGCACCAGCCGGGGAAGGCGCCGGCGGCCCGAAGGCAGCGGTGCCTCCGCGAGGGCGACCTCGCCCGTTCGTTCGGCGCGGCCGGGACGGGCGTCGGCCTCCGAGACGAGGCGCGAGCCCCCGGCGGCAGGGGGCACCGCGCGGTCGGCGTGGGGATCGACCTCGGCCGGGGCTGCCGTGTCGAGCGGCCCCGCCACCCCTGCAGCCACCGCGGGACCGCCATCCCGACCGTCGGAGGCGTCGGCGGCGGCACCGGACGGGTCGGCGACGGCGTCGGTGCCGGACGGGTCGGCGGAGGCGCCGGTGCCGGACGGGTCGGCAGCGGCGCCGGCAGTGGTGGAGGCGTCGGCCTCGATGCCCGGGGCGCTCGCGACCGGCCGGACCGCACCCTCGCGATCGACGACGGCGGACCCGGCGGCCTCGACGGCGTCCTCCTCGACGACGTCACCGGCGACCTCGTCGGCCTCGACCTGGTCGGCCCCGTCGGCCTCCACCTGGTCGGCCCCGTTGGCGTGGACACCGTTGGCGCCCCGGCGGGCGTCGAGCGCACTGCGGGCCCTGGCGGCCAGCGCGGACAGCGACGCGCCCCGGGCCGGGGCGGGCGCGGCGGGCGGCGACGATGCGTCGTCGGGCACCACGACGACGGCACCCCCCTCGCCCGGCAGGTGCGTGGGATCCGGGTCGACGAACGGGGCCAGGCCGTCGGACGGGAACGCCCCGGCCAACGGCAGCGGATCGGGCGCGTCGAGCTCACCGGAGACGCGGATGAGGGCGCTGCCCAACTCGTCGGCCGCGGGACGCTCACCGGGATCGGGGTCGCCGGCCCACTCGAGCACCTCGGCGAGGGGCCCGAGCTCGTCGCCGAGGTGCATGCGGGCGTCGACCCGCGCCATCAGGGTGCCGATGGTGGTGTCGGCCGCGAACGGCACCTGGCCGGTGACCGCCTCGATCAGCACCAGGGACAGCGAGTAGATGTCACCCTTGCCCGTGACCGGTTGGCCCTGAGCCTGCTCGGGCGACGCGTAGCGGGCGGTGCCGAGCACCGCCCCCGAGGGCTCCGTCCACGCCGCCTCGGCCAGTGCCCGGGCCACCCCGAAGTCGGCGATGCGCAGCCGGCCGTCATCGCTGAACAGGAGGTTGGCGGGCTTGATGTCGCGGTGCACGAAGCCCTGGCGGTGCGCGAAGTCCAGCCCCTTGGCCGCCTCCAGCGCGACGCCCACGGCCTGGGCGACGCTCAGCCGGTGGCCCAGGTCGAGCATGCCCCGCAGGCTGCCGCCGCCGACCAGCTCGGTGACCAGGTAGGGGCCGTCGTCGTTGCCCGAGTCCCACAGCTTGACGATGTTGGGGTGGGTGAGCTTGGCCGACGCCTGCGCCTCGGCCCGGAAGCGGCGGAGGAAGGTCTGGTCGTCGGCCAGCGCCGGGTGCAGCACCTTCACCGCGACACGCCGCTGCAGGCGGACGTCGTCGGCGAGGAAGACCTGGGCCGACGAGCCCGTCCCGATGGGCGCGATCAGTCGGTATCGGCCCCCCAGGACCCGACCGATCTGATCGGTCATCTGGGACAGCAGCACGGAACGGATCGTACCGGCTGGGTTTTCGCGTCCTGCGGACCCACAATGGGCCGGTGGTCATCCTGCGCCGTGTCACCATCGCCGTGCTGCTCCTCGTGGGCGTCGGCGCCATCGTGCTGGCCTTCAGTCGCACCGAGACCAGCGGCGGCGCCGACGACGTCACCATCAGCGGTGGCGACCACGCCGTCGAGGTCCTGATCCCCGGCCGCAACGCCCAGGCGCTCAGCCAGAGCGACGTGGGCGTCGACCTGGCCGACGGCTGGACCGGCACCCTGATCCTGAACGGTGAGGAGCTCCGCGACGACCAGATCGACCGCGTCGATGCCCTCAACCAGCTCCTCTACCGGCCACCGGACGGCCTCGAGTCGGGCCGCAACTGCGTCACCGCGGTGGTGTGGCGCGTCGAGGAGAGTCGCGAGCAGGGCCGCGACGTGACGTGGTGCTTCGAGGTCACGTAGTTCGACCGCTCTTCGGCTGACGCCTCATCGCACCAGTTGGATCGCTCTTCGGCTGACGCCTCATCGCACCGTCAAGGCTCGCTCGTCCCTCGCTCACCGCACCGTCCCGGTCGAGCGCCGCTGATGGGTCCCCCGTGTCCCGAAGGAAGCGGCCCGCACATCGCTGGGGGCCGCATCGCTTCAGGCGGGGAGTTCGCCGGTTTCGAGGAGTCGTACGAACGCCGCCTCGTCGAGGATGGGGATGCCCAGCTCCTCGGCCTTGGTGAGCTTCGCCGCACCCGGGCCCTCGCCCACGACCACCGCGGTGGTGCGCTTCGACACGCTGCCGGGGGACTTGCCCCCGCGGGCGATGATGGCCTCCTCGGCCCCGTCCCGGCTGAAGCCCTCGAGGGTGCCGGTGACCACCACCGACCGACCCTCGAGGGTCTGGGCCAGCCGGGGGGCCTCGGGGCCCTCGAAGTTGACTCCTGCGGCCCGCAGCCGCTCGACCAGTGCCCGGTTGGCCTCATCGGCGAAGAAGCCGTGCACGCTCTCGGCGATGATGGGGCCGATGCCGGCGACGCCGGCGATGTCGCCCTGCTCGGCGGCGAGGATCGCGTCCAGGTGCCCGAAGTGACGGGCCAGCACCTGGCTGCCGGCGCCCCCCAGGTGGGCGATGTTCAGCCCCACCAGCAGGTTGGCCAGGGGCCGCTGCTTCGACGCCTCGATGGCCGCCTGCAGGTTGCTCACCGAGGTCTCGCCGAAGCCCTCGAGCTCGCGCACCCGATCGAGGTCGAGCGTGTAGATGTCGGCGATGTCGCCGAGCAGGCCGAGCTCGAGGAAGAGGCGCACGGTCTGCTCGCCGAAGCCCTCGATGTCCATGGCGCCCCGGGACGCGAAGTGCTCGATGGCGGTGGCCCGGCGGGCCGGGCAGGTGGCGTTGACGCAGTACGTGGCGGCCTCGCCCTCGAGTCGCTGGAGGGGCTCACCGCACACAGGGCACGCGGTGGGGAACACCCACTCGGGGAGGTCCGCCGGCCGTTCGGCCAGCACGGGGCGCACCACCTCGGGGATCACGTCGCCGGCCTTGCGCACCACCACCAGATCACCCGGCCGGACGTCCTTGGCCTTCACCTGGTCCTCGTTGTGCAGGGTGGCGAGGCCCACGGTCGACCCGCCCACGAAGACGGGCTCGAGCTGGGCGAACGGGGTGGCCTTGCCGGTGCGGCCGATCGACACCTGGATGTCGATCAGCCGGGTGGTGCGCTCCTCCGGCGGGAACTTGTAGGCGATCGCCCACCGCGGGGCCTTGCTGGTCGACCCGAGCAGGTCGCGGGTGGCCAGGTGGTCGACCTTGACCACCACGCCGTCGATCTCGTAGGGCAGGTCGTGGCGGTTCGCCTCCCAGTGGCGGCAGAACGCGTGCACCTCGTCGAGCGTGGCGACGGTGGTGATCTCGGGGTTCACCGGTAGGCCCAGCTCGGACAGCCAGGCCAGCGTCTCGCTGTGGCGCTCGAAGACCGGACCACCCTGCACCTCGCCGAGTTGGTACGACCACCAGGACAGGTCGCGGCTGGCGGTGACCGAGGAGTCCTTCTGGCGCAGCGAGCCGGCGGCGGAGTTCCGGGGGTTGACGAAGAGCCTCGCGCCCATCTCGGCCTGCCGGGCGTTCAGCGCCTCGAACGCGGCGACCGGCATGTACACCTCGCCCCGCACCTCGAGAACCATCGGGGCGCCGGCCGGGAGCTGCGGCGGCACGGTGGCGATGGTGGCCACGTTGGCGGTGACGTCCTCGCCCACCCTGCCGTCGCCCCGGGTGGCGGCTTGGACGTAGCGTCCGCCCTCGTAGCGGATCGACATGGCCAGGCCGTCGATCTTCAGCTCGCAGACGAAGCCGATGACGGCGTCGTCCCGCCCCGCGCCTGCAGGACCGCCGCCTGTGCCGCCGTCGGTGCCGCCGTCGGTGCCGTTGTCATCGGGGTCGCCGCTGTCGGCGGACGGGTCCCCCGGGTCGCCGGCGAGGAGGGGACGCTCTGCGGCCAGCCGCCGCTCGAGGCGGGCACCCCAGGCCACCAGCTCGTCCTCGGTGAAGGCGTTGTCGAGCGACATCATCGGCTGGCGGTGCACCACGGGCGCGAACAGGGTCGAGGGCGCGCTCCCCACCCGCTGCGTGGGCGAATCGGGGGTCATCAGCTCGGGGAATTCGTCCTCGAGGGCCCGGAGCTCGCGCACGAGGGCGTCGTAGTCCGCGTCGGAGATCTCGGGGTCGTCGAGCTCGTGGTAACGGCGGTTGTGGTGCTCGATCCGGGCCCGCAGCGCCGCTACCTGCTGGGCGATCTCGGCGATCTCGGGCATGGGTCGCCAGGGTAGAGCGCGTCGTCGGCCCGCGAGGGGGCCGCGTCAGGCGCCGGCGGACAGGCGGACGCCCACCGCCTGGTCGTGCAGGCGCTGGGCCACCGTGCGGGCCAGCGACAGCACGTGGGTGGCCTGCGGCACACCGTGGCAGGCCAGCCCGCAGGCGGGGGTGATGAGCGCCTGCGTGCGCAGGAGCACCGGGTCGCACCCGGCGCGCACCATCTCGCACCACACGTCGCACAGCTGGCGCCAGAGCCGGTCGGCGGTGGTGCCCAACGGCCCGTCGGTGGGCACCGCTCCCCACGCCACCCAGCCTCCGCGGTCGAGGAAGCCGCCGAGGGTGCCCCCGACGTCGACCAGGCCGGCATCGACCGGGGCCGACAGCACCTGCGGCCCGGACTGCAGCACCAGGCGCCAGTCCGCCTTCCCGCAGCAGTGGAGCCCCGTGATGGCGTGCGGCTCGATGGTGGCCAGCGCTCCCGACACGAGGTCGACCGCCCGGTCGGGCTCGATGGGGAACCCGGGATGCATGCACGAGGCCAGGCCGGGCTCGTCGATGAACACCAGCAGCGGTGCGTTCGGCACCGCTCGCCGAGCCAGGCCCAGCAGCGCCTGGGAGCGGGCCCGTACCGCCGCGCCGGCGGCCAGGAAGGCCCGCTCGGCATCCAGGCCCGCGGCGTGCAGGGCCAGTCCCAGCGTGACCGGGCCGGTGAGCTGGAGCTTCACCCAGCCGGTGCGGCCGGCGACGGTGTCCAGGAACACCCGGAGGCCCAGGAAGGGCTCGCCGGCCAGCTCGGAGTCGGCGAGCGGCGCCTCGGGGTCGATCTCGTCGAGCGCCAGGTCGAGCGACCCGTCGGGCGCCACCGCGACCCCCGGAATCCCCCATGCCGCCTGCGCGATCATCCCCTCGAGCGGCGAGCGGCGGGGCAGCGAGGGCGCGGCGGGGAGCCACGGGTGGCGGTCGAGCACGAGGGCCACCGCCTCGGCGGCGGTGTCATGGGGCAGGCTCCCGATCGACGTCACGGCACCGACGGGGAGATCGACGTCCCTCATCGGCTGCGACTCGGCTGGTACACGGTGTACATCCCCCACGAATCGGGCGGCGGCATTCGGCTCTTGCCCGGCCCTCGAAACACTGGAATAGCCACGGCCCCAGCGCACGCGCAAATCTCCACCCGTGCGCGTCGACACGACATGGGTCTTTCGGGTGGTGTGGGCCACCCTGCCCCTCGCCGCGGGCCCCGCGCTGGCCGACGCGCTCGACCCCCGCTCGCAGGCGGTGCGCACGGTCGCCTCGGTGGCGTTGTGGCTCGGATGGGCGGCGGTGTTGGCCGCCTCGCTGGTGCCCAGCACGGTGAGCCTCACGATCATCCGGGTCCTGGCCCCGGCCGCCCCGTTGGCCACCGCCTGGGCCGCCCTCGACCGCCCGTCCGCAGCCACGGGCGCCGTCACGGTGGCCACCGTCGTGGCCCTGGTGGCCACGTCGGTGGCGGCCGTCGTGGTGATGGACGCCCGGATCGGCGACCGCTTCGTCGACGGCTCCTCGTACGGCCCGGAACGGCGCCTCGCCCTGCGGGTGCCGGCGCCGGTGCTGCTCGGGCCGCTCGAGCTCACCTGGGCCGCGTCACTGGCCGGTGCGCTGGCGGGGCCGCTGCTGCTCGCGAGCCGGCAGTGGGTGGCGGGCGGCATCGCCACCGCGGTCGGCCTCGTCGTGGTCTTCTGGGCGGTGCGCTCCCTGCACGCCCTGAGCCGG
This sequence comes from uncultured Microthrixaceae bacterium, assembly GCA_964635055.1. GTDB lineage: Bacteria > Actinomycetota > Acidimicrobiia > Acidimicrobiales > DATDAH01 > JAEUJM01. The sequence continues at coordinate 152,330 of CAZWMT010000006.1, read as the reverse complement.
CGTTGGCTGGTGTTCGTGCCGGGCGGCATGGTCCTCCACGACCCCCTCACGGTCACCGAGTCGGTGCTCATGCCCCGCGCCATGATCGAGCGGCTGGGGCCGGCACCGGCCGACTCCAGCGCCTACGACCTCACGCAACGGGCTGCCGGGCTGGCCCTCGAGGCGACCCTGCGCGAACCGTTGCCGGTCAGCCTCTACCGCCCTCGCGCCCGCCAACCGGAGACGGCCACGGTCGAGCAGGTGCTGTTCACGCCGACCCGGCCGGCCGCCGCGCTCGACGCCGCCGCCGAGCGCCGCATCCCGGTCGGCTGATCACACCCGCCTGATCAACCCCCGCCTGCTCCATACCGTCGACCCGATCCACTCGACGCCGGACGTCGGTGCCGGGTCAGGCCGCCGTGGCGCCGCCGAGCACCACGTCGCCGGCGTAGAGCACCACGCTCTGGCCGGGCGCGACCCGGCGCTGGGGCTCACGCCAGCGCACGACACCGTCGCGCAGGTCGGCGGGCAGGGCGGGACCGTGGGCCGAGCACTGCACCAGCACGGGCCCCTCCGCCGGCGCACCCGACCACGCCAGGTTGGTCAGCGCGAGGCGATCGGTGAGCAGGTCGGCCCTGGTGCCGACCGTGACCACCGCGGCATCGACGTCGACGTCGGTCACGTAGCGCGGCGCGGCGCCACCCGACAGGCCCAGCCCCTTGCGCTGGCCGATGGTGACCAGCTCGACCGCCGGAGCGGTGCCCACCGGCGCGCCGGAGGTGTCCACGATGCGCGCCGGCCGCAACCGCACCCGGTCGCCCAGGAATCGCTCGCGGCCGCCCGCTGAGGTGATGAAGCACACGTCCTGGCTGTCGGGCTTGTCCGCGGTGCGCAGCCCCCGGCGCTCGGCCTCGGCCCGCACCGCGGCCTTGTCGAGGTCGCCCACGGGGAATTGCACGCGCGCCAACTCGCCCGGGCCGAGCATGTGCAACACGTAGGACTGGTCCTTCGCCCGGTCGGCGCCCCTGGCCACCCGGCGGGTTCCGTCGGCGTCGACCACCACCCGGGCGTGATGACCGGTCGCCACGGCGTCGAACCCCAACAGGTCGGCCCGCGCCAGCAGGCGGTCGAACTTCAGGTGGCGATTGCACTCCACGCACGGGTTGGGCGTACGGCCGGCGGCGTGGTCGGCCACGTAGGGCTCCACCACCAACCGGTCGAAGTCGTCGCTGAAGTTGAACACGTGGTGGTCGATGCCGAGTTGCTGGGCCACCCGGCGGGCGTCGTCCACGTCGGCCACCGAGCAGCACCCGGTGTCGGACGCGCCGCCCCACAGGCGCATGGTGACGCCGGTGACCCGGTGGCCCGCGTCGAGCAGCAGCGCCGCCGCGACGGACGAGTCGACCCCGCCCGACATGGCGACCAGCACCTTCACGAGCACAGCTCCTTGGCACGCCCGTACTGGCACCGGATCTCGGTGCCAGGGCCCCGAAATCCGGTGCCAGAACCGAACGCTGGTGTCACGAGGGCCTCCGGAGCCGCTCGACCGCGGTCGCCACGGCGTCGAGGGCGCGGTCGACGTCATGCACGGTGGTGGTGGCGCCGAGCGAGAGGCGCAGCGATCCACGGGCGGCCGCGCGCGGGACGCCCATCGCCGCCAGCACCGGCGACGGCTCCATCGCCCCGCTGGCGCAGGCCGACGCGGCAGAGGCGTAGACCCCTGCCTGCTCGAGCAGGAACAGCAGCGACTCGCTCTCGACGCCCTCGACGCACACGTGGCAGGCCCCCGCCACCTTGTGGGCGCGGTCGGTCGACGCGCCGGCGGCCGACCGCACGCCGGTCTCGATCATCCCGGCCACCCGCTCCACGAGCCCGGACGCGAGCCGATCCCGCAGCGCCGCCACACGGTCGACCGTGGCCTTGCGCTCGTCGACCGTGCCCGCCAGGGCGATGGCCATCCCCACGATGCCGGCCACGTTCTGCGTGCCACTGCGCCGCTCACGCTCCTGGCCGCCGCCGCGCAGCAGCGGCGCGATCTCGACGCCCTCACGCACCACCAGCGCGCCCACACCCTTGGGACCGCCGAACTTGTGGGCACTGATCGACACCAGGTCGAACGTCGCCGCATCGGTGGCCACGTCGAGCCATGGGGCGGCCTGGACCGCGTCGGTGTGCAGGCGGGCGCCTGGGGCGTGGCGGTGCACCACCTCGGCCACGTCGGCGAGCGGCTGGATCGTCCCGACCTCGTTGTTGGCCGCCATCACCGACACCAGCGAGACGTCGTCGCCCCTGGCCACACAATCGCCGAGCATCGACTCGAGCGCGGCCAGGTCGACCACGCCCCGGTCGTCGACGGGGATCGTGCGGCCGCCGACGGACGCGACGGGCTCGGCCACCGCGGGGTGCTCGACCGCCGAGCACAGCACCGCCCCGGGCCGGCGGGCGTGCACCCCGTGGATCGCCAGGTTGTCGGACTCGGTGCCGCCGCTGGTGAAGACCACCTCGCGGGGCCGGGCACCCAGCGCCTCCGCGACCAGATCGCGGGCCTCGTCGATGGCCTGACGAGCAGCACGGGCCGCCCGGTGTGACCCCGAGGGGTTGGCGTAGCTGCCCTCCAGGACCCCGACCATGGCCTCCAGCGCGTCCGGCCGCAGCGGCGTGCTGGCCGCGTGGTCCAGGTACACGGGGGTCAGGTCAGCCACCCCGTAAGGCTACGACCGACCGGTGCCTCCACCCCTGGGCAATCGCACGCGTCGGATCCAGGCGAGCTGGAGGAAATACCGGTCACAGGTGACTGGCATTTCCTCCAGAGCGGCCGCCCAGGGGGTCGACGACCGGGCGCTGACGCCATGTGGTGCGCCCGGGGACGTCGCGCCTCGATGCCGAGCCGGTCGAGCCTCGATCGGCAGGGGAACGCAGCCGTCAGCTGGGTGGCGCGAAGCCACCCGCTCGCGGAGGCGGCGGTGGAGGTGGCGGCGGCTTGCCCGCGACACCCGGAGGCGGCTTGCCCGCGACACCCGGAGGCGGCTTGCCCGCGACACCCGGAGGCGGCGGCTTGCCGGCGAAAGCGGGCGTTGGCGGCGGCATGGTGGGCACCGCGCCCCCGCCGTAGGGGCCCTGGCCGGGCCAGCCGCCGGGGGGACCGCCGTGGCGCAACTGGTAGGCGGCGGCGACGCAGACGAGGAAGGTCTCGGGCGCCAGGTTGGGGGGCGGCGTGTGGCCCATGGCGGTGGTGACGGGGTTGGCAAGCCGCGCCCCCAGGGACCACCGGGCCGCGTGGGTGAGGCTGGACACCCGGAGCAGGTACGACCGCACCACGCCGTACTGCTCGGGCGACACCGTGGTGACGTCGAGGTGGGCGGCGTAGGACTCCAGCCCGTACGGCGGGTAGAAGGCCATCGCCTGAGCGGTGCGGTCCACCGGGGTGCGCTCGCGCAGGACCAGCGTGCCGGCGGCGAGGTCACCGAGGCGCTGGTTGTCCCGGGTGAGCAGGATCACGATCGTGGCCACCACCCCGACCGGGATCAGCCAGAAGTCGACGAGCCCCAGCGCACCTCGGATGGCGGCGTGGCGGAACCGGATCGGGGCGCCTTCCTTGGTGACCGCCCGGAGGCCGGCCGCCGCCATCCCCAGCGTGCGCCCGTTCCAGACCGTCTCCATGATGATCGGGTAGCCCAGCAGGATCAGGAAGAACATGATCGTGGCGAAGGCGACGCCCACCGACTCGGGAATGGACAGCCCTGCGGCGCCGATCGCCCCGAGCACCATGATGACGGCCACCAGCGCCGCGAACTGCACCAGCACGTCGACCGTGAAACCCAGCAACCGGGTGGGCACGGTGGCGGTCTGGAACTCGAGCAGCACCGCCTCGGGGGTGACGATCCCGCTCGTCGGCTGACTCACCGGCGACACGGTAACCAGTCAACTCAGCCCGCCGACGGAGCGCCGGCCGGCGAAGGGGTACGACACCCCCGTGAGCTGCTCGGAGGCCTCCCACAGGCGGGTGCCCAGCACTGGGTCGGCCGCCCGCCGGGGCAGTCCCACCTCGACCGGCGGCCCGCGGCGCTCTCCCGCGGCGGCGGGCCCGTAGAAGGTGCCGCCGCGCACCTCGGGGTCGACACCTGCCCGCAGCGCCGGCAGCACCGCCTCGGCGGCGGTCTGTCCCAGCCGGTCGAGCAGCGGGCGCAACGGTCGCAGCCACGGGGCGTCGGGCCGGGAGGAGTCGGCGTGGGTGGTGGCGTGTCCCGGGTGGGCGGCGACCGCGGCCAGGTCATCGCCGGACGCGTCGATCCGGCGCTGGAGCTCGGCGGTGAACACCAGGTTCGCGAACTTGCTGCGGGCGTAGGCCCGCCACGGACCGAGGGGCGGGTCGCGGGTGACCGACCCGACCAGGTCGTCGCGATCGAGCCGGCCGACGCGGTGCAGCATCGAGCTCATCGTCACCACCCGGGCGCCGGCCGCCAGGTCGGGCAACAGAAGCCCCGTGAGGGCGAAGTGGCCGAGGTGGTTGGTGGCGAAGGCAACCTCGACGCCGTCGGTGGTGCGTCCGGCGGGGGGCAGGATCGCGGCGGCGTTGCTCACCAGGAGGTGGATCGGCTCGCCCCGCCGGCGGAGGGTCGCGGCGGTCGCGGCCACCGAGTCGGGGTCGGCCAGGTCGAGGGCCACCACATCGACCGTCGCGCCCGGGCACCTGGAGAGGATCTGCCGGCGGGCCTGATCGCCGCCGGCCGGGTCGCGGCACGCCAGCACCACCGCCGCGCCCCGACCGGCCAGGACCTCGGCGAGGACCAGGCCGAGGCCACGGTTCGCGCCGGTCACCACCGCCCGGCGGCCGGCGAGCGCCGGCGCGTCGGCGAGCGACCACGGGCGGTTCACCGAACGACGCCCGGGGCCACCGGGGCGATGCCGCCGCGGCTCAACCGTGGCCCTCGCGCACCTCTCGCACGACGACCTCCTGCGCGACGGTGGCCACGTGCAGGCCCTCGAGGTCGTAGACACGACCCAGGGCCAGGCCCCGGCCCCCGGTGAGCCCCTGGCCCTGGAGCGCGTGGAGGTGCCACCGGTCGGCCCGCAGCGGCCGGTGGAACCAGAGGGCGTGGTCGAGCGTGGCCGCCATGAAGTTCTGCCAGTCCTCCTCGCCCTCCATCCCCGTCCGCACCTTCGGGTGGTCGAGCATGGCCGCCGCGGTGGGCATGTCGTCCGAGCAGTAGGCGAGCGCGCACGCCTGCAGCACAGGGTCGTCACCCACCTCGGACCGCACCCTCAACCAGGTCAGCGTGGTGCTGGACAGCCCGGCGGCCAGGCGCTCGGGCCGACGGTCCAGGATCTCGCCCCAGTTCTGCGACTCGATCCCCTCTGGCCCGGCGAGTCCCTCCGGCGGTCGGTGCAGCACCACCTCGGCCTCGTCCTCGGCCACCTTGAACGACGCCGACATCGAGAAGATCGCACCTCCCGACTGGCGTGCCACCACGTTCCGGGTCACGAACGAGCGCCCGTCACGGGTGCGGTCCACCTCGAAGCGGATGGGCTCGGCGATCACGCCCGGCCGGATGAAGTAGGCGTGCAGGGAGTGCACGCGGTAGCGGTCCTCGACGGTGGCGGCAGCCGCCCGCAGCCCCTGGGCCGCCACCTGCCCGCCGTACACACGGGGAAAGGGCACGGGCTCACTGATGCCCACGAACGTGTCCGGGCCGTGGGGCTCGAGGGCCATCAGGTCCTCGAAGGCGAGGGGGTTCGGGGTGGGGTCCACGCCGTGCGACGGTAGCCACCCCACGCGTGCCCGAGGTGCGCCATGATGGCGCCACCGTGGACATCGACCGCTACATCGCCGCCCACCAGGGCTCGTGGGACCGGCTGGCCGCGCTCACCGCCAAGGCCCGCCGCGGGGTTCGGCGCCTCGACCCGGCCGAGCTCGACGAGCTGGTCGTGCTGTACCAGCGCACGTCGACCCACCTGTCGTACGTGCGCACCAACTACGCCAACCCGGCGCTCACCACCAAGCTCACCCGGCTCGTCGCCGCCGCCAGCGGGGTGATCTACGGCAAGCGGGCCCGGACGCTCAGCTCCCTCGCCGAGTTCTTCCGGACCACCTTCCCGGCCGCGGTGTGGGACGCCCGCCGCTTCGTCGTGGTCAGCGCGCTCCTGACGTTCCTGCCCGTCGCCGCGATGGGCATCTGGATCGGGAATTCCACCGCCGCCCTGGAGGCCTCGGCCCCCGAGGCGTTGCGCGAGGCCTACGTGAACGAGGACTTCGAGACGTACTACTCGTCGGCGCCCGCTGCGCAGTTCGCCACCGAGGTCACCGTGAACAACATCCAGGTGTCGATCCTCGCCTTCGCCGGCGGCATCGTGCTGTGCCTCGGTGCCGCCCTCATCCTGCTCACCAACGGCGCCAACCTGGGCGTGGCGTTGGGGTTGTTCATCGCCGCGGGCCAGCAGCCCAAGTTCTGGGGCCTGATCCTGCCCCACGGACTGCTCGAGCTGACCGCGGTGGTGATCGCCGGCGCCGCCGGGCTGCGGCTCGGCTGGGCCATCATCGCCCCCGGCGACCGCCGCCGGGGGGAGGCGCTGGCCGATGCCGGTCGCCGGGCGGTGGTGATCATCCTCGGCCTCGTCGTGGCCTTCATCACCGCCGGCATCATCGAGGGCTTCGTCACCGGCTCGGGACTGCCCACCGCGATGCGGGTGGGCATCGGCATCACCGTCGAGGCCGCCTTCCTCACCTACCTGGTGGTGCAGGGCCGGGCCGCTGCCGCACGGGGGATCACGGGCCTGTTGGGCGAGGTGAAGCGGGGCTGGGAGGACGAGCCCGATCAGAGCCCGCCGGTGGCCTTGACCGCCAGGTAGGTGTCGGCGAGCAGGGGCGCCAGCTTGCCGGGCGGCGCGTCGATCACCGTGGCCCCGAGCCCGCGCAGCCGCGCCACCGTGCGGCGGCGCTCGTCCAGGGCGCGGACGGCGGCGGTCTTGCGGTAGGCCCCCGACGCGTCGGTGGGCGACGCCGCGGCCCAACGCACCACGTCAGGGTCCTGCACACCGGCGACGACCACCAGGTGGTTGCGCACGATGAGCGGCAGGGCCGGCACCAGCGAGTCCCCCACCGCCTGCTCGACGAGGTCGGTCAGGATCACCAGCATGGCGCGGCGGCGGAACCGGCCGAGGGTCTCGGCGAAGGCGCCGGCGTAGTCGCTCTCGGCCAACTGCGGCTCGAGCTCGTACATGGCCTCGGTGACGCGGGCCAGCTGGTTGCGGCTCTGCGCGGGCCCGACCACGCGCTGCACCTCCCGATCGAACGCCACCAGCCCGCAGCGATCGCCCAGTCGGGTGGCCACCGCGGTCATCATCATCACCGCGTCCATGGCGTGCTCGACGCGTGGCACGTCGTCCACCCGACCCGCCATCACGCGACCGTTGTCGAGCAGCAGGATCACCGTCTGGTTGCGCTCGGCCCGGTAGGTGCGCACGATCGGCTTGCCGGCGCGGGCGGTGGCCGACCAGTCGATCCGGCGGAACTCGTCGTCCACCGAGTACTCCCGCAGCTGGTCGAACTCGGTGCCGCCGCCACGCCCCTGCGCCGAGCGCAGCCCGACCTCGAGGATGCGGGCCTTGTTGATGCGCAGCTCGGCCTCGTCGCGCGAGCGGAAGGGTGGGAACACCCGCAGCAGGCCGGGGTGGGCGCGCCAGCGTTGGCGGGCCACCAACCCGAGCGGGCCCTCGACCCGCACGGTGACACCGGCAGGCTCGAACCGACCCCGACGGGCGGGGCGGATGGTGGTGCGGGCCTCGGCCCGCCCCCGGGGCGGGATGGTCACCCGGACCCGCCGGGTGCCGGCCCGCAGCGACCCGGCGAGGTCGTCGGCGAGCGCCACCCGAAGGCGGCGGCCCAGGGGGTTGGTGAGGCGCCAGACCACCTCGCCGGTGCCGCCGAGCGCCAGCACGCCCGGGAGCTCACGCGCCACCGCCACCCGATCGGGCCGGGGGGCGAGCGCCCAGTCGGCCAGCGCGGCGACCAGCAGCAGGCCGTCGACGATCAGCAGGCGGGCGTCGAACGGCAACCCCAGCACCACCAGGGCACCGAGGGCGGCCACCAGCGCCAGGCGCCGGGTGGGGATCGGCATCACACCCGCCCGTGGATCGCCCGGGAGCTCACCGGGGCGCAGGCACCGAGGCCAGCACCCCGTCGAGCACGCCGTCGGCGGTGGCGCCCTCGAGCTCGAGCTCGGGGCGCAGCAGCAGCCGGTGGCGCAGCGCCGGCTTGGCCACCGCCTTCACCTCGTCGGGGGTGACGAACTCGCGACCGGCGAGCCACGCCCACGCCTTGGCGGCGTGCAGGAGCGCCGCGGCACCTCGGGGCGACACCCCGAGTGTGAGCGACGGGGACTCGCGGGTGGCCCGGGCGACGGCGACGATGTAGGTGATCACCGGGTCGAGCACCCGGACGGCCTGCACCTCAGCGCGGGCGGCGCGCAGGTCCTCGGCCGTGGCGACCGGGCGCAGGCCCGTCGATGCCAGGTCGTGCGGGTCGAGCCCCTGGTCGTGGCGGGCCAGCACCACCTGCTCCTGGGCGGCGGTGGGGTACGGCACCAGGAGCTTGAAGAGGAACCGGTCGAGCTGGGCCTCGGGCAGTGGATAGGTGCCCTCGTACTCGACCGGGTTCTGGGTGGCGACCACCACGAAGGGCTCGGGCAGGGGCCGGCGCTCCCCGTCCACGGTCACCTGGCGCTCCTCCATCGACTCGAGCAGGGAGGCCTGGGTCTTCGGTGGCGTGCGGTTGATCTCGTCGGCCAGGAACAGGTTGGTGAAGACCGGGCCCTGACGGAACCGGAACGTGCCCTCGGTGGCCTCGAAGATGGTCTGCCCGGTGACGTCGGACGGCATCAGGTCGGGCGTGAACTGCACCCGCTTGAAGTCCAGGTCGAGCGCCGCGGCCACCGCCTTGACGAGCAGGGTCTTGGCCACGCCGGGGACGCCCTCGAGCAGGACGTGGCCCTCCACGAGCAGCGCCGCGATGAGGCCGGACAGCACCCCCTCCTGGCCCACCACCGCCTTGGCCACCTCGTCGCGCACGGCCAGCACCGCGGCGCGCGCCTGGCTGTCGGTGGGCGGCGCCGCCGGTTTCGCCCCTGAGGGCGCGGGCGGCGGGCCGGGCGCCAAAGGCGGCAGCGGAGGAGACGGGGGTGGCGGGGGTGGCGGAGGCGGCGGAGGCGGGCCGGTCGGCGACGCCGACGGGCCGGGTCCGGGGGTCGCCCCGGGCAGGTCAGGTTCCGGATCCATGCAGCAGCTCCTTGCGAATCGACTCGATGTCCTGGGCCAGGGCGACGAGGTCGTGGTCGGTGATGACGGGTGCGCCGGCCAGCGCGGCGAAGACCGCCTCGCCGTCGGCGCCGGTCCGGCGGGCGGTGACGCTCGCCACGACGTCGGGCGGGCTGTCGACCGCCAGCCCCAGGCGCGAGCACAGACCCCGACGGAGGTCGTCTCGGAGCACCGTGGCGGCCCGGTCGGGCGAGCGCGTCTGCTGCAGCAGCTCGCCCACGGCGCCGACCAGCTCGGACCCGGCGATCTGGACCGGTTGCGGCTCGTCGATGGGCCGGCCGAGCCGGCGCGCCCGCCAGAGGGCGTAGACCACGAAGGCCACCGCGAGCTGCAGCAGGGCGGCTTTCACTCCCGGCGCCACGAGATCGGCCAGGGTGTCCTCACCCGAGCCCGGCACCGGCGGCTCCACGAAGGCGACGGTGCCGCCAGGCCGCGGGGCGAGGAGCGCGCCGGCGAGCACGGCGTTGTCGAAGTCGCCCAGTGACTCGTTGGTGAACATGCCGGCGCCGCCGACAGCGACGATGGTCCCCCGACCGCTGGCCGTGGTGACCACGAACGCGCCCTCCTCGTCGCCGTAGCAGTGCCCGGTGGCGCCGTCGATCTCATAGGTGAGCCCGCCCCGGGGGTCCACCCGACCGACACCGGCCAGCGCGTCGACGGTGCACTCGCCCGGAGGGATGCTGCTCGACGCCAGGCCGCCGAACGGGTCGGTCGAGCCGAACGGCACCGGCGTGAACGGCGAGCTGGGGTCGGCCACCACGAGGGTGCCACCGTCGAGCACCCAGTCGCGGAGCTGCTCGCGATCGTCGTCACCCAGCTGGTCCTGCAACAGCAGGGCGACGTCGCCCTCGCTCGCGGGCACCCCGGCGGTGGTCACGACGTCGGCGCCCAACTCGCCCAGCAGCAGCACCAGGCCCTTGGCGCCGAGTGGCCCGGTGCCGTCGGGCGACAGCGGCTCGCCGTCCTCCGGCGGGCGCCCGCCGACAAGTGCGACCACCACGAGGAGCGCCACGAGCGCCAGCCAGAACACCACACCGGCGCGCCTGGTCGACGACGACGTGGCCGCGGTCACGCGGGCACCGCCTCGGCGACCGCGGTCGCTGCTGCCGGCGCCGACGGGTGCGACGACGCCGCCAGCACGGTGGCCGCCAACTCCCGGAACCGAGCGTTCTCGCGTGCGCCGGTGGGCCGGTCGCCGTACCAGGCGTCCTCGAACAGCTCGGTGGCCTCGGCGAACGCACCCGACACCTCGGGAAGGGCCGACGCCACCTCGGCGCGGTACTCACCGGCCGTGCGGCCCGGCACATCGTCGACCTGGCCCCGTTGCACCAACGCGGCCACGAGCGCGCGGAAGCGGCAACGGAGGGCCGCCTTCCACTGCTCGTCGCGCTCGAAGCGCTCGGCCTCCGCGTCCCACTCGTCGGCGCTGCGGGCCCGCTCGATGCTGACGCTGGTCGATCGCCGTGGGTCCACCTGCACGGTGCGGGTCAGCCGGGCCAGGAGGAACACGATCGCGGCGATGGCGGCCACCATCACCGCCCACCCGATCAGCGACGCGCCGTCCCCCGAGGTGAGGCCCTGGAGCACCCGCCCGAACCGCTCCTGCAACCACGCCATGGCCTTCTCGACCACGTTCGGCTCGGGTCGGCGGAACTCGGGCCGGGACAGCACGTCGTCGGCCGCCTGGCGCACATCGTCTGGCGACTGCGTGGGTGCGGGCGGGACGCCCGGCTCACCCGCCCCCGCCGGAGCCGCGAGGGCCACCGGCGCCACAAGGCTCACGAGCGCCATGAGGGCCATGAGCGCCATTAGGGCCACCACCGAGACCGCCCGGGCGACCGCCGCTCGCGGCGTCGCCCCGTCGTGCGGTCGGGGCGCCCGACGAGACAAGGGGGACATCGGGGCGGGCCGGCGCACTACGGCCGGGCGCCGGTGAAGTGCCGGTCGGCTTCGAGTTGCAGGTCGAGTCCCTCGCTGCGCACCCGCAGGTCGAGGTAGAGCACCACCGCGAAGCCGGCGAGGAAGGTGGTGGTGATCAGGTTCGTGAGGCTGTTGCCGATGGCCAACGGGATCCAACCGCCGTCGGGCCCCAGCGCCTGCGCCAGCAGTTGCGTCATCAACGGCAGCATGAGGTCGAGCACGTAGTGGACGAACCACGCGCCCGACACCGCCAGCACGACCACCCAGAAGCGTGTGCCGACGAGCCGGGCGGACCGGCGCAGGCCTGCGATGGGGCCGAGGTCCTCGACGACGATGGCCGGTGCCGCCACCTGGAACAGCGCCATGAGCAGCAGCGCGGGCACGAACAGGGCGATCGCACCGAGGAGCTCGGCCACGTGGGCGAGGAACCACGCGATGAGCAGGACCCACCACTTCCGCCCGGCGGCACGCAGGGCCTCGCCGGTGGTGAGGTCGCCACCGGCCCGCCAGGCGGCCACCAGGCGACCCAGCGCGCCCGCCACGAACGGGAGCACGATCGAAGGCAGGAGGGCCACCAGGAGCACCAGCGCTGCCGACCCGGACGACTGCCCGCTGCTCGAGTTGCCGCCGGCCAACGACGGGTCGTTGACGACATCGACGAACGAGGCCGCACCCAGGAGGTTGCGCTGCGTGAACGCGGTCGCCAGCTGGGTGGGGATCACGAACACCGCGGTGATGGTGAGCACCGCTCGCGGCCGGGCCTTCAGCAGGGCGATGGAGGCGTCGAGCATCTCCCCGATCGCCAGCGGTCGCATCGCGCGCTGCACCTCGGGGCCGTCCACACCCTCATTGTTACCGCACCCACCCGGCGGCGGGGTCGTCTGGTGAGCGGCGGCGACCCCCCGCCGGGCCGGACCCGGGACAGCGGTCGCAGCACCGGGTGGGACGGGCGATCGGGGCGCCGCGAGGGACGAAGCAATCGTGTCCCGGTGCGGTGCTGGGCCACACTGGCCGCGTGCAGGGATTCGACACCGAGAGCTATGGCGAGTCCTTCGCCGACATCTACGACGACTGGTACGGCGACGTCTCCGACACCGAAGGCACCGTGGCGTTCCTGTCGGGCCTCGTCGGCGGCCGGCGCGTGCTCGAGCTCGGCGTCGGCACCGGCCGCCTGGCGCTGCCGCTGGCCGCGGCCGGCTTCACGGTGAGCGGCGTCGACTCGTCGGCGCCGATGATCGAGCTGCTACGGGCCAAGCCCGGCGGCGACGCGATCGAGGTGGCGATCGGCGACATGGCCGACATCGCCACCCTGGCCCCGCCCGCAGGTGTGGACTTCGGCGTGGCGTTCGTGGCGTTCAACACCTTCTTCAACCTCACCAGCCGCGACGCCCAGCAACGCTGCCTCGACGGGGTGGCCAGCCGCCTCGAGCCCGACGGCCGCTTCGTGCTCGAGGCCTTCGTGCCCGGCGACGACGCCCGCGGCGGCGAGGCGATGACCGTCCGCACCATGGAGCTCGACCGAGTCGTCCTGTCGATCAGCCGTCGCGATCCGGCCACCCAGACCGCCACCGGCCAGTACGTCGAGCTGAGCGACGCCGGCGTGCGCCTGCGGCCGTGGATGATCCGCTACGCCGCTCCGCCCGAGTTGGACACCATGGCCCGGGCGGCCGGCCTCGAACTGCTCGAGCGTTGGGCGGGCTGGCGCGGCGAGGAGTACTCCGACAGCAGCACCCACCACGTGTCGGTGTACCGCCTCGCCGACGGCGCCACGCCGCGCTGACGAGGTGAGCGGCGGCGCCGTGCCAGCCCGCAGGCACGGCGCGAGACCGGCGTGGGGAAGCGCTCACGGCCACCCACCGTCGTGACCGCCAGGCCTCCGGTTGGCCATCCCGCATGGTCGGAGCCACGACCAAGCCATTCTCGACGACAGCGCGCGCTGTTCGAGCGCTCCGTCGTCGAGGTCCGCCGACGTCTGGTCGGGGCGGGCCGCCACCACCGATCACCGTGACGGCAGAGGCCCGGTCGATCAGGCGGCCAGGGGGAACGAGGGCTCGCTGCGACCGGCGACGGAGCAGCGGCATGGCGGATCGAGCTCGGCGCAGGTGATCCGCCACTCGTGCAACAGGTGGTGACGGTCGCACCCGTCGTCGCCGCCGCACTCGGTGGTGCCGTCGGCGTGCTCGATGGAGACCTCGTGGCAGTGGTCGAGGCCGTCGGTGCAGAGGTGGCAGCGCATGGGTGGAGTATGCAGAGGGGGTATGACAGGAAAGGGTGATGCCCGAGCCATCACGGTGCCCGCGGTGGTGCTCGTGGTCACGGCGCTCCTCGCCGCCCGGGATCGCCTCGTGGTCGGCGAGGCCGGTCTGGTCGAGGCCCTCAACGGCAACGTCGTGCTGGGCGGCTTCCCGGTCGAGGCCCTCCTGGCCGGGGTCATGGTGTTCGGCACTCTGCCGGGAGTGGTCGCGGTCGCCGTCGGCGTGGCCCTGCTGGTCAAGCCGTGGCAACCGGCGGTCGGTGTGCTCGCCGCCGGGGTCGCCGGCTGGGTCGTCAGCGGCTGGTTGAAAGACGTGGTCGACCGGGGCCGGCCGGTCGAGTTCCTCGACGCCCGCACCCTCGACATCTCGGGCGGCTACGCCGCCATCACCGGCGCCGGCTACCCCTCGGGCCACGCCACGGTGGCCTTCGCCACGGCCACCGTCGTCGCGCCCTGGGTGCCGGCCCGGTTCCGCTGGGTCCCCTGGGCCGTCGCCACGACGGTCGGCATCGCCCGCATCTCCGTGGCCGCCCACTTCCCCCTCGACGTCGTCGGCGGCGCCGCGCTGGGGATGGTGGTCGGGGGCCTGGTGAACCTGACCCTCCCGGAACCCGCCCACACCGGACCCAGCCCCGCCTAATGGCCGGCCGCGGGGCCCTCCGGCACCGCGAGCCCTACAGGTGGGCGGCGGCCGCCGCCTGCACGGCGGCGACGATCGGCTCCCAGTCGGCGCCGTCGGCACGCCGCACCGTGACGAAGTCGTTGGTGGCGAACACCGCGATCACCCCGTCGGTGGCGAGCACCGCCGCGGCGAAGGGGTCGTCGGTGTCGTCGCCCCGGTTCAGGTTGACCATGGCCGGCAGCGTCCGGTCGAGGGTGAACTTCATCGCGTCGGGATTCGGGGTGGCGCTGGGCTCTGCGGTTGCCATGGGCTCACCGTACGCTCCGGGTGTGGCCACCATCCGGGTCGAGACGACCATCGAGGCGCCGCCCGACGTGGTGTGGGCGGCCATCGACGACGTGCGCACCCACCCCCGATGGATGGAGGACGCGGTGGCCGTGCGGGTCACGTCCACCGCCGCTGCAGGAGTGGGCACCACCTTCGACTGCGACACGAAGGTGGGCCCGTTCCGCCTCACCGACCAGATGGCCATCACCCGCTGGGACGAAGGCGTGGCCATGGGTGTCCGCCACGTGGGGCTGGTGCAGGGCGAGGGTGAGTTCGTGCTCTCACCGCTGGCGGGCGACCGCACGCGCTTCACCTGGACCGAGGAGCTGCACTTCCCGCTCTGGATGGCCGGCCGCCTCGGCGCCCGAGCCGGCGCCCCCGTCCTGCGCCGTATCTGGCGCAAGAACCTGCAGAACCTCAAGTCCCTCGTCGAGTCGCCCTGACCCTCACGCCACGCCGCTGCCGGGCCATCGTTCCGGTGGCTCGAACGCCACCGTCACGACACGATCCAGCCACCAGAACAACCCAACACCCGTTCCGGTGGCTCGAACGCCACCGTCACAACACGATCCAGCCACCAGAACAACCCAACACCCGTTCCGGTGGCTCGAACGCCAC
>CAZWMT010000006.1:0-137201 GCA_964635055.1 uncultured Microthrixaceae bacterium | reverse complement strand
CCCGTTCCGGTGGCTCGAACGCCACCGTCACAACACGATCCAGCCACCAGAACCATCGCGGGGCGTTCACCCGTCACGGGGTGCACCGAATCGAGGATGGGGCCACGGACAGCTCGGGGAGTGGAGCACCGCCCGCTCGCCTCGTCGGGCCCGCCGCCTCGCCTCGCCGACCAGTGCCACGACGGCCCTCGTGTTCGTCCAGAGATCGTCCTCCCAGATGACGAGCACCATGAAACCGGCGATCGTGCTTGCTTCGTAGCGGCGCTCGTCCGATGCACGATCGGTGGGGGTCGTGTGGTGGAGCAGACTGTTCACCTCCGTCCACAGCGGCAACTGGTCGTCGCTGTAGTCGGCACGGCCGATCGGCTCGTGGCCACCGAGAGGGATCTGGCGGCGAAGAGGGCGCACGCTGGACTCCTCGAGCACCGTCTCGAAGCGCTCCTCCATGCGACTCTCCGTCGGGCTGGTCCCCGGAAGGCGCTCACCTGCCAGGATCCGCATGATCCTGGTGCCGGACCGGCCTCTCTCGCTGATGTCGTCGACCATCTCGTGCAGTCCCGCCCACGTCACGAGGTGGCTCCGATGGGCCTGGTCGAGCAACCCCCCGATCTTCTTGAGCCCGATCTCGAAGCGTTGTGGCGAGGCGTAGCGAGCCGCCTCGGTCCAGATGGCACGAAGCGCGTTCTCGGTGACGATCCCGCGCACCTCCACCACGTGGTGGGCCCGGAGCGCCCGGAGCTGGTGGAGCTGGGCGAGGGTCGGCCGCATCCCCGACACGTCGCGCACCCGCGCGACTTGGAGCGACGCCAGGTCGAAGCCCTTCATCCCCTGCCACGCAAGCGCTGTCCGCCCATGGGGGACCGCACCGGGGCTGGCGTCGAGGACAGCCGCCCGGAGGGCTTGGCTCTCCGTCGTCGGCGCGCTGGCGGACCGAAGGACCCGTGGGCTGACCGGCAGCCAGCGTCCGCTCCGTCGAGCACGTGCCCAGACATCGGCGCCATGTCCCAGCTCGTACACCTGGAACCGGGCAACGAGGCCGTCGTTACGGCCAGCCACGCAGGCGAAATCGCACTCCCACTCGACCATTCACCGAGTCTTGTGACTGTTTCATATGATTTCAATATTTTTCTTGGTCTTACGTCCGCAAGGCCCTCCGTTCTGGTGGCTGGATCGTGTTGTCACGACAGCATCCGAGCCACCAGAACGCTTGGCCGGTCGACTTCCACCCGCACGCCGCCGCCACCGGGCCATCGTTCTGGTGGCTGGATCGTGTTGTCACGACCGCATGCGAGCCACCAGAACGGATGGTCTTGGGGCCCTCGGGGCGGTCGGGTGGCGCGCGGATCGAGGGGGCTTCAGGCGCCGGCGACGACGAGGCAGGCGTAGAACATCGCACCGGTGAGGCCGGCGCAGATGGCGACGGCCACGCCCTCGGAGGGGAGCTGGCGGCGCAGGACGACGACGATGGCGCCGGCGGCCATGCCTCCGAGCAGGCCGCCCAGGTGGCCACCGATGGAGATGCCCGGCACCACGAAGGTGAGCGCCAGGTTGAGCAGCAGCAGCCCACCGATCCCCGACTGCCACGGGCTGATGCCCGCCGCCTTCTGGCCGACGATGGCCGCGCCCATGAGCCCGAACACGGCGCCCGACGCCCCCACCGTGAGCACACCCGGATCGAGGATCAGGACGCCGAGCGATCCCGCCACCAACGACATGACGTAGATGGCGAGGAAGGGCCAGCGCCCCACGCTGGGCTCGAGCATCGACCCCAGCAGCCACAGCATGAACATGTTGAACGCCAGGTGGATCAGGTCGGCGTGCAGGAACCCCGAGGTGATCACGCGGTACCACTCGCCGGCCGCGACGCCGATGATTGGCACCCCTTCCTGGGGGAAGGCGCCGATCAGCCCGCCCCGGTTGCCGAGCGAGTCGGCCCCCCGCAGGCCCAGGCCCACGAAGTACACCGCCACGTTGATGGCGATGAGCACCTGGGTGACGATCGGCCGCGCCGGCGCCAGCGCCGCCGCTCCCCGGATCACCTTCTGGCGTCCCGACCTGGCGCACTCGGGGCAGTGGAAGCCCACCGACGCGGGCACCATGCACTGGGGGCAGATCGGGCGATCGCACCGCTGGCAGGACACACCGGCGCGCTGGCCGGGATGGCGATAGCAGGTGGTCACCTCGGTGGGCACTCTGCGAACCTATCGGGCGACCCGGCCGTCGACGGCGCGGCGAGGAGCCCGAACAACGTGCAGATCGAGAACGACACGACCCCCGGCGACGGAATCGCCGGGGAGCAGGTGGGCGCGCCGCTCGGGGCACGCATGGCCCACCTGGCGCGCGCCCCGCAGCTCCTCGTGGCCTGCGACTACGACGGCACCGTCGCCCCCCTCGTGGATGACCCCATGGCCGCGCACCCCTACCGCGAGACGGTCGTGGCCATGCGGGCACTGGCCCTGTTGCCCCAGACCCATGTCGCGGTGATCTCCGGACGCTCGCTGCGCGACCTCGCCACCCTCAGCCGCATGCCCGCCGAGATACATCTGGTGGGCAGCCACGGCACCGAGTTCGACATCGGGTTCGGCGCCGGGCTCAGCCCGGAGACCACCGCCGTCCGGGCCAAGGTCGAGACGGCCCTGCGGGCCATCGCGCTGCGCACCGAGGGCGCCATCGTCGAGCCCAAGCCCGCGGCCGTGGCCTTCCACTACCGCACCGTGGCAACCGCCGCAGCCGACGCCGCGCTGGCCGAGATCGAGGCCGGCCCCGGCGCGCTCGACGGCGTGCACGTGCGCCACCTCAACCACGTGGTGGAGCTGGCCCTCATACCCACCGACAAGGGCAAGGCCCTCGAGGCCATCCGCCACCAGGTGGGCGCCTCGACCGTGCTCTACCTCGGCGACGACGTCACCGACGAGGATGCCTTCGCCACCCTCACCGGGCCCGACGTGGGGGTGAAGGTGGGTGACGCGCCCACCATGGCCGAGTTCCGGGTCGGGGGCACCGTGGCGGTCGGCCGGCTGCTGGCCCAGTTGAACGAGCAGCGGTCGTCGTGGCTGGCCGGCGCCGGCATCGCCGCCATCGACGAGCACTCGATGCTCTCCGACCTGCGCACCGCGGCCATCGTCACCCCCGACGCCGGCATCGTCTGGTGGTGTGTGCCCCGCATCGACTCGGCGGCCGTGTTCGCCGAGCTCGTGGGTGGGCCGGGGGCCGGTGCGTTCCGGGTCGGGCCGGCCGACGGAGGGGCGCCGTCGCGCCAGCGCTACCTGGGCGACACCATGGTGCTCGAGACGACGTGGCCCCGGATGACCACCACCGACTACCTCGACTGCTCGGGGGGTCGGCCCGGCCGGCTCGCCGGCCGCAGCGATCTCATCCGGGTGCTCGAGGGCGACGACGACGCGGTCGTGGAATTCGCCCCGCGGCTCGACTTCGGACGGTTCCCGACACGGCTCGGGCGCCGCGACGACGGCATCGAGGTGGAGGGTGCATCCGACCTGATGGTCCTCCGGGCCCCGGGGATCGACTGGGAGATCGTCGAGGACGGCCCCCACCAGACCGCCCGCGCCCGGGTCGACCTGCGCGACGGCCCCCGGGTGCTCGAGTTGCGCTGCGGCACCGCCAACCTCCGGGCCGAGGCCGCCGACGAGGCCGCCCGCCGGGAGGCCACCGACCGGTTCTGGACCGACTGGGCCGACCGGCTGCGCCACCCCGAGGTGCAGGGCCCGCTCGTGCGGCGCAGCGCGCTGGTCCTGAAGGCGCTGTGCCACGCGCCCACCGGCGCCATCCTGGCCGCCCCCACCACCAGCCTGCCCGAGCACCTGGGCGGCGTGCGGAACTGGGACTACCGCTACTGCTGGCTGCGTGACGCCGCCCTCAGCGCCGCCGCGCTCGTGCGCCTGGGCAGCGACGAGGAGGCCATGGCCTACCTCGACTGGGTGCTGCGGATCCTCGAGCAGCGCGACGACCCCGAGCGCCTCCACCCGCTCTACCTGGTGACGGGCCGTCACCTGCCCCCCGAGGCCGAGATCGCGGAGCTGGCGGGCTACGCCGGCAGCCGGCCCGTGCGGGTGGGGAACGCGGCCGAGCGCCAGGTGCAGCTCGACGTCTTCGGCCCCATCGTCGACCTGGTGCGGCTGCTCGTCGACGCCGGCGCCCCGCTGTCGTCGCAGCACTGGCGTCTGGTCGAGGCCATGGTGCGCGCGGTCGAGCGCCGCTGGCACGAGCCCGACAACGGCATCTGGGAGATCCGCAAGGCCCCCCGCCACCACGTGCACTCGAAGGTCATGTGCTGGGTCACCGTCGACCGGGCCATCGCCGTGGCCGAGCACTTCACCGACCCCGACCAGCACGAGTGGCAGGCCCTCCGCGAGCGCATCGCCACCGACGTGCTCGAGCACGGCTGGAAGGACGACGTCGGCGCGTTCACCGCGGCCTACGACGGGACCGACCTCGATGCGTCGGTGCTCGCCGTGGGTCTCTCGGGGCTGGTCGAGGCCGACGATCCCCGGTTCGTGGCGACGGTCGAGGCCGTCGAGCGCGAGCTCCGGGTCGGGCCCACCGTCTACCGCTACCACCACGACGACGGGCTCCCCGGCACCGAGGGTGGCTTCCACCTCATGACGTCGTGGCTGATCGACGCCCTGCACCTGGTGGGGCGGACCGCAGACGCCCACGAGCTGTTCGAGCGCCTCGTCGAACTGGCCGGCCCCACGGGCCTGTTGCCCGAGGAGTACGACCCCGAGCACGGGCGCTCTCTCGGCAACCACCCGCAGGCGTACTCTCACCTCGGCGTCATCAACAACGCGCTCACCCTCTCCGAGGCCTGACGCCTCCCGACCGGAACCACTCCCCGGACACCCTCCCCCGGACACCTAGCGACCCGTGGTATTCAACTCCCTCCAGTACGCGCTCTTCCTGCCCGTGGTCTTCGCCGTCTACTGGCAGCTCAAGCGGCGCGGCCAGAACCTGCTGCTGCTCTTCGCGTCCTGGCTGTTCTACGGCCTGTGGGACTGGCGCTTCCTCGGGCTGATGTGGCTCACCACGGCGGTGGACTACCTGGTGGGCCGCTACCTGGCCGCCCACGAGGAGGACCGGCAGCGCAAGCGGGCCTTCGCCATCAGCCTGGGCCTCAACCTGGTGGTGCTCGGCTTCTTCAAGTACTTCAACTTCTTCATCGGCTCGGCGGTCGACCTGC
Organism: uncultured Microthrixaceae bacterium; assembly: GCA_964635055.1. Classification (GTDB taxonomy): domain Bacteria; phylum Actinomycetota; class Acidimicrobiia; order Acidimicrobiales; family DATDAH01; genus JAEUJM01. Next base: position 132,004 of record CAZWMT010000006.1, on the reverse strand, counting down.
TCGACGGCCTCGGCATCCAGGCCAACGAGCCGACCCTCCGGGTGCTGTTGCCGGTGGGCATCAGCTTCTACACGTTCCACGGCATCTCCTACACCTTCGACGTGTTCCGCCGCGACATCGAGCCGGCGGACAACGTCTTGGACTTCGCCGTCTTCGTCGCCTACTTCCCCCAGCTGGTCGCGGGGCCCATCGGCCGGGCGCACATCCAGTTGCCCCAGTTCGAGCACGACCGGCCCCCGCTGCGCTGGGAGCAGGTGAAGTCGGGCCTCGCCCTCATCCTGCTCGGGCTGTTCAAGAAGGTGGTGATCGCCGACGCCATCGCGCCCTACGTGAACGAGGCGTTCGCCCGTCCGGGTGAGCAGTCCTGGATCACGCTGGTGGCGGCGACCTGGGGCTTCGCACTGCAGATCTACGGCGACTTCGCCGGCTACTCCGACATCGCCCGCGGCTCGTCACGCCTGCTGGGGATCGAGCTTCCCATCAACTTCGAGCAGCCGTACCTGTCGCGGAACCCCACCGTCTTCTGGCGCACCTGGCACATCTCGCTGTCGAACTGGCTGCGCGACTACCTGTACATCCCACTGGGGGGCAACCGGGGCACCGACCGCACCACCTACCGCAACCTCATGCTCACCATGTTGATCGGCGGGCTCTGGCACGGTGCGGCGTGGACGTTCGTGGCGTGGGGCGGCCTTCACGGCCTCTACCTGTGCGCCCACCGCTACTACCAGGAGCGCACCGGCTCGTCCCGTACCCACAACCGGCCAGGTCGCTTCACCCGGGTCGACATCGTCCCGGCGATCGTCACGTTCCAGTTCGTGTGCTTCGCCTGGATCTTCTTCCGGGCCGCGAACTTCACCCAGGCCTTCGACGTGATCCGGGGCATCTTCACCCTCCAGTCCGGCACCGTGGCGGCCGGCTTCGTGCCCCTGCTGGCCCTGGTGGCCCTGATCAGCCTCACCATCGACCTCACCCAGCGCAACCGCGAGACCCACACCCCGATGCTGGCCCTGCGCCCGGCGGTGCAGGGCATGCTCTACGGCTCGTTCATCGTGGCCATCATCCTCTTCAGCGGCGGCGAGGCCGTACCCTTCATCTACTTCCAGTTCTGATCCCCTCCAGGTCTCATGCCCGAGCACCAACGCACCGCACTGCGCCCGCCTCCGGCCCCCGAGACCCGCCCGCTCACCCTGCGGCAGGTCACGATCGTGGGCGTCGTGGCGTTCGGCCTGTTCACGCTGATGAACGCCTCGAGCCTGCTGCGCATCATCGAACGCCAGCCGTTCGGCTGGCAGCGGACGGTGGAGTTGGCGCTGGTGAGGCCCATCGACGGGCTCAGCCACCTCGTGCTGCTGGACCGCCCGCGGCAGACCGCCGACGACGCCTTGGGCCACACCTTCGGCGACGCCGCCGCCTTCGACGAGTTGGCCGAGGCGCCCACCGAGGGCCCGCCCCCCGCAGCCGACGCCGCCGCCCTCCGTGAGCCCACCGCCGAGGACCCGCTCACGATCTGGATCGTGGGCGACTCGCAGGCCGAGGTCCTCGGCCAGTCGCTGATCGAGCGGGCCGACTCCACCGGTGTGATGGAGGCCACGCTCGACTTCGAGTTCTCGAGTGGCCTCACCCGACCCGACTTCTACAACTGGCCCGCCGAGATCCAGTCGGTGGTGGAGACCAACCACCCCGACGCGATGGTGGTGGTGTTCGGGGCCAACGACGGCCAGGGCATGGAGCTCGACACTGGTGTGTTCCAGCCCGGCGACCCCGAGTGGAACGCCGCGTACGCCCGCCGGGTCGACGCGGTGATGACCTACCTCGAACAGCAGGGGGTCCGGGTGTACTGGATCGGCCAGCCCATCGCCCGCGACGCCGACTACTCGGCCCGACTCCGGCTGATGAACGGCATCTTCGCCGACGTGGCCGCCGACCACCCCAACACCACCGTGGTGTCGCTGTACGACCTGTTCGAGGACGAGAACGGCAGCTACTCGGACTACCTGACCGGCGCCGGCGGCGAGCTGGTGAACATGCGCAACAGTGACGGCATCCACCTCACCCGGGCCGGTGGCGACCGCGCCGCCAACGCGATCTTCGCCGCCCTCGAGGCCGACCTGCCGGGCGGCGCCCCGACGCCGACCACCCTGCCCCCGGCGACCACGCCGACGACGGCGGCGCCCGGTCCCTGAGCACGCGAACCGGCGCCCGACGCGAGGGTCAGGACGAGCATCAGGCGCCAATCCGAGCGACGCTGACCTTCGACGGGTCCAGCGGACGGGTCCGAGCCACCGCGAGAGGCCACGCGGCGGAGCGGAGCGGAGCGGAGCAGCAGCACCGACGAACCGGATGGCGAAGCCGACCACACGGGTCCGAGCCACCGCGAGAGGCCACGCTGCGCAGCGGAGCGGAGCAGCGGCACCGACGAACCGGGTGGCGAAGCCGCTCGGACGGAGTCCGAGCCAGTGTTACGCGCCGCAGTCGAGGACGCGCTCGCAGGCGGCGTCGACGGGCGGGGCGAAGGGCACCTGGCCGGGGTTGAAGCCGAGCGGCTGGTAGGCCAGCGACGCCACCGCCACCACTTTGCCGTCCTGGGTCACCACCGGGCCTCCTTGCCACGAGCTGCCGACCGGTGCGGTCATCTGGATGCCGTCGGCGCTCTGGTCGAGCACGGTCCCGGGGCTGAAGGTCACGCCCTCGGCCCCCACGCCGCTGGCCGCGTACACCCGCTCCCCCGTAACCGCGGCGTCGTCGCCGGTGGCCCAAGTCAACGGCGTCAGGCCGCCCCGGTCGATGGTGAGCAGGGCCAGATCGTGCTCGGGGTCCCAGCTGTAGAGCTGCGCCACCACCGGGTCGCCACCGTCGTTGGTCAGCTGGATCTCCGGGCCGGGCTGGGTGGTCGATGCCGACACGGCCCGGTACGAGGTCAACAGGAGGGTGCTGGTGTCGTCGGACGACACGACGAACGCGGTGCCCACCGACGGCTGGCCGTTCTCGTCGAGGGTCGACACGAACCAGGTGGAGGGCAGCACCACCGGGGTGAGGTCGGCCATGGCCACGGCGTCGCTCTTCTGGTCGATCAGGGGCCCGGCCCGATCCTGCAACTCGGCCAGCGCCTGTTGCTGGGCTTCGTCGATGGAGGCCCCCGCGTCGGTGAGCCGCTGCTGCAGGCTCTCGGCCAGGACGCCCACCCGGTCCTCGTTGGTCGAGAGGCGCCAGTCGTAATAGGCGTAGAGCAGCGCTCCCGAGAACGCGGCGCCGACCGCGGCGGCGAGGAGCATCATGGTGATGCCGATGACGGTGCGGGGCAGGATGCGGTGCCGGCGCAGTTCGAGACGGGCACCACGCTTCTCGTCCTTCGCCAACCGCTTGGCCGCCCGGCGCTCGCGTCGCGACGGCTTCTTCGCCCCGACCTCCGGATCGGGCTCGGGCCCGTCGGCGTCTGCGCCGGCATCGGTGGGAGCGGCCGCGCCGGCGGGGGGGCGGAGGGCGTCGCCCGCGGGTGTGGCGATCGTGCCGGGCGTCGGACCGGGGGAGCTTGCGGGACCGGGCGGCGCGGTGCGCGTGGCCGGCTCGCCCGACGGCAGGATCACCAGGTCGGGCTCGCCGGTGGGGATCACGGTGCGGCCTGCCACCCGTGGCGCCACCGCGGGCCACTCGGGCGCCACCGTCTCGGCTCCCCTGCGGTTGGTCCGGGTGGGCAGCGGGGGCAGCGGCGCCACCGGTGTGGCCGACTCGACCGGAGGGATCGACTCCACGATCGGCTCCACGGGCATGGCGTCGGCGACGAGACCGTCCCACAGCTCGCGCAGGTCGTCGACGTGGTCGACCCCGCCGGCGTCGCCCTCGGCGGGAAGCGGTGAGCGCAGCTCGCGGTGCAGCCGCCTGGTCGCGGCGTGCTCGGCCCGGTCGATCATGCGTCCCGCTCCCGTCGAGAGCACGGGTCGAGCGGTCGGCGGTCGACCGCGACCGTGGTCGATCGGGTGTCCGGGCCACGCCGGCCGGGGCCACGCGCTTCACTCATGGTGTCTCTCATCGGCGGGATCGCCGGCACCCTGAGCGCCAACCGCCAACCGCCACCCGCCGTCGTCTCGCCAGCGACCGCTCGCGGTGGGCAGCCACCCCGGCGGTGGGCCACCACCGAGCAGCGAGGTGGCGACGGGGATCGCGCGCCGGTGCCTCACGGTGACCCCAGATCGGGGGTCTGGTCGCACGGGCCCCCGCAATCGGTGGGGATCTGGGTCGGCGACATCGGATCGCCCGGCTCCGGGACGAACGGTGCCGTCGTCGGCGGGGCCTCCGGGTCGGCGGCGGGCGCCGGGGTGGGGGCGAGTGCCACCGGCGTCGGCAACGGGCCCGGGACGGGGAACGCCACCACCGGCTGATCGGCCAGGGCCGACCGCATGAAGTCGGCCCAGGTCTGGGCGGGGAACCCTCCCCCGAACACCGAGCCCGCACCCTTGATGCCCAGCAGGGGCCGGGGCACGTCCGAGTAGCCCATCCACACGGCGGTGGACAGCTGGGGCGTGTAGCCCACGAACCAGGCCGCCCGGTGCTCCTGCGCGGTGCCCGTCTTGCCCGCGGCCGGCCGGCCGATGTCGGCGGCCGTGCCCGTGCCCCCGGTGATCACACCCTCGAGCAAGGACGTGACCGTGTCGGCCACCGCAGGGTCGAGCACCTGATCGCCCTGGGGTGCGCTGTTGTCCATGAGCACCCGGCCCTGGTGGTCGAGCACCCGCAGGATGGGGCTGGCCGGCACCCGGACGCCGTGGTTCGCGAACACCGAGTAGCCGGCGGCCATCTCGAGCGGCGACGTCTCGTAGGCCCCCAGTGCCAGCGAGACGCCGTACTGGGTGGTCTCGGGGTCGATGGACCGCACGCCGAGCCGGTGGGCCAGCTCGGCCACGTTCTGCGGCCCGACGTCCTGGATCAGCTGGGCGAACACGGTGTTCACCGAGTGGGCGGTGGCCTGGCGCAGGTCCTCGACCCCGCCGTTGCCCGGCTCGGCGTTCGAGATCGTGCACTCGCCGGTGCAGTTCGGCAGGGTGATCGACGACGGGGCCGGGTAGCGGTCGTCCGGCTCGATGCCCCGCTCGAACGCGGACGCCAGCACGAAGGCCTTGAACGACGACCCCGGCTGGACACCCAGCGTCCCACCCAGTGCCAGGTTGACCTGGTTCTGGGCGAAGTCGCGCCCGCCCACCATGGCCTTCACGTGGCCGGTCACCGGGTCGACGGTGACCAGGGACATCTCCAGCGGTGGTGCCGTGCCGTCGAGCGTCCGGGCCACCGACTGCTCGGCCTGCACCTGCAGGGTCGGGTCGATGGTCGTCTCCACCCGCAGCCCGCCCCGGTAGAGGGTGTCGTGACCGAACCGGGCCAGCAGGTACCGGCGCACGTAGTCCACGAAGTACGGATGCACGGTGTGCACGTCGTTCTGCGGTGGCGGGTACACCACGGTGGCCGGCCCCGGTGGGTCACCGAAGGGCGAGTACCAGAGGTGCTCGGCTCGAGCCGCCCGGAACTCGGCGCGGGTGAGGTACCCCTGGTCACGCATGGCCCGCAGCGACTGCACCCGGCGGCGCTCGGCCACATCTGCGTTGCCACGAGGGCCGTAGTTGTTCGGCGATGCGATGGTGCCCGCCAACATCGCCGCCTCCGACGCGGTCAGCTCCGACACGGGCTTGCGGAAGTACGACTCGGCCGCGGCCCCCACCCCGTAGGCGCCGTCGCCGAAGTAGATGGTCGTGAGGTACCGGAACAGGATCGTCTCCTTGGGCACCTCCCGCTCGAGCCGACTGGCGAGCAACGCCTCGCGCAGCTTGCGGCTCAGGTTCCGCTCACCGTGCGTGTAGGTGTTCTTGACGTACTGCTGGGTGATGGTGGAGCCGCCCTCGACGGTCTCGCCGTTCTCGAAGTTGGTCAGCGCCGCTCGGACGATGGCCTCGGGATCGACGCCGTCGTGGCTCCAGAAGTTGCGGTCCTCCACCGCCACCACTGCGTTCTCCAGCACGTCGGGGATGTCGCCGGGGCGGGTCGGCACGGTCAGCTCGAACTCACGGAACTGGCTGATGGGGTTCCCCGCGGCGTCGTACACCGTGGTGGGCATCGAGCGCACACGAGGGTTGCGGTCGGTCGGGAGCGACCCCGGCACATCGGCCTTGATGAGCGTCCAGAACGCAGTCGCCGCCGCGGCCGGGATGCAGACGCCGACGACCACCACCGCCAGCACCGCCACCTTCACCGTCATCCGGGGGATCCCCCACCAACGCCGGCGCCGCTTGCGCGGCGGGTAGGCGACGGTCCGACCGTTGCTCACGCGGCACGCCCCTGGCTCATGGTGCGCTCCCGGCTCACGCGGTGCGCTCGTAGGTGCAGGGCGGGGCGTCGCCGATCGTCTCCAGGTTGCGGGCGAACGTGTCGAGCACCACGGCGTCCGTGCCCGTGGCGGTCACCCGGTCGTCGCTCCACGCGGTCCCGTCCCACACCTCGTACACCAGGGCGCAGGAGGCGGCGTCGCCCGTCACCGTGTAGGTGCCGGCCGGCAGCGGGCCGGCGAACGGCGGCGTGAAGGTCGAGCCCACCGGGAAGTCGGCCACGGGCCGGTCCGGGATGGTGACCGCCGTCGTGGGCGGGCTGGGCCGGTTGCAGGCGGCCACCGTGAGGCGCGCCGAGCCGCCGCCCGCCGAGACCACCAGGTCTGCGGGACGTGCCGTCCGACAGGTGACCGACCACGTGGCCTCACCGGCACCGTCCACGGTCGCCTGCGGCACCGGGATGTCCCATCCGGCGGGACCGGAGATGGTGGCGACCGTGCCCGCCAGCGGCACGCCCTGCACGATGCCGTCGCCGTCGACCTGGTGACGGGTGATCAGGGCGCTGACCGTCACGGCCACGTCGACGGTGGGGACCGCGGTCAGCAGGTCGGCCTGGACGTCGACGCCACCTTGCACCGTGGCGGCGAGATCGACCGCACGCGTCTCGTCAGCACCCAGGAACAGCACCGTGGACGAGTTCATCGCCAGGTCGGGCATCCGCCAGCCCCGCACCCGGTAACGACCCCCGAGGATGCCCTTGGCGTTCCAGCGCCCCTCGCCGTTGGTGGCGACCTCGAGGACGGCGGTCGCCTCGCCCACGAAGCGCTCGAGGCGCACCCGCCCGCGCTCGACGGGCCCGTCAGGGCCACTCAACGTGCCGCTGAGCGACGCGTCGCCGCCGTGGATCGTCACCGGGAAGGCGATCGGCGCCCCGGGTGCGACCGGGTCGAGCGCCACGTCGCGGGTGTCGTCGAAGTGAGGCTCGACGAACGGTGCCAGTGTCGTCGGGGTCGGGTTCTGCAGGGCGTCGATGTCGCGGCCCGAATCGGCGGTGCAGCCGGCCGCCGCCACGAGGGCGGCAGCGGCGGCCAGGACCACCACCAGACGCGCGCCATGGGCCATAGGGACTACATCGGCCGGTGGCGGGCGGACTGTGAGCGAGCGGGCGAGCGGTGGAAAATGATTGAGTTGAAATTACAATTACTGTAGCTTTGTCGCTATGGGCGACGGGCGCACCGGGCACCCCCCACCGGGGTAAGGCGGTGTTCTACTTCGATGCGCCGGGGGGCCGCGACGTCGGCGAGCACCCCGATGCCCAGCGGGCGCACCGTGGCGCCGCGGCCCGTCGGCGCTCGCACGAGGCGGTCCGGTCGGCCGGATCGTGGCACGGCGCGCCGGCGCCGGCCGGCGACGACGCGCCCGAGGGTGACCGTGCGATCGCCGCTCGCCGCCATGCGGGCGACGGTGGGGTCACCGATGCGCCCGCGCCAGCCTGAAGTGGCGACCGCCTGAAGTAGCGTCGTGGCGCGATGGGCTATCAATTCCTCGCCATACGCACCGCCGAGGAGGACGACGGCTCGCTCTACCCGGTCCTGGGCGCGGCCGACGACCGCCGGCACCTCATCGCCGTCGAGCCGCTCGACGGCACCGCCATCGATCAGGCACCGATCAAGGCGATCTACGTGCGGGAGTCGATCGACGGCAAGCTGGTCACCACGAGCAAGCTGCTCGAGGTCGAGCCCACCCTGTACGTCACCGACGCCCGGGTGGCCGTGGCCTGTGCGAAGTTCGACAAGGGCGGTGGCTGGATGGGCTTCGGCGCCGCCGGCCTCGTCACCGCCGGCGTGTTGAACGTGGCCAGCAAGGCCCGGGCCGCACACCGCCGCAAGGGCAAGATGCTCGTGGGCCACGCCCGCTACCCGTGGATCTCTGACGTGGGCTTCAGCCCCAAGGCGGGGCTGTTGAGCACCGAGGACCTGCGGGTGGTCGTGGGCGTGTCGGAGAACGGCCGCCGCAAGAAGGTGTACCTCGACTTCTCGCTGGGCCGCGGGGCCAGCGCGGCCCGAGTCGCCCACAGCATCGCCCGCCGCTGCGCGGGCTACCGGCTGGCGCACGACCACACGCTCACCCCCGAGAAGCGGGAGGCCTACGAAGCGCTCTCGGTCACCTCCCCTCGGGAGGCCGCGCCGAAGAAGTTCGTCCTCTACACGATGCCGGACTACTGGTTCGTGTCGGCCAAGACCGCCTACCCCGAGGCGGCGGCGGTCGACCCACCCACCGCGGCGGCGGCCCCGCCCGCGACAGCACCTCTGGCGACAGCCCCGCGCGCGACGCCATCGCACGCAACAGCACCGCCCGTGACAGCACCGCACGCGGCGACCCCTCCCGAACCACCGCCGCTGCAGATCACGCTCGGGCCGGCACCCGCGACCGGATCGGCGTCGACCTCCACGGCATCGCCGGCGAGCGCACCCACCCGGATGCCCGAGCGCCTCGTCGTCGTCCTCGACCCGCCCGACGGTGCGGCGCCGTCACCGCCACCGGTGGCCCCTGACCCGGCGCCACCGCCGGCGTCACCAGCAGCGGCACCCGCGACTCCGTCGCCTGCGTCGCAGCCACCCGCGGCGACGTCACCTGCGCCACCACCGGCCGAGTCACCACCTGCTCCGGCGTCACCGGCTGCGGACCCACGAACGGCGCCCGCACAACACGGGCCGACGCCTCCCTCCCCCGCCGCGACGCCAGCCACCGCGTCGACACCAGCCACCGTCACCGCCGCCGCGACCTGTCCCGAGTGCGCCGCCGCGGCCCGGCCGGGCGCGGCGTTCTGCGCCGGCTGCGGCACCCGGCTCGCCGCGCCCGCATAGCCCGCGGGACCGTCGACCGCCGATCTCTCGTCGGCGCGGTCTGGCCCGCCCGGGCACGAACGCCGATACTGGCGACATGTACGAGTGGACCGAAGAGCACCTGATGTTGCGCGACGCCATGCGGCGGTTCGTGGAGGCCGAGATCGTCCCCAACCTCGAGGAGCTCGAGCACGGCGACACCCCGCCCTACGACGTGCTGCGCAAGCTGTGGTCCACCTTCGGCATGGACGCCATGGCCCGTGACCGCTTCAAGCGCCAGATGGACCGCGAGAAGGCGGCCGCCGACGGCGAGACACCCGTGGAGGCGGGCGAGAAGAGGGAGGGAGGGGGCGGCGACGGCTCGCTCACCCTCATCCCCATCATCGAGCTGTGCCGCTACTGCCCCGGCATGGTGACGGCCATGGGCGTCAGCGTGGGCCTCACCGCCTCCGCGATCATGTCCAAGGGCACCACCGCCCAGAAGGAGCGCTGGGCGCTCGACCTCCTCACGTTCGACAAGATCGGGTCGTGGGCCATCACCGAGCCCGACTCGGGCTCCGACGCCTTCGGCTCCATGAAGTCCACCGCCCGCCGTGACGGCGACGAGTACGTGCTGAACGGCTCGAAGACCTTCATCACGAACGGCCCCTACGCCGACACCATCGTGTTCATCTGCAAGCTCGACGAAGGGAACCCGAGCGACGAGCGCAAGATCCTCAGCTTCGTGCTCGATGCGGGCATGCCGGGCCTCGAGCAGTCGAAGCCCCTCCGCAAGATGGGCATGCACTCCTCCCCCACGGGCCAGCTCTTCCTCAACGACGTCCGCGTGGGCATCGACCGACTGCTGGGCGAGACCGAGGACCTGCCCGCCGGCGGCCGGGACGGCGCCAAGGCCACCTTCAACATGGAGCGCACCGGTGTCGCGGCGATGGCGCTCGGCATCGTCGAGCGCTGCCTCGAGCTCTGCACCGACTACGCCAAGGAGCGGGTGCAGTTCGGCAAGCCCATCGGCGAGTTCCAGCTCATCCAGCTGAAGCTGGCGAAGATGGAGGTCGCCCGCCTCAACATCCAGAACCTGGTCTTCCGCCAGATCGAGATGGCGGCCGCCGGCTCGGGCATGGACCTCACCGAGGCCAGCGCCTGCAAGCTCTACTCCGCCCAGGCCGCCATGGAGGTCGCCCTCGAAGCCGTCCAGGTCTTCGGCGGCAACGGCTACATGGCCGAGTACCACGTCGAGCAGCTCGCCCGCGACGCCAAGGTCCTCCAGATCTACGCCGGCACCGACGAGATCCAGGTCTCCCAGATCGCCCGCAACCTGCTGGCGTAGGGGCCGCGCGGATTGGCCGCCGGACGATCCGTTCTGGCTCCCGAATCGACCGCCAGGACCGTCGAATCGGGAGCCAGTTCCAGCCCTGTCCGCCAGGTCCCGTTGCCCTCCTTCGTCGTTCGGCCCCTCAGCGGGGAAGGGCGAAGCGGGGGTCGGGCGAGCCGGCGTCGGGGTCGAGGGCCAGGTCGGCCACCATGCGGCCGATCAGGGGCGTGAACTTGAAGCCGTGGCCCGAGCACGGCGACGCCACCACGACAGGCCCCCGCCGGTCGAGCACGAAGTCGTCGTTCGGGGTGGACGTGAAGAGGCAGGTCTCGGCCCGCAGCGGCACGGGGTCGAGACCGGGCAGCCAGATCTCCACGTAGTCGGCCAGCCGGCGCAGGGCGTCGTGGCTCACCTCGAAGGGCCCGTCGGCAGGGTCGACCACGGTGCGCACGCTCTCCTCGCCCACCTTCACCGCGGTGCCGGGGAACGTGGTGCGCCGGCCGCCCACCCCAGGGTCGCCCATGCCGTAGGCGCCGAAGGCGGTGGGCGACGAGCCGGCGCCGTCCCGGTAGTGGATGAACGAGGGGAAGTGCAGCGCCGGGTCGCGGGGCGCGAACCAGCCCGGCTGCTCCACCGTGACGCGCAGCGGCGGCAGTGGTGCCAGGTCGCCCACCACCGGAGCGGCCCACGAGCCCGCCGCCACGACCACCACGTCGGCCCGCAGCTCGCGTCGGTCGGTCTCGACCACGACGCCGCCGTCGCGCAGGTGGATCGCCCGCGCGGGCTCGGTGAACGCCACCTCGGCCCCCCGTGCGGTCGCGGCGTGCTGGGCGGCACGGACGGTGCGGTCGGCGAACACCACGCCGCCGTCGGGCTGGAACACCGAGGGCCCTTCCACCCGCAGGCCGGGCCACCGCTCGACGACCTGGTCGGGGTCGAGCAGGTCGTGGCGCACGTCGTTGCGCCCGAGGGCCTCCGCGACCGCGGCGATGCGGCCGGCGTCCCCGTGGTCCAACGCACCGGTGCGCTCGAGCAGATCCTCGTCGGCCTCCTCCTCGAGCTCGGTCCACAGCGGCTCGGCGGCCTTCGCCATCCGCACGTACAGGTCGTCGGCGTAGGCCAGGCGGAAGATGCGCACGGTGCCGTGTGACGAGCCCCGGTCGTGACCACGCTCGAACTGCTCGAGCAGGGTCACCTCGGCGCCCCGCCGGGCCAGCCACCACGCGGCGGCGCTGCCCATCGCGCCCCCACCGACGACGACCACTCTCATGGTGCGAAGACGCCGATGCCGTCGGGGAAGGCCAGGCCGTCGTCCAGGGTCTCGGGGGGCTGGGGCTCGCCGTCGACGAAGGTGATGGACCGGACCGAGCCGGTGTCCTCACCGGGGCCGAACCCGTTGACGGGGTCGGCCACCACGCCGATGTCGGCGTAGTAGAGGGTGCCGTCGGGGGCGACGCCGATGCCGAGGGGCGTGCCGGTCGAGAACGGCTCGGGGCCCAGCTCCTCGCCGGCCGGTGGCTCGAGGACGGTCCTGACGAACGCCCCCTCGGCGTCGTACTCGTTGATGACCCCGGTGATCACACTGGACACGTAGAACCCGCCGTCGGGTGCCGGCGCCACCGAGTGCGGGGTGGACAGCCCGTGGGGCCCGGCGGGGATGAAGACCTCGCGCGTCACCGCGCCGTCGTCGACGAGCGGCGCCCCCGTGCCGTCGGTACGGCCGCACCCGCCGGCGGCGTCGGGCCCGGTCGGCCAGTCACCCGAGTAGCGCAGCACGCCACTCGTGGGCGGCCGGGCCGAGCCCAGGTACACGTTGTCGTCACCGTCGACGTAGATGCCGCCCGCGGTGGCGATGCCGATGTCGACCTTGCAGAAGGCGACGTCGTCGAAGCCGGCGTTGTCGGCCCCGTCGACGTACTCGCCCCCGGTGAAGGGCGGGAACCACACGATGAGCTGCCCGTCACCGTCCCCGTTGGCCTGGTTGCCCACGTCGGTGGTGAGGACGCGGCCGTCGGACAGGAAGCCGCACCCGTAGTTCTCGGCGTTGTCGCCCGACCCCTGGTAGGTCGGGGTGAGCTTGCCGACCTGGGTCGCGGCCAGGTCGCCGACCGTCTCGCCGTCGACCTCGAAGATGCCCCAGCCCTGCAGGGGGTCCGGCTGGTTGGTGTCCTCTCCGGCGATGAACTGGCTCGGGTCGTCGGGGAAGAAGCAGATCTGGGCGTTGATGTCGCGGCCCGTCTCGGGGTCGTCCTCCTTGTTGGTGAACAGGACCTGGGAGTCGCCGCTGCCGTCGGTGGCGTAGGCCAGCAGGTCGTTGCCCTGCCCGCTGAACACGATCGGGGCCGGCGGCGGCAGCGACGAGGTGGTCGCGGCCGCATCGCCCTCGCTCGCCCCGCCCTCGCCACCGGCGTCGGCGTCACTGCTGCTGCAGGCGGCGACCAGCAGCACCGTGACGACGGCGACCAGCGCCAGCTTCGTGAATCGGCTCATCGTGGCTCCCGTGGGGTGGTCGACAGCCAGCGTAGGTTCGCTGGAGGGATCAGAGGACCGACGACACGTCGGTGCCGCCTCCCGGCGCGACCACACCCAGACCGTCGGGGAACCGGAGGTGGTCGGCGATGGTGTCGGGCGGCTGCGGCTCACCGTCCACGAAGCGGATCACCCGCAGCGAGCCGGTGCGCTCGCCGGGCCCGAAGCCGTCGACCGGGTCGGCCACGATGCCGATGTCGGCGTAGAAGAGGCTGCCGTCGGGGCCGGTGGCCAGGCCGAGCGGCGTCCCCGTCGAGAAGGGCTCGGCGCCCAGTTCCTCGCCGGCGGGCGGCGCGAGGATCGTCCGCACGAAGCCGCCGTCGGCATCGAACTCGTCGATCACCCCGTTGATCACGCTCGAGACGTAGAGCCCGCCGTCGGGCGCCGGCGCCACCGAGTGCGGCGACGCCAGGCGGTGCGGGCCGGCCGGGATGAACACCTCGCGGTCGATCGCGCCGCGGTCGACGAGCGGCTTGCCGGTGGCGTCGGTGCGGCCACAGCCACCGGCGGCATCCGCACCGGTCGGCCAATCGCCCGAGTAGCGGAGCACCCCGGCGGTCGGCGGGCGGGCCGAGCCCACGTAGACGTTGTCGTCGGCGTCCACGTAGATGCCGCCCGGGGTGGCGATGCCGGTGTCGACCTTGCAGTACGCCACCCGGTCGAAGCCGGCGTTGGGTGCCGTCGCGTCGAGCGCGCCACCCGAGAACGGCGGGAACCACACGATCAGCTGGCCGTCCCCCGGGCCGGTCACGGTGTTGCCGATGTCGGTCGTCACCAGCGAGCCGTCGGACAGGAAGCCGCACCCGAAGTTGTCCGGGTGGCTCTGGTAGGTCGGCGTGAGCTTGCCCACCTGCTCGACGGAGAATTCGCCCACCCGGTCGCCCTCGAGCCGGAACACCCCGAACCCGGCGCGGGGGTGAGGCTGGTTCGTGTCCTCACCCGCGATGAAGCGCCCGGAACCATCGGGCACGAAGCACACCTGGGCGTTGATGTCGCGCCCGCGGGCGGGGTCGTCGGTGGCGTTGGTGTCGACCTCCTGGGACGGGTAGCCCGGTGTGTCGGCGTAGACCCACAGGTTGTTGCCCTCCGGGCTGAACACCAGCGGCACCGCGGGTGCCGGCTCGGTGGTGGTCGGTGCCGGCGTGGAGGCCGGCGCCGTGGTCGGCTGGGTCGTGGTCGATGCGACGCCGTCGTCGCCCCCCGAGCACGAGGCCGCTGCGACCGCCGCCGCCAGCAGCAGCGCCACCACGGCCACCGGTGGCGTGTGGCGACGGCCGCGGGCGGGACCGCGCGACAGGACCCTCGTGGCGTGGCTCGTGGTGTGGCTCATGGAGTCGCTCACGGCGCCGGCCGCAACGGTGGGTCGAACGAGATGGTGTCGACCAGGCGGTCGTAGCCCTCGGCGATGGGCGGGAGCGCGGTGGTGTCGTCGACGGCCAGCACGCTGACGCGGTCGAAGTCACTGCCCAGATCGGCGATGGCGTCGCTCTCGCACGACATCGCGCCCGGCTCGGTGTCGCCGTCGCCGCCCGCGGTGTCGTCCACGGGCGTGAGCACGCACACGAGGGCCCCGTTGGGGTTGTCGACGCCTTTCGACAGGAACACCGCGTAGCTGGACGCGCCGGCGTTGTCCGCCGGGCTGCCGGGTCGCAGCCACTCTCGTGGCGGACCGAGCCCACTCGCCTGCACGGTCACCGAGGCCGGGTCGGCCGTGATCCGCAGCGACATCCGAGGGTCGATGCCCGCCGGAGGGTCCTTCAGCGAGAACGAGAAGTCGCACGGCTCGCCCACGCAGTCCTGGCCCTCGTCGATGAACGCGTCGATGGGCACCGCCGTCGTCGTGGGCGCGGCCGCCTCGGTGGTGGTCGTCGGGGCGTCGTCACCCGGCAGGGTGAAGCGGTAGACACCGCTGTTCTCGGCCCGGATGTCCTGCCCGGGCTCGCGGAGGCCGGCCACCGCGAACACGTCGTTGCCCGAGATGGCGGCGCCCCCCGCCACCGGTCCACTCATCTCGTGCTCCCACAGCACGTCACCCCGAGCCGCATCGATCGCCCGGAAGGTGAAGTCGGTGCCGCCGGAGAACGCCACGCCGTGCACACCGGCGGTCGCCGCGTAGGTCGGGGACGCCAGGTCCTGTTGCCAGGCCACGTCCCCGGTGGCGGCGTCGATGCCGTGGAGGCACGGGCACGGGCCGACTGCGGTGCCGCCCACGATGACCTGCTCGCCACCCTCGAGCACGTCGCCCCGCCGGGACGGGCGGTCCAGCACGCCGAGCACCGCCGCCGGGCCGATGAAGCCCCCCGTCGAGAAGTTGCTCCCCGGCTCGTTCAGCCCCGGCTCGGTGGCATCGGCCCGCCACACGAGCTCGCCGCTGTCGCGGTCGACCGCGTAGTAGTCGCCGTCCTTGTTGCCGATGCCGACCAGGTCCTGGCCACCGGCCGAGAAGAGGTTCGGCGTCGCGCCGAAGTCGAGGTCGTCGTTGTTCGGTTCGTGGGGCTGGTAGGTCCACGCCGGCCGTCCGCTGTCGAGATGGACCGCGATCAGGGCTTCGGTGAACCGCGTCCAGTCGTCCGGGGAGGTGTTGCAGTTCCCGGTGCCGAAGTACACGAGGCCGCGACCCACGTCGACCGCCGGTGAGGACCACACGTCCACGCAACCGGTGGGGGCACGACCCCGATCGGGGTCGAAGGTCCAGAGCGCGGCGCCGGTGGCGGCGTCGAGGGCGACCACGCCGGCGCGCACGCCCGGCGTGTTGTGACCGTCGTATCCCACGAGCACCATCGGGCCGTCGTCACCGTCGACCACGACCGGTGAGGTCTCGATCTCGGTGGGGTCGTCGTCCTCGCCGTCGGGGTTCAGCTCGTGGCGCCAGATCTCCTCGCCCGACGCGCCGTCGAGCGCGAAGAGCGTCTTGCCGGCCCCGAAGTACACCGTGCGGGCGCCGGCGACGTCGGCCACCGCCGCGCTGGAGACGATCTGACCGGCGTAGACGCGCTCGTGACGCGGGGCGTCGAAGGTCCATCGGGGGTCGCCGTCGTCACGGTCCAGGGCGTAGAACCGCCCGGTCCAGTCACCGACGTAGACCGTGTCCCCCACGACGGCCGGCGTGGCCGTGACCACGTCCTCGGTGTTGAAGAACCACGCCTCTTCGAGCCCACCGACGGAGTCGGGGGACAGGTCGGTCGCACACGCGTCCGGCAACGCGAAGCGACGCTCCGGCGACTGGCCCCACATCGGCCAGTCGCACTGGCCGACGGCGGCGTCATCGGGGCCGTCGTCGGCTGCCCCACCACCGCCGACGCTGTCACTGCCGCACGCCGCGGCGAGCAGCGCTATGGCCACCCCCACGACCAGCGTCCCCTTCATCGCCGACGATCATCGCACCTGACACCGGGATGTGCGCCCCGGCGACCTGCGGGTCCCCTGGGCGCGGGAGTGCGGTTGGTAGCGTTTCGCCATGCCGGTCCTCGCCGTGGCCAACCAGAAGGGTGGGGTGGGCAAGACCACCGTCGCCCTCGGACTCGCCGCCGCCGCTGCCCTCCAGGGCCGGCGGGTGCTGGTGGTCGACCTCGACCCCCAGGCCAACGCCACCACGGGTCTCGGCGTGTGGGACGCGTCCACCACGGTGGACGACGCGTTGGCCGTCGACCAGCCCGGTGGCCTCGAGCGTGTCGTGATCCCTGCCGCATGGCCCGGTGGCGAGGGCACGGTGCCCGACGTCGCGCCCAGCACGCCGGCCCTGGCCGGGCGTGAGCTGCAGCTGGCCACGGACGCAGTGGGTGCCCAGGACCGGCTGCGCACCGCCCTCAAGGGCATCCCCCACGACCTCGTCATCATCGATTGCCCGCCGTCGCTGGGGCTGCTCACGGTCAACGGGCTGGTCGCCGCCGACCGGGTGGTGGTGGTCAGCGAGCCGGCCGCCTGGGCCTCCGACGGTGTGGCCCAGATGCTGCGCACCATCGACCGGGTGCGCGAGCGCCAGCGCATCGACCTCACCACCGCAGGCGTGGTGGTGAACCGCTTGGGACGCACCCGCGACGCCCGCTACTGGCACGACCAGCTCGTGGAGTCGTACGGCCCGCTCGTGCTCGGCCCGATCCACCTGCGCGCGGCCATCGCCGAGGCGTCGGCGCAGTCGATGCCGTTGCACGCGCTCGGCCACCGCCCCGGGGCCGACACCGCGGCCGCGGAGTTCGCCACGTTGCTCGGCCAGGTCGTCCCCGACCACACTTAGCAGCAGATGGCCACCTACGACCCCCAGAAGGGCCACGCCCGCCCCAAGCCGGCGAGCGACGAGCCCGCACCCGTGGACGACCTGCTCGACGTCGCCGCCGACGACTCCGACCCTGCGGCCGACGACCCGGAGCCGGTCGCCGAGCCCGAGACGATCGCCGAGCCCGAACCCGAGCTGGTTGCCGAATCCGAACCGGCCGCCGAGGCTCTCGCCGTGCCCGAGCCCGAGCCCGAGCCAGAGCCAGAGCCAGAGCCAGAGCCTGTCGCCGAGCCCGAGGCTGTCGCCGAGCCCGAGGCTGTCGCCGAGCCCGAGGCTGTCGCGGAGCCCGAGGCCGAGCCGGTCGCCGAGCCCGAGCCGGTCACGACCGGGGCCGCCCCCGTGCCCGCCTCCGGCGCCACGACGGCGCCCAGCCCCCGCGACGACGCAGCCAGGTCCGGGCCCGCCAAGAAGGTGGGCATCGGCGTGGCCCTCACCGCGGTGCTGTTCGCGCTCAGCTGGGCGCTACGGCGCAAGCGGCGCAACCGCGCGGGCTAGCCCGCAGACGGGGCCGCCGAGGCGCGCGGGCCGGCGCCGCTGAGCGCGGTGGCGTCGATCGGCACGACGTCGACGCGGTCGTCCTGGTCGCCCAGCGACGGGGTCGGCCGCAGCATGGCCAGCACCGCGATCAGCGCGGCGACGGCCGCGACGACGGCCCGCTCACGCCCTGTCAGGTTGTCGGCTTCGCTCATGGCCCGGACGGTACGTCGCTCGCCTGACACCAGAGCGGGCACGTCGTTGCCGGTGCGTGAAACAGGCGTGAACAGCTGCCGCGACCACGCCGGGTGACGCCGTCGGGTGCTGCGGGCGCGGCTGCATGGGCCGTTCGGTTCATTTCCATGGTCCGGCCGACCCATAGGCCTTCAGAGGCCCCCGAGGCGTGTCGTTTGCCTTCCCATGGACAACACGCGGACAGAGGAGGGGACGCACCTTCTGATCGGCGACAAGCACGTCGCTGATGAGATGGTGCCTCGAGTTTCCACGCTGATCGCAAAGGGGGCATTGCTGCAAGATCGACGGCTGCAGGTGTCGGAGACGGGTGAGGTGCGTTGGGTCAGCCCGGCCACGTCGGTCCGCCTCCCCTCCGCAGGCGACGCCGCCTGATCGTCGCGGTTCCCTGACGCCTCCGGCGGGGGTGGCGGGCCCGGGACGAACCAACGATCAGACTGGACCACGAGGGAGCCTCGACGATTCGTCGAGGCTCCCTCCGCGTGCTCCTCGGGGGCGGGTGCAGGTGTGACAGGTATCACCGCTCATGACCGAACTAGAACGCGTTCTCGTCTGTACGGTCGAGGTTGTGAACACGATCACGAACTCCCCCGAGAGCAGCCGTCGGGAGGCGGCGGCCTGGCTGGCCGGTGAGCTGCGCTGGGAGCGCCTCCTCGACCAGCTTCGCGAGGCCCGCACCGGCGCCGCGGAAGGTCCCGGAGCCGACGTCGACGTCGCGGACGACCACCCGGCACGCCGCTCCGAGGCCGCCTGAGGCCCACCCCTCGGCGGCGGGTACGACTCGGACCCTCACGCGCCGTCCCCGCCCGCCGACGGAGCAGCATGGGCCGTCGGCTCGCCTCGGCGCTGCTCGTCACTGCGATCTGGCTGCTCCTCCTCGCCACGCCCGCCCCCGCCCGCACCGGGCGCTTCGACAGCCGCAGCCGTGCCGGTGATCCGTTGCGGTCCGAGCAGTACGCACTCGACGCCCTGCACCTGCCCCAGGCGTGGGCCCAGACCCGCGGCGCCGGCCAGCTGATCGCCATCGTCGACACCGGTGTCGACCCGACCCACCCGGACCTGATCGACCACGTCGAGCCGGGTGTCGACCTGGTCGACGGCGACGACGACCCCGACGACCCCAACGGACACGGCACCCACGTGGCCGGGATCGCCGCGGCCACGAGCGGCAACGGCGAGGGGGTCACCGGCGCGGCACCCGAGGCGCGGCTGCTCCCGATCCGGGTGCTGCGCACCGACGGGTCGGGGTCACCTCGCACCATCGCCGACGGCGTCGACTGGGCCGTCGCCCACGGGGCCGGGGTGGTCAACCTCTCACTCGGGGGCGACGGTCTCGCTCCTGCGCTCTTCCAGAACGGGCCGCTCAGCCGAGCGGTGCGCAACGCGGTGACCCGGGGGGTGGTCGTGGTGGCCGCGGCCGGCAACGAGGCCATCGACGAGGATGCGTACCGGCCCACCGTGCCCGTCCTGGTGGTGAACGCCACCGACCGCTCGGGGAACCCGGCGCCCTTCACCACCTTCGGCGACCCCAGCGCGCTGGCGGCGCCGGGCACCGACATCGTGTCGTCCGCCCCCCGCGCGCCCACGATGCGGTGGCCGACCGGCACCGACGGCTACGAGACGATGGACGGAACCTCGATGTCGGCGGCCTACGTCTCGGGCGTCGCCGCCCTGCTCCTCGCCCAGGGCCTCTCGGCCGACGAGGTCCGCCAGACGCTCATCACCACCGCCCGCAACCCCGACGACGACCCGCGGCTCGGCGCCGGCCTCGTGGACGCGGACGCGGCGGTCACCGCCGCCGCCGCACTGCACCCGGCGCGACCCGCGGTCGACGACCGGCCGGCGGGCCCCTTCGCGCCGTGGCTCGCCCCTCTCGCGGTACTGGCCGTCGCCGTGCTCCTGCCCGCCGCCGCACTGGCCCTCGTCCGCCAACGGGTCAGGACAGGATGAGCTCGAGGTGCAGGCCGAGATGGTCGGACAGGTACGGCAGGTCGTCGTAGCCCTCGACCCCCGGGGTGCGAGGGAAGCAGGCACGGCGCATCGCCGCCACCTCCACGGCCACGCCGTCGCCCGTGCCCGGACGGCGTAGCCACGCGAAGTCGATGCGCTTCGCGGCTTCGGTGATCTCGGGGGCGTCAGCGCCGTCGCGGTCCAGGCACAGGTCGGGGTCGGCAGGGTCGGGCACAGCGATGGCGTCACCCAACTCCCGGGCGTCGCAGGTGTAGCCCGGGCCGACACCGTGCTCGAGCCAGACGTCGTCGAAGCCGGCGTCGCCCATCGCCGCGGTCAGGTCCGCGTACGCGGGGCTGGGATGCAGGGCATCGATGTTGAAGTCCCCGACGATCAGGGTGGCGTTGCCGTCGACGTGGGTCCGCCGGACGAAGTCGAGCAACTCGTGGGCCTGCGCCTGGCGGTAGTCGGCCACCGCCGAGCGATGGCCTCGCTCACGGCGGAACAGCAGGTCGCCACCCCAGATCAGGTGGGTGCTGTAGACCTCGAGGTTGGCGCCGGCACCGACGTCCACCTCGACGAGCAACGCCCCTTTGTTGGCCCACGCGTCGGCGTCGAGGAACCGGTGGCCCCGCACCCGGTAGAGGTGGGTGGCGGTCCTCGCCACCCGCGGGCCGTCCACCACCGTGAGCAGGCCACTGGTCTTCACCAGCGGCATCCGCCCGGTGAGCACCGGCGGGCCCGAGGCGGTGCGCAGCCGGGGTCGGCGCCCCCGCCCACCACGGCTCCAGTGCCCGGCCCGTCCTCCGCCGCCGCGGTCGCCTCCTCGGTCCCGCCGGTACCACCCCGCCATGATCGCCCGTCGCTCGGACTGGTCGAACACCTCGCACAGGGCGGCCACGTCGTACCGTCCGGCCAACCGCCGCCCCAACTCGGCCGCCCGGGCGTCGACCGCCGGCACCGAGTGGAGGAAGCGCTTCGGCCCGGGCAACGGCAGCCGCCCCGCCCGCAACAGGAACGCGTTGTAGAAGCAGAAGCGCAGGTTCACCGGTGCCATCGACGGCTCACTGGTCCGACAGGTAGACGCTCTTCACCTCGGTGTAGGCCGCCATCGCGTGCATGCCCAGCTCACGGCCGAGCCCACTGCGCTTGTGGCCACCGAAGGGCATCTGGGGGTGCACGCTGCGGTTCGAGTTCACCGACAGGACGCCGGTGCGCACCCCCTTGGCCACCCGCAGGGCCCGACCCAGGTCACGGGTCCACAGCGACCCGGACAGGCCGTAGATCGAGTCGTTCGCCAGGCAGACCGCTTCGTGCTCACCCTCGAAGGCCACCACCGCGGCCACGGGCCCGAAGATCTCCTCCTGGGCCACGGTCATGTCGTTGGCGACCCCACTCAGGACGCACGGGCGCAGGAACGAGCCGGCGGCCAGCGACGGGTCGTCGGGCTCGTCCCCACCGGTGGCCACCGTGGCGCCGTCCGCCAGGCCGGCATCGACGTAGCCCCGCACCGTGGAGCGTTGGGCCTCGGAGATCAGCGGGCCCATCTGGGTGGACTCGTCGAGCGGCTGGCCCACCTTCACCGCCTCCGTGCGCCTCACGAACGCCTCGAGGAACTGGTCGTACACCGACCGCTCGACCAGGACCCGGCTGCGGGCGCAGCAGTCCTGACCGGCGTTGCCGAACACCGCGCCGGCCAACTCGTCCACCGCACGGTCCACATCGGCGTCGCCGAACACGATGCACGCCGACTTCCCCCCGAGCTCGAGCGACACCCGTGCGATGTTCGGTGCCGAAGCAGCCAGGATCGATGCGCCGGTACCGGTCTCACCCGTGAACGAGATCTTGGCGACCCGTGGATCGGCGACCAGGGCGTTGCCCACCTCACCCCCTGGTCCGGGCAGCACGGACACCACCTCGTCGGGCACGCCCGCCTCGATCAGCAGCTCGCCCAGCATCAGCGCGGTCAGCGGTGTGTACGACGCCGGCTTCAGCACCACCGAGTTGCCGCAGGCGAGGGCCGGGGCGATCTTCCAGGTCGCGATCATCAGCGGGAAGTTCCACGGCACGATCAGGGCGCAGACGCCCACCGGCTCGCGCAGGATCAGGCCCAGGCCAGGCGCCGAGATCGGGGCCACCTCGCCCGCCAGCTTGTCGGCCGCCCCTCCGAAGTACTCGAGGCTCGCGGCGGCCGCCTCGACCACCTCCCACCGGGCGTCGCCGATGGGCTTGCCCGCGTTGCGGGCCTCCACGAGCGCGAATTCCTCACTGCGCTCACGCAGCAGCGCGGCCGCCCGCAGGAGCACCCTGCCCCGCTCGGTGGGCGACATCCTCGGCCACGGGCCGTCGTCGAAGGCCCGGGTCGCGACCCCGAGCGCGTCATCGACGTCGGCCGTGCCGGCCCGGGCAACGGTGGCCATCGTCGCTCCGGCGGCGGGCTCGTTGACCGCGAAGGTCGCTCCCGAACGGGCCGGGCGTCGCTGCCCACCGATCAACAGATCGTGGTTGGTGATGTCGCTCATCGCTCCCGCTCTCGTCCGTCGGCGCAGCCCGCGACCCTACCCACTCGCGCCCGGTGGCACGGGTGCCCGCGCCCCGTGTGCTCAAGGTCCTGGTGGCCCCGCCGACGGAAGCCCATGAACGCCATGACGACCCGGTGCTCGCACTCCTGGCGGATCATCCTGGTGGTGATCGCACTGGTGCTCGGCCTGTCGAGCTGCACCTCCGACCAGCTCGCCGCCTTCCTCCGTGAGGAACCGAGGCACCACGACGTGCTCACCGACCGCCAACTGCTGCAGCTGCGGCTGTGCGAGTCGGGCGACAACTACGAGGCCAAGAGCGCCAACCACCGCTACTTCGGCGCCTACCAGTTCTCCCGGGCCACGTGGAACGACGTGGCCGGCCGCTACTACCCCTGGCTCTCGGGCCTCGGCCCCCACAAGGCGGCGCCGGTCGAGCAGGATGCGATGGCCCGCGCGCTCTGGGACGAGCGCGGCGCGAGCCCCTGGCCCGTCTGTGGCCAACGGGTCGGCCCCCGGTGACCTGAGCGCCGTGCGCCGGCGTCGCGCCCGGCGGTCGGTCGCCGCGTGGCTGACCGTGCCCCTCGCGCTGGCGGGGTTCGGCGTGGTCGTCGCCCCACCCCCGGCCGTCACCGTCCACGCGTGGGTCGACGGGCGGCCTGTCACGGTCGGCCAGCCCGCGACCGTCGCAGGGGTGCTCGCGGCGGCCGGTGTGCACCTTCGCGCGGGGCGCCTCCGCGCCGCGGTCACCCACACGGTGATCGGCCATCACGTCGACCCGCCCCGGGTGACCCGCAACGGCGTCGCTGCGGTTGCGACCGACCCGGTGCGCGACGGCGACCGGCTGCACACCTCCGACGGTCACGACTGGATCGAGGCCGGGCTGGCCCGCACCTCGGTGGTGCCCGCAACGGGGCTGCCGGCCGTGGAGACCCACGTGTGGCGGCCCGGGTCCGACGGGGCCCGGCAGGTCGTCGTCGGCGCCCGCAGTGGCGAGACCGTTCGCCAGACGCTGGTCACGGCGCCGGTACCGCCGCGAGCGGTGACCGGCCGGGTGGTCACCCTGAGCTTCGACGACGGTCCCCACGCCGAGTGGACCCCACAGGTGCTCGACATCCTGCGGCGGCGCCACGTGCGCGCCGTGTTCTGCGTGGTCGGTGAGATGGTCGACGTCCACCCCGACCTCGTCGCTCGGATCGCCGCCGAGGGCCACCGCCTGTGCGACCACAGCGTGGGCCACCCCGACCTGGACGGCGCCACCGCGTCGCAACTGGCCGCGGAGATCGGGCCCACCGCGGACCGTGTGGCCCGGATCACCGGCCGGCGGCCCGCGTTCTTCCGGGCACCGTACGGCGCGTTCACCGACGCCGTGGTGGCCACGGCCAACGCGCAGGGGATGCGGGCCCTCGGCTGGGCCGTCGACACCGAGGACTTCGAGCACCCTGCGCCGACCACGCTCGTTCCCTCCCTGCTCGCCGCGGTCGAGCCGGGGGCGGTGATCCTGTTCCACGACGGCGGCGGTGACCGCCAGGCCACCGTCGACGCGCTGCCCTACGTGATCACGGCCCTGAGGCGCCAGGGCTACCGGTTCGTGGTGCCAGGTGTGGTTGCCGAGGGAGGTGCGACGGCCGCCGCGTGAGCGCCGGCCGGGGCACGCGCTTTTCGGTACGGCAGAAGGCGAAACCTGCAAAGCTTCTCCTGCTATGTCCATGCCTCCCCCGTCGGGGCCGCCGTCAGGGCCCTCCGGACCGCCGCCGGGCCCGCTCGGACCGCCGGGGGGAACGCCCACGCCGCCGCCGGGCGGCTATCCATCACCCGGGGGCTACGGCCCGCCGGGGGGCTACGGCGCACCCGGCGGCTACGGCGCGCCGGGGGGCTACGGCGCTCCTCCCGGGGGACCCCCCGGTGGTTACGGTGCACCTCCCGGCTACGGCGCACCGCCGCCCCGCAAGCCCGGGATGAGCCCCGGCGCGCGGTGGGGCATCCTCGGTGGCGCCGCCCTGCTGGTGGTGCTGCTCATCGTCGGCGTCCTCGTGTTGACCGATGACGACGAGGCGTCCGCGGGCGAGATCTTCCTCGATCCCGCGGGTGAGGTCGGCCGGGACCCGTTCACCCAGACCGTCTCTGCATCCGGCCAGGACACCGGCATCACCGGCACCGCCACCGGTGGCGGCTCCGGGGGGAACAACTCCTCCATCGAGGTCGTGAGCCAGGTCGGGTCGCAGCC
This sequence comes from uncultured Microthrixaceae bacterium, assembly GCA_964635055.1. Taxonomy (GTDB): domain Bacteria; phylum Actinomycetota; class Acidimicrobiia; order Acidimicrobiales; family DATDAH01; genus JAEUJM01. The sequence goes on along the minus strand of CAZWMT010000006.1, from coordinate 107,311 downwards.
CGGTCTGTACGGCGGCACGCAGAACCAGTCCACCTGCGACCGCGAGCAGCTCATCAGCTTCCTCACCGAGAACCAGGACAAAGCGCGGGCCTGGGCGGGTGTGCAGGGCATCGCGGTCGGCGACATCCCCGATTTCATCCGCTCCCTCACCCCCATGCGCCTGCGCTTCGACACCCGTGTCACCAACCACGGCTTCCGCAACGGGCGGGCCACCCCCTACCAGACCGTGCTGCAGGCGGGCACCGCCGTGCTGGTCGACGCCCGAGGCATTCCGCGCGCCCGGTGCGCCTGCGGCAACCCCCTGCTCGAGCCCCGCGCCACCTCGTCCACACCCACGTTCACCGGCACCCGATGGACCGGGTTCTCCCCGACCAACATCACCCGGATCACCGTGGTGCAGAACATCGACATCTTCGTGGTCACCAACATCACCAACAACGTGAGCACCACGGTCACCTTCAACCGGCCGACCGGCACCGATGGAGGCGACGACTCCCCGGGGTCGGGAGGCACCACCAGCACCAGCAGCCCGCCCGACACGTCGACGGCCACCACCGAGGGCCCGGTGCTGGGGACGGGCGACGTCCAGGTGACCCTGCGGTGGAGTGGCGGGTCCGACGTCGACCTGCACGTCATCGACCCCTCCGGCGAGGAGATCAGCTTCAGCTCACCCACGTCCTCCAGCGGTGGCCAGCTCGACGTGGACTGCATCCCGGGCAGCACGTGCGCCGACTCCGGCCCGCACGTCGAGAACATCTTCTGGCCGACCGGCACGGCACCGTCGGGCAGCTACTCGGCATTTGCACGCAACCTGGGCGACACCACCGACTTCACGCTCACCGTCCTGGTCGGGGGCCAAGAGGTCACCAGCGACGGTGGGACGCTGAGCGGCGGCGGCACCGACTCCACACCTGTGGAGTTCAGCGTCTCCTAGGAGGATGCCCATCCTCTCGCTCGGCCGCCCAACGCCGCACGACGTCCCTGGTCGCACGGAAGCGGTTCCCCCGACCGGACAGCAGACGAGGATCTCGTCGTGACCGACCCGACGGATCTGGGGATCCCGGGGCTCTCCGACCCGGTGCGCATCGGCTCGGGCGGGTTCGCGGTCGTGTACAAGGCCTTCCAGCCCGCGTTCAAACGGCCGGTGGCGGTGAAGGTGATCACGGTCGACGTCGACGACCGGGCCCGGCGACGCTTCGAACGCGAATGTGAGGCACTGGGGGTGCTGTCCGAGCACCCCGGCATCGTCACGGTGCACGACGCCGGCTTCAACGCCGAGGGCCGCCCCTACCTCGTGATGGCGTACCTCTCGGGCGGCTCACTCGCCGATCGGTTGGCCCGGACCGGCGCGCTGGGCTGGGCCGACACCCTCCGCGTGGGAGGCCAACTGGCCGGGGCGTTGGCGGCAGCTCACGACGCCGGCGTGACGCACTGCGACCTGAAGCCGGCCAACGTGTTGACCACCGCCGACGGCTCCCCGCAGCTCGCCGACTTCGGGATCGCTCGCATCGCCGGTGAGCAGACCACCCACACCGCTGGGGTGACCGCCAGCTTCCTCTACGCGCCGCCCGAGGTGATCAACGGCCACTCACCCTCGGCGGCCTCGGACATCTACTCGTTCGGGGCCACCCTGTACGAGCTGATCAGCGGGCGACCGCCCTTCCCGTCCCACCGCGACGAGGCCCTCCCGTCGCTGCTCCGGCGCATCCTGGACGAGGAGCCGGCCGATCTCCGGGCGTCGGGCGTGCCCGACGAGGTGGCCACGCTGGTGCGGTCCACCATGGCCAAGGACGCGGCCCGACGTCCGTCGTCGGTGGCGGAGGTGGCCCGGTCGCTCCAGGAGCTGTCGCGCCGCCTCGACGTGGCGCCCGCCGACGGGGTGGCGCCTCCCCGGACCGCCGAGGACGTGGACGGTGGGGGGCTGGCCGCCACCGCGGTCGAGCGCGTGATCACCTCGAACACCGCTGTGGCCGATGCCGGCTACGCCACGGTGGCGTCGCCCTCGCACACCTACCAGCCCACCCACCGGGTGCCCTGGACCGGCATGCACGCGTGGGCCGGGCCCGACCTGCGCCTGCCGGTGACCGCGATCCTCGACCCCGACCTGGACGTCGGGGTGCTGGGTTGGCACGGCGACTGGGCCCACATCCGCTGTTCCAACGGCTGGGAGGCCTGGGTGGACGGGCGACTGCTGGTGCCCTTCGGCTACTGACCCGACGCCGACGAGCCCCGATGGCGAAGCCGTTCCGACGGAGTCGGAACCAGTGTCACGCGACGATGTCGACCGGGGTGCCCACGGGCGCGAGATCGCGCAGGCGCCACAGGTCGTCGAAGCTCACCCGCACGCAGCCGTTGCTGACGTTCTGGCCCAGCACCGACGTGTCGCTCCACCCGTGGATGGCGATCTGGCCCCTTCCGCCCCCGAAGCTCTGCAGCACGTCGGAGAAGCCGGCCACGCTCAGGATCCACGGGGTGTAGGTGTTCTGGGCCACGGAGATGTCGACGTAGAAGTGGCCGAGCGGGGTGGGCGTGGCGTCCTTGCCGACGGCCACGTTCGTGGCCATCACGACCTCGTCACTGTGGCCGCGGTACACGGTGAGACGGCGTGCGCCCACCTCCACCACGATCCGGTTGGGCACCGGGTTGGTGAACACCGCCTGCTTGTCCACCCAGGCCTCGGCGCCGTTCGGTCGTTCGGGCAGGGCCACGCGATAGCGGGTGCCCTGCTCGGCCCGCACCAGGAAGGCCAGGGGCACGTTCTCCGCCGTCGGGTTGGCCAGTGTCCCCACGGGCTGGGTGGCGGTGGGTGAGTCGTAGAGGGCGACCGACGGGACCCCGGCGTGCGCGGCCATGAACCCTTCGGTCGCAGGGTCGGCGGTGGTGCTGGTGGTGGAGGACGACGGGGGGGCGGGCTCGACGCCGGCCAGGCTCTGCGCCAGCGCGGAGGTCTCGACCGAGGTGGTGCCGCTCAAGCGGAGTGCGATCGTCGCCCCCGCGAGCACGAGCCCGACCAGAGAGACCGCGAGGGTGCGGCGCCGCTTCGACATCGCCCTCAGGGTACCGAGGGCGTCAACGGCGCCATCGTCGGGTAGCCCTCGCCGGAACCGGCAGTAGCCTGCACCCATGGCGCTGAAACCGGGCGATCGTGCCCCTGACTTCGAGTTGTCCGACCAGACGGGCACGACGCTGACGCTCGAATCACTGTTGACCGATGGGCCGGTGGTGCTGTTCTTCTACCCCCAGGCGATGACCACCGGGTGCACTCGTGAGGCCTGCCACTTCCGCGACCTCGACGCCGAGTTCGCGGAATCCGGAGCGCAACGCATCGGCATCAGCGCCGACGCGGTGGACAAGCAGGCCGAGTTCGACGACAAGCACGGCCTCGGGTACCCGCTCCTGTCGGACCCCGACCGTGCGGTCGCCGCCGCCTACGGCGTCGCCCGTCGGGGGCCGCTCCCCAACAAGCGGTCGACCTTCGTGATCGGTACCGACCATGTGCTGCTCGAGGTGGTGTCGAGCGAGCTGAACATGAACACCCACGCCGACAAGGCGCTGTCGGCCCTGGCGGGCCTCACCCACTGACCGCCGGCAGGGCTAGCCGGTCGGCTTCGTCCAAACGGTGAGCAACTCGATCAACTGGCCGTCGGGATCGCGTACGAACGCGGCGACCCCGACGTTGGTGTCGTCGAGCACCTCGCCGCCGTGGGCCCGCACCGCTCCGAGCGCGGCGTCGAGGTCGTCCACGCCCATGGACAGGTGGGTGAGGCCCAGGTGGTTCATCACCCGCTCGGGTGCGTCGACGGTCCCCGCCGCCGCGAAGTGCAACAGCTCGAGCACGAACCCGTCGAGCTCGAGGTAGAGGGCGGTCATGCCCACGGGCGGCGTCAACCGCAGGAGGGGCGAGGCGCCGTCCGGCACGGCCAGCTCGCGCACCGCGCGGAAGCCGAACACACCCTCGTAGAAGGCCCGGGACCGGTCGAGATCGCTGACACACTGCCCCACATGGTTGACGGTGACACCCCGCGGCTCGGCCATCGCAGGTCAGTGTCGCACACGCCCCCGCCGGCGTGGCTGGACGAGCTGGTGCTCGAGCCCGGGCCACCCTGGCTGCACATGGGCTTGCGCACCATCGCCGAGGACCGTTGGTTGGAGGTGGACGATCGACGAGGTGACGAGCTGGCCCTGAAGCGCCGGCTGCTCGCCGAACGTCGCGACGACGTGTTCGCCGCCCTCGCCCGCACCGAGGCGGCCGGGCAGGAGGCGCTCGACCTGATCGTCGGTGCCCTGTCGACCCATCACCCGCAGGCAGCCCTGGCGGTGGACCCCGACCGGCACCCGCTCGAGGCCGCGGGGCTGTTGGTGCAGGAGGACCTGTGCCTGATGGCGGAGCGCGACGGGGCGTCCCGGCTCGTGGCCGCGTCGCTCAGCTTCCCGTCGCACTGGCGCCTGGCCGACAAGATCGGCGGCTCGGCGGCGGCCATCCACGGCCCCGTCCCCCACTACGCCACCGAGCTGTCGACCAAGGTGGACCGCTTCCTCGAGCGCCTCCCCGAGGGCCGCATCGTCGTGCGCCGCAACTGGGGCGTGCACGACCACCCCACGCTGTTCGCCCCCGAGCACCCGCCACCCGCCGCCGGGGTGACCCCCGCGAGCGCCGGCGACCGGCTGTGGCTGCGCAGCGAGCGCCAGACCCTGCGACGCCTTCCCCGCTCGGGCGCGGTGCTGTTCACCATCCGCGTGCAGGTGGTGCCCCTTGGCGTGTTGGCGGCCCGCCCGGACGTGGCCCACGCCCTGGCGGCAGCGGCGCGCGCCAGCGCCGGAGGCGGCCACGACCGGATCCACCACCACCTCGACGCCGCGGTCGCATGGCTCGACGCCGTGAGCGACTGAGCTCGGCTCGGCTCGACTCACAGCGAGCGGAGGAGGTACTCGCTCATCGTGGCGACCCGCAGGGTGGACAGGTCGGTCAGGGTGTTGACGCTGTCGAGCATCGTGGCCAGGTTGGCGTTCAGCTCGTCCTGCGAGGAGGCGGAGTAGAAGAGGAACGGGTCGGTGATGTGCTCCGGGCTGGGCCACGCCTCCTCGACGATGGCCCGCCACGGCGGGGCGTCGTGGGTCACGCCCCGCACCACCTCGTTGCGCACGTAGCGGGAGCGGGGCTGCATGGCCTCGGACATGGGTGACTGGTGCCCGTGCCAGTGGTCGATCCACTCCTCGTACGACAGGGCATCGGGCTTCTGCAGCAGGGTCACGGTGAGCAGGCCGGGCGAGCGCCGGCCGTCGGGCCAGTCGCGGGGCGCGGCGTGGGCGTTCTCGCCGTAGTCGGTGTAGAGCGACTCGACCACCAGGTAGCCGTCGTAGTCGGGCACCAGCTCGTCGAGCAGCGCCTCGATCGGGCCCCGCCGCTCGTAGCTCGCGAGCCACACCGACACGAGCGCTCGGAAGCTCGGCTCGTCCTCGGGGGGCGGCAGGGGTGGCGCCACGTCCGACGCCGAGTCGTCGGCGTCGACGGTCAGCGCCCGTGCGCCCGCGGCGACGAAACGGTCGGTGGCCCCGATCAGCGCGTCGCGCAGTCCGTCACCACTCCCCCGTGCCGGGTCCCGCACCACGTACATCAGCTTCTCCATGCTGCTCTGTCCCTCCTTCGTCGGGACGGCTTCGCCATCCGGTTCGACGGCGCCGCTGCTCCGCTCCGCTGCGCAGCCTCCCACGTCCCCACGCCCCACCCCGCCGATCACCACCACCCTCCCACGACCCAGGACGGGTCGAGCGGACAGATCGGGAACTGGCTCCCGATTCGACCGTCCTGGCGGTCGAATCGGGAGCCAGAACGGATCTGCTGACAGCCGGTCCGCGCGGCCCGTCAGGGTGAGGGGCGGAACGGCACCGTCGACGGCGCCGCCGACGGGTCGGCCCAGGCTCCCGGGTCGATGACCATCCGGTAGTCGGATCGGGCGAACTGGCCGCGGGTGACCGGCTCCCGGGAGTGGAACGACCCTCCGGACCCGACCATGATCCCGTGGTGCACGGCCCACGTGACCGCGTCGTCGGCCCATGCGGGGACGTCATCGAGCCCGTGGAACGGGAACGGGGTGACGTCCTGTGACCCGGCGGCACGGTAGAGGGCACCGGCCACCTGGACACGTGTGCTGGGGTCGCCGGTCCCGAAGCGGGTCGGCGTGCGCCCGGCGAGGATGCCGGTGCCGACCGCCCACCGCACGGCGTCTCGTTGCGCGGCGGGCACGTCGGTGAAGGCGACGGGCGGCAACGACGACACGTCGGGCGTACCGGCCTGGCGGTAGAGCGTGAGCGCCAGCTTGCCGCGGGTCAGGCTGAGCCTCGGGAGGAACGCCCCGCCGGCGTAGGGGGTCATCAGCGCGGGATCGTTGACGTCGCTCGAGATCCAGCGCACGGCGGCGTCGTACTTGTCCGGGACGTCGGTGAAGTGGTGGCCCGGGTACACGCCCTCGATGGCACCGATGTCGCACGGGCCCTCGACCGGGAACGGGCGGTCGACCTGACGCTGGTCGAACGGCGCCCGGCAGTCCTCGACGGGGATGGCGTCGACGAGCGGTGATCCCGCCAGCGGGAAACGTGTGGGGGTCGCCCGCCCGTTGTCGCGCGCCGGTCCGAGGCGGGGATCGGCACCGCTGGCCACGTCGGTGCCGGTGCCCGGGTTGCAGGTGGTGTCGGTCGAGTAGTTGTGACCCTCCGACACGGTGGCCCCGGAGAACGAGCAGTTCGACGGGCCGTGCGGTTCGGCGAGGACGGAGCCGAAGGAGTGGATGGCCGAGAAGCCCGCAGCGTTGGCCCCCACGCCCGAGGTGTTGTCGGTGACCGTGGCGTGCTCGAGGGTGAGCACCCCCGCGGCGGCGACCCCGCCGCCGCCGATGCCGGCCTCGTTGCCCGACACCGTCGAGTTGCGCACCACCAGGGTGCCCTGCGAGCCGGCCGCGCCCCCGTACACGTCGGCCGAGTTGTCGAGGAGGGCGGAGCGCTCGATCGTCAGGTCCCCGCCGGTGGCCTCGACCTCGACCGCGCCGCCCGAGTCGTCCGACGCCCCGTGCTGCAGGACCAGGTCCACCACCGAGACCGACGGCGAGACCGTGGCCCGCAGGATCTGACCGGCACCGCCACCGTCGATCCCCGCGCCCGGCACGCCGTGCACCTCCAGCGGTTGAACGCCGCTGTAGACGACGTCCCCGCTGGTGAGTGACACCTGCTGCTGGTCGAGGTCGATGCGCACCGGCAGGGTCGCGGCCGACGCGTCGACGACGGCTTGGCGGTACGAGCCCGGCCCGGCGTCGGCACCGGTCGTCACCACTTGGCCCCAGCCCCGCTCGACCGCACCGAGGTCGCACGCCCCGCCCACCGGGCGGCGCACCCCACGCTGGTCGGTCGGGTAGCAGAACAGGTCGGACAGCGGGTCACCGCCGGGCCCGGCATCGACGAGGGGCGAGTCCTCGCCAGGCATGCGGGTGGGCGTGGCGCCGCCGTTGTCGGCCAGCGGTGCCAGGCCGGGATCGGTGGCGTCGGTGATGTCGAAGCCGCACGATGCGTCGGACGAGAAGCTGCCGTGGTCATTGGTGGTTCCGACCGCGCAGCCCTCACCACCGCCGAGGGTGTTGGCGACGACCGACCCCATCGACTCGAGGGTGTCGTCGACGTGTACGGACGTGGCCGGGGAGGTGTTGTCGACGACGGTCGATGCGTTCAGGAAGAGGTCGCCCGACGACTGGAGCGCGCCCGCGTCGAAGTCGGACGAGTTCCCGGTGAAGGTGCTGCGGGTGGCGGTCAGGTAGTACTGCGCGTAGACGGCGCCGCCGCCCCAGTGGTCCTCACCGGTCGCGTGGTTGCCGTCGAACGTGCTCTGGTTGACGTCCACCCACGCCGCGGCGATCGCGCCACCCGGTCCAGAGGCCGAGTTCCCGCTGAACCGGCTGCGCCGCACGATCAGCTGGCCCCACCGGTCGAGCACATCGGGCGTAGCGATGATCGCCGAGTTGCGGAAGCCGGCGAGGGTGACGTCCTGCACCTTCACCGCCGGACCGCCCTCGACCAGCAGGAACGGGCGCAGGGCCGGGCCCCCGTCCACCCGGTGGCCGTTGCCGTCGACGGTGAGCGAGCGGGACCCGTCGTAGGTGGGCCACGCCGAGCCGCTCATGGCGAAGTCGGCGGTGACCTCGATGCGACTGGAGCCCGTCCCCACCAGGCGCGAGAGGTCAGCGAGCGCCCGCCGGTAATCGCCGGCGCTCGCGACCGACACGACGGTCACCTCCGGCGACGCGGTGACGATGTGGGCCCGCGCCGGTGCGGCCACGGCAGGGCCCGAGGCCAACGTGAGCAGGGCGACGAGCGCCGTCGTCGCCACCACCGAGGTCGAGATCCGGATCGCTCGCATCGTTCGCTCCTCATGGGTGACTGCGGGCCGCCCGTACCCATGATCGACCGGTCCGCCTCGTGGGCCTAGGGCGCAAAGTCACTTCCTGGCGCCAGGGCGGGTCGGGACCCCTGAGCCGAGGGACCGCGCGGCGTGGCCGTCCGCAGATCCGTCCTGGCTCCCGATTCGACCGCCAGGACCGTCGAATCGGGAGCCAGTTCCCGACCCAGCCGTGGACGCCTTAACGTCGCGGCATGCGGACAGCCGACGCCAACAGGGAACTGATCGAGCGCTTCTGGCAGGACCTCTACCGGCGCGACTTCGAGGCGGTGGGCGCGTACTTCACGCCGGACGGGCAGTACACCGACGTGTTCACGCCCGACGAGGACGTGGCCATCGGCCCGGCACAGATCGCCGCGCGTCTGCGCCTCGGCCTCGAGCCCCTGGAGGACATCCTCCACCACCCCGGGCGCATCGTCGCCGACGAGCAGTGCGTGATGACCGAGCACGCCGAGGAGTGGCACTGGCACACCGGCGAGACCTTCACGGTGCGCTTCGTCTCGGTGCACGAGATCGACTTCGAGGGCCGCCTCACCCGCTGGTGGGACTACCCCGACCTCCAAGGGCTGCTCGACGCCGCGCCGGTGTGGTGGATGGAGCACATCATGGACGGCTACTCGACCACGGGCATCGACCACACCCCCGAGGACCCCACGGGCCCCACCACCTGAGAGACTGGGGTCACGGGGGAAGCACCCGGCGGCGGTGACGCTGCGCAACGGAGTGGAGCAGCACCGACGAACCGGATGGCGAAGCCGTCCCGACGCAGGACCGACGCTGCGCAACGGAGTGGAGCAGCACCGAGGACGAACCGGATGGCGAAGCCGTCCCGACGAAGGAGGGACAGAGCGACATGTTCGACATGATCATCACGGGGGGAACGCTGGTGGACGGCACGGGGGCAGACGCCCGCCGCGCCGACGTCGGCGTCAAGGACGGCCTGGTGACGGAGGTGGCTCCGTCCATCGAGGCCGAGGCGGCCGAGACCATCGACGCCACCGACCAACTGGTCACGCCGGGGTTCGTGGACATCCACACCCACTACGACGGCCAGGCCACCTGGGACACCTCGCTCGACCCCTCGGCGGGCCACGGCGTCACCACCCTCGTCATGGGCAACTGCGGCGTCGGCTTCGCCCCCGTCCACCCCGGCCAGGAGGAGTGGCTCATCCAGCTCATGGAGGGCGTGGAGGACATCCCCGGCACTGCGTTGGCGGAAGGGATGACGTGGGGCTGGGAGACCTTCCCCGAGTACCTCGACACCCTCGACGCCCGGCACTTCGCGGTCGACATCGGCACCCAGATCCCCCACGGGGCCGTGCGCGGCTACGTGATGGGCGAGCGCGGCGCCCGCAACGAGCCTGCCACCCCCGAGGACATCGCGGCCATGGCCGACATCGTGCAGGAGGCGGTGGAGGCCGGCGCCCTCGGCTTCTCCACCTCGCGCACCATCGCCCACCGGGCCATCGACGGCGAGCCCGTCCCGGGCACGTACGCCGCCGAAGAGGAGCTGTTCGGCATCGGCCGGGCGATGGCCCGCGGCGGCGCCTCCATCTTCGAGCTCGCCCCCGCCGGTGTCGACGGCCTCGATCTCTCGCCGGCCGCGGCGGAGATGAGCTGGATGCGCCGCCTGTCCGCCGAGATCGAACGCCCGGTCACCTTCATCGTCCTGCAGGTCGACCTCGCCCCGGACCTCTGGAAGATGCAGATGGAGGAGTCGATGACGGCGCTCGACGAGGGCGCCGAGATCTACCCCCAGATCGCCAACCGGCCGTTCGGGATGCTGATCGGGTTCCAGACCCATCACCCGTTCGCGCTGCGACCGTCGTACCTGACCCTCGCCGGCCTGCCCCTCGACGAGCGCGTGCGCCGACTGCGCGAGCCGAAGGTCCGCGCCGCCATCCTCACCGAGGAGGACGCGCCGGGCGACGGCAGCCTCTGGGCCGGCCTCCCGTCCTTCCTGCGCACGATTCCCCAGAAGCTGTTCGTCATGGGCGACCCACCCGAGTACGAGCCCACCCCTGACCAGTCGGCGGCGGCGCTGGCCGAGGCCGCCGGGGTCAGCGCCGACGAGATGGTCTACGACCTCCTCTGCGAGGACGAGGGCCGGGCCCTGCTCATGTTGCCGCTGTTCAACTACACCCACGGCAACCACGACGTGCTCCGCGAGCAGATGACCCATCCCCGGGCCGCGCTCGGGCTCGGGGACGGGGGCGCCCACTGCGGGATGATCTGCGACGCCTCACTCCCCACCTACGGTCTGACCCACTGGGCCCGTGACCGCAGCCGCGGGCCGCAGTTGTCGCTGGAGAGCGTGATCCAGATGCAGACCCAGCGCACCGCCCAGCTCTACGGCCTCGGCGACCGGGGCACGGTGGAGGTCGGCCAACGGGCCGACCTCAACGTGATCGACCACGCCGCGCTCACCCTGCGCTCACCCCGGCTCGCCCACGACCTCCCCGGCGGCGGGCGGCGCCTGCTGCAGGAGGCGTCCGGCTACACCGCCACCGTGGTGGCCGGTGCCGTCACCCGCCGCAACGACGTCGACACGGGCGCCCGTCCCGGCCGCCTCGTGCGCGGCCAGCGCTGACGGCCACGGATCCCCAGGCGAGCCGACCGTGGCCCTGACGCGTCCCCCGAAGATCGACGGCGACGACTACGACGAGCAACTCCACGCCCTGCACCTGGAGCTGGTGAAGCTGCAGCAGTGGGTGATCGCCTCGGGGGCGCGGGTGGTGATCCTGCTCGAGGGGCGCGACGCCGCCGGCAAAGGCGGCACCATCGAGGCCTTCCGCGAGCACCTCGCCCCCCGCCAGGCCCGGGTGGTGGCCCTCCCGAAGCCGAGCGACGCCGAGAAGGGCCAGTGGTACTTCCAGCGCTACGTGGCGCAGCTCCCCACCGCCGGCGAGATCGTCTTCTTCGACCGCTCCTGGTACAACCGGGCCGGCGTCGAGCCGGTGATGGGCTTCTGCACCGACGACCAGCACCGCCTGTTCCTGCGTCAGGCCCCCGAGGTCGAGCAGGCCCTGGTCGAGGACGGCGTCCACCTGTTCAAGCTCTACCTCGACGTGGACCGCGACCTGCAGGCCGAGCGCCTTCAAGAGCGCCGCGAGGATCCACTCAAGGCGTGGAAGATCAGCCCCATCGACGAGGTGGCCATGGAGAAGTACGACGCCTACACCGAGGCGCTGCACACCATGCTCGACGCCACCGACACCGAGTGGGCCCCGTGGACGGGCGTGAACGCCAACCGCCAGAAGGTCGCCCGCCTCCACGCCATCCGCCACGTGCTCCACTCCCTCGACTACGACGGCAAGGACCCGGCGGCGGCCGTGGCCCCCGACCCCGCGATCGCCGCCCCCGCCCGCACCCTCCTGCGCTGACGCCCCCCGCACCCGTGACCACGAGCCAGCCTCGAAGTCAGCGCAACTTCCGGCGTCGCGCGCCGGATTCTGCGCTGAGTTCGGGGAACCGGTGGCAGGATCAGGGGTACGCCATCGAGGGGGACACTCGTGACCGACAGCGCCGAGACGCAGACGCACTTCCGCACCTGTCCGTTGTGCGAGGCCACGTGCGGGCTGGAGATCACCACCAAGGGCGACGAGGTGGTGCGCATCCGGGGTGACCGCGACGACGTGTTCAGCCACGGGTTCATCTGCCCCAAGGGCTCGACCCTGAAGCAGCTCCACACCGACCCCGACCGAATCCGCCGGCCGCTCATCCGCTCCGGCGAGGGCGCCGACGCCACCTGGGCCGAGGTGAGCTGGGACGAGGCCTTCGCCGAGATCGAGCGCCGCCTCCTGCCCCTCATGGAGGAGCACGGACGAGATGCGGTGGCGCTGTACCTGGGCAACCCGACCGTGCACAACCTCGGCGCCGGCATCTACGCCCGGGCCCTGATCACCTCGCTGGCCAGCCGCAACCTCTACTCGGCCAGCACCGTCGACCAGATGCCCCGGCACGTCTCTTGCGGTGCGATGTACGGCAGCCCCGACGCCATTCCCGTCCCCGACCTCGATCGCACGAGCCACCTGCTGATGCTCGGTGCCAACCCGTACGAGTCGAACGGCAGCCTGTGCACCGCGCCCGACTTCCCCGGCCGCCTCGAAGCCATCCGTGCCCGCGGCGGGAAGGTGGTCGTGGTCGACCCGCGGCTGACCAAGACGGCCAAGAACGCCGACGAGCACGTGCCCATCCGCCCCGGTGCCGACGGCCACCTCCTCCTAGCCATGGTCCACGTGCTGTTCGCCGAGGACCTCGTGTCGGCCGAGCTCGATCCTGCGGTGTTCAGCGGGATCGAGGCCGTGCGCGACGCGGTCGAGCCCTTCTCCCCCGAGGCCGTCGCCGAGCACACCGGCATCGACGCCGACACCATCCGCCGCCTCACCCGTGAGGTCGCCGCCGCCGAGTCCGCCGCGGTCTACGGGCGCATCGGCACCAACACCGTCGCCTTCGGCACCATCGCCTCCTGGGCGTCTGACCTCGTCACCGCCCTCACCGGCAACCTCGACCGTCCCGGCGGGATGATGTTCCCACTCGCCCTCACCGGCGCGAAGGGCTCGGGCAAGGGTCGCGGCTTCAGCACCGGCCGGTCCACCAGCCGGGTGAAGGGCCACCCCGAGGTCCGCTCCGAGTTCCCCATCGCCACCCTCGCCGACGAGATCGAGACACCGGGCGACGGGCAGGTGCGGGCGCTCATCACCCTCGCCGGCAACCCGGCCCGCTCGGCGCCCAACAGCACCCACCTCGAGTCGGCGCTGGCGTCGCTCGAGTTCATGGTGAGCATCGACCCCTACCGCAACGAGACCACCCGCCACGCCGACGTGATCCTGCCGCCCCCCGACGCCCTGGAGAAGAGTCACTACGACCTCGCCTTCACCACCCTGTCGGTGCGCAACGTGGCCAACTACTCGCCCGCGGTGCTGCCCGCCGACCCCGCCGACCAGCTGCCCGAGCACACCATCCTCGCCCGCCTCGCGCTCGTGCTGGGCGGGATGGGCGCCACCGCGGATCCGGCCATCATCGACGGCCTCGTGCTCGACCGGGTGCTCGGCCGGGCCACCAAGCCCGGCGGCGTGGCGGAGGGCAAGACGGTGGCCGACCTGCTCGCCCTGATGGTGGCCGAGGACGGCCCCGAGCAGGTGCTCGAAGCCATGGTTCGCACCGGGGCGTACGGCGACGGGTTCGGGGCGAACCCCGACGGGGTCACCTTCCAGACCCTGCTCGACCACCCCCACGGCCTCGACCTCGGGCCCCTCCAACCTCGCATCCCCGAGGTGCTCAAGACCCCTACCGGCCAGGTCGAGCTGGCGCCGGACGCCTTCCTCGCCGACCTGCCCCGGCTCGTGGAGGCGCTGGGCGCGCCCCGCAACGGGCACCTCACCCTGATCGGCCGGCGCCACGTGCGTTCGAACAACTCGTGGATGCACAACGTGGACGTGCTGGTGAAGGGCAAGGACCGGTGCACGCTGCAGGTGCACCCCGACGACGCCGATCGGCTGGGCCTCCGCGACGGCGGCCAGGCGGAGGTGACCTCACGGGTGGGCAAGGTGGTGGCGCCGGTCGAGGTGACCGACGAGATCCTGGCCGGTGTGGTCAGCCTGCCCCACGGGTGGGGCCACGACGATTCCGGCGCACAGATGGCGGTGGCCGCGGCCCACGCCGGCGTGAACACCAACGTCCTGACCGACGACGGCGCGCTCGACCCACTGTCGGGCAACGCCGTGTTGAACGGCGTCCCCGTCACCGTCACCCCCGCCTGACCTCGGACCTCCGTGCTTCTGGCTCCCGATTCGATCGCTATCGCGGTCGAATCGGGAGCCAGAACGAGGGATACATCAGTCGTCCGCGGGCGGGGCGCTGATCTCGGCGCCCACGTCGTAGCCGGTGAAGCCGTCGGGGCCGGCGATCTCGACGATCGGGTCGTCGCGGTCGTCCCACTCGGTGCGAAGGGCGCGGCTCATGATGGCGTGCATGATGTACATGGCCGTGATGTAGGTGAGCTCGAGGATCTCGGCCTCGCCCAGGTGATCGTGGAGGGCCCGGAACAGTCCCTCGTGCATGCGCCCACCCTGCAGCGCCAGCGCGTCGGTGTAGGCCAGCACGAGCCGCTCGACCTCGGTGAACTCGTCCGACGCCGGCCAGTGGGCGATGGCGGCGATCTTGGCCTCGCTCATGCCCAGCAGGCGGCACGACTTGCAGTGCTGCGAGAACACGAACTGGCTGCCCACCACCCAGCCCGCACGGGTCTGGCCCAGCTCGCGCAGCACGGGGTCGAGCACCCGCTTGGGGCTCTGGTAGAGGCCGAAGCCCGCCACCGCGTGCTCGAAGACGTCGGGCACCGCGGCGAAGACGGTCCACCAGTCGCCGGGGGTGCCGGTGGTGGTGCCGGGCTCGGCGACGGGGTCGCGATCGCCGAACAGGTGGTCGTACATCATCGTGACGATCGGGGCCGTCACCTCACTGCGGGGGATCTCTCGGAGTCGGGGCATGGTTCACTCTCCCCCATGGTGACGGTGCGGTGCTGACCACGGGGGACCTCGACCTGACCTGGCTGCGCGCGGCACTGGCCGGCGCCGGCCCGGAGACCGGCCTCGACCCGGCGCGGCTCCGCGCGGTCGGCGTGCAACCGCTCGAGTCAGGCACCACCTCTCGGGCCCGTCTCCACCTGACCTGGGGCCCGGCACCCGAGGGCGATGACGATCCGGTCGCCGAACCGCCGGCGTCGATGTTCGTGAAGCTGCCCGCCGACGGCGCCGGTGCCCGCCTGTTCGGCACGTTGATCGGGCTCGGCGCCAACGAGGTGGGCTTCTACGCCACCATCCGACCCCACGTCGACCTGCCCGCGCCTCGTGGGTACGTCGCCGACCGCGGGCGGGCCGGGCGCTTCGCCCTCCTGCTCGAGGACCTGGCCGGTACCGGCGCCCACTTCCCCACGGTCGCCGGTGGATGCTCGGCCGACCACGCCGACGCGGTGATGACCGCCCTGGCCCGGGTGCACGCGCCGCTCTGGGGCAGCCGCCGGTTCGGGGGCGACCTGCGCTGGGTGTTCCGGCCAGCCGACAACGACCGGGTGCGCCGCCTCCAGCGCCTGCTGCTCAGCACCGCGCTGCGCCGGGCCCGGTCGCGACTCGCGGACGAGCTCGGCGACAGCAACGCCCGCCTCCTGGAGCGCGCCCAGGCCCTCGACCACGCCCTCGACGACCACCGGGCCACCGGACCGACGACGCTGCTGCACGGCGACACCCACCTCGGCAACACCTACGCCCTGCCCGACGGCCGCGCCGGTCTGTACGACTGGCAGGTGCTCCAGCAGGGCCACGGCCTGCGGGACGTGGCCTACTTCTCGGTGCTGTCCACCCCGGTGGAGATGCGGCGGGCGCACGAGCGGGACTGGGTCGATCACTACCTCGGCGAGTTGCGCCGGCTCGGCGTCGACCCACCCGACCGTGACGACGCCTGGCTCCACTACCGCCTCTACGCCCTCGACGCGCTGCGGGGCGCCGTGTTCACCGCGGCCATGGGCGACCGCCTCCAGCCCGAAGCCCAGTGGCGAGCGGGCCTCGACCGGGCGGCGACGGCGACATCCGACCTCGACACCCTCGGCGCCCTGAACCAGGTGGCCACCCACCGGTAACCTCCGCGCCGTGCACAGCGATGCGACCTCGGTCGAGGCCTACCTCGAGCAGTTGCCGGCCGATCGGCGTCAGGCACTCGAGGCCGTGCGCGCGGTGATCCTGGAGAACCTGCCCGCCGGGTACGTCGAGGTCATGAATTGGGGGATGATCAGCTACGAGGTACCGCTGGCCATCTGTCCGGACACCTACAACGGCGAGCCACTGTCGTATGCGGGCCTGGCCTCGCAGAAGCGCCACATGGCCGTCTACCTCAGCAACGTGTACGCCGATCCCGCGTTGCGAGCGCGCCTGGAACAGGGATTCGCCGACGCCGGCCTGAAGCCCGACATGGGTGCCAGTTGTGTGCGGTTCAGACGGCTGGACGCGCTGCCGCTCGACGTGATCGGCGAGATGATCGCGGCCACACCGGTCGACGAGTTCGTGGCCCACGCCACGGCCACCCGCGGTCGTCGCTGATCCGGCATACCGGGGCGGCGCCCGGTGTTGCAGACCGTGTTGCAGAACCGTGGCCGTGCCGGACGCCACGCCGAGGACGAGGAGAGGTCGATGGAGATCAAGGAGCTCGGGCATCTGGTGCTCTACGTGCGAGACCTGCAGCGGTCGGTCGCGTTCTACCGCGACGTGCTCGGGTGGGCACCGGTCGACGCCGACGCCCCCATCCGGGGGGCGGCTGCCTTCACGAGCGGCCGCACCCACCACGAGCTGCTCCTGATCGAGGTCGGCCCCGACGCCACCGCGGTGCCACAGGGCCGCCGTGTCGGGCTGTACCACTTCGGCCTGAAGGTGGGCGACACCGACGACGAGCTGCGTGAGGCGCTGGCCACGGTCGAGGCCGCCGGCGTGCCCATCGCGGGGGCCAGCGACCACACCGTCACCCACAGCCTCTACATCCTCGACCCCGACGGCAACGAGATCGAGCTCTACATCGACGTCCCGGGCGTCGACTGGGCCAACCAGCCCGAGCTGATGATGAGCCCCGTCCGCCCGCTCCGGCTCTGAGCCGCCCCAGAGGTGGGGCGCCGCCCCCTGAACTGGTGAACTGGCACCGGACTTCGGGGCGGTAGCACCGGAATCCGGTGCCAGAACGCGCCCTGCCCTGCGTTCAGCCGTAGGCGCAGCCGCCGCCGGGGGCGCAGGCAGCAGGCCCGACGGCCACCAGCGGCGGACCGGCGCCGGGCGGGGCGACCACCGACACGCCGTAGCTGTGGGAGGCGCAGTTGCCGCTGACGTAGGTGGGACCGGGTGAGCCGTAGGTGGTGTCGATCGGTGCGCCACCGGCCCACAGCACCGGCACCGGCTGCCCGAGGAACCGCTGCTCCCAGTGCAGGTGGGGGCCGCCCGAGGTGCCGGTGTCGCCCACGTTGCCGAGGGTCGTGCCCATCACGACGTGCTGGCCGACCAGCACGGTGATTGCCGACAGGTGGGCGTACAGGGTGGTCCACCCGTCGCCGTGGTCGACGACCACGCGTTGTCCGTACCCGCTCTGCTCACCCGCGTCGATCACCGTGCCGTCCAGGCCGGCCACCACAGGCAGGCCGAGGTCGGCCGACCCGGCGGCGGGGCCGACGCCGTTCCAGTCGACCGCCGGGTGGTCGGCG
Source organism: uncultured Microthrixaceae bacterium (assembly GCA_964635055.1). Classification (GTDB taxonomy): domain Bacteria; phylum Actinomycetota; class Acidimicrobiia; order Acidimicrobiales; family DATDAH01; genus JAEUJM01. The sequence goes on along the minus strand of CAZWMT010000006.1, from coordinate 89,636 downwards.
TGGGTGCTGGCCCCCCAGACCTGGCCGCAGGGGAACGGCGTCTCGAAGTCACCCTGGTCGACCCCGTCGGCGCCGCCGACCTGCTCGGCGCCCGCCGCCAGCAGCGCCGGGCCGACGAGCGAGACCATCGTGAGCGACCCCGCGAGCATGACCGCTGCAGCCGCGGCGCAAGGCCGCCTGGTGATCGCCACGTCAGAACAGGACGGCGTCGGGCAGCGGCGAGACGTCACCCCACGCCTCGGCCGTCCAGGCAAGGTTGTGCAGCCAGGTGACGATCACCCCGCGGGTGGCGGTGTCCTTCGGACGGAACCGCGTCCCGCCGGCGGGGTCGTCGACCAGCCCGTGGTCGGCGGCCCAGTCCAGCGCCACCTGGTAGAAGGCACCCGGGCGGGTGTCGGTGTAGGGGTGCGGTGGGCTCCCGGCAGGGGCGCCGACCAGGTGCCACATCATGACGACGAGCTGGGCGCGCGTGACCGCGGTGGTCGGGCGGAAGGAACCGTCGCGGTACCCGGACACGAGACCCTGCGCGGTGGCCCAGTCGAGGGCTTCGGCGTAGGGCGCGGTCGTCGCCACGTCGAGGTACGACATGTGGGGCGAACCGCTCGGCTCGTCCATGAGGTGCCAGAGCATCGACACGACCTGCTTGCGCTTCAACGCCCGGGCGGGCCGGAAGGTGCCGTCGCCGAACCCGGTGGCCACGTCGAAGTAGGTGGCCCAGTCGACCGCTCCGTCGAGGTCGGGGCCGACGTCGGTGTAGCCATTGGGCGGGCAGCAGGTGAAGGCGGCCACCGGCGTGGCCGAGGCCTCCCCGCTGCGGGCGCCTTCACCGACCGCGGTGCGGGCCGCCACCCGGTACCGGTAGGCCTGGCCGTTGGCCACATCGGTGTCCACGTAGTCGAGGTCGGTCGCGCCGAGCGTGGCCGCAAGTGCTGTGTCGTCGCGGTACAGCCGGTACCCGGTGACCGGCGATCCCCCGGTCGAGGACGGCGCCGTCCACGACAGGGTCACCTGACCGTCACCCCCGGTCGCGGTGGGGGTGCCGGGAGCCGACGGCAACCCCAGTGGGGTGGCCGACGCCGCCGCCGATGCGGGGCCTGGGCCCGCCCCGTTCACCGCGACGACCGTGTAGCGGTAGGTCTGACCGTTGGTGCGGCCGGTGTCGACGAACGACCTCGTCGCCCCGTTCGCGGTGGTGTGGGCCAGGACGCCATCGCGGAACACGCGATAGGCCGAGACCGCGCCACCCCCGTCGTCGACCGGGGCCGTCCACGACAACGACACCTGGCCGTCGCCCGCCACTGCGGTCAGGCCGCGAGGCGCGGACGGGGCGTTCGGCGTGGCGGTGATCCTGGCCGCGACCGCCGCGGCCATGCCGGCCATGCCCGTCGCGTTGGGGTGCACCGGCGCCGCCTGGAGGCCGCTGGGGATGATCGGCTCGACCCAACGGGTGCCGTCGCCCTGGCAGGCGTCGTGGCCGATGCCCGGCGTGTACACGTCCACGTAGTGCGCACCGTTGGCCGCCGCCTGGGTGGCCAACATGGTGTTGAGCTCCCTGTTCTTCGCCCGCAACCAGGGGAGGTCGGCGTTGGACAGCGGCAGCGAGGGCCAGCACCCGCCGCCGGTCTCGGGCAGGATCGCCGGGTAGCCCACCACGTAGATGCGGGCGCGCGGCGAACGCGCCCGGATCCCATGGATCACCGCGGCGATCTTCGGTGCGGTCGCGGCGATGCGGTTGCTGATCTCGTCGACCCCGTTGCGCACGTAGTCGGGCTGGCAGACCGCGGTGATCGGCAGGATGGCCACGCAGTCCTTCACGATCGAGGAGAAGCCGATGTCGTTGCCGCCGATGCCGACCGTGACGACGTCGGTGTCGGCGGTGAGGGCGTCGAACTGAGGCGGGTTGGGGCCCGGGGTCACCCCCTGGGCGTTCGTCATGTCCTCGGTCTCGGCGCCGCTGCAGCTCACATCGGTGAGCGAGAGGCCCAGCGCGCTCGCGACCAGGTGCGGGTAGTCACGGTCGGAGCGGAGGCACCCGAGCGGCTGCCCGGACTGATTGGGGATGAGGGGGCCCGAGGTGTACGAGTCGCCGAGGGCGACGTAGCGGGTGCCGGTGGCCAGTGCGGGGGTCGGTGCGGGCGCGGCGACCGCCAGCACGGAAGCGCACAGCGACACGACTGCACCGGCAACGATGATCCGGCAGCGACGCGCGCCCCTGGTGTCCCCCACCCGCACGCACCCATTGTGCCCTCGTGACCGCGCTCGTGTCAGCTTCCTCCGTGTCAGGTGCGGGGCGCCAGCGCCCGCTGCACCTCGGCGTCGGCGCCGGCCACCAGCACGTACTCGACGTTGCGCAGGTGCGACACCTCGCCCACCCGCTCCCCGGTGGGGCTGTGGATGCCGATCTGCGCGCCGACGTAGCGCTTCGAGTCGAACGCCAGCACCTCGACGCGGCCGTGGGCCGAGCAGGCCTCGACGAGGTCGTCGAGGCCCACCCACGACTCGTCGTTGTACGACACCACGACCAGGCGGGCATCGATCGCCTCGATCACCGCCCGCAGGGCGTCAGGCATGGCCCGCTTGGCGTTGAACACGCTCTTCGTGGCGGGGTCGCGCGCGTCGACCCTTTTGCAGGCCACGCCGTAGTGCTCGGGGGCGTCCCAGGCCACCAGCGTCTCCCACACGTGGTAGTTCGTGAAGTAGCGGTGCTGGTTGTACGGCGGGTCGAGGTAGGCGAAGTCGAACGGGCCGAGCGAGCCCGCCACCTCGAGGGCGTCGGCCCGCAGCGCCGTGCCGGTGCCCGACAGCAACTCGGGCCGGCGCAGCTCGAGCGGCTTGTACGACCGCTTGGCCCACTGCTTCACGTAGGCCATCTGCACACCGGTGGTGGAGTCGACCCGGTCGGCGGCCTCGATCAGGCTGGTCAGCAGCACCGGGTGGAGCGCGCTGTCGCGGTGGTCGGCCTCGATGGCGTCGCGGATGGCGTCGACCCGCTCGCCGTTGAACGGCTGGAAGAACCGGGACCGCACGCAGAACGTGTCGGTGAAGTACCCGGGGGACCCTGGTCGCGCCGCGAGGTCGGCCAGCGCGTCGTCGAGCGCTCGGTCGTCCACCTCGTCGGCCGACAGCGCGATGTAGCACTGGGCGAACACCTCGGCGTAGCGGGCGGTGTCGACGGCCGTGACCACCCCGCCGCGGCGCTTGAGCTCCTGGGCGACCCGGGTGGTGCCCGTGAACAGGTCGAGCGCGGTGTGGGCCCCGGACGCGGTGAACAGCTCGCCCAGCACCGGCACCAGCCGCCGCTTCGACCCCAGGTACTTGATCATCCTGCGGCCGAGTCTGGCCCGTGACCCCACGAAGTCGGCGCATCCAGTCCGCTGTCGGCGGATCAACGGCGCCGACTTCGTGCAATCGGCCGCTCAGAGCGAGGTCGAATTGCCCGATAGGGCTTCATGCGCCTCCGCCGCCACCTCATCGCGGTGGTCGCGGCGCTGGCGGCCGTGGCCGCGGCGCTGGCGGTGAGCCAGCCCACCCCGGTGGCGGCGGCCGGCCCCGAGCCCGCCGCCGGCGCGCCCGAGTTCGTGCGAGGCGCACGGCCGTCCATCGTGACGTTGCCGTTCCTGTCGGTGAGCCAGTCGTCGTCACCCTCGCACGCGCAGGACTTCACGTTCACCGGTTGCATGGGCACCTCGGGCACGGCGTGTGACTCGTTCGTCCTCGACGACGACTCGGATCCGACGGTCCCCGGCGCCCGTACGGGCATGGGGCTCTCCCCCGGCACCTACGTGATCACCCAGGCGCCGACGGCGAACTGGCCGCTGGTGGGCATCTCGTGCTCCAACACCACGACCGAGGTGGTCGACCTGGCCCGACGACAGGTCACCGTCGACCTCCAGGCCGGGCAAGGTGTGTTCTGCACGTTCGCCAACCGCACGCAGACGATCCGGATCACTCAGAACACCGAACCGAACGGCCCTCAGGACTTCGCCTTCACCGGGTGTGACGAGTCGTCGAACTGCGGCACGTTCTCGCTCGACGACGACACCGATCCCGGCCTCCCGGTCCGCGTGGAGACGAACGCCCTTCCGACCGGCACCTACACGGTCACGCAGGCACCGAACGCCGCATGGGACCTGACCGAGCTCACGTGCAACGAGACGGAGGTGATCGACCTTGCCCGCCGACGGGTCACGATCACCGTGCATCCGGGTGAGGCGGTGTACTGCTCCTTCACCAACCGGAGCCAGTCGATCACCCTGGTCGAGGACACCGCGCCCGACTCCGGGCAGGACTTCGGGTTCACGGGCTGCCTCGGGTCGGGCTGCAGCACGTTCTCGATGGACGATGACGCCGATGCCGGGCTGCCCCGCACGATCACCTCTCACGGCCTGGTGCCGGGCACCTACACGATCACCCAGGACGACGTCCCCGGGCACGAGCTCACCGCCATCTCGTGCCCCGGCGAGACGGTCGACCTCGCCGCCCGCCGGGCCACCATCACGCTCGGCCCCCGTGACGACGTCACCTGCACCTTCTCGAACCGACCCATCCCGCCCCGGCTCACGGGCATCGAGCAGATCGCCGCCGGCGAGCAACACACCTGCGCGCTCTTGACCAGCGGCCAGGCGCGTTGTTGGGGCATCAACCATCACGGGCAACTGGGGAACGGAACCACGACCGACTCGATGCGCCCGGTGGTGGTGCTGGATCCCGAGGGCTCGGGGCCGCTCACCGACATCACCCGGCTCTCTGCCGGATGGGCCCGGACCTGTGCGCTGCTCGGCTCCGGTCGAGCGGTGTGCTGGGGGGCGAACTCCTACGGTCAGCTCGGCGACGGGACCTCCGCCAATGCCAGCCTGCCGGTCGTGGTGCGGAGCATCGACGGTTCCGGCCCGCTCACCGGGATCGCTCAGATCGATGCCCGCGGGAACCAGCACACCTGCGCCGTGCTCGACGACGGCAGAGCGCTCTGCTGGGGCCGGAACACGTTCGGCCAGTTGGGCGACGGTACGTCGACGGACCGCTCACGTCCTGCAGCGGTCGTCGCCGTCGACGGCGACACCCCCCTGACCGACGTCACCTCGGTGGCCAGCGGCTACTGGCACTCGTGCGCACTGCTCGAATCCGGCGAGGTGCGGTGCTGGGGGTCGAACAGCCAGGGCGCTCTGGGCAACGGCACCAAGGTGGCGTCGCCACGACCGGTGGTCGTCCAGAACGCCGCCGGAACCGGACCGCTGACGGGGATCGAGCAGATCTCGTCCAGCTTCGTCCTCTCCTGCGGGCGCCACACCGACGGCCGGGCGTGGTGTTGGGGACAGACCCCGGAGGGCGGTGGCCGGTCGCACACACTCCCGAGCGCGATCCTCGCCGAGGACGGCACCAACGCCCGGTCCGACAGCGATGCCATCGAGGCGGGCTACCTCCGGCTCTGCGTCGTCACGACGGATGCCGTCGCGCGGTGCGCCGGGGAGTCGCTCGGGTCCGCCGGCTCCGGCTCGACCGCGATCCCCGTCCCAGTGGCCGGCATCGGCGGCGTGGGGACCCTGGGCGAGGTCACCGCCCTGAGCGGCACCTACAACCACGTCTGCGCGCTGCTCCGCAACGGCGAGGCCCGGTGCTGGGGACACAACTACGGCGGCGTGCTGGGCGACGGCACCGCCGTCGACCGCGTCTTCCCGGTGGCGGTGGGCGACCCGGAGCCCTGAGCCCGAGGGACGAGGGCCGGGTTCCCGTTGAACGACTGTCCTACCTGCCGATGGGGAGTTCATGCGCTGGCGCCGCCACCTCGTCGCGGTGGTCGCGGCGTTGGCGGCTGTCGCCGCCGCGCTGGCGGTGAGCCAACCCACTCCCGTGGCGGCGGCCACCGGGGGGACCATCACGATCGTGCTCGACGCCAACCCGGCCGACGGGACCGACGTCGGGTTCACCGGCTGCCAAGGCGCCGGGTGCGGGCCGTTCACCCTCGACGACGACACCGACCCCACCCTGCCCGACCGGGTCACCGCCACCGGCCTCGCCCCCGGCACCTACACCATCACCCAGGACGTCGTCCCCGGCTGGACGCTCACCTCGCTCACGTGCACCAGCGGCGGCGCCACCAACCTCGCAACCCGCCGCGCCACCATCACCCTCACCGACGGCAAGGCCGTCACCTGCACCTTCACCGACCAGTCCCCCTCGATCGCCATCGTCCAGGACACGAGCCCCGACCACGGCCAGGACATGACCTACACCGGCTGCCTCGGCACCGGCTGCAGCACCTTCGCCCTCGACGACGACGCCGATCCCACCCTGCCCGACACCGTCACCGGCGGCGGCCTCGCCCCCGGCACCTACACCGTCACCCAATCCGCCGACGCCACCTGGCCCCTCACCGCCGTCACCTGCAACACCACCACCGGCATCACCACGGACCTTCCCAACCGGCAGGTCACCATCGTCCTCAGCGGGCCGAGCGACCACCGCACGTGCACCTTCACCGACGTCACCCAGACCCTCACCATCGTCGAGGACGACCTCCTGGACACCGGAGCGGACCTGACGTTCACCGGCTGCCTCGGCAGCGGCTGCAGCACGTTCGCCCTCGACGACGACGCCGGCACGGATGCCACCCGCACCGATCGGTTGCACTCGGGCCCGATTCCCAGCGGCACCTACACCGTCACCCAGGACGAGGTGCCCGACCACCGGCTGGCTGACCTGACCTGCCCTGGCGAAGCCGTCGACCTCGCAGCACGGCGCGCCACCATCACGCTGGCAGCGGGCGAACAGGCCACGTGCACGTTCGCCAACCGCGCCGGACCCCCGCTCACCGGGGCCACCCGCATCGACACCGGCTACTTCGCCACGTGCGCCGTCGTGGCCGGCGGCCAGGCCCGATGCTGGGGCTCCTACGCATTGGGCCGCCCGTCCAGCGCTCACACCACCTGGCCCGTCGCCGTGCTCGACGAGGGCGGCGACGGGCCGCTCACCGACGTGGCCGACCTCTCCGTCGGCCCCGCGTTCGCCTGCGCGGTGCTCGGGAACGGCCAGGCACGGTGTTGGGGCTCCGGCTGGCACGGTCGCCTCGGCACCGGCTCCACCGGTGACCGGGACCTGCCGACGCCGGTCGTCGCTCCCGAGGGCACGGGTCCCCTCCTCGGCGTGACCCAGATCGCCGCCGGCTTCACCCACGCGTGTGGCCGGCTCACCTCCGGCCATGCGGTCTGCTGGGGCGACAACGTCGACGGGGAGCTCGGGGACGGCACCACGACCCCCTCCTCGGTCCCGGTCGTGGTCCGGGAGGCGAGCGGGGCCCCGCTCACCGGCGTGCAACGCGTCGCCGCCGGTCTCGGGTTCAGCTGCGCCGCCCTCGCCGGCGGTGAGGTGCGCTGTTGGGGCGACGGCGGGTCCGGACGCCTGGGCGATGGGACGACCGCCGGCTCCCTGACGCCCGTCACCGTCGTCAACCCCGAGGGCACGGGCCCGCTCACCGGCGTGATCGACATCACCGCTCGCTGGGACCACACCTGTGCGCGGCTGACCGACGGGCAGGCTCGCTGCTGGGGCAATGACCAGGGTCAGCTCGGTCGCCCCCCGGTGATCATCGAACCGGGCAGCGGCGTACAACCCACCCATCGCCCCGTCGTGGTCCTCGATCCGTCGGGATCGGGGCCACTCACCGGCGTCCGACACCTCGCCGCCGGGTGGTACGCGACCTGCGCGGTCACCGAGGACGGACGCACCTGGTGCTGGGGCGACAACTCGTACGGCACCATCGGTGACGGCACGGCGGGCATCCTGCGGTACCTCCCCACCGCGGTGGGCGGGGGTACCGGCCTGCCCACCGCGTCCGACGTGAGCGTGGGCGGCATCGGCCATGCGTGTGCCGTGCTGGACGACGGACGGGTGCGCTGCTGGGGCAGAAACCTCCAGGGCCAGCTCGGCGACCAGACCCTGACCGACCGGCGGCTGCCCGTCGAGGTCGACGAGCCCTGACACCGGTTGACGCCGGCACCCTGAACCGCCCGAGCTCGGCGCACCGACCTACCCGAGCGGTGGGTGGATGCGCCGAGGGGAGAGGTAGGCGCCAGGATTTCACGGGATTCTCAGGGAAATCGGAGGTCGATGGGGCATGCTGTCGGCCATGTCGTTCAAAGACCAGCTCCGCAAGCCCCGCACCTGGTTGATCGCCGTGCCGGTGGTGATCCTGCTCGCGGTCGTCGTGGGCCCCTTCGTGTACTTCAACTTCATCCAGGAGGACGCGCCCGACCCGCTGGGCTTCTCGGACATCACCACGACCACCAGCGCCGGCTCGACCGCCGTCGACGACGGGACCATCGACGGCTCGTGGGCGGTCGCCGACGGCTCGACAGCGGGCTACCGGGCCACCGAGGTGCTGTTCGGGCAGTCGAACGAGGCCGCCGGCCGCACCGAGGGGGTGACCGGCACGCTCGAGATCGACGGCACCACCGTCACCGCCACGAGCCTCGAGGTCGATCTCACCGGCCTGAGCAGCGACGAGGACATCCGCGACGGCCAGGTGCAGAACCGCATCCTCGAGACCGGCCAATTCCCCACCGCCACGTTCGAGCTCACCGACCCGATCGAGATCGGTAGCGAACCCGAGGACCAGCAGGAGGTGACGGTGACCGCCACCGGCGACCTGACCGCCCACGGCGTGACCCAGGCCGTCACCGTCGACCTGACCACCCGGAGGAACGGCGCGGCCATCGAGGTGACCGGCAGCATCCCGGTGACCTGGTCGGACTTCTCCATCAACGACCCCAGCGGTGGCCCGGCCCAGGTGGAGGACAGCGGCGCGATCGAGTTCGCGCTCCGCTTCACCGAGTCCGCCTGAAACCGTGCACCGTCGCTCGCTAGCCTCATCGTCACCAGCGACGAGGGAAGGTGAGAGATGTCGACACGGAGCAGGGCACGCGCGCTCGCCGCGCTGACCGTCGCGGCACTGGCCGCCGCGGTGCTTCCCATCGGCGGGTCGGGACCCTCCGCCATGGCTGCGACGGGGTCGATCACCCTGTTCGGCGCCTCGACATCAGGGCTCTTCCCCACCGGCGGCATCGTCGAGGGGCCGGACGGCCACATGTACTTCGCCAACCCGTGGGGATCGGGCCCGACCAACGGCATCGGCGAGATCACACCGTCGGGCGCCATCACCTTCCACACCGATCCCGCCATCGACGGTCCCGCCGACCTCACCGTCGGCGGCGACGGGAACATCTGGTTCACCGACCCGACCGCCGGCCCACCCGGCCAGCAGACCGGTCGCATCGGCCGCCTGAACCTGACCACCGACGCCTTCACCTTCTTCTCCCCCGGCAGCGTCATCTTCCCGTTCAAGATCACCACCGCAGCCGACGGCAGCATCTGGTTCGACGGCAGCGCTGCGCAGCGCATGCACACCGGTGGGACCGGCACGGCCGGGACGCTCGGCGCCGCCACCGGGAACAACGGCTCCTCCGGCGACATCGCCCTCGGGCCTGACGGGAACATCTGGATCACCAAGCGAACGACAACCACGAACTGGTGCGGATCAACCCCACCACCGGCCAGTCCCAGGCCTTCGACATCCCCCAGGGCGACATCAACCCCCGCCAGCTCACCATCGGCCCCGACGGCAACCTGTGGTTCACCTACGGCGGGATCAGCAGCCCCGGGGTGGCCCGCTACGTGATCGGCACGAACACGTTCACGACCTTCCCGATCCCCGCGGACAGCAACCCCAAGGGGATCACCGCCGGCGACGACGGGAACCTGTGGTTCATCCGCGGCAACACGGGCACGGTGGCCCGCATCAGCACGGCGGGGACCGGCTACACCACGTTCACCGCCAGCGGCCTCCAGTTCGGGCCCAGCCCCCACGAGATCGCCCCCGGTCCGGGGAACACGCTGTGGGCGGCCGGCGGCGGCAGCTCGACTCGTCGCATCGCCCGAATCGCCGTGGATCCGCCCTCGTGCGACGGCCTGGCGATCACGGTCGACCTGAACGACGGCGACACACCCACCAACGGTGACGACGTCATCCTCGGGACCCCCGGGCCCGACACCATCAACGCCCTCGGCGGCAACGACCGCATCTGCGCCGGCGACCGGGGCGACACCGTCAACGGCGGCGAGGGCAACGACCGCATGTTCGGGTTCAAGGGCTCCGACACGCTCAACGGCGGCAACGGCAACGACCGCACCGTCGGCGGCAAGGGCAACGACACCTGCCGGGGCAACGGCGGCACCGACACCCAGCAGACCTGCGAGATCCGCACCGGCTTCCCCTGAGCCCGCGCCGTCGCTCCGCCAGCCGCAGGACGGCGCTGCTCACCCTGGCCGGCGCGCTCCTGCTCACCGGGTGCGGCGCCGGTGACCGCAGCGCCGCCGGCGAGCGCACCGCGGCGCCACCGACCTCTGGAGCGACGACCACCACCGCCGCGCCGGTGACCACGACGACCGTCGCACCCACCACCACGACGGTCGACCCGTTCGCGCCGCCGGCCTGGCTGGGCACCCGGGTCCTGCCGTTGCGCCCCGACGGGTTCGGCGAGATCCAGCCCACGCCACCCGAGCTGGTGGATCGCCGGTTCCAGATCGAGGGCCCGTTGCCGCCGCCCGCGTCCGACGCGTTCGAGTCCACCAACGACCCGGTGCCCGCCGACGTGGCGGCCCGGTCCACGTGGTCACCCGGCTGCCCGGTCACCCTCGACCAGCTCCGCTACCTGACGGTCACCTACTGGGGCTTCGACGGCGAGCACCACCGCGGCGAGCTGCTGGTGAACGCCGCCGCGGCCGACGACATGGTCGCGGTGTTCCGAGCGCTCGACGGCCTGCGCTACCCGATCGAGGAGATGCGGGTGGTCGACGCCCCCGAGCTCGACTACCCGCCCACCGGCGACGGCAACAACACGACGGCGTTCGTGTGCCGGGCGACCACCGGGGCCACCTCCTGGTCGCAGCACGCCTACGGCCTGGCCATCGACGTCAACCCGTTCCTGAACCCGTACGTGAAGGGCGACCTGGTGGTGCCCGAACTGGCCTCGGCCTACCTCGACCGCTCCCGTACCTCGCCGGGTGTGATCCACGACGGCGACGCCGTGGTGGCCGCCTTCGCCGCCGTCGGCTGGAGCTGGGGCGGCGTCTGGAACAGTCTCAAGGACTACCAGCACTTCAGCGCCAACGGTCAGTGAGCGGCCGCGGCCGCCCCGCCGATGAGTACCGTCGCCGCCATGGCCCCGAGACCACCTGGCGGCGAGTCCCGCCGACAACCGGTCGGTCGGAACCCGACGGGGCGCCGACCGAGGAGGCCCGACACGCCATGACCACGCTCACACCCGAGGTCGACCCCGCCGAGGCCGGGTTCGACGCCGGCCGCCTGGCCCGCATCGACGCCCACTTCGCCCGCTACGTGGACGACGGGCGGCTGCCGGGCTGGCAGTTGGTGGTCACGCGGGCCGGGAAGCGGGTGCACGTCGCCCGCTACGGCCACCGCGACGTCGAGAACGACCTGCCGGTCGAGGACGACACCGTGTTCCGCATCTACTCGATGACCAAGCCGATCACGTCGGTGGCGGCGATGATGCTCTACGAGGAAGGGCGGTTCGAGCTGAAGGACCCGGTCAGCCGCTACATCCCCAGCTTCGCCGACGTGCGGGTGTTCACCGGCGGCACCGCCGAGCACCCGGTCACCGTCCCCGCCACCGAGCCGGTGCGGGTCTGGCACCTGCTCACCCACACCGCCGGCCTCACCTACGGCTTCCACCGGGTGCACCCCACCGACGAGCTGTACCGCGACGCCGGGTTCGACTTCGGGTCGCCCCGGGACCGAGACCTCGCCGGTTGCGTCGACACCTGGGCCGGCCTGCCGCTGGTCAACGAGCCCGGCACCCGGTTCAACTACTCGCACGCCACGGACGTGGTGGGGCGCCTCGTCGAGGTGTGGTCCGGCCTGCCCCTCGACCGGTTCCTGGCCGATCGAGTCTTCGGGCCCCTCGGCATGCGCGACACGTCGTTCTGGGCCGACGGCGACAAGAGCGACCGGCTGGGAGCGCTGTACGTGCCCCAACCCACGACCGGCCGGGCTCTCCGCTACGACCCCATCGGCGACGTGGCCCGCAAGCCGCCCCGGTTCTTCTCGGGCGGCGGTGGACTGGTGTCGACCGCCCACGACTACCTGCGCTTCACCGAGATGCTCCGTCGCGGCGGCGAGCTCGACGGTGCCCGACTGCTCGGCCCCCGCACCCTCGCCTACATGACGGTCAACCACCTGCCGGGCGGCGTCGACCTCGAGCAGTTCGGCCAGTCCACCTTCGCCGAGACGGCCTACGACGGCGTGGGGTTCGGTCTCGGCTTCGCGGTGGTGATCGACCCGGCTGCGGCCAAGACCCCCTCGTCACCGGGCGAGTTCTCGTGGGGCGGGGCCGCGTCGACGGGCTTCTGGGTCGACCCGGTCGAGGACGTCACCGCCGTGTTCCTCACCCAGCTGCTCCCGTCGAGCACCTACACCCTCCGCGCCCAGTTCAAGCAACTGGTCAAGCAGGCGCTGCTGGCATAGCTGAGCAGCTGAGCAGCTGAGCAGCTGAGCAGCTGAGCAGCTGAGGGCAGTACGGTCCGCGTCCATGACCAGCTACCTCGAGGTGTCCGAGCCGCGCCCGCACGTGCGCCAGCTCACGTTGAACCGGCCGGAGCGCATGAACGCGATGTCGTTCGACACGGTGACGCCGCTGCGCGACGCACTGCGCGAGGCCGGGGAGGACAACGACACCTGGGCGGTGGTCCTCACCGGCTCCGGGGCCGGCTTCTGCTCCGGGCTCGACCTGGAGGATGCCGGCATGCCGCCCAACAGCGAGGGCCTGCCGCTGTCGCGCATGGCCATCCGGGCCATGGAGCACTTCAGCGAGCTGGTGCCGATCATGCGCCACATGCCCCAGCCGGTGATCGCCGCGGTCAACGGCCCGGCCATCGGCGGCGGCATGTGCCTGTCGCTCGGGGCGGACATCCGGGTGGCCGCGCAATCCGCCTACTGGCGCGCCGCCGGCATCAACAACGGCCTCGGCGCGGTCGAGCTGGGCCTCAGCTACACGCTCAGCCGCGCCATCGGCTCGTCCCGGGCCTTCGAGATCTGCCTGTCGGGCCGCGACGTGCACGCCGACGAGGCCGAGCGCATCGGGCTGGTGTCGCGCACCGTGGCCGACGGCGAGCTGCTCGACACCTGCTACGAGCTGGCCGAGCGCATCTGCGGGTTCTCCACCCACGGCGTGGCCATGACCAAGAAGCTGCTGTGGTCGTCGCTCGAGATCGGCAGCCTCGAGGCGGCCATCGACCTGGAGAACCGCAACCAGCTGCTCATCCGCCTCACCACCCAGAACCTGGAGGAGTACATCCGGTCCCGCAAGGAGGATCGCCCCCCGAACTACGTCGACTGAAGTCAGGTGCCGGCCAGGAGTTGCTCGATGCGCTCGAGCGTGGCGGCCATGTTGGCGCGGGTCTTGTCGGCGGCCATGCGCACCACGGGCTTGGTGAACATCGACTCGTGGGTGATGTCCCAGCTCTCGCGCACCAGGGTGCCGCCGTCGGTGGGCTCGAGCTCGTAGCGCCAGATCCGGCCGGCGACGTACTTGCCGATCGGGCCGGGCCCACGCGTCTGCCAGGCGATCCGCCGGTCGGGCTCGAACTCCACCACCGTGCTCTGCATCGAGTACGGGATGCCCATCTTCATGGACATGCCGAACGTCGAGCCGAGCACCAGCGGCTCGGGGTCGCCCTTGGCGTCGCGCACGGTGCCCGACCCGTCGATGTCCTTGTGGCGCCGAGCGTCGGCGAGCAGGGCGAAGATGTCGCCCGCCGCCGCCGGGATCAGTCGCTCGACCGAGACGACATCGGCGCTGTCGGCAGCGTCGGCGTCACCGTCGCCGGTGTCGCCCGTATGGTCGTCGTGCGGGTCGGGGCTCGAGGGCTCGGTCACGCCGCCACGGTAGCGGCGGGCCGGTCGGGACCGACGAGGCCCCGCAGGGCCAGCAGCGCCACCACATAGACGGCCAGGGCCACGAAGAGCACCACCTGGAAGCCGAAGGTCATGGCCAACATGGTGGTGAGCACCGAGCCCACCACCGAGGCGAAGCCGTTCACCGCCCAGCCCCAGGCCACGTACTCGGAGGGGTGGTCGGTCATGGCCGCCACCGCGCCGAGACCCAGGGGCATGAAGGTGCCGAGGCAGATGCCGAGGGGCGCCAGCACCACGAACGCGGTCACGATGCGCACCGGCAGCGGCGCCGTCAGCAGCGACTCGGTGATGAGCGGCAGCACGAAGGCGTAGAACAGCGTCAACGCCGCGATGGCACCGGCCAGCACGGGTAGCACCTGGTGGGGTCGATCGGCGTAGCGCCCGCTCAAGAGCGCGCCGACACCCGTGAACAACAGGATCGACGCCAGCGTGACCGTGAGCGAGTACGTGGGGTAGCCGAGGAACAACGTGAGTCGTTGGATCAACGTGACCTCGAAGAAGATGAAGCCGAACCCGAGCGACGCGAAGTAGAGCGCCGAGCGGCCCTTGCGCGGGAGGGCCACGAAGATCTTGCGGATGGCCACGAACGGCAACAGCAGGAACACCGCCGCGAAGCCGGTGGCCACGATCAGCAGCAGGATCAGCACCCGCTCGCCGATGCCGCCCACCTCCAGCACGTCGGGGTCGTCCACGGCCACGGAGTGGGTGAAGTCGCCGAGCACGGTCTTGAACGAGGTGAAGTGCCAGAAGAACGGGCCGTCGTCGGTGATGGGGCCCACCTCGTAGGGGTAGGCGTCGAAGAACGCGTCCACCTCGTCGCCCTGGGCCAGCACCAGGTCGCTCACCGGCTCACCCTCGACGGGATGCCCGGGTGCGTAGCGCAGCGTCGACCCCTCGACCGCGTCCACGCCGTCCAGGAAACGGGCCACCTCCTCGTCGGTGAACGGCGCCTCCTTCACGAGGATGGTGGCGAGTTGGCCGCCGAAGGCGGGGACGGGGGTGGTGGCGACCATGATGTGGTCGCGCGGGTCGTCGATGCCCCGGTCGGCCAGCGCCTCGCGTGCGGTGGCCACGTACCGCGTGGTGCGGTTGGGCCGCCGCTCGTAGTCGAACTCGCCGAACTGGGCGGCGAGGATCCCGTCGTCCTGCAGGTGGTCGAGGCTGTCCGTCACCGCCTCCTTCGTGTAGAGGTAGCTCTCGGAGAGCACGAACGCCCCCGAGCTGGCCGCGTTGGTCGCGGCGTAGCTGTCGGGGGCGGGGAACCACACGATGGCGAACTCGTCGTCGCTGCGGGCCAGGAAGGAACGGCCGTCGCCGTTGACGTAGTTGACCCGCGAGTCGTCGGCGATGTTCCCCGCGAAGTCGGCGAACCGGTCGGACAGCAGGTCGAAGGTGACCGGGTTGAGCTCGATGGCGTCGATGTGGCCGGCGTCGTAGTACAGCGACGTGAGGATCTCGTTGCCGCCCGCGGCGCCGATGATCATCACGTCGTCGGGCGACTCGCCCGTGACCGCGAACGGGAGCGACCGCGGATCGTCGTCGAACCGGCTGAGGCTCGCCGGGTCGCCGTCGTAACGGTGGATTGCCGAGCCCGGCAGCCCGTCGTGATAGAGCAGCTTCGTGTCGTCGTCGACCTGGACCGCGTCGACACGGAAGACCGGGCTCCACGCCGAGAAGGCGTCGTCCTTGCCGGTGACCTCGTCCTTCACGCCGTCGAGCTGGATGTCGGGCAGCAGGCTGGGCGCCACCACACCGGCGAACAGCACCGCCGCGAGGACGGCCCCGCCGATCAACGCGACCTTCGACCCGCCCCAGGCCAGGCGGAGCCCCACCGCGGCCAGCAGCACACCGGCGAGGCACACCACCGACGGCGGCCCGATGGTGCCGACCAGGGTCACGACGATGGCACAGGCCAGGCCGGCGCCGGCCAGGTCGGCGAAGTAGAGGCGGTTGATGCGCTCGGACTTCCGTCCGAACAGCGTGGCGATCATGATGCCGATGGCCACGAACGAGGCGAACAGGCAGAACGAGATGACCACCAGCGCACCCAGGTTGAACACGGAGTCGCCGGTGCCGTACTGCCAGATCTTCAGGGTGTCGATCGGCGTGCGGGCGAGCACCTGGTAGCCGACGCCCACGCTGAGCGCGGCCGCCAGCGAGCCCCACATGATGATGGGCCGGGTCGGCGAGTGCCGCAGGCGCTTCGAGATGGTGACGAACACGCTGCCCGAGCCGATTCCCAACAGGGCCAGGCCGATCACCAGGTAGACCCAGTAGTAGAAGAGCTTGTAGGAGATGATGCGCGTGTAGCTGATCTCGATCAGCAGACCTGCCATCGAGACCGCGAAGATCTCGAAGTAGTACCGACGGGTGTCGCCGGCGTCGAGCCGGTCGAAGTCGTCGGGATCGGCATCGATGTGGACGCGCGCGTCTTCAGGGGTTTCCAGGGTGGAGGACAACCCGGCGAGCCTAGGAGGGCACCCGGGGTGGAGCCAGTCAGCCGCCGGCGGCCGGCGCCACGATCTCGACCGGCACTCGGTGCCAGATGTCCGCCGACGAGCGGCCGATGTGCACGGTCGCCATGCCCGGGTCGACGCGCCATCCAGGGGTGCGACGGGGGGCGTCGGCGGCCGGGGACCCACCCATCGGCAGGCGCTCACGGATCTCCGGCCCGTCGCGCGTGCCGACGTCCCAGTAGGCGAAGGCACGGTCGTCGAGGGCCAGCGCGACGGTGGTCGACTGGCCAGGGTCGAGATGCACCTTGGCGAACGCCCGCAGCTCCTTGACGGGGCGTTGCACCCGCGTCCGCCCCGGCTCGACGTAGCACTGCACCACCTCCGAGCCCGGCCGGTCGCCCGTGTTGGTGACGGGAACCCCCACGGTCAGGGTGTCGCCCTCGGCGAACGTGGCCGACGACAGCACGGGCTCACCGAACGTGAAGGTGGTGTACGACAGGCCGTGGCCGAACGGGAAGCGCACCGGCAGCCGGCGGGCCTCGTACCACCGGTACCCCATCAGCAGGCCCTCGCCGTAGCGCACCTCGTCGCTCTCGCCGGGGAAGTTGCCGAACGCCGGGTTGTGCTCGATGGCCATGGGCTGGGTCGTGGGCAGGCGACCGCCCGGGTCGACGTCGCCGACCAGCACCGCGGCGACCGCCGCGGCCATCTCCTGGCCGCCGAACCAGGCCTGCACCACCGCGACCCCCGAGTCGACCCAGGACAGGTCGACCGGCGACCCCGCGTTGACCACCACGACCGTGTTCGGGTTCGCCCGGCACACCTCGTCGATCAAGGCGTGCTGGTCGCCCGGCAGCGCCCAGGACTCGCGGTCGGCACCCTCCGACTCCCACTCGTGGTCGGTGCCGACGACGACGATGGCCACATCGGCGCCGGCGGCGGCGCGGGCGGCCCGCTCCAGCGCATCGTCTGGCAGCAGCGGGCGGCCGCCGACCTTGAAGGCGTGGATGCCGTGCGGGCTGGTGGCCTCGAAGTCGATCTCCACGTCGACCGGTGTGCCGGCCTCGAGCTCGACGGTGGCGGTGGCCTGGGCGCTGCCACCGCCGAAGAAGCTGCGCCCGGGCGGCGGGGGGTCGGCGATGCCGTCGATGACCACCGTGCCGTCCACCGTCAGGCGGGTGCCGCCCGCCTGGATGAGCGAGAGCTCGAACGGCCCGCCGGTCGGGGGTGTCCAGCGCCCGGTCGCCCGGAGGGTGAACCCCTCCGGCACGCCCGTCGGCGGCCCGAACGCGAACAGCTCGGCGGTGGCCCGCGACTCGGACCTCAGGACCTTCCTGGGCTCGGGATCGTCCGGACCGGCGCAGAACTCGTAGGTGAGATCGAGCGCGAGCGTGGGCGCGGTGCGGGTGATGTCGACGCCTGGCTCGTGCACGATCTCCACGTCGTCGCCGAGCCGCCGGCGGATGGCCTCGAGGGGTGTGGTGAGGTAGGCCGGCATGACCCGGGCCGACCCGCCGCCCATGATCACCGCCCGGTCGGCGTTGGGGCCGACGACCGCGACCCGGGTGAGCGCGGTGGCGTCGAGCGGGAGCAGGCCGTTGTTGGTGAGCAGGACGATCGAGGCGACGGCGGCCTCCCGGGTGAGCGCCCGATCGGCGGGGTCGTCGACGGAGGTCGCGGGCTCGTCGCCGGTGTCGTCGAGGGCCCCGATGCGCTCGTAGACCGACAGCAGGCGGCTCACGATGGCGTCGACGGTCGCCTCGTCCACCACGCCCGACCGCACCGCTTCGGCGAGGGCGTCACCGTAGGCCCGCGCCGGTCCCGGCATCTCGAGGTCGAGGCCCGCGGCGGACGAGGCGGTGGCCGAGGCCACGCTGTACCAGTCGGTCACCACGAATCCTTCGAATCCCCACTCGTCGCGCAGCGTCGACAGCAGCGGCCCGTGCTCGGCGCACCAGGTGCCGTTCACCCGGTTGTAGCCGGTCATCACCCCGAGGCTGCCGCCCTGGCGAACGGCCATCTCGAACGGCACCAGGTAGAGCTCACGGAGGGTGCGCTCGTCGATCACCGAGCTCATGGTCAGGCGCTCGAACTCGGCGTCGTTGCCCACGAAGTGCTTCACGGTCGTGGCCACACCCTGCGACTGGGCGCCACGGACGAACGCGGCCGCGAGGAGGCCGGACAGCAGCGGGTCCTCCGAGTAGCACTCGAAGTTGCGGCCGGCGAGGGGTGAGCGGTGCAGGTTGACGGTGGGTGCGAGCAGCACCCGGCACGCCCGACGACGGGTCTCGGTGCCCAACAGCGCGCCGATCCGCTCGATGAGCTCCGGGTCCCAGGTGGCCCCCAGGGCGGCGCCGCACGGCACGCACACCGAGGTGTCCGGTGACTCTCCGGGCAGCACCGCACCCCGCGCGCCGTTCGGGCCGTCGGTGAGCCGCACCGCGGGGATGCCGAGGCGTTCGACCGGCGGCGTCGAGAACATGTCGGCGCCGGCGGTGAGCGAGGCCTTCTCGTCAAGGCTGAGGTCGGCGAGGAGGGCGGCGACACGGGGTGAACGGTCAGGCGACATGGCGGCACAGTCTTCCTCGTCCGTGTCCGGTGCGTGGGCACTGCCATGCTGGGCCCATGATCCGGATCGACGACGACGCCCGCGTCCGCACCCTCACCCTCGACCGACCCGACAAGCTGAACGCCTTCAACGATGCGCTCTACAACGCCACCGCCGAAGCGTTGATCGACGCCGCCGGCGACCCGGGGGTGGCCGTGGTGGTCATCACCGGCACCGGCCGGGCCTTCTCCACGGGCACCGACGTCACCGAGATGTCGTCGCTCGCGTCGGGCGAGACCGAGGGCACGAACCACGGCTTCCCGGGACTGGTCGATCAGCTCGTCGCCTTCCCCAAGCCGCTGCTCTGCGCGGTGAACGGACTGGCCCTGGGCATCGGCGCCACCATGCTGGGCTTCGCCGACCTGGTGCTGATGTCCACCGAGGCCCGCGTCCGCTGCCCGTTCACCGACCTGGCCGTGGCGCCCGAGGCGGCCAGCAGCGTCACCTTCCCGATGCTGCTCGGGCGCCAGGACGCGGCCTGGGTGCTGATGAGCTCGGAGTGGTTCAGCGCCGAGGAGTGCCTGGCCATGGGCCTGGCGTGGAAGGTCTGCGCACCCGACGAGCTGATGGACGAGACGCTCGCACGGGCCCGGGTGCTGGCGTCCAAGCCCATCGCCTCGCTGATCGAGACCAAGCGCACCATCACCGCCGGCCTGCGCGACGGCCTGGTGGCGGCCCGCGCCCGTGAGGACCAGGCGTTCATCCGCCTGCTGGGCCAGCCTGCCAACACCGAGGCGTTCATGGCCCTCGCCGAGCGCCGCGCCCCCGACTTCGCCGCGGTCGACGCCGCCCACCCCGTGGACACCGCGAGGCACGCCTCCGCCGACGCCCCCTGACCCCTCTCGCGTGCTCTGGGCGTCCGCCGGGCAGTTCACCCCATCTGCTGCTCAGGCGATGAAGGCAACGGCGCGAACAACGGGGGCAGGGGGTCCCGATGCGCGTCGGCGCTCCCCTTCGGTCCGAGTCTCACGGACGGTGGCCGCGGTGGTCGCCGATCCCGTCTTTGGAGGGAATACCAGTCACCGGTGACTGGTATTCCCTCCAGTCCGGAAGGAGAACGCTCGATCGGTGGACCTTGGCCACCCAGCGTGGCGACTGAGCCGGTCAGCCCGCGGACAGCCGCCCCGCCCCCCGCCTTCGCGCCCTGGACGTTGTCGGAGCGGCCGCCGATGGGAGCGAGCACGGAGCGCCGGAACACCAAGGCACCCGACGGGGTTCGGTCGGGGGATGAACCGCCTCGGTGTCCCCCTGTCCGTGCTCGACCTCGCCCCCGTGGGCGAAGGGTCGGACCCGGCCGCCGCGCTGCGAGCGTCCGCCGCCTACGCCCACCTCGTGGAGGCGCTGGGGTACCACCGGTACTGGGTGGCCGAGCACCACGGGATGCCCGGCATCGCCAGCTCGTCGCCGGCGGTGATGCTGGCCCACGTGGCCGGCGCCACCTCGTCCATCCGGCTGGGGTCGGGCGGCGTGATGCTGCCCAACCACGCGCCCCTGGTGGTCGCCGAGCAGTTCGGCATGCTCGAGGCGCTGCACCCCTGCCGCATCGACCTGGGCCTCGGGCGGGCGCCCGGCACCGACCAGGTCACCGCCCATGCCATCCGCCGGTCGCGCCTCGACGGGGCCGACGAGTTCCCCTCGCAACTGGCCGAGCTCGTGGGCTACTTCGACGGCACCATCCCCGCCGATCACCCGTTCTCCAAGATCGTGGCCACACCGGCGCGGGGCTACCGCCCGGCGATCTGGCTGCTCGGGTCGAGCGATTTCAGCGCCCGGCTGGCAGGGACGCTCGGCCTGCCCTTCTCGTTCGCCTACCACTTCGCCCCCGCCGGCCTCGAAAGCGCGCTCGAGGCCTACCGATCGGCGTTCGACCCGTCCGACGCGTGCGCCGAGCCGTACGTGATGCTCGGCGCGTCGGTGGTGTGCGCCGACACAGACGAGCGGGCCCAGTGGTTGGCCGCGCCCGGGGGACTGGCCTTCCTGCGCCTCCGCCAGGGGCGCCCCGGCCTGTACCCCCGACCCGAGGACGCCGCCGCGTACCGGTTCACCCCCCACGAGCGCGAGGCGGTGAAGGCGTGGACGCAGTCCCATGTGGTCGGCGACCCCGGCCAGGTCCGAGACGGCCTGCAGGCGCTCGTCGAGCGCACGGGCGTGCAGGAGGTCATGCTGACCACCATGCTGGCCGACCCCGACGACCGCACCCGATCCGCCGAGCTGGTCGCCGAAGCTGTCGGACTCGAACCGACCACGTCGCCTGCGGCCACCCCGCCTGCGATCGCCGCCGGCGACCACACCTCCGGCTCGGCCGGCACGAGCGGATCGGCCCTCGCCCCCGCGTCGGCCTCGGCCGACTCCGGCCACACGCCCGGCCCAGGCTGAAGTGATCGCCACCGCGAGGCTCGAGCACTTCGCGGTGGTCACGTTCGCTGCCGACCGCGCCGCGGTGGCGGCGCTGCTCCCTGAGGGCGTCGAGGTCGACCTGCCGCTGGTGTCCGCGGTGGCCTACTGCTACGTGGGCCTGGGCCTGCGGGGACTCCCGGGACCCCGCCTGTCCGCCGCCCAGGTGCACCTGCGCGCCTACGTGCGGGTGGGCGACGAGCAGGGCGTCTGGTTCCTGCGCACCGTGCAGGACAGCCGTTGGGCCACGCTCCCCCGCCACCTGTGGGGGATGCCGTGGGTGCGGGGCACCGTCACCATGTCCGAGCCGTCCGCGGGCCGGGTGGCGGTGGCCGCCGAAGGCATCGACCTGGAGGTCGACCGTGCGCCGACCGGCGCCAGCACGCCCGACATCCCGGTCGAGGTGTCGGCGGCGACGGTCGGGTGGTTCGACGGGCGTGACGGTGTGAGGCGGTTCGAGGTCGCCTACGGCGACGGCCAGGTGCAGCCGGCGTGCGCGCCGACGGCCCGCGTGGTGCCGTTCGAGTCGCTGGGACTGGTCGGACCGACCGACACGCCGCAGTCGGCGTTCCTACGCCCCAGCACCGCCATCGAGATCCGCCTGCCGCCGACCTCGGGGCCAGCCCGCCGTCGCTGACGGCCGGACCAGCAACGTTCGCCGCGCTCTCGCGAGGAATGGGCGCCGCGGCCAGGCGCCCTGGAGAGCCACCGATGCCGTTCAGCAGACGACAGGCAACGCCGCCAGCGGCGTCATCCGGCCGTCGAGAACACGCGCAGGTTGTCTGACGGGGGCACTAGCCCAGGTGACCATCCACCACGACGCCGTTACCGTTCCCGGTGACCGAGAACAGCGTGGCGGTGGCGTAACTCGACTGGTTGTCGAACCACTCCTGGGGGTAGTCGCCCGGCGCCAGGAACGTGGCGCGGTAGGTACCTGGAGGCAAGCCGCCGATCCCGTACTCGCCGTTGGCGTCGGTGACGGCGCTGCCGGCCATGCCGGTCGGCCCGACGGCGATCACCCAGGCACCCTCCATGATGTCGAAGCCTCCGAACACCGTGCCGTGGATCACGCCGGTGGTGGCGGTCAGCACCGCGTTGACCGTGTTCGGCGCGTCGACGCTCGCGGCGTTGGTGATGCCGTAGTACGGCTGGTTGTCGTGCCATTCCATGGCGTGGCGCCCGGCCGGGTCGATGAACTGCAGCTTGTAGCTCCCCATGTTCAGGTTGAGGCTGTAGTGGCCGGTCGCGTCGGTCACCGCACCGGCGGCCATCTGGTAGTTCGAGGCGTAGAGCGCAACCACCCAGATGTTCGACAGTCCGTACCCCGACCCCTGCTCGGTGATGTCCCCCTGGAGGACCGAGCCCCCCACCGGTGGTGTCGTCGCCGTCAACGCCGCGTTGGTGGTGGCCGTGGCGCCGGCGGTGACCGACACCGAGGCCGACCCTTGGAAGGTCGGGGAGTCGTTGTAGAACTCGGGACGGTGGGCGCCGGTCGGGTCGAGCAGGGCGATCCTGTGGTTGCCGGGGGCGAGGTGCTCGACGCGGAAGTTCCCGGACGCGTCGGCCACCACGCCCGTGGCGGCCTGGCCGGTGGTGGCGTTCATCGTGATGGCCCACGCGCCGGGGATGACGTTGCCCGAGCCCTGTGTGGTGACGGTGCCGGCGATGGCCCCCCGCGTCGGCGCCATGCTGGGGTCGGCGTCGACGTAGGGCGTGTTGGCCGTGACCGTGACCGTGGTCGGCGGCCCGTGGAACCCGGCGGGGTGCTCGCCCGTCGGATCGAGCACATAGAGGTAGTACGAGCCGGCCGGCACCCCGCCCACGAAGTAGTCGCCGGCGGCGTCGGCCACGCCGCCGTCCACGACCGAGAAGTCACTGGTGCGCAGAACCGCCACCTGTGCACCCGCGATCGGTGCACCCGACCCCTGCTCGGTGACCGACCCGCCGATGCCGGTCGAGGGGACCGTGGTGAACGCCTGGATGCGGTCGTTGCCGCCGTCGGCCACGTAGCGCTGGTGGCCGACCACAGCGATGCTCTCAGGATTCTGGAACTGGCCGTTGGCGCTGCCCTGCCCGCCCCACACCGCGACCTGGGCCGGGGCCGCGCCGCCCTCTGGGCGCTCGAACTCCTGCACCCGATGGTTCATGTAGTCGACCACGTAGACCCGATAGCCGTCCTGCTCGGGTCCCACGGCCACGTCGACGGGCAGGTCGAACTGCCCGACACCCGCTCCCTGTGTGCCCCACGCGCCCTCAGCACCGCCGGTGAAGTTGAAGTACTGGACGCGGTGGTTGAACAGGTCGGCCACATAGAGCCGACTGTAGGAACGATCCCACGCCAGGCCGCCTGGGCCGTCGAACTGACCGGCGCCCGTGCCCGACGAGCCGATCGTCTGCACAAAGGCGCCGTTCAGGTCGAATTGCAGCACGCGGTCGTTGATCAGGTCGGCGACGTAGATGTGGCCGAGGCCGTACTCGATCGCGTGGGGCGTGAACGCGCCGGCCACCCCCGCAGAGTGGGTCCACTGACGCACGAACAGGCCGTTCTTGGTGAACTCCTGCACGCGGTGGTTGTTGAGGTCGGCGACGTACACGTGGTACTCGCTGCCGTTGTCCAACACCGTGACGTCGACCGGCCGGTTGAACTGGCCGGGTCCGCTCCCGGGGGAGCCCCACTGGCGGATGAACCGGCCCCGGGCGTCGTACTGCTCGATGCGGTTGCGGTCGGCGTCGGCCACGTAGACCAGCGAGCCGTCGCTGGTCGTGGCCACGCTCTCGGGGCTCGATGCCAGACCGGCGGCGACCGCCTGGGTGTTCCACTTGCGGGCGAACACCGGCGTTGGGTCACTCGGCGGCACCACCGCCGGCTGGATGTAGGTGGGCCCCTTGCCCAGGCACGGGCTGTTGGCCGACAGGGTGAAGTCGCCGGCCGCCGGGTTGGCGAAGCCGGGTGACTGGTTCTCGATGTTGTTGACGTGGGTG
This sequence comes from uncultured Microthrixaceae bacterium, assembly GCA_964635055.1. Lineage (GTDB taxonomy): Bacteria > Actinomycetota > Acidimicrobiia > Acidimicrobiales > DATDAH01 > JAEUJM01. The sequence continues at coordinate 65,212 of CAZWMT010000006.1, read as the reverse complement.
AACCCCGGCCCGGCGTAGAGCGCGGTGGGGTGCGCGGTGTTGTTGATGCAGTTGCCGTCCACGTGGTTGGCCGGGTTGTTGACCCCGATGAGGTTGCCCAGCACCTCGTTCGTGTCACCCACGAACCCACCCGGGCTGAGGCCGTCCAGCGTCGACTCGGAGATGATGTTGTCGGTGACGGTGTTGCGCTCGGACGCGATCGTGGGGCTGTCCGAGCCGATGTTCACGTTGGCACCGTTGCCGTAGAACACGTTGCGCCGGATGAGGGCGTCGTCGGTGTCGGGGTACAGCTGGATCCCCCGGTTGTGGTTCGCGTAGATCAGGTTGTCCTCGAAGATCGCGCTGTAGCTGTCGTTGGTCGCCCCCGCGTCCGACCCGTCGCGTGAGAACTGGACGTAGATGCCGTGCACCCCCGAGTCGTTCTCGAAGTGCGGGCCCCCGTAGGCCGACCCGCAGTCGTGGACCCGGCTGTTGCGCAGCACGAAGTCCTCGGTGGTGTCGCTGGTCTGGTTGGGGCCCGGCCGGGGGTCGCCACCGACGTCGAGGCAGATGTTGTTCGGGTACGTGATGTCGAGGCCGTCCAGCGTGACCCGGTCGCCATCGACGAGCAGGAGGCTCCCGGCGCCTCCCCCGTGCCGGCGGATGTTCAGGTCCTTCAGGACCAGGTCGTGACCGGCGGGCTGGAACCAGAACCCGGTCAACGCCGAGATGGTCACCCGCGCGCCGGGGGTGGCCGGCCGCAGCGTGATCGGCAGCCCCGGCGAGCCCGACGCCGCCGTGACCGCCTCACCTCCTCCGAGGGTGAACGTGGCACCGTCGGTGAGACATCCCACCTGCCCCGGCGCCAACGAGTTCAACAGCGCGATCGGCGACTGCTTGGGCTGGGCCTGGGTGCCGGGGTTGGCATCGTTGCCGTTGGGAGCGGCGTACTTCGAACAGCCTGCGTCCGCCGACGCCGACGGCGTGGCCGCGGGCGCCACCGTCGCCAGCGCGGCGGCGAGCGCCACCACCAACGCCCCCGCCACCCACCGGGCCAACCCACCAGTACCCCGAGAACCCCGCATCAGCCTCCGCCCTTTCGCCCCGGAGGGCGTCGAAGTCACCGCAGGCTACCGGACCCTCGGGCCACGGTGGGCGCGAGTTCCACGACGACCCGTGGCCGGGCCACGCCCGGCCGCGGCTCGTCACCCGCCGGCGGCGGAACCCCCGAAATCGGGTGGCCGGGATCGTCTCCGGTGACCGGTGAGTCCCGCCCGCCCGCCCGCCCGGTCAGGTTGTGCGCCACGGTCGGGACCGCTCCCGCCTCGAGCAGAGCATGCGGGTGGTTGACGCCGTTCACCGCGCTGGCAATACTCCAGGCGTCATCCACCACGGGTGGCGGCGGGCACCCCGGGGGGGACCACATGACCGAAGATCGCGGCCTGTCGCGCCGACGTTTCCTGGCCGGCGCTGCGGGCGCGACCGGCGCGCTGGTGGCGGGTGCCTGGACGCCCGTCTACCGCATCGCCGCGGCCACCGCCGCGAGCACGCTGGCGGCGCCGCCGTCGTTCCCCGCCGGCATCTCGCTGTACCAGCAGGCGTACCAGAACTGGTCCGGCGAGATCAGGGCCGACGCGGTGTGGACCTGCGCGCCCGCCACTGCGGCCGACGTGGCGGCGCTGGCCAACTGGGCCCGGGCCAACCAGTGGAAGCTCCGGCCTCGGGGCGCCATGCACGGCTGGACGCCGCTCACGCTGGTGAACGGCGCGCCGGTCGACAAGGTGGTGCTGGTCGACACCACCCAGCGGCTCAACTCGATCTCGGTGGCCCAGGGCGCACCCGCCACCGTCACCTGCGGCGCCGGCGCCACCCTGGACAACATCCTCGCGGCGCTGGAGAGCAACGGCCTCGGCTGGCACTCGGTCCCCGCACCGGGTGTGCTGACCATCGCGGGCGCACTGGCCGTCAACGCGCACGGGGCCGCCCTCCCGTCGAACGCAGGCCGGCTGGCCTCCGGATCGACCTACGGTTCGCTCAGCAACCTGGTCACGGCCTTCACCGCGGTGGTGTGGGACGGGCCCAGCGCGAGCTACGTGGTGAAGTCCTATCGGCGGTCCGACCCCGAGGCCACCGCGCTGCTCACCCACCTGGGCCGGGCGTTCCTCACCTCGGTCACGCTGCAGGCCGGCGCCAACTACCGCCTCCGCTGCCAGAGTTGGTACAACGTGCCCACCAGCGAGCTGTTCGCCCGCTCGGGCTCGTCGGGGCGCACGTTCGCCTCCTACGTCGCCCAGTCCGGCGGCGTCGAGGCCATCTGGTTCCCCTTCACCGACTACCCATGGCTGAAGGTGTGGACCCCCACGCCGAACAAGCCACTGCTGGCCCGCACCGTCAGCTCGCCCTACAACTACACGTTCTCCGACAACATCGATCTCGGCACCTCCGACTTCCTCTCGAGGCTGGCCCTCGGCGACGCGTCGGGCACGCCGGCGTGGGGCGGGCTGCAGCTCAACATCGTCCGCGCCGGGATCGTGGCCACCGGCACGTGGGACCTGTGGGGCTGGTCGAAGAACACCCTGCTCTACATCCGGCCCACCACCCTGCGCATGACCGAGGGCGGCGGCGCGGTGATCACCAGCAGGGCCAACGTCCAACGGGTCGTCAACGAGTTCACCACCTGGTACAAGGCCCGGCTCAGCCACTACCAGTCGCGGGGGAAGTTCCCGATCAACGGCCCCGTCGAGATCCGGTGTTGCGGCCTCGATCAGCCCGCCGACGTGAAGGTGGCGTCGGCCGGTCCCCCCACCGTCTCGTCGCTGCGTCCCCGGCCCGACCACCCCGAGTGGGACACCGCGGTCTGGCTCAACGTGCTCGGCATCCCCCGCACGCCCGGCATGTGGGACTTCTACCGAGAGATGGAGCAGTGGATGACCGCGAACTACACGGGGTCGTACGCCCAGTTCCGCCCCGAGTGGTCGAAGGGCTGGGCGTTCACCTCGGCCGGGCCCTACAAGGACACCACCGCGTTGACCTCCACCATCCCGGCCACGTTCCGGGCCGGCTACCCGTCCAGCGAGAACTGGGACTCGGCCCGGGCCCGGCTGAACAGCCTCGACCCCCACCGGGTCTTCTCGAACACCTTCATCGACCAGTTCCTGCCCTGAGCGTTCAGAACGGGTCCAGGCCCATCTGGTCGCGCACCGTCACCACCGGCGGGTTGGTGAGGGTGCGGCGCTGCCAGTTGGCACCGTCGACCACCAGGGTGTGGCCGCTGATGAAGCGGGCGTAGGGCGAGGCCAGGAAGGTGGCCGCCCAGCCGAGCTCCTGGCGCTGGCCGACCCGCAGCGCCGGCTGGCACGCGTCCTTGTCGTGGGTGCGGTCGAGGCTGCCGGTGATGTCGGCGGTCATGTCCTCGTGGGGGAACAGCCCGGGCACCAGCGCGTTCACCTGGATGCCGTAGGGGCCCCACTCGACCGCCAACGTCTCGGTCAGGTTCACCACGCCGGCCTTGGCTGCGGCCGAGTGGGCGAAGCCGGGCCCACCGGTCCAGGCGTAGGACGCGGCGATGTTGATGATCGAGCCAGGGGTGCCGGCGGCGAGGTGGCGCCGCCCGAACTCCCGTGCGCACAGGAACGTGCCGTTCAGCGTGATGTCCACGACCGTGCGCCAGGCGTTGGGCGACATGTCCTCGGCCGGCACCGGGAAGTTGGCGGCGGCGTTGTTGACCAGCACCTGGGGCATCCCGAACGCGTCGGCGGCCGCGTCGAACGCGGCGGCCACCGCGTCGGCATCCCGGATGTCGCACGCGGCGGTGACCACCGGCGCCCCGATGGCCTCGATGGCCTCGACCGCGGCGTCGAGGTGCTCGGGCTTGCGGCTGGCCACCACGATCGACGCGCCCAGCCGGGCGAACTCGGCGGCGATGGCCTTGCCCAGCCCGGTGCCGCCGCCGGTGACGAACACGCACACACCGTCGTAGGTGCCGGGCACCAGCGCGGTGGCGCCGGGCGGCGGCGGCGCCGGCAGTCCGGTCAGCTCAGCCACGACGGCCTCCTCCCCCCGCAACGACTCGTTCTGGCTCCCGATTCGACCGCCATAGCGGTCGAATCGGGAGCCAGAACGGATGAGATTGCCCACTGACGGGCATCACGCCCCCTTGTACAGCGGGTCGCGTTCCTCGGCGTGGGCGGCCCGGAACTCGGCGAAGTCGTCGCTGCGGTTCACCATGGTCTGGTAGATGGCCTCGTCGGCCATCGACATCTTCACCTCGGGCACGGTCAGGTGACGGATCACGTCCCGGGCCAGGCGCACCGACAGCAGCGGCGCCTTGGCCACCGCATGGGCCGCCTCGAGGCACACGTCGTCCAGTTCGTCAGGGGCGACGACCCGGCTGACCACGCCGTGCTGGAACGCCTCCTCCACCGGCATCACCCGACCGGTCAGCACCAGGTCGCTCACCACGCCGGGCCCGCACATCTGGTGCAGGACGGCCACGCCCCCGGTGTCGGGGATCACCCCGTGGGTGAGCTCGGGGAGCCGGAAGCGGGTGCCCTCGGCGGCGATGCGGATGTCGCACAGCAGCGCCCGTTGGAACGAGCCGCCCATGACCCAGCCCTTGCAGGCCACGATCACCGGCGCATCCAGCTCCCACAGCTGCTGGATGCCGCGGTGCCCGCGGCGCATCAGCTCGGTGTGGGGCATGTCCACCTTCATCGTGCCGATCGAGGCGACATCGCGCCCCGACGAGAACGACGTGCCCTCTCCCCGCCACACGACGGCCCGCAGCGACGGCCCGAGCCCTCGCAACTCGCCGAGGATCTCGAACAGCGCCGCGTCCATGTCGTCGTCGAAGGCGTTGTGCTTGTCAGGGTTGTCGTTGGTGATGACGGCGACGGGCCCGTCGTGCTCCAGGTGCAGTCGATCACTCGCCACGGGTCGCCCTCCTCGGGATCGCGGGCGACGCTACCCCATGGGTTCTGGTCCTGGATCGCCCGGTCGAGCGCCCGGATCGTCGGCCGGCAGTGAGGCCGGGGCTCAGGCCGACGGCTCGGAGCGCTCGAGGCGGAAGACGCGGATGTCGCGGCCGCTGCGCTCCTGGTAGCCGTCGTAGTTGGGCCAGAGGGCCAACAGCTTGGGCCAGACCTCGGCCTTCTCGTCGGCGGACAGCAGCGTGGCCGTGACCGGGAAGGTCTCCTTCTCGTAGGTGACCACAGCCTGCGGCGTCTTGATGAGGTTGCCGGTCCAGGCCGGGTGCTTCTCGCGGCCGAAGTTGCTGCCCACCAGGTACAGCACGTCGCCGTCGGGGATGGTGGCCAGCGGCGCCTGGCGGGGCTCGCCGGTCTTCGCCCCTGTGGTCGTGAGCATCACCATCGGGAGGACGCTGCCGGTGCTGGTGAGCACCCGCCGGCCGCGGGTCAGCTTGTACACGAGCCGGTCGGCGTTGGTGACGATCTTCGGGGCGATCTTGGCGAACGCCTTGGTGCCCGACACCTTGGACATGGTGCGCCCGAAGATGCCGGTCGGTCCCGTCGGCTCCCCCACGACGGACCTCAGGCCTGCTCGCCCAGCGCGGCGGCACCGGCCTGCGTGGCCTCGATCCACTCCTCGACGATGTCGAACACCACCTGGCGAGCGGGCTGCACCTTGTCGACCCGGCCGATGATCTGGCCGACCGGCGACCCGGACAGCTCGCGGTTCTGCGCACGGGTGAAGCGGTGGGCGCTCGGCGCGTAGAGGATGCCCTGCAGCGGCATCGGCAGCGGCCCGGGCGACTCGGGGCCGTCCCACGCCTCGGTCCAGGCGGTGCGCAGTTGGCGGGCGGGCTTGCCGGTCATCGCCCGCGAGCGGACGGTGTCGCCGAAGCCTGCGGCCAGCAGGTTCTCGACCACCCAGGGCTGGGTGTCGGACTCGGTGACGGTGAGCCAGATCGAGCCGGTCCACGCGCCCTGGGCCCCCAAGGCGATGGCGGCGGCCATCTGACGGCCGCGGCCGATGCCGCCAGCGGCCAGCACCGGCACCTCGGGGCCCACGAAGTCGACGACCTCGGGCACGAGCACCATGGTGGAGATCTCGCCGCAGTGGCCGCCCGCCTCGGTGCCCTGGGCGATGAGCACGTCGACACCACGTTCGAGGTTGCGCTCGGCGTGACGGGTGCTGCCGCACAGCGCACCCACCAGCACGCCCTTGGCGTGGGCGGCCTCGACGGCGTACTCGGGCGGGGGCCCGAGCGCGTTCACCAGCATCGACACCGGGTGGCGCAGGGCGATCTCGACCTGACCCGGGCCCTCGACCTCGACGCCCAGGCCGGCGGCCTTCATGTTGCCCTCGATGCCCTCGGGCATCGGGGGGACGCCGTGGTCGGCCAGGATCTTCTCGGCGAAGGCCCGGTGCTCCTCGGGGATCAGTTCGGACAGGTTGTCCAGGTCGAACTGCTCACCCTTGCCCACGAACCGCTCGGGCATCGCGAAGTCGACGCCGTAGGGCTTGCCGTCGACGTGCTCGTCGATCCAGCTCAGCTCCACCTCGAGCTGCGCGGCGTCGAAGGCCAACGCCCCCAGCACGCCGTAGCCCCCCGCCTTGCTCACCTCGGCCACGACGTCGCGGCAGTGCGAGAAGGCGAACAGCGGGAACTCGATCCCGAGGTCCCGGCAGATGGGCGTGCTCATCGGCTGGCGTCCACGAGCGGGCCCGAGCCGCCCCGCAGAGCGGGAGACACGCCTCAGCCGCCGAGCACGATGGTCTGGATCTCGGTGAACTCCTCGATGCCCTCGGGGCCGAGCTCGCGACCCACACCCGACGCCTTGAAGCCGCCGAAGGGGCTGTGCAGGTCGATCACCACGCCGGTGTTGACGCCGTAGGTGCCGGTGCGGACGCCCTTGGCCACCGCGATGCCGCGCTCGCGGTCCGCGGTCCACACCGAGCCGGAGAGGCCGTACTCGGACTCGTTGGCGATGCGGACGGCGTCGGCCTCGTCGTCGTAGGCGATCACCGACACGACCGGGCCGAAGATCTCCTCCTGGGCGATGGTCATGGTGTTGGTGACGTCGGCGAACACCGTCGGCTCGACGAACCAGCCACCGTCGAGGCCCGACGGGCGCCCGCCGCCGGTGACCACGCGGGCACCTTCCTTGCGCCCGGCCTCGAGGTAGCCCTCGACGCGCTCGCGCTGGCGCTCGGCCACGAGGGGGCCGACCTCGACCTCGGGATCGGCGGGGTCGCCCACCTTCTGGGCACCGACCGCGGCGGCCAGTGCCTCGACGACCTCGTCGTAGCGGCTGCGGGGGGCCAGCACGCGGGTCTGGGCCACGCAGGCCTGGCCGTTGTTCATCATCATCGCCGGCATCAGCTCGGGGACGGCCGCGTCGAGGTTGGCGTCGTCGAGGATCACCGCGGCGGACTTCCCACCGAGCTCGAGGGTGCAGCGCTTGAGCTGCTCGCCGCAGATGGCGCCCACCTTGCGGCCGGCCGCGGTGCTTCCGGTGAAGCTGACCTTGTCGATGCCGGGGTGGCGCACCAGGTGCTCGCCCGCCTCACGGCCGGCGGCGACGATGTTCACCACGCCGGGGGGCAGGTCGATCGACTCGAGCACCTCGGCCAGCAGGTAGCTGTCGAACGGGGTCTCGGGGGCGGGCTTGAGCACCATGGTCGAGCCCGAGGCAAGGGCCGCACCGAGCTTCATGGTGGCGATGAAGAGCGGCACGTTCCACGGGATGATGCCCGCCGCCACCCCGACCGGCGCCTTGTTGACGAGGACCTGGCCCATCATGCCCTGGCGTTCCTCGGTGAACGCGAACTCGTCGGTGGCCGCGGCGAAGCCGTCGAGCACCATGGTGGCGGCCAGCACCTGGCCCATCAGCGAGAACGTGGCGGGGGCGCCGTTCTCCTTGGTGATGACGTCGGCGAACTCCTGCATCCGGCCCTGGATGCCGAGCGAGAGCGCCCGCAGCACGTCGGCCCGCTCCTTCGGCGAGGTCTGCGGCCACGGGCCGTTGTCGAACGCCTCGCGGGCGGCGGCGACGGCGCGGTCCATGTCGGCCTCGGTGCCCTCGGGGACCGTCGCCACGACCTCCTGGGTGGCCGGGTTGACCACGGTGAGGGTCTTGGTGCTGGCGGGAGCGACCCACTCGCCACCGATGTAGAGAACGTCGCGGGTTTCCATGGTGCTCCTCCGTAGAACAGGTTCCAGTTGACTCTACTGAGGCGGCCACCCGGGTCGTCCACCTGGGTCGTACGGGCGGCCCCGTGACAGAGTGGCGCAGCCGACGATCCTCCAGGAGCTCCCCGACCCATGGCCCGCCCCTTCACCTTCGCCGACACCCTCGAGGTCGTGAGCGACGCCGTCCCCGACCAGCTGGCGATCATCACCGACCAGCGCCGGATCACCTACCGAGAGCTCGACGAGCGGGCCACCCGCCTGGCCCACGCCCTGGCCGCGCGCGGTGTGGGCGTCGGCGACCACATCGGGCTCTACCTGCACAACGGCACCGAGTACGTCGAGGCCATGTTGGCGGCGTGGAAGATCCGCGCCGTGCCGGTGAACGTGAACTACCGCTACGTCGAGGACGAGTTGGTGTACCTGTTCGACGACGCCGACCTGGTCTCGGTGGTGCACCACCGCGAGTTCGCCCCCACCATCGCCGCGGTCACCCACAAGGTGCCGGGCGTGACCAGCTTCCTGTACGTGGAGGACGGGTCGGGCGCCGACATCGGCGGTCTCGACACGGCCGACCACCAGGTGGCCGAGTACGAGGCCGCGCTGGCCGAGCAGTCGCCTGAGCGCGACTTCGCCGAGCGTTCCGGCGACGACCTCTACATCCTCTACACCGGCGGCACCACCGGCATGCCGAAGGGCGTGATGTGGCGCCAGGAGGACATCTTCTTCGCGGCGATGGACGGCTCGGCCATGGGACTGACCGAGCCTCCGGCGACGCCCGAGGACCTGGCCGACCGGGTGGCGCAGACCGGTGGCACCATGACCATGGCCACCGCGGCCCCGCTCATGCACGGCGCCGCCCAGTGGGTCACCTACATCTGCTTCCACAGCGGCGGCACCATGGTGCTGCCCGCCACCCAGCACTTCGACCCCGCGGCCATCTGGCGGGCCGTGGTCGACGAGAAGGTGATGACGATGACAGTGGTGGGCGACGCCATGGCCCGCCCGCTGGTCGAGGAACTGGTCGCCCACCGCGACGACTACGACCTCAGCAACTTCTTCGCCCTGGGATCCGGTGGCGCCATCCTGTCGGCCGGGGTGAAGCAGCAACTGCTCGACGTGTTGCCCAACCTGATCATCAGCGATGCCTTCGGCGCCTCGGAGACAGGGGCGCAGGGCTCGGCGGTGGGCGCGTCCGCCGAGGGACACCCGCAGTTCGCGGTGACGGCGTCCACCAACGTGCTCGACGAGCACCTCGACCCCATCGAGCCCGGGTCGGGACAGAAGGGCCTGCTGGCCCGCACCGGCCACATCCCGCTCGGCTACTACAAGGCCGAGGCCAAGACCGCCGAGACCTTCAAGGTCGACCGCCACGGCGTCCGCTGGGTGCTACCCGGCGACTGGGCCACCGTCGAGGCCGACGGCACCATCACCCTGTTCGGGCGGGGCTCGGTAAGCATCAACTCGGGCGGCGAGAAGATCTTCCCCGAGGAGGTCGAGGCCGCGCTCAAGAGCCACCCACAGGTGTTCGACGCCGTGGTGGTGGGCATGCCCGACGAGCGGTTCGGTGAGCGGGTCACCGCGGTGGTGGCGCCCCGGCCCGGCAACACGCCGGCGCTGGCCGACCTGGCCGAGCACTGCCGCACCAAGATCGCCGGCTACAAGGTGCCCCGCGAGCTGCACCTGGTGGAGTCCGTCACCCGCTCACCGAGCGGCAAGGCCGACTACCGCTGGGCCAAGACGGCGGCGCAGGAGACCCCGGCGGCCGACTGAGCTCCAACCGGGACCCGTCCCCGGCGGGCAAGGCTCGGAGGCCGGCGCGACGAGCGAGGGACGAGCGAGTCCTGATGATCGCGATGAGGCGTCAGCCGAAGAGCCGACGATCAGGCGCGCTGGTCCTCGGGGACGAGGACGCAGTGGGTGCCGCGGTAGATCGTGGGCATGCACTTGTTGCAGTGCACGCACAGCGACTCGACCGACGCACCCGAGGCCAGCTTGGCGACCAGGTCGGGCTCGCGCAGCAGGGCCCGACCCATGGCCACGAACTCGAAGCCCTCGGCCATGGCCCGGTCGACCGTGTCCCGGTTGCTGATGCCGCCGAGGAGCACCAGCGGCAGGTCGACCGCAGCTCGGAACTGCCGGGCGTAGGGCAGGAAGTAGGCCTCCTCGTACGGGTACGAGGGGAGGAACCGGCCGCCGAGCAACCGGAAGGCCGGGCGGATGACCTTGGGCATCGCCACCGCCATCTCGCGCACGGGCGCCTCGCCCCGGAACAGGTACATCGGGTTCTGGAGCGAGCTACCGCCGGTGAGCTCGATGGCGTCGAGGCAGCCGTCGGCCTCGAGCAACCTGGCCACCTCGACGCTCTCGTCGAGCCAGAGGCCGCCGGGCACGCCGTCGGCCATGTTGAGCTTGGCCAGCACCGCCACCCGGTCGCCCACCGCGTCGCGCACGGCCTGCACGACCTGTCGAGGGAAGCGGGCCCGGTTCTCCAGTGACCCGCCCCACTCGTCGGTGCGCTTGTTGAGCTTCGGGCTGAGGAACTCGCTGGGCAGGTAGCCATGGCCCAGGTGGATCTCGACCGCGTCGAAACCGCCATCGGCGACGATCCGCGCCGCGTCGGCGAAGTCCTTCGTGATGCGGGCGATGTCGCCGCTGGTGACCGCACGCGTGCGGCGCATGGCCAGCGGGCTGAAGATCACCGACGGCGAGAGGCCCTGGTGGCCCGTCGCCGCCGCCACCGCCCCGGCATGGCCGATCTGGGCCGACACCGCGGCACCCTCGGCGTGCACCGCGTCGGCCAGTCGCTGCAACCCCGGAACGGCATCGCGGCTGAGGATGATCTCGTTGGGCGTCCCGCAACCCTCCGGAGAGACCGCGCAGTACGCCACGGTCGTCAGGGCCACCCCGCCGGCGGCGATGGTGCGGTGGAAGTCGACGAGCCGGTCCGACACCACGTGCTCGCGGGTCATCCCCTCGAAGGTGGCGGCCTTGAGGATGCGGTTGCGCAGCGTGAGCGGCCCGAGGGTCGCCGGTGCGAAGGCATCGGGGGCAGTCGTGTCCACGGGTTCCGCTCCTCTGTGGTCGGGGTCGCGGGACCTCCCTTCTTAGTCGTTCTCGCCCCCTCCACCGTTGGGTAGGCCACACGGATCACCGGAGCGACTTCAGCGGACGTCCCGGTTCGTCGAAATGACCACCACGATCCGGTTCGCCGGGAAGGGAGCAGTGTCCGGTGACGATGTCCGACGAGCGAGAGCAGCGGCGCCGGCCCGCCCCCGTCCGCACGCTGTCGATCGGGGCCCTGACGGGTGTGCTGCTGTTCACCCTCCTGACCCCGGTCCCCCAGGCCGGAGCCAACCACGGGGCATCGGGTGGGCCGGCGTTCGAGAGCACACCCGCACGAGGCCTCACGGGCACCGCCGTCGAGGTGTCCGGCGGCGGATGCCTGTTGCCGGGCACCAGCACCCCGGGTGACGGCGTCGTCGTGACGTTGGTCCACGACGGGGTGGTGTCCGCCGACGAGACGGTGCCCGTCGACGCCGACGGCTCGTGGCGCGGGACCCTCACCGTCCCCGATGACGCGGCAGTGGGGACCTACCGGCTCAAGGCGGTCTGCGCCTCACCGGGCTTCGAGGACCGCGACCCCGTCACCTACGCCAACCGCACCTTCACGGTCACCGGTGAGGGACCGGCGGCGCCGGAGATCACGACCCCGCCGTTCAACGGCGGGATCGAGCCCTTCCCCGAGTACGACGGCCAGTCCACCTGCAGCCCCACCGAGAAGCCCGGCATGGCCGCGTTCCGTCGTCTCGTGCAGGCCAACTACGGCGGCGGCACCCTGGGCTCGGTGCGCGCCTGCAACATCGGGGGCACCAGCGAGCACAAGGAAGGCCGGGCCTGGGACTGGCCCAACAACGCCGGTAGCAGCACCGACCGGGCCCGGGTCCAGCGCCTGTTCGACTGGTTGTTCGCCACCGACGCCAACTGCAACACCTACGCCAACGCCCGCCGGCTGGGGATCATGTACATCATCTGGAACCGGCACATGTTCCGGATGTACGACACCGCGCGCGGGTGGGCGCCGTACTCGGGCTCGTCGCCCCACACCGACCACGTGCACTTCAGCCTCACCCGGGCCGGCGGCGCGGGCCAGACCAGCTACTGGACGCAGGTGTACCACGCACCGACCTTCCGCTCGGCGGACCGCGACGTGCAGGGCATCGACGTGAACCCGGCGTGGCAGCAGCCGGCGGCCGGCGACTTCGACGGCGACGGACGCGACGATCTGCTGTGGTACCGGCCCGGCGGTGACGACGACCACGTGTGGTACTCCGCGGGTGACGGCCGGTTCTCGGACACCGTCCGGGAGGTGGGCGGCAACTACCGGCCGCTCGCCGGCGACTTCAACGCCGACTGCGTCGACGACGTGTTCTGGTACGGCCCCGGGCCGGCCGCCGACCACCTGTGGCTGGGGACCCGCAACCGGACGTTCCGCAACGTCGACGTCACGGTGAACGGCACCTACCAGCCGGTGGTCGGCGACTTCAACGGCGACCGGGCCGACGATGTGTTCTGGTACCAGCCGGGAGCGGGCAGCGACCCGGTCTGGTACGGCTCGGTCTACGGGCGTTTCGTCGGCCGCAGCACACAGGTCGACGGCAACTACCAACCCCTGGCCGGCGACTTCAACGGCGACGGCCCCGACGACATCTTCTGGTACGGCGAGGGCGCCACCCCCGACTCGTTGTGGCGGGGCACCCGCGACAACCGCTTCTCGGCCGAGGCCGCCGACAGCGATTACGTGTCCGACCGCCCGCTGACGGGCGACTTCAACGCCGACCAGCGCACCGACATCTTCTGGTACGGCGCCGGCGCCGAGACCGACGCCATCTGGCTGGGGACGGCCAACGGCGGCTTCGTCGGCAACGCCGTCACCATGGACGGCTCGTTCGCCTACCCGGCGGTCGGCGACTTCGACGGCACCGGGCGCGACGACGTGCTGTGGCACGGTGACCCCGGGCGACGCGACCGCCTCTGGCGGTACTGACCGGATCAGGCCGGGCGACCGTTCGCTACGGTCGGGCTCCTCATGCGGGTCCTCGTCCCCCTCCCCGACCACGACTTCGACGTCACCGAGGTGGCGGTGCCGTGGAAGCTGCTCACCGAGGCCGGCCACGAGGTGGTGTTCGCCACGGAGCGGCCCGGGGTGGTGCCCGAGGCCGACCCGAGGCTCCTGACCGGGGTGCTGTTCGGCCGCCTGGGCGCGGCGGACGAGCCCAAGGCGTTCTACCGCGAGCTCACCCGCGCACCCGAGTTCCGCGACCCCCTCGCGTGGATCGACCTGCGGGTCGAGGACTACGACGGCCTGCTCCTTCCCGGCGGCCACGCCCCCCGCATGCGCCAGTACCTGGGATCGGCGGTGCTCCGGCACCGGGTGGCCGAGTTCTGGGGCCTCGAGCGGCCGGTCGGAGCGATCTGCCACGGCGTGCTGGTGCTGGCCCGGGCGACGAGCGAGGACGGGCGCAGCCTGCTCGCCGGATCGCACACGACGTGTCTCACCAAGCCCCTCGAGCGCAGCGCGTTCTACCTCACCGCGTGGCGGCTCGGTCGCTACTACCGGACCTACCCGGCCTACGTGGAGGACGAGGTGCGGTCCGCCCTGGACGACCCGAGCCAGTTCGAGCGGGGCCCGTTCGCCGGCATCAGGCGCGGGACCCGCACCGACCACGGCCCCGCCTTCGTGGTCGAGGACGGGCGCTACGTCTCGGCCCGATGGCCCGGCGACGCCTACCTGTTCGCCGAGCGCTTCGCCGCCCTCCTCGACCGGTGAACTGGCGCCCGATTCGACTGCGCTGGCAACCGGATCGGGCGCCAGTTCGCCAGGATGGGCCCGGGCGACCTCCCGGCCCTGCGCCCCGTACAGTGGCCGCATGGGACTGATCGTCGTGGGCGTCGACGCGTCGGAGTCCTCTGAGGCCGCGCTGGCCTGGGCCCTCCGGGAGGGTGCGGTGCGCGGCGACCCCGTCCAGGTGCTGGCCGCCTGGAGCTACCTGGACCAGACCGCCGTCACCGGGCACGACTTCACCGCCGACTTCGACGAGGCCGACGCCCTGGTCGCGGTGCACGCCATCGTCGAGAAGGTGCGGGCCGAGGTGGGCACCGCCGCCGACGTCGAGGTCCGCGAGACCGCGGTCTGCGACCTGCCCGCCCGGGCGCTGCTCGAGGCGGCCGCGAGCGCCGACCTGCTGGTGGTGGGCGCCCGCGGGGTCGGCGGCTTCACCGGCCTGCTGCTCGGCTCGGTCAGCCAGCAGTGCGTGCACCACAGCCCGTGCCCGGTGGTGGTGGTCCGTGACGACGACTGAGCCGCCCTTCACCGACGACGAGCTCGCCGCACTGGCCCTGGCCGCCGACCCCGACGCGCCCCTCCCGGCCGACGCCGTGCCCTACCGGGGCCCCGAGGACGCCGGCGGCGCGTTGCTGCCCGGCTGGTACATGCCCGCCCCGGTGCGGGTGACCCGCTCACCCGTGCGCACCACCGCCGCCATCCTGGTCGTGGCCGGCCTCGTGGTGATCAACGTGCTGGGCCTCTGCATCACCTACGGCCAGCTCACCGCGGGCTGACCCGGGACAGCACCCGTTCTCGCCGGTCAGGGCACGGCGTCGATGCCGGCGAAGAACGCCTCGGCGTAGTGGTGGGTCGGGCGCACCATGAGGTCGACCGCCTCGATCACCGCGGTCTCCGCGGCGTGCTCGCGCAGCAGCCGCAGCACCTCGTGCACGTCGTCGATGGCCAGGTGGCCGTCGAGCTCGGTGCCGTGGTCGGCCTCGATCCAGGCGCTGTCGAGCAGCACGTCATCGAGCGCGGCGCGACAGTCCGGCCCCGCCTGGTCGAAGTGGGCCCGGACCACACGGGTCTCCTCGGCGGCCAGGGCCGACTCGATGAGATCGATCACCTGGGTGAACGCGCGGCGACGGGTCGGCTGCCAGACGGAGGGGTCGGCCGCCCCCACCAGGCAGGCCTGTGACCGCAGGGCCCGGCCCCCCTCGATCTGCTTGAGGCCGTTGCTGTCGAGGGTGGCGCCCGTGGATGTGAGGTCGATGATGATGTCGGCCGTGCCCGCCTTGGGGGCACCCTCGGTGGCCCCGAGCGACGGGACGATGCGGTAGTCGCTGAAGCCGTTCTGCGAGAAGTACGACCTGGTGAGGTTGGGGAACTTCGTGGCCACCCGCAGCACCCGGCCGTGCTCGTGGCGGATGTCGGCGGCCACCTCGAGCAGGTCGTCCAGGCTGGTCACGTCGAGCCAGATGGCGGGGACACCAACCACCAGGTCGGCCCGACCGAAGGACAGGTCGCCGATGACGACGGTGACCCGGGGGGCGCCGCCGGGCTCGGCGTTGGCCTCACTCACCAGATCGAGGCCCGTGATGCCGGCGTGGGCCTGGCCGGAGGCGATCAGGTCGGGGATCTCGTCGGCGCGGGCCAACAGCACCTCGACGTCGCGCAGGCCCCCCATGCGGGCGGCGTAGGAGCGGGTCTTGCCTCCCCGCTTGATGGGGATGAAGCAACGGTCGAGCAGGTCGAGGGTGCCGTCGTGCAGCGAGCCCTTGGCGACCACGCAGAGGATCAGCGGCTGGCTCATGCCGAGCGCTCCTGCTCGCGCCGCCCATCCGGCGGGGCCGACGGGCCGGTCACGGGGCTCCCCCGCCCGACAACCGCAGCTGCACCCGCTCGAGGCCCAGGGAGAAGCCGACCGCGGGCACCGGTTCGGCGCCGCCCACCGACTCGACGAGGTCGTCGTAGCGACCGCCGCCACACAACTGGCTCTCGTCCGAGTCGGTGCCGTCGTGGATCTCGAACACGAAGCCGGTGTAGTAGTTGATGCCCCGACCCATCCGCGGTCGCAGCCGCACCGACCTCGGCTCGACGCCGCGCTCGGCCAGCAGGGTCACCCGGCGGTCCCACCCGTCGACCACCTGCGCCAGCGCGTCGGAGCCGGCATCCTGCGCGATCCGGCGGACCTGGCCCAGGCCCTCGTCCAGCGGCGCGTCGACGGCCAGCAGCGCACCCAACGCGTCCGCGATGGCCGGCTCGATGGGACCGAGCGCCTCGGCCTGGCTGAGCAGCCGACGCGCGATCTCCTCCGGTGAGCGCACCCCGAAGTGCTCGGGCCCCACCGTGGCCAGCACCCGGCCGAGGAGCGCGTCGCGTTGGGCCGCTGGTGTCTTGTCGAGCAGGGCCCCGATCTCGTCGGCCGCGGGCCGCTCGGGCGTCTCGAGGGCGCGGCTCTGGTCGAGCTCGCGCTCGAGGGACCCGAAGTCGGGGGCGGCTCGGGCCAGCCGGACCTTCCACGCGGGTGCCAGGCGCTCGTCGGTGAGCAACGCACCGAAGAACGAGACGTCGCCCACGACCACGTCGAGCCCGTCCAGGCCGTACGACCGCACCAGGCCGTGGGCCAGGGCCAGCACCTCGACGTCGGCCGCGGCCCGGTCGTCGGCGCCGAAGTACTCGGCGCCCGCCTGGGTGAACTGTCGGTAGCGGCCCTCCTTGGGCCAGTCGAAGCGGAAGACGCTGCCCACGTAGTAGCAGCGGAAGGGCGCACCCTTGTGGTGGATCCCGTCGGCGTAGAGACGGGCGGTGGGGATGGTCATCTCCGGCCGCAGGCAGACCTCGTGGCCACCGGGGTCGGTGAAGATGTACATCCGGCTGCGGATCTCCTCGCCCAGCCGGTCGAGGAACGGCGCGGCCCGCTCGAGGATCGGGGGCTTGACCGGGCCGTACCCGTGGCTGCGGAGGAACGACCGTGACGCCTCGGCGAGCGCCTCGGCGTGGATCGCCTGCTCCTCGGCCAGGTCGAACGCTCCGCTGACGGGTTGGGTGGAGGCCATCGCGCCGCTGCCCGTCAACCCTGTGCCGGGCCGGTGCGGGCGACGATCTCGCGCACCGCGGCGACCAGGTCGCGGCGCGGCACCGAGCGCTGCGCGGGCTGCGCGGTGCGCCACTCGTCGCGATCGGTGATGGCCTTGGCCAGGTCCTCGCCGAGGGCCAGGTCCTTCACCACCACCTCGCCGGCATCGAACTCCTTCGAGCCGGCGATGATCGCGGCCGTGGCCCGGCGCCGGTCGGCGTACTTCATCTGCGCCTTGAACGAGCGATCGTCCGGGTAGAGCTCGGCGGGGATCCCCGCGCCCCGCAGCTCGGCCACCATGGCCTGGTAGTCATCGAGGCGACCGGCGTCCATCACCGTCACCACGACAGGCCCGCGGGGCGCCGAACGCGTGCCCTCGACGGCCCGCAGGGCGGCCAGGAGTCGGTCGACGCCGAGGCTGGCCCCACACGCCGGGACCTTCTCGCCGGTGAAGCGCTCGACCAGGTCGTCGTAGCGACCGCCGCCGGCCACCGAGCCGAACGCCCGGGTGCGCCCCTTGTCGTCCACGATCTCGGTCGTCAGCTCGGCCTCGAACACCGGTCCCGTGTAGTACGCGAGGCCGCGCACGATCGTGGGGTCGAACGCAACCTGCTCACCGGGCAGGCCCATCACGTCGAGCAGGCTCCCCATGCGGGCCAGCTCCTCGATGCCGGCACGACCGGTGGGCTCGTCGCCCACGAGGTCGGTGAGTCGGCCCAGCACCTCGTCCCGGGTACCGCCACCGGCCTGCACGAAGGCCAGCACCGCGGCCACCTGGTCGTCGTCGAGGCCGGCACCACGGGTGACGTCACCCGACCGGTCGGTGCGCCCCGGGCCGAGCAACTCGCCCACGGCGGCCAGGCCGAGCCGGTCGAGCTTGTCGACGGCCCGCAGCACCGTGAGCTGGGTGTGCGGGTCGGCGATGCCGCTGCGGTTGAGGATGCCCGTCAACACCCGGCGGTCGTTCACCCGCACCACGTAGTCGCCGCGGGCGACGCCCACCGCTTCGAGCGCGGCTGCGAGGACGGCGCACACCTCGGCGTCGACGGCCACCGACGCGCTGCCCACGGTGTCGAAATCGCACTGGTAGAACTGCCGGAAGCGGCCCGGGCCGGGCTTCTCGCGACGCCACACCGGGCCGGTCTGGTAGCGCCGGAACGGGCGGACCAGGTTCTGGCCCGCCTGGGCCACCATGCGGGCCAGCGGCGCGGTGAGGTCGTAGCGCAGCGCGACCCACTGCTCGTCGTCGTCACGGAACGCGAACACGCCCTCGTCGGGGGCATCCTGGTCGGGGAGGTGCTTGCCCAGGGCGTCGAGGTACTCGATGGCGGGCGTCTCGAGCGCCTCGAACCCGTACAGGCGGTACACCCCGACGATCTGCTCGATCATCTCCTGGCGGGCCAGCACGTCGTCGGCCCGCGCGTCGGCGAAGCCGCTCGGCAGGCGGGCGCTGGGTCGATCGGTGGACACGAGGGCGGGGCTCCGTCTGCTGATGGCTGCGTGCCGCGGGGACTGAGTACTGCCGATGGGGCTTGAACCCATGACCTCCTGGTCCACAACCAGGCGCTCTGGCCAACTGAGCTACGGCAGCGTGCGCGCCGGAGGCGCACCAGAGTGTGTACCGGCCCCCTCCCCCGGTTGCAAACAGGTTGCGGTGGGTGCGCCGGTCAGCGGGGCCGGAAGAGGTAGCCGATCACCTCGTCGGGGGTGAGGCCGGCGTGCACCATCATCACCTGCAACCAGTACAGGAGCTGGCTCATCTCCTCGGCGAGGTCGTCGCGGCCGCCCTGCTCGGCCGCCAACCACACCTCGCCGGCCTCCTCGAGTACCTTCTTGCCGATCTCGTGCACACCGGCGTCGAGGGCGGCCACGGTGGACGACCCGGCAGGACGACGCGCCGCGCGGTCGAGGAGCAGCCGGTGGAACGACTCGAAGGACTCGCCGGCCCGCTCGTCGCCGGCGTCGGCGGGGGCATCGCCTGGGGGCATCACCCGCACCTTAGAAGGCCCGGGGTCCCCCAGTAGGCTTGCCCCGTGGACACCCCAGAGCAGGCGGACGACCAGCCGGGCGCGCAGCCCCTCGAACGGCCGGTGGACGACCGTGGCGGCGACGCCCTCGCCCTCGTGGACGACGCCGGGACGACCGCGCCGACGCTGGTGGGCATCTCCTTCCCCGACATCTTCCGGGCCCAGGAGTTCCTCACCGCGGCCCAGGGCCTCGCCGCCCACCACGCCTTCACCCTCAAGGACGCGGTGACCGTGTTGAAGACACCCGAGGGCCGCACCCACGTGCAGGAGACCATCGACCCGTCCCCGGGGCGCACCGCCCTCTCGGCGGCCCTGTGGGCGGGCCTGTTCGGCCTCATCCTCGGTGGTCCGGTGGGATGGGCCGCCGGCGTGGCGGTCGGCGCCGGCACCGGGGCGGTGGGCGCCAAGCTGATCGACCTCGGCATCCCGGACGAGTGGGTGGACTGGTTCAAGAAGGCGGTGCAGCCCGGAGCCGTCATCGTGGCCCTGCTGGTCGAGGACCTCGATGCCGATGCCCTGGTCACCGAGGTCGGGCGCTTCGCCGGCGCCGAGCTCGTCTACGCCAACCTGGACGACGACACGGTCGACCGGGTGAAGGCGGCCCTGGAGGGCTGAGTCCCGCTACGGGTAGAGGACCAGGATGACCGCCTCCACCGCCGCGCTACCGGCCGTCACCGCGCAGGCCGATCGTCGGCGACGTCTCGCCGTGATGAAACGGCGCGCCTCGGCCCTGCTGGCCGCGGCGACCGTGGTCTTCCTCGCCGTCACCATCTGGGGCGGCGACGCCACGTGGGCGGGTTACGTGCAGGCCACCGCCGAGGCCGCCATGGTCGGGGGCCTGGCCGACTGGTTCGCCGTCACGGCCCTGTTCCGCCACCCACTCGGCATCCCCATCCCCCACACGGCGATCATCGTCGCCAAGAAGGACCAGTTCGGCGCCACGCTCGGCGAGTTCATCCAGGACGCGTTCCTCACGCCCGAGGTGGTGGTGGGCCGGATCCGGTCGGCCGACGTGGCCCACCGCGTGGCGGCCTGGCTCAGCGACCCGGGCAACGCGTCGCGCCTCGCCGCCGAGGTGCTGGACGGCGCGGTGCAGGTGAGCGACCTGGTGCGCGACGACGACGTGAACCGCGTCCTGCACCGCGTCGTCCGCGATCGGCTCGACTCGGTGCCGGTCGCGCCGATGGCGGGCCGCGCCCTCGACTTCCTGATCCGTGACGGCCGCCACCAACAGGCGCTCAGTGCGGTCATCCGCGAGCTCGACCGCTACCTGGCCGACCACGGCGCCGAGCTGCGCGAGCAGCTGGGGGCCAAGTCGCCCTGGTGGCTGCCCGGTGCCGCCGAGGACCGCCTGTTCGAGCGACTGGTGGAGGGCGCCCACACCCTGCTGGCGGCCATGCTCGAGGACGAGGGCCACCACCTGCGCCAGCGCTTCGAGGAGCGCCTGGTCGAATTGGCCGCGGAGCTGCAGACCTCGCCGGCCTACCGCGAGCGGGGCGAGCAGCTGAAGGCCGAGCTGTTGGCCCAGCCCCAGGTGGCCGAGTGGGTCGGGTCGCTGTGGCAGGACGCCAAGGCCCAGCTCCGGGCGCAGGCCGAGGACCCCGACTCCGACCTGCGGGCCCGCTTCACCGACGTGGTCGTGGCCACGGGCGACCGCCTCGAGACCGAGCCCGCCCTCGCCGCCCGCCTCGACGACGCCGTCGCCACGGGTGTCGCCTACGTGGTCGAGCACTTCCACGGCGAGATCGTCGGGCTCGTGAGCGGCACCATCGAGCGCTGGGACGCGGCCGAGACCGCCGACCGCCTCGAGCTCCTCCTCGGCCCCGACCTGCAGTTCATCCGCATCAACGGCACTGTCGTCGGCGCCCTCGCCGGCCTCGTGCTCCACACCGTCGCCCAGCTCCTCGGCTGATGCCCCTGGGACGTCGGCGTAGCCTCTGGCCGTGAGCCAGGGAGCGTCGGTGTCGATCAGCGAGGCGGACATCAGCGCCTTCTGGCAGGACGGGGTGGTGTGCCTGCGCGGCGTGGTGCCCCCCGAGTGGCTCGAGCGGGTGGCGGCGCCGGTCGAGGCCACCCTCACCTCGGGTGAGGCCGCCGACCTCGGCGCCCTCGCCGACCCGGGCGAAGCCGGCCGCTTCAGCGCGGGCGTCGACCACTGGCGCACCAGCGACGACTTCCGGGCGTTCGCCGCCGAGTCACCGCTGCCGGCGCTGGCGGCGAGCCTGCTGCGCAGCGACCGGGTGTGGCTCTACGAGGACAGCGTGCTGGTGAAGGAGCCGGGCTCGGCCCTGCGCACCCAGATGCACACCGACGCCTCGTACTTCCACGCCGACGGCGAGGCCATGTGCACGTTCTGGGTGCCGCTCGACGCGACGGATCGATCCAACGGCACCCTCACCTTCGTCGCCGGGTCGCACCGGTGGCAGCGCGACTTCCGACCGAACCTGTTCGTCACCCCGGAGCCCATCGCCGGCACGGAGGGCGAGGTGGTCCCCGACGTGCTGTCCGACCCCGACCTGGCCGACCTGATCCGCAGCTTCGACCTGCAGCCGGGCGACCTCACCGTCCACCATGCCCGCACGATCCACGGGGCGCCGGCCAACGGGTCGGCCGACCGCCGCCGGCGGGCCGTGTCGGTGCGCTACTGCGGCGACGGCTGCACCTGGCGCACGAGGCCGGGCGTGCCGGTCAACCGGCACCAGCGCGAGATGACCGACGGTGGCCCGCTGGGCCCTCCCGCCTGCCTCCCGGTCTGGCCGCCCGGTAGCTGAGCGGTCGCGTGCTCAGAAGGGCAGCTCGGACCGGCTAGGACTCGGCGATGCAGACCCGGAGCTCACCGAAGGCGTGGTGCGACAGGTCGGGCACCTTGGCCAGGTGGGCGAGCACCAGGCACTGGCCGAGGAAGCGGTGGAAGGTGTCGTCGTTCAGCGCGTCGCGGATGCGAAGCCACACCCGCTCGCTGGCCACCGGGTCGCGAGGGTCGTCCTCGATCTCACGGAGCGCGTCGATCACCTGGCGCACGGCGCCGGCGGCCAGCCGCCGCTCACGGGCGCTCCTCAGCCTGAAGGGGTAGGCCCGACGCCGGCCGAGCACCCATTCCGCCAGCTCGAGGTAGGCGATCATCTGCGCACCGATGCCGTCCAGCGCCCGCTGCAGGTTGGCGGGCTGTCGGCGGAACCGACGATGGTCGTCGAGCACGGCCTCGAACGAGGGGTAGCTCTTCCACGGCGCGTCGGGGCCCTCGGAACCCGACGACGCCGGGACGCCGGTGAGGTCACGGCCCTCGGCCTGCGCGCCCTCGATGAGCGCCCGCCGGAGCACCTGGGGCTTGTGATACTCCTGGCGCACCCGCGCCCGGCGCTCCCGCTCGGATCGGCCCCACCGGAGCCGGCGGCGACGGCTCTCACCGAGCTCGGCGGGCGGGTCGAAGCGGCGTTCGGCGCCGACATGCACGCCGAAGCGCTCGACCCGGTCGCTGGCCACCGGGTCGCCGTCGACCAGGAACCGCTCGGCCTCGATCGACAGCTCGAGCGCGGCACGGAACGAGGCATCGCCGACCGTGGGTGCGCCGTAGGTGCGCAGATGGACGTTGTCCCACGGCCACGACCGCCAGCCCGCATCGCCGACCGACCGGGCCCGGGCCGATCCCTCGGGCGCGGCCAGCACCATCGACGCGGTGAAGTGGGTGGCGAGCGCGCCCCCCAGGCTGTGGCCGCTGACGTGGATCGCCCTGGGCGGCCCCGGCCGCTCGATGGCGTCGAGGCACTTGGCGATGTTGGGCAAGGTGGCGGCCATGCTGCGGGCGAACCCGCGGCTCGACCGACCCGTCGCCGAGATGGACGGCTCGTCCACCTGGCGCCACAGGTCCATCGCCGTGGTCCAGTCGGGGTTGCCCTGCCCGGCCACGAAGCCCCGCACCGCCGAACGGACCACCCAGCCGCTCCGGCTGCCCCGGAACACCACGTGGACGTCGTAGTCGCCCGTGCCGGGCACATCCTGCACCAGCACGTAGCCGAGGTAGCTGCCGTGCCCCTGGCGGCTCCACACCTGCCCCGTCCGGCCCTCGAAGCAGTACAGCTGGTCGGGACGGGCGGTGCCCGACCCTGGTGCGCGGGAGACCAGCACCAGATCCTCGGAACGGTACGTCGCCACCCAGACCGAGCCGATGCGGTCGGCGATCGCCTCCGGGGCGTCGAAGACCTCCCAGGTGCCGTCGCGCTCGGGCTTCACGAAGCAGGGCCGCACCGGCCCGAGGCGCCGGACGTCGGTGAGGATGGGATCGAGGTGCGACGGCACCCGGCGGTCGGCGAAGCGACGGCGCGACCGGTTCAAGAAGAGGTCGCGGCGGCGGGTGCCGGGCCGGGCCATCTGCTCGCTGTAGGGGTCCATCGGCCAGAGCAACGTCTGGGTGTGCAGCTGATAGGCCAGGATGCACAGATCGAGGTGGAACACGCTCTCGTCGTAGGGGGCGCCGCCGTCCACACCGCCCAGCGTGCCACCTGAGGGCGTCGCCTGGCATCGGTCGGTGCCCCACTGATCCCGTAACGTCGCGCGGTGGACGACACCGGGACCGAGCAGCAGTGACCGACCGACCCTGGCAGGGCGACACCGTCTCGCTCGTCGAGGCCTTCCGCTCGGGCGAGCGGTCGCCGGTCGAGGAACTCGAGGCCACCCTCGCCGCGGTCGAGGCGTCCGGCCTCAACGCGGTGTGCTTCACCGACCCCGACGCCGCGAGAGACGCGGCCCGCACCGCCGACCCGAGCCTGCCGTTCGGCGGTGTGCCGATGGGTGTGAAGGAGCTGGACGCGGTCGAGGGCTGGCCCGACACCCACGCGTCCGTGCCGTTCGCCGACCAGGTGGCCACCTACACGTGCACCCAGGTCTCCCGCCTCCGGGCCGCCGGCGCGGTGACCGCGGTGCAGACGACCGCCTCGGAGTTCGGCGGCGTCAACCAGACCCTCACCAAGTTGCACGGCGCCACCCGCAACCCGTGGAACCCCGAGCGCACTCCCGGCGGCTCGTCGGGCGGCAGCTCGGCGGCCGTGGCCGGCGGCCTGGTCACGATCGCCACCGGTGGCGACGGCGGCGGGTCGATCCGCATCCCCGCCGGCTTCACCGGCCTGTTCGGCCTGAAGTGCACCTGGGGCCGCATCCCCCGCGGCCCCCGCGTCGGCCCCGGCAACCTCACCGCCGTGCCCGGCTGCCTCAGTCGTTCGGTTCGCGACACGGCCCGGTGGTTCGACGTGGCCAACGGCTTCGACGCCCACGACCCCCTCAGCCTGCCCAGGGTCGAGGGCTGGGAGGCGGGCCTGGGTCGCCACCGGGAGGAACTGGCCGGCCTGACCGCGGTGATCGCCCCCGACCTGGGCGGCTCGGCGGTGGTGGCACCCGAGACCGTCGAGCTGGTGGCCGAGGCGGCCGAGTGGCTGCTCGCCGCCGCCGGGATCGCCCGCCGGGACGTGGCGGTGAGCATCCCCCGCCCGGGCGGCGCCTGGGGCGTCACCGGCTCGGTGGGCCTGGCCAGGACGGTCGGTGACCGCTGGCCCGACTGTGCCCCTGACCTCACCGGGCCCATGCGGGCGGGCCTGCGGGGTGCCCACGAGCACTACGACGTGAACGCCGCGGTGCGGGCCGAGCGCCGCCGCATCGACATCAACGAGGCCATGGCCGACCTGTTCGAGTCGGTCGACCTGGTGCTGTGCGCCACCAACCCCGACGTGGCCTTCACCGCCGACGGGCACCTGCCCAACACCTTCGGCGGCATCGAGGCGCGGCACAGCAACCACGGCGCCCTCACCATCCCGGCCAACATCTACGGCAACCCGTCGGTGTCGATCCCCATCGGGCTCGACAGCGCGGGCCTGCCGGTGGGCCTGCAGGTGATGGCCGGGCACCACCGCGAGCCGCTACTCCTCGACCTCGCGTTGCTCGTCGAGCGCGAACGCCCCTGGCCGCTGGTGGCGCCCGGCGCCCCCGCATGAGCGGGCCGGGGGCCGGCGCCGCCCTTGCCCTCGGGCGCCGCGCAGCCCCCACGTCACGGCGAGCGGGGCGGGGACGGGCGGCCGGGCGACAACCCGCGCGGCGCCGATGACCTGGACCGTCGGCGATGTCCGCGTCACCGCCGTCGTCGAGGGCGAGCGGGCGTGGCCGACGGCGCTGTTCCTGCCCGCGCTCACCGCGGAGGTCATCGACGACATCGGGTGGCTGCGGCCCGACCACGTCACCGTCGACGGCGACATGGTGATGCGGTTCCAGGCCTTCGTGGTGGAGGCGGACGGCGCCCGGATCGTGGTGGACACCTGCGCCGGCAACGACAAGGAGCGGTCGCTACCGACCTTCGACCACCAGTCCACGGCGTTCCTCGACGACTTCCGCGCCGCCGGTTTCGACCCAGGGTCCATCGACATCGTCGTCTGCACCCACCTCCACGTGGACCACGTGGGGTGGAACACCCGCCTCGTGGACGGGCGCTGGGTGCCGACGTTCCCGAACGCCCGCTACCTGTTCGGCCGCACCGAGTACGAGCACTGGCTGGCCGAGGGCGACGACGACCAGCAGCGGATCCTCGCCGACTCCGTGGCACCCGTGATGGACGCCGGCCTGGCCGAGCTCATCGACAGCACCCACGCGCTCACCCCCTCGGTGCGGCTCGATCCCACGCCCGGGCACACCCCCGGCCACCACTCGGTTCGCCTCACCAGCGGCGCCGACCTCGGCGTGATCACCGGCGACGTGCTGCACCACGCCGGCCAGGTGGCCATGCCGGAACTGTCCACCGTCGCCGACAGCGACGCCGAGGCGGCGCGGGTCACCCGGCGCTCGTTTCTCGCCGACTGCGCCGAGACGGGCAGCCTCATGATCGGCACCCACCTGCCGGGCGAGACCGCCTACCGGGTCGAGGCCGCCGTCGGCGGCGCCTTCCGCCTCGACTGATCGGACCCGACCCGACCGGACCCGGTCGGATCCGACCCGGTGTTCTCAGGAGCGCGAGGCCGACGACATCGCCCTGCCCATCGCCGCCAGGCTACGGACCACGCCGGGCATGCCGCGCACGGCGCCCTTGATGTCGCGGCCGACGGGCACCTTGTAGTCGCTAGGGCGGGGGCCGACGCGGTCGGGCATCCAGCAGGAGTGCAGCAGGAGGCTGGGGTTGAACCCGGTGGCGGTGGCCCGGGCGAGCGGGCCCGCCTCGATGTGGCCGCCGTCGAAGACCTGGATCTCCTTCGGACCGTTGCGGTGCACGACCACCACCACGTAGCCGTCGTCGGGGTCGTCGGCGCCGGCGCGGGGGACGAACGTGGGCGGTGACGGGAAGGCGCCGTCCTCGTAGGACCAGACCTCGGCCACCTTCATGGCCTCCAGGTCGATGCGGGCCAGCGACCCCGGCACCGCGGTGGTGGGCAGGTCGGCGGGCGCCACCACGCCGTCGGTGGCGTCGTGGTAGAGCCGCCACCAGTCCTCGGGCACCAGGTCGGGGTCGAACCCGGCGCCGGCGTACCAGAGCTGACGCTGGTGCTCGCGCGCCGCGGGCCGATAGGTGTCCGAGGTCGCCAGCACGCCACCCCACACCCGGTCGGCGTCGACGGCCACGTCGGCATCCTCGACCGTGCCGTCGACCGGGTCGATCAGGTAACGCCCCACGACCGACGGCTGCACCGCCATGGTGATCAGGCCTTCGTAGTTCGGGTCGATGGCCTCGCCGTGGCGATGGTCGACGGAGTCCCGCGCGATGGTGAGCACGAGGTCGGCCAGTGGCGCATGTTGCAGCACCACCCGAAGCCGACCGTCGGGCTCGTCGTGGTCGACGAGCAGGTGGCCGGTGGGCATCGGGATGCGAACCTCGGTGGCCCGCACCGTGCCGCCCACCGGTGTCGCCGCCAGGTCGGCCTTCGCCACCACCCAGACCTTGGTGTGGTCCTGGTTGCGTTGCTGGGGCGGTCGGCCCCGGAACGTGCCGGGATCGACCTGGAACGGCAGGTCGGTGAACACCAGGTGGTTGCGGGTGGCCTTGATGTCGTGGATCGAGTCGAACGGCGACATCCCTGCCACCCGCCACCGCTCGACCGGCCCGTCCAGCCGCCACCGGGCCAGGTAGGTGTCGGCGGCGATGCCGGGAGGCGAGAGCTGCGAGTAATTCACGAACCAGAGGGTGTGCTCGTCGGGGTCGGGCGCCGGATGCGCAGCCACCGCGCACAGGGGCTCCACGAGGCCGGGCGCGCCCTGCAGCCACTCGTCGTTGGCGCCCACGGGCGTCAGGTAGGCGAGGGTCTCGGGGTCGACCTCGACGGGCCGGCCGGCGTCGTAGCCCACGAACAGGCGGCCGTCGAGGGGCTGGACGTTGGTGTTGGCCATGTTGGTCACGCCGAACGGCGACACCTCCATGAACGCGACCTTGGCGAACAGGAAGGGCAGCCGCCGGCGCAGGCGGTCCACCGGGGTGCGGATGCGGCGGTGCCGGACGTGGATGCGACCGTCGGCGTCGGGGCGCAGGTGGATCTTCTCGAGCAGGCCGTGCTCGCCGAACCAGTGGCCGCCCGGCCGGCGCTTGTCGGGGCCGACCACGAACACGGCGCCCTCGATGTCGTCGGGCCAGTGGCCCTCGACCACTCGCAGGCGGTGGTCGCGCTCGCCCTGGCCCCAGAACAGGTTGGTGGTGAGCGTCGCCATGGTTGAACAGTGTTCACCGGTGGGCGGGGCACGGCAAGCGTGGCGTGCTACGGCGACATCACCTGGGACCCCGCCGCCCAGTTCCTCTGGACCGCCGACCTCGAGGTGGACAACACCATCCTGTGGCGAGCCACCGTCGAGGCGCCCTGAGCTACTCCAGGCCCTGACTACTTCAGGGTGTAGGTGACCGGCAGGTGCTTCACGCCGCTCACGAAGTGGGCGCTCTGGTACTCGGGCTCGCCGGCCAGCTCGATGGTGTCGACCCGTTCGAGCACCTTGGTGAGCAGCGTGCGCACTTCGCGTCGGGCCACCTGGGCGCCGAGGCAGTAGTGCATGCCCAGGCCGAACGCGAGGGTCTTGTCGGCGTCGGGGCGGGCGATGTCGAAGCGCATCGAGTCGACGAACACGGTCTCGTCACGGTTGGCCGACGGGTACGAGGTGAGGACCACGTCGCCCTTGGCCATGGGCTGGCCACCGAGGACGGTGTCCTCCTGCACCCAGCGGAAGAAGCTGCGGACCGGGCTGGTCCAGCGGATCATCTCCTCGGCCGCGTTCTGCGCGAGCGACGGGTCGTCCTGCAGCGCCCGGAGCTGGTCGGGGTGGCGCAGCAACTGCTCCATGCCGCCCGAGAACGCGAACGACGTCGTGTCGTGCCCGGCCGTCGCGACGATGATGTAGTACCAGAGCAGTTCGATCTCGCCGAGGGGGCCACCGTCCACCTGACCGTTGGCGAGCACCGTGGCCAGATCGCCGGCGGGGTGGGCCCGGCGCTCGTCGGTCAGCTCCTTGAAGTACTCGGTGAACGTGCCCAGGGTGTCGCCCAGGAACTCCATCGGGTCGGTGAAGTCGCCCAGGTACTCGGGGTCGCCGGCGCCGAAGATGCCTTGGGTGAGGCGGAGCATGAGGGCCTCGTCGTCCTCGGGAACACCGAAGATGCTCATGATCACGTGCAGCGTGAACGGCACCGCGAGGTCGGCGGCCAGATCGCAGCGGCCCCCGAGGTCGACCAGGCGATCGGCATAGTCGTCCGCGATGGCATCGATGGCGGGTTGGAGGCGCGACACGGCCGCCGGCTTGAACCAGTCGTTGGTGACCTGGCGGTACTTCTGGTGCTCCTCCCCGTGGATGTGGACGAGGGTTCGGGGCAGGTCGAAGCCCATGCCCTGGAGCAGGTCGTAGGTGTAGTCCGGCCCGGGCGCCGACCGCTCGGTGTTCCAGAAGAGGTCGCTGCGGCGGGACACCTCGAACACGTCGGCATGGGAGGTCACCGCCCAGAAGGGGGGCCACAGCTCGGCCTCGACGCGCAGGACGGGCGAGTCCCGGCGGATGTCCGCGGCCACCTCGTGCCAGTGCTCCATGTCCTCGAACAGGGCCGGCGTGATGAAGATCGCCCCCCGTGGGTCGGAGTGCAGCACGGGTCCGGCGATGTCGGTCATGAGATCCTCCTGCGACGTCAGCGCGCGATGGTACGGCGCCCCGGGGGTGGCCCTGAACAGACCTTCAGCCCGCGTGGCGCGAACGGCGCGGGCCCGGCCGGTCCGCGCGAGGGTGGAGCGGTGCACGCGCTGCTCGTCGAGGACGACCCCACCGTCGCCACCGGGGTGGCGCGGTGCCTCACCGCCGACGGGTTCATCGTCGAGACGGTGCACGACGGCGCCGAGGGCCTGCGCCGGGCCCAGGACGGCGCGTTCGACCTGATCGTGCTCGACCTGATGCTGCCGTCGATGAACGGCTTCCGCGTCTGTCGGGCCCTGCGGGAGGCCGAGGACTGGACGCCCATCCTCATGCTCACCGCGAAGTCCGGCGAGTACGACGAGGCCGAGGGCCTCGACACCGGCGCCGACGACTTCCTCACCAAGCCGTTCTCGACGGTCGTCCTCCAGGCGAGGGTCAACGCCCTGCTCCGGCGGCCCCGACGGCGGCTGGACTGGCCCGCGGTCGGCGACCTGCGACTCGATCCTCTGCGCCGGCGCTGCTTCCGGGGCGAGGTGGCCATCGACCTGACCGCCCGCGAGATGGAGGTGCTCGCACTGCTGCTCGACCGTGCCGACACCACCGTGACCAAGGCCGAGATCCTCGATCGGGTGTGGGGCGCGGGATTCGGGGGCGACGCCAACATCGTCGAGGTGTACGTGGGCCACCTGCGCCAGAAGCTCGACACCCCCTTCGGACGCGAGACCATCGAGACCGTGCGGGGCGAGGGGTACCGGCTCAACCGGGAGGATCGCCGCTGATGGCGCGGACCGGGCGGCGCCGGCTGTCGCTCCGGGTGCGGATCACCGCCGGCGCGGTGCTGGTCGTGCTGCTGGCGGTCGCCGGCGCCGGCCTCGCCGTCATCCGCGTGCTCGAGCGCGAGATGGTCGCCCAGATCGACACCTCGCTCACCTCGACCGCGGACTACATCGACCGGGCACTGACCAGCGGCGAGGGCCTGCCCACCCAGGAGGGCCCCGACGACCTGTACATCCAGTTCCTCTCCCCCCGTGGCCGGGTGCTGGGCGCCAGCGATGCCGCCGCCGGCGCGCCCGCGCTCGGCCCGTCGCTGGGGGGCGGCGCCGAGGCGGGGATCGTCTCCGCCGACGACAGCCCGTACGGCCCGCTGCGGGTCCTCACCCAGCCGTCGCCCACCGACGCGTCGGTGACCCTGGTGGTGGCCAAGTCGTCCGGCGACATCGCCGACGTCCGCGACTCCCTCGAGCGCCTGCTGCTGGCCATGACCGTCGGGCTCACCCTGTTCCTCGGGGTCGTCGTGTGGGTCGTGGTGGGCCGCGCCCTGCGACCCGTCGATGCCATGGCGCGAGCCGTGGGCGCGGTCGGCGACCGTGAGCTCGACACCCGCGTCGCCCGACCCGGCACGGGCGACGAGCTCGACCGGCTGGCCGACACGCTGAACGACCTGCTCGGCCGGTTGGACGACGCCGTCACCCGCGAGCGCCGGTTCGTGTCCGACGCCAGCCACGAGTTGCGGACACCGATCACCGGCCTGCGGGCCCTCCTGGAGACCGAGCCCGAGGATCAGGCCGCGGTGCGCGCCACGCGCGCCGAGGCCCTGGCCGCGGTCGGCGCCCTGCAGGACCTGGTCGACGAGCTGTTGACGCTGGCCCGGGCGGACGAGCAGGGACGGGGCCCGGCCGGCGGGCCGGTCGATCTCGACGACCTCGTCCTGGCCCAGGCCGCCGCCCTCCGACGCACGACCAGCCTGCGGATCGACACCACGGGAGTGTCGGGCGGCCAGGTGCGCGGACGCGACACCGACCTGGCCCGCGTCGTGGAGAACCTGGCCGCCAACGCGGCGCGCTACGCCGTCAGCACGATCGCCTTCTCGGTGCAACAGGAGGGGGGAACCGTGCGCTTCACGGTCACCGACGACGGCCCCGGCATCCCCGAGGCCGACCGCGGCCGGGTGTTCGAGCGCTTCACCACCCTCGACGACGCCCGGACGGGCGCCCGCACCGGCACCGGCCTGGGCCTGTCGATCGTGGCGGCCATCGTCGGCGCCCACCACGGCACCGTCGAGGCCGGCGACGGCGACGGGCGCGGCGCGTGCTTCACCGTGCGACTCCCCGCCCTGGAGGCCCAGCCGGTGCAGGTGCCGGTCTGAACGCTCCTTCAGCAAGGCGCCGCCGGCCCCGGTCACACCCTGCTCTGATGGGGCCGATGACGGGGACGACGGGGACGACGGGGACGACGGGGACGACGGGGACGACGGGGCCGACCGAGAGTCGACTGGCGCATCAGCGGCGGCGCCGTGGCCTCCGGCGGCTCCTGGCCGTCGTGGCGATCGGCGGCGTGCTCGGCGCCGCGGCCGGGTGCGGGTCGGACGGCGATGCCGCGCTGCCCGGCACGGTCACCACGGCGGGCACCGACAGCGCGACGGGCGAGGGGTCGACCGCCGACACCGGCGGTCCCGGCTGGACGCAGTACGGCCACGACCTGGCCAACAGCCGCCTCGACGCCGATCCGTCGGCGGTCACGGCCGACTCGGTCGCCGACCTGGTGCCGGGCTGGTCGCTCGACGGGGTCGTGGGCGTGACCGGCACCCCCACGGTGTCCGACGGGGTGGCCTACTTCGGCGACTGGGCCGGGACCGTGCACGCGGTCGACCCGGCCACCGGCGACGAGCAGTGGGCCACCGACCTCGGTGGCGCCGTGATCGGCTCGGTGCCGATCACCGACGACGCGGTCTTCGCCGCCAGCGGGACCACCCTGTACCGCCTCGACCGGGCCACCGGTGAGGTCGAGTGGCAGGCGGCCACCCACCACCACCCGTTCGCGATGATCTCGGCCTCCCCGGTGGTGGCCGACGGCCTGGTGTTCCAAGGGGTCGCCAGCGGCGAGGTGACCGTCCCGCAGGCCCAGTACTCGTTCCGCGGCTCGATCGGAGCGTGGGACGCCGAGACCGGCGAGAAGGTCTGGCGGATCTCCACCACACCCAATGACGAGACGGGAGGTGCGGGGGTGGGCATCTGGTCGACACCCTCGGTCGACACCGAGCGCGGCGTGCTGTACGTGGGCACCGGCAACACCTACGAGGAGCCCACCAGCCCACTCGCCGACAGCATCCTGGCCCTCGACGAGCAGACC
This sequence comes from uncultured Microthrixaceae bacterium, assembly GCA_964635055.1. Taxonomy (GTDB): domain Bacteria; phylum Actinomycetota; class Acidimicrobiia; order Acidimicrobiales; family DATDAH01; genus JAEUJM01. Next base: position 32,897 of record CAZWMT010000006.1, on the reverse strand, counting down.
GGCGAGGTGGCGTGGTCGACCCAGTTCACCAACCCCGACGTGTTCGCCGCCGGCGGCGGCGGCGGGAAGGACGCCGACGTCGGCGCGGCGCCCAACCTCTGGACCTCGGACGGCCGGGACATGGTGGGGGCCGGCGACAAGACCGGGGTGTACCACGCGCTCGACCGCGAGACCGGCGAGGAGGTGTGGCAGACGACGCTCACCCCCGGGAGCATCCTGGGCGGGGCGATCGGGACCGCGGCGTTCGTCGACGAGGTGCTGGTGGTCACGTCCAACGTGGGGAACCCCGAGAACAACTCCCCCACCAATGCCTCGAAGGTGGCGGCGCTCGACCCGGCCACGGGCGACATCGTGTGGGAGAACGACCTGGAGGGCACCGTCTACGCGCCGGTGAGCGCCATCCCGGGCGTAGCCTTCGTGGGGACGGGCACGGGAGCACTGCTCGCCCTCGACACCGCCACGGGGCGCGAGCTCTGGTCGTCCCAGGCCCCGTCCCAGGTGGGATCGGGCCCCTCGATCAGCGACGGCGACCTGCTCTGGGGCTACGGCTACAACCTGTTCGAGGGCCCCGGCGACGGCGGCCTGCTGACGTTCCACCCCGACACCCCGTGACGGCACACCCCGTTCCGCAAGACCTGGGAGACCGATGACCCGCATCCGATCCACCCTGGCCCTCGTGGCCCTCGCCGGGCTGCTGCTCGTCGCCGCCTGCTCCTCCGACGGGAGCGACGGGGCGGACCGGTCGGCCGCCGCCGATACCGCCGCGGGCGCCCCCGCCCCGACGACGACCACCGAGCCGGCTCCCGATCCCTCCGGCGGCTGTGGCGACGCGCCCCCGGTGGCCCCGGGGACGACGGACGAGACCATCGAGGTCAACGGGGTCGAGGGTCACTACCAACTGATCGTGCCCGAGGGCTACGACGGCACCACGCCCCTACCCCTGGTGTTCGGCCTCCACGCGCTGACGGTGAGCTACACCTTCGTGCCCGCCGGCGCCGGGTTCGCCGACATGGCCGAGGACTACGACTTCATCGCGGTGTCACCGTCCGACATGGTCGACCACGGCACGTTCTTCTGGATGGCCTCACCGGTGCCCGACAACCCCGACGTGGCCTTCATGGAGGCCCTGCTCGACGAACTCGAGGCCGACCTCTGCATCGACACCACCAAGGTCTTCTCCACCGGTCAGTCCAACGGCGCCCAGATGTCGTCGGTGCTCGCCTGCCAGATGTCCGACCGGATCACCGCAGTCGCGCCCATCGCCGGCGTGGAGTTCCCCGCCGAGGAGGGGGTGTGCGACGACGAGCCCGTGCCGGTGATGGCCTTCCACGGCGACGCCGACCCGATCGTCACCTACGAGGGGGGTGGGCTCAACTCCGAGACCATCGCCAACATGCACTACTGGAAGGGCGACATCCCCGCCGACGTGCCCGAGCACCACGGTGTCGACGCCGCCATGCGCAACTGGGCCGCCCACAACGGCTGCGAGCGGGGACGCACCGGCGAGCGGGTGTCGCCGGAGGTCATGCGCTACACGTGGGAGGGGTGCGAGGCCGAGACCGTGCTCTACGTGATCGAGGGGGGCGGCCACACGTGGCCGGGACGACCGACGCCGGGGTTCGAGGCGCAGTTCGGCCACACCACCATGGACATCGAGGCCACGCCGCTCATGTTCGAGTTCTTCCTCGGCCCGCCCTGACGGCGGCGCCGCCTTCGTCGGAGTGGCTTCGCTCTCCGTAGCACCGGCGCGGTCAGTCGTCGGAGCCGGCGGAGCGGCGCGAAGATCGACTGGATGTCGGAGCTACCAGAACCCAGGTGATCCGCGAAGGGGGCGCCGGCCGAACCCACACGCATGACCGCGAGCGTGCCGCAGGACCGTGTCATCGCGCTGGCCGACGGACGCAGCGTCGGGCTCTACGAGTACGGCGACCCTGACGGCCGTCCCGTCCTGGTGTTCCACGGCGTGCCCGCCTGCGGGGCGGGCTTCGCCTGGGCCGACGAGCCCGCTCGGGCCCGCGGCCTCCGCCTGCTCGCGCCCGACCGACCCGGTGTGGGCCGGTCGAGCGGGCCACCGTTGCGCCGGGTGGCCGACGAGGCCCAACGGATGATCGACCTCGCCGAGGCCCTCGACCTCGACCGCTTCGCGCTGTGGGGCTACTCGGGCGGCGGCCCCTACGCCGTCGCCTGTGCGGCCACGTTGGGCGACCGGGTCACGACCACCGCAGTGGCCGCGGGAATGGGTGAGGTGGGCACCTGGGCCGAGATCGACGACTTCGCCAAGACCGACCGACAACTGCTCGGCCTCGCCCCCGCGCACCCCCGGGTCGCCCGGTTCACGCTCTCGGTCAGCGCGCGCCTGGCCAAGGCCAGCCCCGGGTCGGCGATGAAGTCGTTCGCCAAGGAGCTCAGCGACAGCGATCGTGCCGTGCTCGACGGTCTCGGCCCCCCCGAGGAGGCCATGGCGCTGTTCACCGCCGCGTTCCAGAACGGCGCGCGGGGCGTGGTGGACGACTACCGGGCAATCGCCCAGCCATGGGGCTGCCCGTTCGAGGTGGACGGGCCACTCACCATCTGGCACGGCGACGCCGACACGATGGTGCCCCTCCGACATGCGGAGGCGTTGGCCGAGCGCCTTCCCGGCGCCGTCCTCACCGTGTGGCCCGGCGAGGGCCACCTGGGCACCATCACCCACGTGGACGACATTCTCGCCACGCTGTGACGACGCTCGCGGATGGCGGCTACGCCTCCAGGAAGGCGCGGTACCAGTGGCCCGAGTCCTTCACCACCCGCTGCTGGGTGGCGAAGTCGACGTGCACCAGGCCGAAGCGCGGCCGGTAGCCCAGCGCCCACTCGAAATTGTCCATGAACGACCAGTAGAAGTAGCCGTCGACCGGGATGCCGTCGGCGCGGGCCCGGCCCACCTGGGCGATGTGGCGGCGCAGGTAGTCGATGCGGCGCAGGTCGTGGACCCGCTCGGTGCCGCCCTCGACCTCGACCGCGTCGGGGAGCGACACGCCGTTCTCCGTCACCACGATGCTGGGGTACCGGTCGTAGGCGTGCAACAGCGCGACCGACTCGTAGAGCCCCTCGGGGTTCAGCCAGTGCCCCATCTGGTCACGGTCACGGCCCTTCACGCCCGGCTGGCGGGTGGCCAGGCCCCCCAGGTACGGCACGGGGAAGGCGACGAAGGAGGCGTAGTACTGGGCGCCGACGAAGTCGAAGTCCACCTTGACCGCCTCGTCGTCGCCGGCCTTGATGAACGGCTCGACCTTGCGCACCACCGGGTTGTCGTCCATCGGGTAGCCGAGGCCCAGGTTGGGCTCGAGGAAGATGCCGTGGGTGATCGCGTCCATGCTCCGCTTGGCCTTCTGCTGGACGGCCGACGGCCCCCGGGCCGCCACAGGACCGATCACGTGGGTCGTGCCCACCACGGCGTCGGGCACGCCCGCCCGGATGACCCGGGCCGCCGCGGCCTGGGACAGGTTGACGTGGTGGACCGCGGCCATGAACGACTTCTGCCCGACGATCCCCGGCGCGTGCATGCCCAGCAGGTACCCGCCCCCACAGAACGACAGGGGCTCGTTGAACACCATCCAGTGCTTGACGCGATCGCCGAGACGGTCGACCAACACCCCCACGTACTCCTCGAACCAGCCGACGATGCTGCGGTTCTCCCACCCGCCCTGGTCCTGGAGGGCCTGCGGGAGGTCCCAGTGGTACGCGGTCAGCCACGGCTGCATCCCGTTCGCGAGCGTGGCGTCGACGACCCGCGAGTAGAAGTCGAGGCCGGCCTCGTTCACCCGGCCCGTGCCGCTGGGCAGCACCCGGGGCCACGACACCGAGAAGCGGTTCGCACCCACCCCGAGGCCGCCCATGGTCTCGAGATCGGACTCGTAGCGGTGGTAGAAGTCGCAGGCGACGTCGCCGTTCTCACCGGTGAACACCGTCGGGACGGGCCGGCGCTTGCGGTGGGTGAAGGTGTCCCAGATCGACGGGCCCTTCCCATCCTCGTTCCAGGCGCCCTCGATCTGGTACGACGCGGTCGCCACGCCCCACGTGAAGGCGTCACCGAAGTCGGACGCAGCCATGCCGAACAGGTCCGGTGGGGTCAACTCGCTCATGACCGAGACGCTAACCCCGACGGGGCAGGCGCCGACAGGCAAGAGATGGAGACCGCAACCCTGTCGCCCCCACACCACCGCCTCGCCCGTCTGGCCGGGGCCTACGCCGGCCCCGAGACGGTGTACGACGGCGCCGGCGGCGCCGGCGCCGAGGCCACCGGCCGGTTCCGCACCAACTTGGGCCTGGGCGGCCGGTTCCTGGTGATGGACTACCAACAGGAGCAGTTCGGGTCCATCACCCGCTTGGCCCATGCCGTGTTCGGGCACGACCCCGGCACCGACCGGTACACGATGCACTGGTTCGACGACCGGGGGGAGGACCCCGGCGCACCGGCTGTCGGAGCCTGGCAGGGTGACGAGCTGGTGTTCGAGCGCACGGTGGCCCAGGGGCGGATCCGCTACGCGTTCGGCGCCCCGATGTCCGACGGCGACGCCCTCACGATGCGCCTCGAGACGTCGCTCGACGGGGTCAACTGGGTGTCCGCGGTCGCGGGCGCCTACCGCCGGGCCAACTGGGATCGCCGGACCCGCTGAGCGCCGATCAGCAGGCGCACTCCAACACGTCCCGGGGCCCGGGCAGCGAGACGCTGCCGGGTCCCACGAAGAGCAACGGGTTGCCCGGCACCTCGATGGAGCGGCGACGGGACCCGTCGGGCGCCACCAGCAGCAGGCGGTCACGGTCGGGTTGCACGAGCAACAGGCCGTCGGCGGTGACGTCGATCGATGACGGCGCCAGGCGGAGGCTCCAGGTGTCGACGGTGGACATGGTCGCCGTGTCGATCACCTCCAACCGGCCCCGCCCGGACGCCGAGGTCCCCGACACGTAGAGCGCACCGTCGTCCCCCACCGCTGCCGCGGCCGGCCACGCCGGTGCGGCACCGAGTTGCGCCTCGCCCGGCGCCAACGTGGCCGTGTCGACCTGGATCAGGTTGGCCCGGCCCCCGTCCCTGTCGGGGTCGACGACGAAGAGGTCGGTGCCGTCCGGGCTCAGCGCCAGGGGCCCGGATGCGGTGTACTCGACCCCGAACGGGTCGGGAAGCAACAGGCAGTGCGCCCACTTCTCGTCGAGGTCGAGAACGTGGACGAAGGCCCGACCGTGGGTGAGGTCGGTGCCGTGCAGGCCGTCGGCCGCGCCCGCGGGCACGCTGTACAGCGTGTAGAGCCGGCCGCCGTCCGGCGACATCACCCGCGCGGTGGCCGTGCCGCCCATCACGTCCCGCGGGCCGATGTCCGGGCTGTCGACCGGCGACACCCGCCCACTGGCCAGGTCGAGCTGGCGCACCAGGTAGCCGGTGGGCGCCTCTGCGGGCACGTACTCGACGAGGAAGAGGTCCCGCGCGTCCCGGGAGAAGGCCTCGGGCTCGAAGTTGCCCTCGAGACGGTGCAGTCGCGCCCGGCCGCCGTCGGTCGGGGCGATGAGCACTCGGGTGGTCGTCCGTCCCTCCGGATACCCGTAGGCCGGGCCGGCGGCCGGTGGCATCAGCGCCACGACCGACCCGTCGTAGGACGCCACCCGCAGGTCGAACCCGCTACGGATGGGGCGGCCCCAGATCTCGTCGCCGGTACGAGGCTCCATCACGGTCAGCCGCTGCCCGTCACCCGTGGCCGAGGGCCCGGTGCGGAACAGACGTGACCCGTCCGGGCTGCTCACCGCACCCTGCACCGACACCGCCACCTCGGCCCGTTCCGTGTCGATGGTCGTGAGGCGATCGGTGGAGCGGGCGAAGGCCAGTGGGTCCGGCGGCACGGCGGAGATCGTCTCCGGCCGCGGAGGCGTCACCTCCCGGCGCACGACGGTGAACAGGGTCGCAGCCCCCGTCACGGCGAGCACGGCCGCGCCCACCGTCACGGTCCGCACGATGATCGATCGGCTCACGATGCTCCTCCTCGTCGGGTGCTTCCACCAGAGGAGACGCCGGATCACGCCTCGGAGTTCGACCCGGGCGGCAATGAACCATCGCGGCCCGGGCATCGTCTCCACAGGGGTGAGAGCGACGAGCGTGGGGGCTGGTGGACACGCCGGGGCCCGCGCACCACGATGACGTGCGGCGCCCCGAACGGGAGCGCCGGTGAGGGGACGGCGCGTGGAGGAGCCCACCGAGACCGTGGTGCGAGCCGCGACCACGGGCGACGTGGTGGCGTTCGAGCTGCTGGTTCGCCACTACCAGGACCACGTCCTGCGCTTCCTCACCCACTTCCTGGGCGATGCCGCCCTGGCCGAGGACGTGGCCCAGGACACCTTCGTGCGCCTGTACCGGGGGCTCCCGACGTTCGGGTTCCGGTCCGGCTTCTCCACCTGGGTGTTCCAGGTGGCCCGCAACGCCGGCATCGACGCCCTGCGGGCCCGGCAGCGGCGCGACCGGATCGTCACCGCGGTCACCCCGACCGACGGCGAGGAACGGACCGCGGTCTCGGCGGCGCCCTCGGCGTCCGCCGAGATGGCCGCGGCCGTGGCCAGCCTGGGCGACAAGCCCCGCGAGGCCCTGCTCCTGGTGGAGGTCTACGGCCTCACCTACCGCGAGGCGGCTTCGGTGCTGGGCACTGCGGAAGGCACGGTGAAGAGCCGGGTCCACCAGGCCCGGCGCGAGCTCAGCGCCTGGCTGAGCGCCGGGGAGCCCGCCCGTGAGCTGTGACGCGGCGCAGCGCGCGCTGTCGGCCGCCTTCGACGGCGAGGTCGATGCCGGGGGATCCTCCGTCCAGGCGGCCCTGGCCCACCGCGGCACCTGCGCCGACTGCCGCCGCTTCTCCGAGCACCTCGAGCGCGCCCGCGCCCACCTGCGGCCGCCCGCGACGGGCACGGCCGACCTGGCGCCGGCGGTGCTGCGCCGGATCCGGCTCGAGGGCACCACGCCGAGCACGACGTGCCCGTCGCCCACTCTCCCGCCCACGCACCCGCACCCCCATCACCTGCACCAGCGTCGCGCCCACCGTCGTGGACCGGTCCCCGCCGCCGCCGTCTTCGTGGCCACCGCCCTCGCGGCCGCGCTCCTGGTCCACACGTCCACCGACGGCCCCGACGTGGCCGGGGCCGGCCTGCCCGAGCGGGTGATCGAGGCCCAGCACGATGTCCTGTCGCTGTCGGCCCACCTGTCGATCTTCGAGCGGGGCTGGAACCCCGCGGTGCCCGCGCGCCGGTTCTCCGGCTCGCTCCGCTACCGGGCGCCGGAGACCCTCGCACTCACACTGCGGGATCGTACCGACTACCCCGACCGCTCGTGGGCGCCCAACGACCTCACCCTCGCCGTCGACCAGGACACCTGGGCCGTCACCGGCCTGCGGGACTGCCCCAGCCGGGCCCAGCCGGACTGCACACCGGACGAGCGGGATCAGCGCTCGGTGACCGGCCGCGAGCCCTTCTCCGCGGCGACGCCGGCACCGCTCGACCTGATCATGCCGGTGCAGAGCTTCGCCCTGGCCGGCTCGTCGGTCACCCTGCCCGACGACCTCGTGGGGGGTCGGCCCACGATCGGCATCGAGGCGACCGCGGCACAGGTCGCACCGCTGCTCGACGGGCTGCACCCCACCGGGAACCTCCGCCGGGCCCATCCGGCCGACCCCGTCGAGCTGCGTCTGGACCGCGACACGCTCGTCCCGTTGCGGGTGACCGTGTTCGCCGGTCGGGGGCCCGACCGGCGGGCCTGGGCCGACGCACGCGGCTACCGCGACCGGTCCGGCGAGGTGATCATCGACGTCCAGCTCACCCAGGTCGTCGTGAACGGGCCCGACCCGGCGTCGCCAACGCCGGCGCCCACCACGACGGCCGCCCCGTCCGCGCCGACCGCGCCGTCCACGGCCTCCCCCCTCGACGCCGGGTTCCGCGACCGCACCGTCGGGGCGGCCGACGCGCCCCGTCCGACGCACCTGCCCGCCGGCCTGCGGGCCTACCGGTCCGGCGTCCTCGACACGCCTGAGGGGCCTCGGGTGGCCACCCGCACCTGGACCGACGGCCGGGCCTGGCTGGCGGTGTCGGCCACGTCGGAGTGGCCGGGTCGACGGCTGTTCGGCGACCTGGGCGACCTCGTCCGGCCCCTCGACCTCGGCGCCGGCGGTCGGGGCTACCTCAGCGAGGACGGCGAGCGGATCGGGCTGCACACGCCAGGACTCGACGTCGTGGTCGCCGGCAGCGTGAGCCGGGCCGAACTGCTCGAGGCCGCCGCCACGCTCGGTGTCGTGGGTGCGACCGTGCCGACCGGCTGGGAGGAGGCGGCCACCGCCGACGTCGCGGCGGCCCGGGCCGTGGTGGCTCCGCTGCTGCTGCCCGCCGACCTCGACGGCTTCGCGCCACCTGCGCTCCGGATCGACGGCACACGCGTCACCGCCTCCTTCGCGGGGCCGGGTGACCGCTCGTTCGCACTCGAGCAGTCGCCGGCGCCCAAGCTGCCGCCACCACCGGCGACCCCCGACGGGGTGGTGGCGGTCCGGGTGCGGGGCGGCCCCGGACGCTACGGCGTCGCTCGCGGCGAGTTGGAGTGGCACGAGGGCGGCCGCCTCTATCGATTGCACAGCCTGACGCTGCCGCGCGCCGAGTTGCTGGCCATCGCCGATGGCCTGGCCCCCGTATGAGACAGCTGTGGCGGCTGGGCGCCACAGCGGTGGCCGGCCTCGTGGTCGGCGCCACCACCATGCTCTTGGTCGATGCGGGGCCGGCCGACCAGCCTGGCCACGGGCCTGATCCCTCGACCGTGTCGGTCCGACCCCACCCGTCGGACACTGGGCCCACCGCGACGAGTCCGACCGCTGGCGCCGGCGTCACCGGCGATGCGGGCGAGCCGGGCGAAGCGGCCGAGCCGGACCGCACCGTGCTCGCGTGGACGCCGGGAGGGCTCCCCGCCGGCTTCGCGGCAACGGTGGCGGCCAGCCCGGCAGTGGGCGGGGTGACCGTCGTGCGCGGCGACCCGGTCACCATGGCCACCAGCCTCGACCCCGCCGGGAACACCGCCGGCGCGGCACCCCCGGCGGGGATGGTGATCGATCTGGACCTCGTCGCCGTCGACCCCACCACCTACCCCCCGTTCGCCGAGCCCGTCGATCGCCCCGCGCTCCGCCACCTGGCGCCCGGCCAGGCCCTGCTGGGGACGACGTCGGCCGCCCTCCGTCGTCTCGATGCCGGCGATCGGGTGGTCCTCTCGGGTGGCGCGTCGCTCACCGTGGCCGGTGTGGTCGACGACACCTCGATCGGCGCGGCCGAGATGGTGGTCACCGTCGCCACCGGTGCGGCCCTGGGGGTCACCACCGAGCGCTACCTCCTGGCCCGCCCGAGCGAGGCGGCCGGCGCCGGCGATGCCACCGTCCGCGCCGTGCGCGCCGCCGCCGAACCGACGGCCACACTGCGGGTACGGGCGCGCGGTGAGACCCCCTACCTGCGCAGCAGCGACGCCGTACTGCCCCAGTCGCGGATCAAGACCCATTTCGGCGAATTCGCCCACCTCCCCCTCGAGGGTGGTCGCGATCTCCGCCAGGACCGGGCGTGGGTCGACGCCAACATCGTGGAGGCCGAGGTCCCGGTGCTGGGTCGGGTGCGGTGCCACCGCCTCCTGATCCCCGCGTTGCGGGGCGCGCTGCAGGAGCTTGCCGACCGCAACCTGGCCGGTCTCGTGCAGAGCTACGACGGCTGCTACAACCCCCGGCTGGTGCGCGTCGGCGGCACCGCGTCGCGCCACGCGTGGGGCGCCGCCATCGACCTGAACTTCAGCGGCAACCGCACCGGGACGGCGTCCATCCAGGACGCCCGGCTGGTCGACGTGATGGCCCGGTGGGGCTTCGCGTCGGGCGACGGCTGGCTGGTGCCCGACCCGGGCCACTTCGAGTACGTGGGCCCACCCCGACCCTGACCCGAGCGCGGCCCCGTACACGCCCCCTCGCCGCCCCACTGCGGCGCCGCCCGCCGGTGACGCCCACGAGCGGTGCCGGCGGTCAGCGCCGGCGGCGGGCCTTCGTGCCCGGCTCGGCGTCGAGGGGGTCGGCCGGCCAATTGTGCTTGGGGTAGCGGCTGATCATGTCCTTGCGCACCGCCGCCCAGGAACCCGCCCAGAACCCGGGCAGATCGGCGGTCACCTGCACGGGGCGTCCCGACGGCGACAACACCTGGACCACCAGAGGGACCCGGCCCGATGCCACGGTCGGGTGCTCCCGCAGCCCGAACAGGTCCTGGGCCCGGACGGCCACCCCGGGTGGGTCGGCCCCGTAGTCCACGGTCGCCCGCCGGCCGCCGGCGAGTGCGACCGCGACCGGCGCCACCCGATCGAGATCGCCCACGAGCCGATGACCCAACCGGTCCCGCAGGACCGCCGACAGGTCGACGCGGGCCAGATCGGCCCGCCCCGACGCCCCCGCCAGGCGGGGCACGAGCCACTCCTCGGCCGATGCCAGGAGCGCCGGGTCGGACACGTCGGGCCATCCGTCGCCCAGGTGGCGGCGCGCGAAGCCGGCCCGTCGCTGGAGCGACCGCGTCCTTCCCGACCACGCCAGCACGTCCAGACCGGTCGATCGGACGTGATCGACCAGCGCGGCGGCCGCCTCGGGGCCGGGCTCCGGCCGACTCGATGCGGACGAGAGCACCAGCGCATCCAGCCGCCGCTCGGTGCGTAGCTCCAGGTCGTCACGCGCCTCGTTCCACAGCACCTCCCGGTGCTCGACCACCTCGTGGCCTGCCACCCGTTCGACCACCTCCTCGTCCACCGCCGCGGCCAGCCGTAGGCCATCGTCGTCGCGGCCCGTCGGCCCGCCACCGAGCTCCGCGACAACCAGGAAGCCGGCACCGGTCAACGGGTCGTTCGGCCCCAACGCGACACCTCGACCGCCGCGCAGCCGGAACCGGCCGCCGCGCGCCTGGGCCAGACGGTCGGGGTAGGCGAGCGCCAGCACCGCGCCGCACTCGTCGGGGTCACCGGCGGCCAACGCCGTCCCCGCTCGATCGGCCAACTGCCGGGCCCGGCGGCGCACCGTGGCCAGCGCAGCGCGATCGGCCCGCGGGTGCCCGGCCGACGGGTCGACGATCAGCCGCGCCCGCTCACCGACATCGGCGGACAGCTCACCGGGGCGACCGCGCAGCACGTCGCGCTCCTCGAGCAGCGCGGCGAGCGCGCAGGCCACCCCGCCGGTGCCCGCCCGCCGAGTCTCCAGGATCATGTGGGCCAGGCGGGGATGGACCGGCAGGTCCACCATGGCCCGGCCGACCGCCGTCGGGCGCCCGTCTCCGTCGAGCGCCCCGAGGCGACGCAACAGCAGCGCGGCCTCGGCCAGCCGGTCGGGCGGCGGCGGGTCGAGGAAGTCGAGGGACTCGGCCTGCGCTCCCCACACCGCCACCTCGAGCGCGAGCCCGACGAGATCGTCCTCCCGGATCTCGGGCACCGCGAAGGCCGGACGCGCCGAGTGCTCGGCCTCCGACCACAACCGGTAGGCGATCCCCGGCGCGGTGCGGCCGGCGCGACCCGACCGCTGGACGGCCGAGGCCTTCGACGCCGCGCCGGTGACCAGCCGGGTGAGCCCACTGCGCCGGTCGAATCGGGGTCGGCGCCGTTCGCCCGCGTCGACCACGACCCGCACCCCCTCGACGGTGAGCGACGTCTCGGCGATGTCGGTGGCCAGCACGACCCGCCGCCGGCCGGGGGGCGACGGCGAGAGGGCCAGGTCCTGCTCGGCGACGGTGAGGGCGCCGTAGAGGGGTCGGACGTCGACGCGGTCGGCGCGGTCCACGCGGCCGGCCAGCCCGTCGGCCACCCAGCGGATCTCACGCGCCCCCGGGAGGAACACCAGCACGTCGCCGTCGTCGGTGTGCAGGGACGCCACCACCGCAGCCACGACCGCGTCGGCGAGACGCTCCCGGCGATCCCGCGGACGCCATCGCACCTCGACCGGGAAGGCTCGGCCCGCGCTCGTCACCACCGGCGCCGGCGTTTCCCGACCCCCCATCAGGCCCGCCAACCGGGCACCGTCGAGGGTGGCGGACATGGCCAGCAGCCGCAGGTCGGGTCGCAGTCCGCCGCGGGCGTCCAGGGCGAACGCGAGGGCGAGGTCGGATGCGAGGTTGCGCTCGTGCACCTCGTCGAAGATCACCAGGCTGGTGCCCGGGAGGGTGGGGTCGCGCTGGAGGCGCCGGGTCAGGATGCCCTCGGTCACCACCTCGATCCGCCCGTCGGGACCGGTCCGCCGCTCGTCCCGGGTGCGGTAGCCGACGGTCTGGCCGACGTCCTCGCCCAGCGACCGGGCCATGCGCCTCGCGGTGGCCCGCGTGGCCAGCCGGCGCGGCTCCAGCATCACGATGCGACCGTCGAGCCAGGGCTCGTCCAGCAGGCGCAGCGGCACCACCGTCGACTTGCCGGCACCGGGCGCCGCCTGCAGCACCACCACGCCGGGGTCGGCGAGCGCCGCCCGCACCGCGGGGAGGCACTCCTCGACGGGCAGGCCGGTCGGCCCGGGAACCAAGGACATGGCCGCAGTGTCGCCCCGCGACGTGCGGATCAGTCGGGTGCCGACGGCCGGCGGCGAGGAACGGTGAAGCTGCGCTCCTCGCACGGCGCCAGCGTCACCACCTCGCCGTCCATCCCGACGGTGATGTCGCCCACGTTGGGGTGGGCCGAGACCGTGCACCGGCCGTCGACGATCTCGACGGTCACCGAGCGGCTCCGGTAGCCGACGTTGAAGCGGAGCCGGCTGATCTCGGGAGGCAGGGCGGGCTCGATCCACAGCACGCCGTCGCGCGTGGAGACGCCCCCGAACCCGCGCTGCACCAGATCGATGGTGCCGGCCATGGCCCCCAGGTGGATGCCTTCGCGGGTGGTGCCACGGTCGGCCACGTCGTGGTCGCTCGACAGCGCCGCCTCGAACAACGGCCAGGCCGGCTCGCGGCCGGATCGCACCATCAGCCACGAGTGCACCACCGCGCTCAGGCTCGACCCGTGCGCCGTACGGGCCAGGTAGTAGTCGACCGTCGCCGTGAGGGTGTCGTCGTCGACCGCGTACCCCAGCCGTTCGAGCAGGGACCGCACCTCGTCCGGGGACAGCAGGTAGAGCAGCATCAGGACGTCGGCCTGTTTCGACAGGCGGTAGTTGTTGGTGCTGTCGCCCTCCGCCTCGAGCACCCGGTCGAGGCGGCGGATGTCGCCGTAGCGCCGTCGGTACCCCTCCCAGTCGAGCTCGGCCAGGTCGCCGTAGCCCTCGAACTGGCTGATCACGCCGTCGTGGAACGGCACCCGCAACCGCCGGCTGATCTCGTCCCAGTGGGCCAGCTCGCCGTCGTCGATCCGCAGCTTCTCGAAGAGCTCACGGCTGCGATGCTCGGTGAGGGCCCCGACCACGTCGAGGGCCCGTGCCAGCACCCACGCCGCCATGATGTTGGTGTAGGCGTTGTTGCGCAGGCCTGGCCGGTCGGCGCCCGGGTACGCCTCGTGGTACTCGTCCGGGCCGACCACGCCGTCGAGGTCGTAGCGCCCGTCGTCGGGATCGAGGGTGACAGCACTGGCCCAGAAGCGAGCGATCTCGAAGATCAGCTCGGCGCCGTAGAAGGAGAGGAACTCCTGGTTGCAGGTGGCGTCGTAGAACTGCCAGACGTTGTAGGCGATGGCGATGTTGACGTGGCGCTGCAGGTGGGAGGCGTCGGGTAGCCAGCGTCCCGACACCGGGTTGAGGTGCCAGGTCTGGGTCTCCTCCTCCCCGTTGCTGGCGCTCTGCCACGGGAACATCGCCCCGCGGAAGCCGGCCTCGAGCGCCGCCCGGCGGGCCTCGGGCAGGCGCCGGTAGCGGTACAGCAGCAGGCCTCGCGTCAGCTTCGGGAAGCGCAGGTTGAGGTACGGGAACACGAACAGCTCGTCCCAGAAGATGTGGCCCCGGTAGGCCTCGCCGTGCAACCCGCGGGCGGGAACGCCCGCGTCGAGGTCGGCGGTGTTCTTGGTGACGGTCTGCAGGAGGTGGAACAGGTTGACCCGCAGCGCCACCTCGGGAGGGGGCTGGAGGTCCCCGTCGTCGATGTCGACGTCGATGTCGGCCCGCTGCCACACGTGCTCCCAGTGCACGACGTGGCTGGCGAGGAGCTCGTCGAGATCGTCGGTGACGGCCACCGCCCGCACCGCGTCCACCGCGGTCTCGGTGACCGCGTGGTCACGGCTCGTGAACAGCGTCACCACCTTCTCCACCCGCCGCGGGGCGCCCTCCTCCAGGTCGATGAGCAACTCGTGGGCGATGTAGCCCGGCTGGCGCAGGAGCCGCCGGGCGTGGCTGTTCACGGCAGGGGCTCCGTCCGAGAACCGCCCGTCGAAGACCCGTGTCCGGGCCGCCAGCGCCACCCGGACCTTCGACTGGATGGTCTCGACCTGCAACAGGAGGGTCTCGTGGTCGACCTCGTCCTCGAGCAGCGCCTCCAGGTGCTCGGACGACAGCGACCGGTACCGCTCGACGTTCTCGTTGCGCACCCTGCCGTCGATGGCCGACCGCACCAGCACCGGCCCCGACCAGTTCTCGGCGGTGAAGGTCGTTCCCAGGCCCGCCACGTGGGGCGCGCCGAGGTGCACGAGACGACGTTGGTCCACCCGTGTGACCCTGCCGGCGCCGTCGCGGAAGCGGAGGTGGCGAGCGAGCACCGCCTGGCGCAGGTCGAGCGTGACCACATGGTCGAGCAGCTCGGCGGAGGCGGCGTCGAACCAGTCGCCATCGGCCACCCGGAACTGCAACAGCAGCCAGTTGGGCAGGTTGACCAGGCTCTCGTTGGTGACGGTGCGGCCCTGGACGTCGTCGGTGAGGCGGTTGTAGCAACCGGCCACGTAGGTGCCGGGGTAGTTGACCGCGTCGGCCACCGACTCGGGGGCCGCACCTCGCACGGACCAGTACCCGTTGGCCAGGGTGGTCAGCGCCTCGCGGTGGCCGACCTCGGCGAGGTCGAAGCCCTCGTAGCGCAGGCACCAGGGCCCGGAGGACGCGGTCGCTCCCGGCGTCCCCACCGTCGTGTCCTCACCGCTCACGCCCGACACCTCGTTGCTCACGTCACCAACCTCGTCGCTCACGCCACCACCTCGTCGAGATCGTGCACCACGACATCGGCGCCGGCGTCGCGCAGCGCCCGCCCCTGACCCACCCGATCGACCCCCACGACCAGGCCGAACGCTCCGCGGCGGCCCGCCGCCACCCCGGCCACCGCGTCCTCCACCACCACCGACCTTGCCGGCTCGACACCGAGGCGTCCTGCCGCGGCGAGGAACAGCGCCGGGTCCGGCTTGCCGGCCAGGCCCAGCCGGTCGCTGTCGACCCCGTCGACGACGACCGCGAACCGGTCGAGCAGCCCGGCGGCCCGGAGCACCTCCCGAGCGTTGCGGCTGGCCGAGACGGCTGCGGTCCGGCGGCCCCTGGCCTCGAGGCGGTCGAGCAGGCCCACGGTGTCGGCGAACCGCCGGACCCCGTCGACCGCGAGGCGCTCGTGGAAGTAGCGGTCCTTGGCGTTGCCCAGCGCACACACGGTGGCGTCGCCCGCCTCGTCGTCGGTTCGCCCGTCCTCGAGGGTGATCCCCCGCGCCGCCAGAAAGCTGCGCACACCGTCGTAGCGGGGTTTGCCGTCGACCAGCGCCAGGTACTCGCCCACCGGGTCGAAGGGCGCGTACCCGCCGCCGCCACCTTCGGACCGTCGGGCGAGGAACTCGTCGAACAGCTGCTTCCACGCCGCGGCGTGCACCACGGCGGTGTCGGTGATCACGCCGTCGGTGTCGAAGATCACCGCCTCGAACCCGGCCACGGACACCATCGGCCCAGTCTCACCCATCGAGCAGGGGCACAAGGCCATCCGACAGCCCCTCGGTGAGCCCGTGACGGCGGCGGCGCGACCGTCGGCGCCGGGCCGCCTTCGACAGGGTGTCCGCCAGCAGCACCGCCGGGGCGGAGAGCGCCACCACCACCCAGCCCGCCGCCGGTGGCGGCGCCTGACCCAGGAGGCCGGCAAGCGGCGCGAAGCCGATGAAGGCGGTGGCCAACAAGACCTCGAACCCCACGGCCCACAGGAGGAGCCGGTTGCTGGCCCACCCCAGGCGGCCTGGCCACTTGGTGGTGCTCCGGCACGCGAACGCGTTGGCCATCTGACCCACGACCACCGAGGTGAAGGCCGCCCCCGACGCCATGTCGAGCACGTGGCCCTCCGGGAAGGGCTGCCCGGGCGACCACCCGCAGGCGACGAACACGGTCACGAACGCGATCATCGACATCAGCGCCTCGGTGGGGCCCAGCACGCCGAAGGCGCGGAACGCCACGGTGGAGTTGATGAGCCGGCCCTCGGACGGCGGGCGGTCGAGCACCCCCGGGGTGGGCGGCTCGCCACCGAGGGCCACCGCAGGCAGGGTGTCGGTGCCCACGTCGAGGGCCAGTACCTGCAGCACCCCGATGGCCAGGGGGAAGCGCCCGCCCGACAGCGCCCAGACCACGAACGGGGTGAGCTCGGCCACGTTGTCGGTGAGGTGGTACGTGAGAAACCGGCGCATGTTGGCGAACGTCGCCCGTCCCTGCTCCACCGCGGCGACGATGGTGGCGAAGTCGTCGTCGAGCAGCACCAGGTCGGCCGCGTCGCGGGCCACGTCGGTTCCCGACCGCCCCATGGCCACCCCGATGTCGGCCTCCTGCAGCGCCGGGCCGTCGTTCACGCCGTCGCCGGTCATGGCCACCACGTGGCCGCGGGCCCGCAGGGCGCTGGCGATGCGCAGCTTGTCCTCCGGCGACACCCGGCTGATGACGATGCCGTCGTGGTCGATGAGCGCGCCCAGCACGGCCTCGTCGGTGGGCAGGTCGGCGCCGGTGATGACCGGGTCGTGGGGCCGCCGCAGGCCCACCTCGTCGGCGATGGCCCGCGCCGTGGCCGGATGGTCGCCGGTCACCATGGCCACCGCGATGCCGGCGCGGCGACAGGCGGCGAGGGCGTGGGCGGCGCCCGCCCGCGGCGGATCCTCCAGGGCGGTGAGGGCGAGCAGCTCGAGGTCGCGCTCGGCCGCGTCGGCATCGACGGGGCCGTTGTCCACTCTCCGGGCCACGGCGATCACCCGCAGGCCTCTCGATGACAGCTCCTCGAGTGCCGCCGCGGCACCGTCGGACCTCAGGCAGCGGGGCAGCACGGCATCGGGCGCGCCTTTCACCAACACCCAACCGTCGCGGACCACCGACATGCGTCGCCGGCGGGGGTCGAACGGGAAGATCCGGTCGGCCACCACCTCCCGCATGGCGTCGGTGTCGATGCCCAGTCGCCGGGCGAGCACGTCGAGGGCGACCTCCATGGGATCCCCCTGGGTGGTCCACGCGCCGTCGCGCTGCACCGCGTACCCGGTCGAGCAGGCGACGACCGCCCGCGCCGCATCGGTGGCTGCGGCCCGGCTGGCGGGGCCGGCGTCGCGGACCACGCCCACGGGCTCGTAGCCCTCGCCGTCGATGCCGACGATCCCCGCCGGGGTCCAGACCGCCACGACCTGCATCTCGTTGCGGGTCAGCGTGCCGGTCTTGTCGGAGCAGATGAACGTGGTCGACCCGAGGGTCTCCACCGACTCGAGCCGGCGCACCAACGCGTGACGGGCGGCCATGCGCTGTGCACCCACGGCCAGCGACAGCGTCACGGTGGGCAGCAGCCCGCACGGCACCACTGCGACGGTGACCCCGATGGCGAACAGGAAGCCGTCGCTGGCCGGCTGGCCCAGCAGCAGCGACAGGATGAAGAACACCGAGCCCAGCGACACGGCGATGGTGGCCAGCGTCCGCACGACCCGCTGGATCTCCCGGTGCAACGGTGTCGTCGGCCGGGACGCCTCGGTGGTGAGGCGGGCGATCGACGCCAGCCGGGTGTCGGCCCCGATCGCGGTCACCGTGGCGAACCCGGTGCCCTCCACGAGGAACGTGCCCGCGTAGAGCGGCTCGCCGTCAGCCGCTGCGGTGGGCACGCTCTCGCCGGTGAGCGTGGAGGTGTTCACGAGGATCCCGTGGGCGCCGTGGAGCGTCAGGTCCGCCGAGATCCGGTCCCCGGGCTCGAGCAGCAGCGTGTCGCCCACGACCAGCTCGCGGGCATCCACGTCGACGTACCGCCCGTCACGGATCACGGTGGCCCGGCGGGGCAAGAGGTCGCGGAGGCTCGCCGCCGCCTTCTCGGCCCGGTACTCCTGGCCGTACGCGAACACCCCGTTCAAGATGACGACCGCGAAGATCGCGAGCCCCAGCGGCGCCAGACCGCCGATGAGCGCGAGCCCGCCCGCCACCCACAACATGACCGCGAAGAGGTTGACGAACTCCGCCAGGAGCTTGCGCCACGCCGGCGTGGTGCGGGGCGGCGGAAGCGCGTTCGGCCCACCGGCGGCCTGCCGGCGGGCCACCTCGTCGGCGCTGAGGCCCTCGGGAGCGCGTCGGTCGCTCTCCGGGGGGTCGACGCGCGGCACGAGCCCCATTGTCGCTCCGCCCACGCGGCCCGGAGCCAGGGCCGATCGACCCGTTTCATCGACTCGCGTCACGGGACCCGACCGAAGGGACCTTGTCCCCTTGCCCGTCGCGCCAGGGCGCGGTTGAGTCACGCTGGAGGGGGCGGCCACCGGGCCACTCCAGAGGAGAGACGTCGTGGCAACGATCCTGGCGGCGGTGGACGGCACATCGCTCGGCGACGACGCGATGCGTTGGGCTGCGGGCCTGCTCGGTCTCGACCACCGGTGGGAGCTGGTCACCGTGGTGTCGCCCCACGCCCGCGCCCACGACCCACTCACCCGGCTCGACCCTCCCGTGGTCGACGACGCCGCGCTGTCCGCCGAGCGCCGGGTGGCCGAGCAACACGCCCTCGACCTCGCGGAGGAACTGGCCATCACCGGGGAGGTGCGCATCGAGGCCGGCGAGCCGGGCCCCACCATCTGCCGGCTCGCCGCCGCGCTCCCTGCCGACCTGGTGGTGGTGGGCAGCCACGGGCGGTCCGCGCTGCAGCGGGCCGTGCTGGGCTCGGTGAGCGGCCACGTGGTCGGCCACGCCCACTGCCCGGTGCTGGTGCACCGCCGGCCATGACCAGCGCCGATGCCCCCTCGGGGGCCTCCCCCCGACGGCGATCCGTCCCCGAGAAGTCGCGGTGGTCGCTGTCGCTCGGCCACGTGGGTGGGATCGACGTGCGGGTGCACGTCACCTTCGCGATCCTCCTCGCGCTGGTCCTGGCCACCTCGAGTCAGGTCGAGGGTGGCGCACCGGCGGCGGTGCTGTGGCTCGTCCTGGTGTTCATGTGCGTGCTCGTGCACGAACTGGCGCACTGCGCCGTGGCCCGGCGGCGGGGTGTGGCCGTCGACGAGATCCTCCTGCTCCCGATCGGCGGGGTGAGCCGGATGGAGCGCCTCCCCGACACGCCGGCCGACGAGTTCGCCATCGCCGTGGTGGGACCGCTCGCCAGCCTCGGGCTGGCGGTGCTGGCCGCGGCGGTCAGCGTCACCCGGGGCGATCCGCTGCTCCCCGCCGCCCTCGTGGTCGGCCCCCTCCCCACCCGGCTGTTCTGGTTCAACCTGCTGCTCGGCGGCTTCAACCTCCTGCCGGCGTTCCCCCTCGACGGCGGTCGGGTGTTCCGATCGCTCCTGGAGACTCGGCTCGACCTGGAGCAGGCCACCCACCAGGCGGCGCGGCTCGGCCGCATCATGGCCGCGGTGCTGGCTGTGGTCGGGGTGCTGTTCAACCTCTGGCTGATCCTCATCGCCGCGTTCATCTACCTCGGCGCCTCGGCGGAGGAGGCCGTGACGGTGCTGCACCAGCGCCTCGCGGGCCGCACGGTGGGCGACCTGATGCTCCCCGGGCCGGTGGTGCTGCCGGCCGATGTCGCGGTCGGCGACGTGCTCCCGCTGCTCCGGCAGACCGCGCAGCGGATCTACCCCGTCGTCCACCAGGGCGACTACCGCGGGATGATCACGGCAGTCGGGCTGCGGTCCAGCCCGGGCCCGGCGCGTGTGGGCGACGTGCTCGGCCCGTCACCACCCGCGGTGTCGGTCGATGATGCCGTGGACGACGAGGTGCTCGACCTGCTGCAGCACGCGCCGCACCACACCCTCACCGTGGTGCAGGGCACCCAGGTGGTCGGTCTGTTGCACCTCGAGGACATCCAGCACCTGCTGGCCGAGCCCCCCTCCGCGCAGCCACTGCCCCCGCCACCTCCCCCACCCGCCCCGCACCCCAGGAGGCACTTCCATGGCCGATGAGTCGATCCCCCACGTCGTGTCGCTCGCCGACCTCGACCGCACGTCGGTGCCGCTCGCCGGCGGCAAGGGCGCCAACCTCGGTGAGTTGGTGGCCGCCGGTTTCCCGGTGCCCCCGGGCTTCGTGGTGACCGCCGCCGCCTACCTCGACGCGATGGACGCCGGCGGGGTGCGGGGCGAGCTGGCCGACCTGGTCGGCACCGCCGCCGGGCTCGACCCCGACGCGCTCGACGCGCTGGCCGAGCGCTGCCGCGCCCTGGTGCACGGCGCCGGGCTCCCGGACGCCCTGCGACCCGAGGTGCTCGGCGCCTACGCCGGGCTCGGCGACGACGTGGCGGTGGCCGTGCGCTCGTCCGCCACCGCCGAGGACACCGCCGGCACGTCGTTCGCAGGGATGAACGAGACGTTCACCAACATCAGCGGCGCCGACGCCCTCGTCGAGGCCATCGTCGACTGCTGGGCCTCGGCGTTCAGCCCGCGGGTGCTCGCCTACCGGGCCGGCCAGCGCCTCGACGACGAGCCCCAGATCGCGGTGGTGGTGCAGGAGATGGCCGAGGCCGTGGCCTCGGGGGTGATGTTCACCGCCAACCCGGCCGACGGCGACCGCTCCACCCTGGTGATCGAGGGCGCCCCGGGCCAGGGCGAGGTGGTGGTGGGCGGCCAGGTCGAGCCCGACTGCTACTTCGTCGCCAAGGACACCCTGCACGTCCGCCACGCCCACACCGGCATCAAGACCCACAAGATCGTGCGCGGGCCCGACGGGCGCGACCAGACCGTCACCCTGTCCGGCGACGAGCGGACGCGGCGGGTGCTCACCGACGACCAGGTGGTGGCCATCGCGCGGTTGGGCCGGTCCGTCGAGGAGCACTACGGCTCACCCCAGGACACCGAGTGGGTGGTGACGCCCTCGGGCGACATCCGCTTGGTGCAGTCCCGACCCATCACCACGCTCTCCGACGACGCGAGCGGCGACACGGCGGGCGACGCGGTGGGCGCCGGCGGCTCGGGTGTGATCGTCCGAGGGCTGGCCGCCGCGCCCGGCATCGCGGCGGGACGGGCCCGCGTGCTGTCGTCGGTGAAGGACGGTCACCTGCTGCAGGACGGCGAGATCCTGGTCGCCCCCATGACCAACCCCGACTGGGTGCCCACCATGCGCCGGGCCGGGGGCCTGGTGACCGACGGCGGGGGGATGACCTGCCACGCCGCCATCGTGAGCCGCGAGCTGCGCGTACCCGCGATCGTCGGGGCCCGCAATGCCACCACCGTGCTGCGCGACGGTGAGCTGATCACCGTCGACGGGGCCAAGGGCGAGGTGCGCGCCGGCGACGCCACCGCCGCCCTGACCCAGGCCGCGCCGGCGGCCGGCATCGTGCCCGCGGCCGCTGCCGCCGCGCTCAGCGCCCCTCGGCCCGACGAGCCGCTGGCCACCCGGCTGTACGTGAACCTGGCCATGGCCGACCGGGCCGAGGAGGCGGCCGCGATGGCGGTGGACGGGGTGGGGCTGCTGCGGGCGGAGTTCATGATCACCGACGCCCTGGGCGGCATGCACCCGAAGAAGCTGCTGGCCGACGGTCGCCGCCAGGACTTCGTGGACGCCATGGCCACCTCGCTGGCCCGGGTGACCCGGGCCTTCGCCCCCCGGCCGGTCGTGTACCGCGCCATGGACTTCCGCACCAACGAGTTCCGTGGCCTCGAGGGCGGCGCCGAGTTCGAGCCCGAGGAGAACAACCCGATGATCGGGTACCGCGGCTGCTACCGCTACGTGCGCGAGCCCGACGTGTTCGCCATGGAGCTCGACGTGCTGGCCCGGGTGCGCGAGGAGACGCCCAACCTCCACCTGATGCTCCCGTTCGTGCGCACGCTGTGGGAGCTCGAGGCCTGCCTCGAGCTGGTCGACGCCAGCCCCCTCGGCCACCAGCGGGGACTGCTCCGCTGGGTGATGGCCGAGGTGCCGTCGGTGGTGTACCGCATCGCCGACTACGCCGCCGCGGGCATCGACGGCGTGTCGATCGGCTCGAACGACCTCACCCAGCTGGTGCTCGGCGTGGACCGCGACTCGGAGATCTGCGCCGAGCTGTTCGACGCCGCCGACGCCGCGGTGCTGGCCGCCATCGAAGCCATCATCACCGCCGCCCGCGACAACGGCCTGACCAGCTCGCTGTGCGGGCAGGCGCCGTCCAACAACCCCGCCTTCGCCGAGCACCTGGTGCGCTTCGGCATCACCTCGGTGTCGGTCACCCCCGACGCGGCCGCCGCCACCCGCCGGGTGCTGGCCTCGAGCGAGCGCCGCCTCCTCCTGGAGGCCACCCGCCACTGAGCCGGCCGGTGCGCGGGATCGGTGGGCCCACGGCCCATCCGGTCGGGGCCCAGCCGGTGGACGGCCTGCGGTCAGGCCGGGGTGTCGGCCGGCTCGGGTGCCGCGTCGACCCGCCGGGTGGCGATCACGATCTTGGCCTCGTCGGCCCACCCGCTCTCGTTGCGCATCGCCACCGTGGTGAGGCGGAACTCGGCCCGCCGGTAGGTGACCTGGGCATCGATGCGGTCGTCGTCCTCGGCCAGGACGTCGTAGCGCAACATGGTGCCGAACCGGGCCGTGGACAGGCCCGGCAGACCGTGGACCGACTCCCCCACCAGGCCCATGGCCGCGTCGCCCAGCAGGTCGCGGAGGCCCGGTGAGCACGACAGCACCCGGTCGTCGGGGCCGACGGTGATCTCGTGCACCACCCCGTCCTCGGCGAAGGCCAGCAGCTCGGCCTTCGCGGCCCGGTCGTCGTACGGCCCGGACCCGGCCCGGTAGAACGACATGACGTTGAACGCCGACCCGCCGAACTCGGAGTCGGGGCCCTCCTCGCCCGAGCCGCTCTCGGCCCAGTGACGGATCCTCGCCAACTCGGTGTCCCAGATGGCCGCGTTCAACTCGAGCTGGGGGCGGACCCACGCGTCCTGGGCCTCGAGCGAGGCCCGGACCCCCTGCATCTCCTCGGTGGAGAGGCGGGCGATGCTGCAGTGCCCGGGTTGGCGCACCACCGACACGTTCACGGGGATCGACCGCTCCTCGGCCCAGAGGAGCAGGTCGCCGAACTCGTGGTAGTTCTGCACCATCAGGCAGTGGTTCATCGCCACCGAGGTGCCGGCGTCCCTCGCGTAGGCGCAGAAGCGGTCGAGGTTGACCAGCACCTCGTCGAAGTCGGCGTCGATCCGGATGGCCTCGTAGGTGGCCTTGGTGATGCCGTCGACCGAGAAGCAGAACCCCAGGGGCACCCGCTCGAGCACGTCCTGCACCCGCTTGTTCCACTGCGTGGCGTTCGTGACCACGGTGGTGGGCAACCCGGGCGCGACCTCGGCCATCAGGTCCCACACCCGGTAGTTCTCCGAGGCGAGGAAGGGCTCCCCGCCGGCGAACTGCACCCGGTCGAGGTGCGGCAGGAACTCGGCCAGGTCGGCGAAGAACTGGTCGTCGTACACCTTGGGAAGAGGCGCTCGGCCCTCGCGATGGGTGCGGATCGACGACGACAGGTCGCCGTTGCACTGGATGCACTGGAGGTTGCAGGCGTTGCTGAGGTTGAACTCCATCACCCGGGGCCACCGCCGTGAGGCGGGATCGGGCGTCAGGTGCCCGGCCCACGGGTCGAAGCGCTCCGGCGCCGAGCCGGGACGGCCCTCGAGGCGCACCTGGTTCTCGCAGCCACGACACCCGAGCGAGTAGTCGTCGGCGGCGAGGGCCGAGCGGAGCGCGTCCGCGGCGGCGCCGTCCCAGATGTCGCGCAGGCGCTGGGTGCCCACGTTGCCGAGCGAGTGGTTGAAGTTGTGGCAGCACGCCCGCACGTCGCCGCTGGGCTGGAAGAACAGCTGGACCGACGGCGCGTAGCACGCCGAGTACGGCGGCGACGACGTCCCGGGAGCGGCGACGGCGCCCGCGACCGGTCCTGTTCCCGCCTGCCCCGACCGGCCGGGACGCCCCGACCGCAGCCGGACGCGGATGTCTCGAACACGCGTCATGTAGGGCCCTCCACCGCGCTCACGATACGCAGGCCATCGCCGACCGTCGACCGTCCGGTCAGGGGTGACGGCGCAACACGATGCCGCTCTGCAGCGAGCGTGCCTCGCTCTCGACGGCCACGACCTCGAAGAATCGACCCCAGCGCCGCACCAGGGAGTCGCGGTCGTGCAGCACCATGGCCCCCGTGTTGGCCCGCCCGAGCGACACCATCCACGCGTCGACCCCGAGGCGGTCCACCAGGGGGCGGCCGGCCTCGAGGCGGTGGCCGATCCAGTGGTCGTCGTCCAGGGCCCGGATCTGGTCGACCCAGTGCTGGTCCTGGAAGGTGATGAACAACCACCCACCGGGACGGGTGACCCGGCGCAACTCGAGCACCCACGCGTCGATGAGCTCGGCGATGTGGGTGAAGACGGATCCGGCGTAGACCAGCCCGAACGACCGGTCGTCGAAGGGCAGGTGGGGCTCGGACGAGCAGGGTGCGAACCGGAACGGTGGGGACAGGTTCTCGCTCAGCCAGTTGACGCCGGCCTCGTCGACGTCGACGCCCCACACCTCGTGGTGGGCGGCGTGATCCTCGAGATGGCGCAGGAGACGTCCCGAGCCCACCCCGATCTCGAGCACGGGCCCCCAGGCCTCGCGCGGAGCGCCGTTGACGGCGAGGATGTCGGTCATCCGCCCGAGGTGCTCGAGGCCCGTGGCGAGGTACTCGGCGTCGTCGGGCACGTCGATCTGCCACATCTCGCGGGGCGGGATCGGGAGCCCGGCGCCGGGCTCGCGGCGCCCCATCGGCACCGCGATGTCGTCGGCGTCGGGCTCGATCGGGACGTTGCGGGCGGTGTACATCGGCGCCCGCGCCACCCGCTGGTCGACGAGGGGCACCACCTCGCCGGCGAGGGCGTCGTGCAACCGGCTGTCGACGTGCGCTCCCACCGTCTCGTCGGCGTTCTCCGCCCAGACCTGCTGCGCGACGCTCGCGATCAGCGGCCGTGCGGTGCGCTTGATGTACCGCTTCAGTGGCGTGAGCACCGCAGGAGGCTAGCGCACGGCCTGTTCGGCCCCGGGGGGCCCGGCGCCAGGGGCGAGGCCCGGGTCAGGGATGCGAGCCGGCGAGTTGGTCGAGGGCGACCGGGCAGGCACCGAGCAGGTAGCCGTCCGCGATGAACGACCGGAACGGGACCCGCTCACCGCCGAAGTCGATCCAGTAGGAGGCCCGCTGCACACCGTCGTCGCCCACCCCGATCTCGAAGTCGCGGAAACGCCCGAGGCGGTCGACCATGTCGGCCATGAGCACCTCGTTCGACCAGCCGATCCAACGCGAGGGGTCGAGCGGCGCCGCCCAGCCCGGTGCGTCCACCTGCTCGACCAGGCCGTCGACGATCCGGATGACGATCGGATCCTGATCGGCCCACGCCCTGAGCTCGGCCCGCAGCGACTCGACCACCTCGTCGGACGCCGGCGCCTTGGCGCGTGGCCCGATGGTGACCGGCAGCTCGCCCGCCTGCAGGAGGTCGAGTTGGCGGCGCAGCAACGCCAGCTTGGTGTCCCACACCGGACGGTTGCGTCGGAGCTGGTCCCGGATCTCGGCGTCCTGGGCGTCGAGGGTGGCCACGGCGTGGCGGAGCTCGTCCTCGGCCATGTTGACGATGTTGAACCGGGCCGGGAACGTGACGGGGATGACGTCGACCTGGAGGTCGAGGGCATCGGCCCGCAGCAACAGGTCGCCGAACTCGTGCCAGTTCTGGGGCATCAGGCAGAAGTTGACGGTGACGGTGCCGCCGTACGTGCGGGTCATCTCGACGAACCGGTCGACGTTGGCCCACGACTCGTGGTAGTCGGCGCCGACCCGGATGGCCTCGAAGGTCTCGGGCGTGGCGCCGTCGATCGACACGGTGACGTCCATCTCCAACGCCCGGAGGTAGTGCTCGACGCGGTCGTCCCAGATCGTGGTGTTGGTGACCACCTGCACCTTGGGCTTCCAGCCGTTGTCGATCAGCAGGTCGAAGATGCGCCGCGTCTCCCGGGCCAGGAAGGGCTCGCCGCCGGCGAACGTGGCCACCTCGAGGTGGGGGAGGAACTCGAGCAGCTCGTCGAAGAACGCGTCGTCGTAGCGAGACGCCAGCGGCGGGCGGTGCTCGCGCTGCGAGCGGATGGCCGACGAGCGGTCGCCGTTGCACTGCACGCACTGGAGGTTGCAGGTGTTCGAGACCGCGAACTCCATGCGCCGTGGCCAGGCGTGGGGGCCGGGCTTGTCGGCGAAGTGGTCCCACATCGCCTCGATGCTCCCCGCCCGATTGCCGATGGCCCGCTCGGCGCCGCACTCGTCGCAGCCCAACGAGTAGTCGAGGGCGTCGAGGGCGTCGGCGATGCGCTTGCGCTCGTCACCGTCCCAGATCTCGCGCAGCGAGTCGGTGCCGATCACGCCCAGCGCGTGCTGGTCGTTGGCACAGCACACGAGCACCCGCCCGTCGGGGGTGAACCGCAGCATCACGTGCGGGGCCTGGCAGGTCGGGTCGCCATCCGGGGCGAGGGGCGCCGGCGACGCCGGTGGCGCCTCGGCCACGGCGACCGACGCCTCGCCCGCCCCGCGGTGCTTGCGCCTCTTGAACATCGGTGATCTCCTCGGCCTCGACTGCGCACGCCGGTCCCGGGCGATGGTAGACGCCGCCGCAGGGCGCGACCACCGGCCACGGCCGGCCGAGCGACCCGGCCGGGCGGGACCTTCGCCCCTGGCCAGGGGGCCACTCGTGGCCGATGATGGCACGTGCGGGTCGGTCACGGCCCGGAACGGGCGAGGACCCAGGAGGCGACGGCGATGGCAACGGACGACACAGCAGCCAAGAAGGCCACCAAGAAGAAGGCGGCCGCAGCGAAGAAGAGCACGAAGGCGCCGACCGCCAAGAAGGCCACCAAGAAGGCGCCGGCCAAGAAGGCCACCGCGAAGAAGACGTCGGCCAAGAAGGCGCCGGCCAAGAAGGCCACCGCGAAGAAGGCGACCACGAAGGCCACCCCCGCGAAGGCGACGGCCGCGCTGTCGCTCGACCGCGACGCCACCCGCGAGGCCATGACCGAGTGGCTCGACGACCTCGGCGAGCGCCTACGCGGGTTCGGCACCCAGCTCGAGCAGCAGACCGCCGACGTGCGCGAGCGGCTCGGCCCCTTCGTCGACCAGGCCCGCGTGGACTTCGAGGCGCTCAGCGCCGCCGTCCAGCGCCTGGGCGAGGCCGCCGGCAAGCTGTGGCAGGAGGCCGCGGGTGACGCTCGCCGGGCCGGCGACCGGCTCGAGGCCGAGCTGCGCACCATCGGCGCCGACCTGCGGACCGAGGCCGCCACGAGCGGGAGCGCCTACCGCGCCGCCTTGGCCGACCTGGTCGACGCGTCGCGCGACCAGGTCCGCCGGCTGCGCGACCAGGCCGGCACCATCGGCGGCGACGCCCGCGCCCAGGTCGACAGCGCCATCGGACGGGCCGAGGGCGCACTCGACACCGCGCGGGACTCCCTCGAGCAGATGCGGGCCCAGGTGTCGGCCAGCCGTGACGGGGTGCGCGACGACGCCCGCCAACTGGTGGACGACCTGCGCGACGCCACGCGTGAGACGGCCACGCGGGTGCGCGCCCTCGCCGACCGCTCCGCCACCTGACGCCGCCGAACGCTCCGCCACGTGGCGACGGGTCGTGCCTGACGTGTCGTGACTGACGTGTCGTCACGTGGCGCGGTCGGAGCGGCGAACTGGGCGGACCGGATGCCGACCACGCTCCGACAGAGGAGGAGTCAGGCCAGCAGGGCGACCAGGGACTTCGTGGCGGTGTAGACCGCGACCGCCACCAGCAGGGCGGCGAACCAGCGCAGCATGGTCTTGGCCGGCAGGCGGTCGGCCAGGCGGGTGCCGGTCAGCACCCCGGCCAGCGCCGACACCGCGAACGGGATGGTCACGGCCCAGTCCACGCCACCGTGGCCGAGGCGGGCGGTGAGCGCCGTCGTGCAGTTGATGGCGATGATCAGCAGCGAGGTGCCCACCGCCTCGGGCATGGTGAAGCCGAGCAGCAGGGTGAGCGCCGGGACGATCACGAACCCGCCGCCGACCCCGAACAGGCCGGTGAAGAAGCCCACCACCGTGCCGGCACCGACCACCTTCACGATCGTGGCCAGGTCGGCGTGCAGGTGGACGTCCACCGTGGTGCCGGCGGCGCCACCGCCGTCGGCCGCCTGCGTCGCCGCCTCACGGTCGACGGCCTCGGCCCCCACCCGGGTGCACGAGGGGCAGCCCGTCAGCATCCGCCAGGCGGCGACGACGATCAGCGCCGAGAAGGCGAGCAGCAGGACGTCGGGGTCGAGCTGGCGGTTCAGCGCCGACCCGGCGAACGAGCCACCGATGCCGGCCAGACCGAACATGAGGCCGTCCTTCACCCGTACCCGCCCGGCCCGGTGGTGGTCGGCCATGCCCACGAGCGCGGCCAGGCCCACCACGATCAGCGAGGTGGTGGTGGCGGCCTGCGGGGTCTCGCCGGCCACGTACACCAGGACCGGCACGGCCAGGATGGAGCCACCGCCGCCCAGCGCGCCGAGCGACAGCCCGATGAAGAAGCCGAGGGGCGAGGCGAGAACGCCCCTCACCGGTCGGCGATCGCGTCGGCCCCGTCACGGGACGCGTGCGCCGTCCACGCGCCGTAGCCGCCCAGGAGGTCGGAGACGTCGCCGAACCCGGCCGCACGCAACAGGCTCGCGGCGAGGATCGATCGGTACCCGCCGGCGCAGTACACGACCGTCGGCCGGGACGGGTCGAGCTCGGCGAGCCGTCGGCGCAGGTCGGCCACCGGGATGTGGCGGGCGCCGTCGATCATGCCGAGCCGCACCTCGCCGGGGTTGCGCACGTCGACCACGGTGGGCCGGTCCGGGCCGGCCGCCAGACGCCGCTCGAGGTCGGCGGCAGTCATCCGGGTGCTCGTCTCGAGTGCCTCGGGCCGGGCGGTGAACGCAACCAGCGGATCGGCCAGGGCGCCGACCACGCCGTCGAAGCCGATCCGCGCCAGCCGGACCCGGGCCTCCAGCTCACCGCCCGGGTCGGTGACCAGGATGATCGGCGTGTCGTGATCGACGACGCTGCCCGCGTACTCGGCGAACCGGCCGCCGGCGCCCACGTTGAGCGACCCGCGGAGGTGCCCGATCGAGAACTCGTTGGCGTCACGCGTGTCCAGGACCACGGCGCCGGCGGCCTGGCGGGCGAGCACCTCGTCCAGGGACAAGGGCTCGGGGGGCAGGGTCTCGTCCAGCAGCTCGCGCTGGCGCCGGTTGAGGCCGGCGTCGAAGGCGAAGTAGCCAGGGGCGGTGGGCTGGCCCTCCGTGACCACGGCCACGAATTCGGCCTCGGTCATGGGCGCCAGCGCGTAACTGGTCTGGCGTTGCTCACCGATGGTCGACACGGTCTCGGTGGAGAGGTTCTTGCCACAGGCCGAGCCGGCACCGTGGGCCGGGAACACGCGCGTGACGTCGGGCAGGGTGAGCAGCTTGTCGTGCAGCGAGCGGTAGAGCCGCCGGCCCAGGTCGTCGGCCGAGACCCCCACCGACGACAGCAGGTCGGGCCGGCCCACGTCACCGATGAAGAGGGTGTCGCCGGTGAGCACGCCGTAGGGCAGCTCGTCGGCGGCGTGCTCGTACACCACCACGCTGATGGACTCGGGCGTGTGCCCGGGGGTCGCCCGGACCTCGAGGGTCACGTCACCGAGGCTGATGCGCTCTCCGTCGCGGAGGCGACGGATCGGGAAGTCGGCCGCCGCCACCTCACCGAAGCCGATCTCGGCACCGGTGGCCTGTGCCAGCTCGAGGTGCCCCGACAGGAAGTCGGCGTGGAAGTGGGTCTCGATGATCAGCTCGATGCGCAGCCCCGCAGCGGCGGCGTCGTCCAGGTACTCCTGGATGTCGCGCCGGGGATCCACCAGCACGGCCCGGCCGGTGGTCTCGTCGCCGATCAGATACGACGCCTGTGACAGGCACTCGAGGTAGTACTGGGTGAAGTGCATACTCCCTAGGGTATCCTCACCGAGCACGACCACACCCCCAAGAGGAGACCCCGTGGAGCTACCCCCAGAGACCGTCGACGACCTCACCAAGCGCCTGCGGCGGGCCGAGGGCCAGCTTCGCGGCGTGCAGCAGATGCTGGCCGAGGGCCGCGACTGCCGCGAGGTCGCCCAACAGCTGTCGGCGGCCACGAAGGCCCTCCACCGGGCCGGGTTCGTGCTGATCACCGCCGGCCTGACCTGGTGCCTCAGCGACCCCGAGCGGTCGGCGGCCGAGGGCTACGACCTCGACGACGTCCAGAAGATGTTCCTCAGCCTGTCCTGATCGGCCCGGCCCGAAGTACCCCCGGGAGTAGGGACTTTCGGACCTAGCGAGTGGGAAACCGGTACGCCACTGTTGGGGACGTGACCAGACATGTCGTGATCCTCGGGGGTGGCACGGGCGGCACCCTCGGCGCCAACCGCCTCCGCCGCGAGCTCCCCGACGACGTGAACATCACCGTCGTCGACCAGGACGACGCCCACGTCTACCAACCGGGGCTCCTGTTCGTGCCCTTCGGGCTCACCCATCCCGAGGACATCGTGCGCTCGCGTCGGCGCCAGCTGCACGCCGGCATCGACTACCGCCAGGACACCATCGACCACGTCGATCTCGAGGGCCAGCAGGTGCACCTCGCCGACGGCTCGAACCTGCACTACGACCTGCTCGTGGTGGCCACGGGCGCCGTGCTGACACCGGGAGAGACCGAAGGCCTCGACGGCCCCGGTTGGATGGAGAAGGTCTTCACGTTCTACACACCCGAGGGGGCGGCGGCGCTCGAGTCGGCGCTCGCCGGGTTCCGCTCGGGCCGCATCGTGGTGAACGTGGTCGACATGCCCATCAAGTGCCCGGTCGCCCCGCTCGAGTTCTGCTTCCTGGCCGACTGGTACTTCCGCGAGCGGGGCATCCGCGACGCGGTGGAGCTGGTGTACGTCACGCCGCTCGACGCGGCCTTCACCAAGCCGGTGGCCTCGCAGGCGCTCGGCGACCTCCTCGGCGAGAAGGGCATCGAGCTGGTCACCGAGTACAACACCGGCGAGGTGGACGGCGAGGCCGGCACGCTCACCTCCTACGACGGGCGCGAGGTGCCGTTCGACCTCGCGGTGGTGATCCCCCTGCACAGCGGCGCCGACTACGTGGGTCGCTCGCCAGGGCTCGGCGACGAGCTGAACTTCGTCCCCACCGACGAGCACACGCTCCAGTCCAAGGTGGCCCCCAACATCTTCGCCATCGGCGACGCCACCAACGTGCCGGCATCCAAGGCCGGCTCGGTGACCCACTTCGAGGGCGAGGTGCTGGTCGAGAACGTCAAGCGCTTCCTCGCCGGCGAGGAGCTCGACGCCAGCTACGACGGCCACGCCAACTGCTTCATCGAGACCGGGTTCCACAAGGCACTGCTGATCGACTTCAACTACGAGACCGAGCCGCTGCCCGGCCACTTCCCCGCCGCGGTGGGCATGCCCCTGCTGAAGGAGTCGCGCATGAACCACCTGGGGAAGCTGATGTTCCAGTGGTTCTACTGGCACGCACTGCTCCCCGGCCGCGACATCCCCGGTATCGGCGCCGACATGCCGACCGCCGGCAAGGAACCATGAGCGAGCCCGTGAACCACCCCAACGACACCAGGAGGATCTGACATGCCCACCCGCACCCTGGCCGGCGCCACCGTCGACGTGAACGACGAGGGGTTCTTCACCGAGCCCGACGAGTGGACCAAGGACATGGCGGTCGAGCTGGCCCGGGAGGCCGGCATCGACGAGCTCACCGAGGACCACTGGAAGGTCATCGACTTCATGCGGGCGGAGTACTTCGAGAAGGGCACCGGGCCGACCGTCCGCATGCTCGGCAAGACCTCGGGCGTGTCCGTGAAGGAGCTCTACCAGCTGTTCCCCAAGGGCCCGGCGAAGATGGCCGCCAAGATCGCCGGCATCCCCAAGCCCCGCGGCTGCATCTGACCCCGACCGCACCACTCACCAGACCACAGGAGGCCCACTCATGGGCGACACCATCGAGAAGGTTTCGATCATCATCTCCAAGGGATCCCTCGACGGGATCTACCCCGGGCTGATCATGGCCAACGGCGCCCGCGCCGAGGGCATCGAGGCCAACCTCTTCTTCACCTTCTTCGGCCTCGACGCCATCCACCAGAAGCGCCACGACCACATCAAGATCGCCGCGGTGGGCAACCCCGGTCTGCACATGGCCACGTGGGCCGGGGCCATCCCCGGCGTGTCGAGCATGCTCACCCACTACATGGAGCACAAGATGGACGCGCTCGACATCCCGTCCATCCCGGAGTTCATCGAGATGATCGCCGACACCGGTGCCGGCCTCTACGCCTGCAAGGCCTCGGTCGACCTCTTCGGCCTCGAGGCCGAGGACCTGATCGAGCAGGCCCGCGAGATCATCACCGTCGGCGAGTTCTACGAGATGGCCGCCGGCGGCGAGATCATCTTCACCTGACACCGGGCCCTCCTTCGTCGGGCCGGCTTCGCCATCCGGTTCGTCGGCGCGGCGGCTCCGCTCCGCTCCCAACACTGGCTGCTCCTTCGTCGCAGCGCCTTCGGCATCCGGTTC